>CADBZO010000007.1:0-48410 GCA_902799185.1 uncultured Bacteroidales bacterium | reverse complement strand
GCATTTTCGCCTGTTCCCGCTCTAGCTCTCCCCCCCCCCCCGCATCGTGCATGGATGCACGATTACACATCAAAGGCAGCCCCACGGCTGCCTTTGATGTGTTTTGTCCGGATGTCCCATAGAAGGAACACCGCTTCGTCTTGGAATGTTTAGTCGATGATGTCGCCGCGTTTCGGAGCATTCCCTCCTATGCCTCCCTGCTGCTGCGGATCAGTTCCGATTAATGCAGAACCATCCATCAACTTCATAGAAGCAACTCTGGTAACCTCGATTTGTGGTTGTTTATACATTTTCTTTTTCATATTTGTTTGTTTTATAATTCTAGTTGGTCTAGTTCTACTATTTATCTGGTTTTTCTAGTTTCACTATTTCTAATAACCTCTCTGCTGCTTACGAGCGGCGGTCATCTGCTCACGGACTCCGCCGTTGGCAAGAAAATCGGATTCCATGGCAGCCAGCATTTTCAGTAATCCCCTGTCCACTTGATGAATCAGGGTCAATGCGGTATTGCATAGTTCCTCAATAGACCACTTTTCATAATATCGCGAATAATCTTCCGGTTCATTGTGATTGCGGCAGAACCGCAACAACCCGTCATAGCGCTCATGTCCCTTTTGCCAAAGGCATAGGCGGCTACTGCGTAACTGGTCCTCATAGTCCTCGCGCAGTTCCTGTAAACTGCCGCGGGCGACGTTTACCAGATGCAAACCGGTATCCCGCGATGTGATATAATCTTCCAGCCCCTCCACGATATTCTGCTTGCCTGACCGCGCTGCCTGCTGCATCTGACCGTAAGTCCGGTCAGATGCTTGCAAGTAGCGTTTGGTATACCAATAGGTCATATCATACAGCACCACGCTCTTCTTGTAGCAGTCGAGCTCACGGTATGCACCGGGGTACCGCAGAAAGCCGTTTGGGTTGAGAGTCATCATAATTTCTAGTTATTCTAGTTTATCTAGTTAATCTAGTTTACTAGTTTACTTTACCAGCTGGCCCTTGGCGTCATACATCTTTTCGCCGCGGAGGATATACAACTGACCGTCAATCAGTACCTTGGTAGCTTGTACATTGCCACCTTGTACATCCTCAAGGCCAGTAGCGATTGCCGGAGCATTTACGCCCATGGATACACGGCGACGACCTGCAGATGCCGGAGTCTCATAATCCTGAACTTCGCTCAAGACGATATACGCACGGTTCGCATTCAGCCAGTTAGCCTGGTTCTCCGACATAAAGATTGTGTTGTTGTAGAAGATATACTTGCCATACAGGTCATTGCCTTCTATGCGATTGTACGTACCATGCAATCCTCTGTAGTAGCCAGCGTCAGCATTAGCGTTATCCGTATAGAATACTGCGATCTTCTCTGCATTCTCATTCGGCATGAAGATGTACGGACGACCTGCTACCATCTCGCCGCTCAGTACCTCGTCGAAGAATACCTTGTAAGGAGCGTTGTTCTGATAGGTCATGTAAGCCACCTCAAAGATTGCAGCACCGACCATCACACCGCCGTTCGGCAAGCAGATAGTACCATACTGACCTTCCGTTACGTCACGCTCGTAACCACCGAGAGTAGCGTCTTCTGTAGCATCAGGATCAAGTTTTGCTGCTGCTTTGAACTCGATCGAACGAATACGGAGTACGCCGCCTGCTTTCTCTGTAATAACCACATTACCTGCCGGAACAACAAGCGATTTAGTATGCCAATCTTGCTCATTTCCGAACTCGTGATCATTAATCACCAAGTTAACATTAGCGCTATTACCTGTTCCACGATATACAACAGTTACCTTACCCGGAACGGTTGTGTGGAATTTAACAGCATAACCTTGGAAGACACCACCATCTTGCGTTGGACGAGCAGGATACTCACCGTTTACAACAAGCATATCCGAATGGAAATTGTTGTTATTCGGCATCGTGCTGCTAGTGTTAGCCATCACAAAGTCAGTAGTCTTGTCATCTCCGGTCAATTGGATATTAGCCACGCCACTCCATGCTGCTGCATTAGAGGTCTTATTCCAATCCCATTCCTGCGATTCGGTTACATCTGCTTGAGCTACTTCGTGCCATTCTTCTACAAGAGCCGTAGCAAACTCATCGCCGCATGCACCATGAACAGCAACTTTATACCATTGATGCATATTCTCAGTAATGGTCACGTTGATCGAAGTACCCGTCTGAGCCGGATCAAGAGCAACTGCACCCTCACCTGCTTGGTTCGTGCAAGTAAACCACTCATAGCTCAATCCTTCGCCAACTGCTACAACGCTCAAAGTTACCTGTGCATCCTTCGCACCACGTTGGTTAGCAGGAGCAGTTGTAATAGCCGTAGCCGTATTGATAACGATAGTAGCATCAGCAGATGTCAAATTCTTCGGCATACGACCGGTCTTGGTCAACGAAGCTGTACATTTGTATACACCTGCTTCGGTCGGGGTATAAGTTGCAGAGGTTGCATTCTCAATTGCAACAGAACCCTTATACCATTGGTAAGCAGCACTTGCGCCTTCCTCGATACTCAAAGCATAACTCAACTGAGCTATAGCATCGCTCGGACAATAGGTTGCACTTGCCGGCTCAGCCGTAACAGTTGCAGATACTTCCTGTGCCGGCTCAATGAGACATACGCGAGCATAATAGAGATAATTACTACTACTGCTACCATATGTTCCATACTGACGCATAATACGAACGCACTTCGTTCCAAGAGGAATGTCATCTCCATCAACCGTATTGATTACCTGCGGCTCATTCTTATTTCCACCGGTCAGAGTCATTGCTCCACTTACATTGTTAGCATCAAAGGCAGCAGAAGTACAGAAGACTACTGCATACTTTATTTGATCACTACCGCCGGAAGTCATTGAGATAGCGATAGAACCGATATTCTTCTCTGTCGTATAAATGTCATAATACTCTGAACTACCGTCCAGCTTAATAGCTGTTACAGTTGTTTCCGAGATAGAACGATTAATAGTACTGGTCGTAGTGCTTGACTTCGACGATTTATGCTTCAAACCGGTAGTAGCATCAATAACAACTTCTGTAGTCGTAGCCAAATTGGTCGTAGTATTATAACCGATAGCCTTGCAACTCGGATCCTCTGCAATAACGATAGTTGCAACTGCCGAAGTAGCCTGAGCTGCCGGATGACCAGTGAGCGTGTTCGTTACAACAACGCGATACTTGTATGTACCAATAGCACTTACAGTCGGGGTATAAGAATCACTAGTAGCATTGGTGATATCATTCCAATTCTCCCCCTCTTGCTCTTGCCATTGATAACTCAATGTACCGCCATCAGTTACCGAAGCCTCAACATTCAAAGCAGTGATAGTTGCGCCCTCATAGTAGTTAGCACCTGCAGGATTGGTAGTGATATCAGGAGTTTCAGCCGGAACAACCTTAGTAATCGTTACCGTGTAAGTCACAGGAGCATAGTCGCCTGTTGCATCCTCTGCATAACCGCTAGATACTGTATAGGATACAGGATCCGTAAAGTCGGCCTCACCAACAGTCGGACTAATTTTTGCTGTTCCGTTTGCCCAGTACTTAACCGTCGGAGTCAGAGCCGTTACGTCAAACGTATTAGCCACCGAAGCAGTAATGGTCTTGAGATCTTGGTCAATAACAAAGTCCTCAACACCTGCAATCTCAAAGCTCTCAATGAACGGAGCCATCTGGCGATATACAGCGATATAATCTACCGTCGGATTCATTTGGCTATTAGCCGTCTTGGTACGATAGAGATACAACTTGTCAGCATCAGCCGTCAAGGTGAAGGTGTACATCTTAGAGTGGCTGTCAAAGTTACCCTTATTCAGATAAGTCAACGAGTCAGCCTGGTCTGTTGAGAAGGTCTTCTTATCAAACAACTCAACCGTGGAAGAGATATTCGAAGCTTTGATAACAACCAGGTCACCTGCTTTGAACGTCTTTTCGTTGCCAAGAGTCAAACCGAAATAGTGATCAGCACTACCAAGTTTACCACCACCTTGCGTGTTTTTATCGATAGTTACATCATCCTTCCAATAACCAGCCTTATCCGCCGTGTGTTCGCCAGTATGCGTAGCTTTGATCAATTCAACACCATACTTCGGAGCTGCGTAGAAATGGATGATGTATTGGTTAACCGTAACACCATCTTCTGCCGTTACCTTAACGATCGAGCAATCGTCCGAACGATCAGAAGCATCCTGATAAACAACAGTTGCGTTATCATCATTCTTCTGATAGGTAACTGCCGGATACGAAGTGAAGCCATAATCCAACTCATAGTAATAATTGAGAGTAGAAGCGGCAAAACCAGCAACATCCGTGCCTGCGATCTTCAGGCTCTTCAGCGTAGCGTCGTTGTTCAAGGTAGGAATATCACCAATCGTGATAGACTTAACAACACATGTACTACCTGTCGTCATCTTTAGCTTCAAGGTTGAGGCCTCGGTTACATCATAGTACCAATCAGCATAGTTGTTGCCACTACCGGTCGAACCACCTGTCAGAGCCTGGCTCTCATCCTTTGTGCCATTGATATACATCTCAGCAGCCTGAGCCATATAACCTAACTTAACGGTCACACGCTTGTTAGCAGGAACATTGAATGCGATGTATGCGGCATCCGATTTCGTCTTCAAGCCCAAGTATGCGCCATTATTGCCTTCCTTGTTGTCCAACGCATTGAGATTAGCATACGCATAACCCTTTCCAGAGAACCAAGTCTTGAAAGCATTGAATTCATCTTCAGTACTTTCGTTACCTGCAATAGTTTCAGCGTATTCTACCAAGTTAACATCCTCAGCCTCAATACGAGTCCACTGACCATAGATAGGAGTATTTGCCGTAATAGAAAGGGCTGCGATGTTAGCAATCTTATGAGCCTCAGTCAAATCGCTGTTATTGTACCAGCCGTTAAACTCATACAAACCAGTTACACCATATACGGATTTTGCTTGCTTCGCTGCATACTCTGCCGGATTAGCCTCTTCCAATACGGACTCTTCACCAAGAGGAGTACTGCCATCATAATAGGTTACCGTGTACGACGGACGAGTTCCAATAGTTACTACTGCATTATCAGAAGTAGCCGAAGCATCCTCATAACCGGTCTTCTTGTTCGTAACTACTACATAATAGGTACCGCTTTCAGTCGGAGTATAGGAAGCAGCGTCAGTACCCACCTTGGTGTCTGTCTCACCTGCTTCTTTGTACCATTGATAATGGCGCGTACCGCCATCCGAAACAGTTGCCGTTACCGTCAATGCCTGAATTGTTTGCTTCCACGTATAACTAGCCGTTGCAGGATGAACAGAAATACTCGGCGTCGCAGCCGGAGACATATCTTCTACAATACGAGTACCAGTAATAGCGAGTTTGGTCACGAAACAGTTAGTTCCTGTATGACCACTATTACGCATTAAGTCAAGAGCTGTTGCATCAACACCGGTAGTTGTAATAGTATACTCTCTTTCTTCAGGACTTCCCGGAGTTTCTGCCGGATATGCGATGTTAGGCAATGATGTGGTTTCTGCAAACAGCTCCTTATCACCCGCCTTCATCAGCATAGCTGCATCTTTCTGTTGGTTTTTATTAATGAAGCCTGTAAAAGTGATTTTATCTCCAGTCTTAACAGACTCATCTGTCGTAATCTTGACATAAGGGTTAGAATAATCATACTTACCCTGCACCCTTATTGTGTAATAAGGGCTCACCAAAGCATTTACATCCGCATTCCCCGTAGTAGGATTTCCATCCTTATCTACACTCACTGCCGTACCACCGCGTTCGATAGCTCCACCTTCTTTTCCTTCCCAGTAGTAAAGCTCAACTTCTTTCTCTTTACCCCAGATAGCCTTGAGGTTAAGATTAGAGTTCAGCGTTACAGAGCTCGAATACTCATTGTCGTCGCCATCACGGAAGAACATCAACTGCAAACCAGACTTTGTGAACGCCAACAGCGATACTTCCGTACCTTCCGTCACCGTCTTCGAATATACATTGCCTTCTTTATCCCATCCGTCATAACTTGCTATTGTACCGCCATTAGCGTCCAATGTTATCGTTCGATTGACTATTTCTCTCCATTGAGCAGTTATTGTCACAGCACCTGCAGGCATTGCAAACTCATCACCAGGATTACCTTCCGTCGTACCGGCAACACCACTAATAGCCCATTTATCGAATACATAGTTAGCATCATCAGACACAAACCCACAATCAGGCAATTCAACCGTCTCACCGGCAATGTATTTTGCCGGATCCATGGTATTGGTTCCATGGTCTCCTGCTGCGAAAGAAACAGCATATTCTTTCGCCCACTGAGCAGTTAACGTCAAATTACCCGTTACGGTTACCGGAGATGTATAATCTGCATTATCACCATCTTTCCAACCATTCAAACGATATCCAGATTTCGTGAGGGCCAGAAGTGCAACAGATGTTCCACTAGTAATTCCACTCTTCGTATATACACCTTCATTCAACGTCCATCCATCATAACTTGCAATACTTCCTCCCGCAGAATTAAGCGTCAAAGTATATGTTGTTGCAGCAGCCGGAGCACGAAGAACAGATACGCTATGAATATAGGTATCCGATGAACTTCTTGTAAATGTTGCTGTCTGCTCACCTATAATTCCATCACCTGTTTTAACAACATATGCTAACTGCGAATATATAGTATTTGCAAGGTATGTATTAATCGTTTTAGAGTCGATTGTAATGCCGACTTGTTTCTTTACGGCACTCGCACAAACATCCACAATAATCTGATCTCCTGCTACAAACGTTTTTCCTGTACCAAGATTAATTGTAAATGTTCCATCCATTTTACAATAGTTTTTCTCACTTATCGCTGCCTTCTTAGAAACATCCGTATTTGCTGTAATAGAGGCATTCTCTACGCCTGTTGGCTCAACATCCATATTGATAGCATCATTGGCAGATGTTAACATTGTGGCTTTTAGATACGTATCAGGCAATGTTCCGCTTTCATAGGTAACTACAAGATTACGAACATAAGTTCCACTCGAATAAACATTTCTAAATTCAATTGCCTTGACATTCGAAGTAAATGTAACAGATATATTGGTAACTTGATTTGCGACATTATTACCTATTGCCTGAACATTCTCCAAGGAAGTTACATTATCCGAATTATTTCTTTTAGCAGAGAAATCTGTCGACGTAGGTATTGTATATGCATCTCCTTTAGAAACATATAATGAAACTGCATTACCCAAAGAACTACCGCCAGTATTTCTCACCATATCAAAACTAATAGACTTGATATTGGTTAATTTAGAAAAGATATTCAAAGAAGCTGTTGTCTGAGTAGAAGTCACATAAAAACATTTTTGATTTGTTTGGTTACCCATTTTAGCATTTGCTACAACAGGACTTGTTACATAGACCCCATCTTGAGAATATTCATTTTGATCCGGATTCGCAATTGATAATTTCGGATCCGCCGCCCACATCTGTCCGATGCCGAGGGTGAAGAGGAAGACGAGCGTCATTAAGACCTTCCATCGTTTCGATAGAGGGGTTTGCTTGTAGTGACGTTGGCTTTGACCGTCGGTTGACCGTCGTTCGACCGTCGTTCGACCGTCGTTCAACATCGCTGCTTTGAATGTTAAATTTTTCATAAGCATTAAATTTTTAAAGTTAAACAAAAAGATTAGTTAAATGATTTTAATGATATTAAATATAATCGGTATTGATTATTTGCGATTTTATTCTGCGACTACTACTGTTTGGATGAGCATTTGCGGATTTTGGCGAACATCCCATACCGCAACGATGTGCACTTCGTCCCCTGCCAGAAAATAAATCACTTTGTAATTCTCTCTAATCACAAGACGACGATATTCGTATTCTCTCCCGTCGAGTAAGAGTTCCGGTGCGCCTTTTTGCGGAAAGTTCTCTAGATCTTGCACTTCGTCTAACACTTCACCTAAAATCGAATACGCATAACTCTCCGAAAAATGATCAATATTAAAGTTAAAGATTTTTCGTAAATGTTCGCGGGCGCTATCATGCCATTTTATCTCTGCCATGTAGCAACCTCCTGCATAAAGTCCGAATGACTCATCATCCCCACCCCCGCTGCATATTCCTGCTCTGCCTTGTCCGCAAAAGCTACTATCTCCTGCTCGGAAAATTGACACGGAGCGTTGTCTGCACGAAGAGAAATGATATAGTTCAACACAGTATTCATCTTCTGCTCATCCTCTATCATCGGACCCATTGCTGCTAAAAATCTCTCACTTGCTATTGCCTGCGCCGCACTCATATGCATTAATTTTTAAAGTTAAACAAAAAAATTGGGTTTTATTGATTTATTTTGAGTTATAAATCATTTTGATTTCTTAAACAAATCCGAGTGTGTGCCGGTACGCACTAATGCCACCAAACATACTGCTTCTTGCACATCATATACTAACAACCAGTTAGACTCAATGTGGCATTCCCAAAAGCCTTTATAGTTTCTTCCTACCAATTTATGTGGAAGATACTCATTCGGTACTTGTCCGTCTCGACGAAGGTACTCCAATACAGTCTTAATATTATCCATATTGCAGCCTCTGCGTTGGCTCAACTTTAGGTCTTTCTTGAATTGACTAGTAGGTTTTAACTCGTACATATTTATCCAAGAATATCATTCATCATTTCATCCACACTTGAATACGTCTTCAAGTTACCTTCCCGAGCTTCCCTCATTGCAGCCTTTGTTACTTCATTTGGCACATACTCATCCGAACGGCTGATAATCTTAATGCCTTTCACTTGCTGGATCAACTCGATTATCGGCTGTACTAATGCGTTCGCCGGATTATATTGTATAGTCATTGTCTGCATAAGCATTAAAATTTAAAAAAGTTAAACAAAGAGATTAGTTAAATGATTTTATTTTTATTTGTGCGTTATGATTTGTTATGCCGTTAAGTAGTACTCGTCGGTTATCTGAATCAAATACTCTACTGCCTCCAATAACGGAGCAAGGTCGTTCTTGATTACGGATAACACATACTCCTCATTGATGTCGAAATAGCCGTGAGCTATGTGATTTCGCATTCCCATTATATCACGCCAAGGTATTTCCGGACGCTGGTTCAGGAACTCCATCCCAAGACGTTTTTCCACCTTCTTAACTTCCTCGCCAATGACTTCTATCATCATTGCATTGCCAGCCAATCGTTGCATTCCGAGGGGGGACATCAACCATTCATCTACGTTCTCCACATCCTTATTCCACTCTAACAACATCGAAATCGCTTTCTGTATGTTCAAAAGCGTTTCATGCACGAGGCGTACATTTTCAGAATATTCTAATTCCATCTCTTTTAACCTCATTTAGGAAGAAGGGCGTTAAACTACGATGTTTTAATATCATATCCACATGCCTTCCGGTTAATTGCTCTAAATATTCATGTGCTCCGCCTACTCCACGCAGCGTTGCGGGCATTTCCACGAACACATCCACATCGCTTTCTTCATTGTGTTCGCCGCGAGCCACAGACCCGAAAAGTTGCATAGAAGTCATACCGAAACGCTCACGCAAAATCGGTGCGTGCTGTCTCAATGTCTCTATATATTCAGATGTCGTTTTCATTTCTTATTTTCTAAATCACGTTGCAAAGATATAAAATTAATTTTATATATGCAAATCTTTCAAGGCGCTTTTCTTATTTTTGTCAATTTATTGCCATACTTTCGTCAATTTTTCCACATTGTCCTTTCTTCAAACCAATAAGAAAGGAGAGCGCAACACTCTCCTTTCTTATCATCTGTCCGGCGATTGCGCAGAGCGCGCAATCATGGATTAAAGTATCAATCCTCGCCGTTGAGCGCAGCCTCGGCAGCCTCGCGGGCAGCCTGGATAGCAGCGTACTCCTCCTTGTTATGAACGGCGATCTTGGCGAACTCGCGCAGACCTGTTCCGGCCGGGATGAGGTTACCGCAGATCACGTTCTCCTTCATACCCTCCAGGTAATCCACCTTACCGCGGATAGCGGCCTCGTTGAGCACCTTCGTGGTCTCCTGGAAGGAGGCGGCGGACATGAACGACTTCGTTCCCAATGCCGCACGGGTGATACCCTGCAGGATTTGTTTGGCCGTTGCGCACTCGGCGTCACGCGCCTGAACCAGTTTCTTGTCACGGCGGCGGAGCGACGAGTTCTCGTCGTGCAGACGGCGGGCGGTGACAATCTGTCCCTCATGGAGGGTCTCGCTGTCGCCGACATTGGTGACCACCTTGCGGCCCCAGATACGGTCGTTCTCCTCCAGGAAGTCCATCTTATCTACTACATCGCCCTCCAGGAAACGGGTGTCACCCGGCTCCAGAATCTCCACCTTGCGCATCATCTGGCGTACGATAATCTCGAAGTGCTTATCGTTGATTTCCACACCCTGCATACGATATACAGCCTGTGCCTCGTTAACGATATAGTCCTGAACAGCGGTCGGACCCTGGATAGCCAGGATGTCCTCCGGAGTAATCGAACCGTCCGAGAGAGCTACACCGGCGCGAACGTAGTCGCCTTCCTGCACCAGGATCTGCTTACTGAGCGGGATGAGATATGCCTTCTGTTCGCCCAGCTTGGAGGTAACGAACAGCTCACGGTTACCGCGTTTGATCTTACCGAACGTCACCTCGCCGTCGATCTCGGCTACCACAGCCGGGTTGGACGGGTTACGCGCCTCGAAGAGCTCCGTGATACGCGGCAGACCGGAGGTGATATCACCACCGCTGTTGGTAGCGCGGGCCATGGAGAACAACGTGTCGCCGACCTTGACTTCGGCACCTTCGGTGAAGATCAGGCTTGCCTTGACAGGCAGGTTGTAGGTGCGCAGGATATTACCGTCCTTATCAACGATATGCGCCTGCGGCATCTTCGTCTTGTCCTTGGTATCGGTGATCGAAACCTCGCGTTTGCCGGTCTGCTCATCGACTTCAGTCTTGCAGGTCACACCTTCGATGACATCCTCATACTTGATGAAACCGTCTTGCTCGATGATCAACGGAGTCTTGTACGGGTCCCACTCGCAGACGAGCGTATCCTTCGGATATTTCTCGCCGGAAACGACATACAGCTTCGAAGCGTAGGGGATATCGAAGTTGGAGAGCACCACGCCTGTCTTCTCGTCTTTGAGGGTCATGGCGTTCTGGCGGC
Source organism: uncultured Bacteroidales bacterium (assembly GCA_902799185.1). Classification (GTDB taxonomy): domain Bacteria; phylum Bacteroidota; class Bacteroidia; order Bacteroidales; family Paludibacteraceae; genus Colicola. The sequence goes on along the minus strand of CADBZO010000007.1, from coordinate 37,233 downwards.
TGACTACAATCACGTCGCCGGCAGCGGTGGTGATCGTACGCAAGTCCTCGATCTCTACGATACCCTCGCGGGTGAGGTTATAGGTACCCTTAGCTGCATCACCACCCGCCAGACCACCGGAGTGGAAGGTACGGAGGGTCAGCTGTGTACCCGGCTCACCGATCGCCTGTGCGGCGATGACGCCGACCGCCTCACCTTTCTGTACCATCTTACGGGACGCCAGGTTACGGCCGTAACACTTGGCGCAGACTCCGTGTTTGGACTCGCAGGTGAGTACCGAGCGGATCTCCACCTCCTCGATACCGGCAGCCTCGATAGCCTCGCACTGCGGCTCGCGTATCTCCTCGCCGGCAGCCACGATGAGGTTGCCCTCGTTGTCGTGGATGTCATGTACCGACACACGGCCCAGGATACGGAGCGTCAGAGAAGCGATGGTATGACCGTTGGCGTCCTTGATAGCACGGGCTGTCAAGCCGCGGAGCGTACCGCAGTCCTCTTCGTTGATAATCACGTCGTGCGATACATCCACCAGACGACGGGTCAGATAACCGGCATCGGCCGTCTTCAAAGCGGTATCGGCAAGACCCTTACGGGCACCGTGGGTAGAGATGAAGTACTCCAGCACGGACATACCCTCTTTGAAGTTCGCAAGCACCGGGTTCTCGATATCGGTACGGGTGTCGGTCGAACCGGCCTTCAGAGGCTTACCCATGATACCACGGATACCCGCCAGCTGCTTGATCTGCTGCTGGTTACCACGGGCTCCGGAATCCATCATCATATAGACGGAGTTGAAGCCCTGGTCGGCGCTCTTCATATGATCCATCAGGATAGTGGTCATCTCGCCGTCGATCTTCTTCCAGGTATCTACAACCTGGCGGTAACGCTGGTCGTCGGACATCTCACCTTCGTTATACAGCTCGGTGATCTGGTCCACTATCTCGTTACCCTTGTCAATCAGCGCAGTCTTCTCCTCCGGAATGATGATATCATTGAGGTTGAAGCTCAGACCTCCGCGGAATGCGCGGTAGTAACCGAGGTCCTTGATATCGTCCAGGAACTGTGCCGCACGCGCCACACCGCAGGTCTTGATGACCTTCGAGATGATGGATTTGACGGCACCTTTCTTCATCAGCACGTTCTGATAACCGATCTCTGCCGGTACGTACTGGTTGACAATCACACGGCCCGGAGTGGTCTCATAGATCTCGCCGTTGATACGCACTTTCACTTTCGCGTGGATATCTACACGGCCCTCGTTGAGCGCGATGATAGCCTCTTCCTCGGAATAGAAAGCGAGTCCCTCGCCTTTCACGCCTGCGCGTTCCTTGGTAATATAATACAGACCCAGAATCATATCCTGCGACGGTACGGTAATCGGGTTACCGTTAGCGGGGTCGAGGATGTTATGGGATCCCAGCATCAGCAGCTGCGCCTCCAGGATAGCCTCGTTGCTCAACGGCAAGTGAACAGCCATCTGGTCGCCGTCGAAGTCGGCGTTGAAGCCGGCGCAGGACAGCGGGTGAAGCTGGATAGCTTTGCCCTCGATCATCTTCGGCTGGAAAGCCAGGATACCATGGCGGTGCAGTGTCGGGGCACGGTTCAGCAGAACCGGGTGACCTTCCATCACGTGCTCCAGAATCTCATAGATCACCGGCTCACGGCGGTCGATAATCTTCTTGGCGGACTTGACCGTCTTCACTATACCGCGCTCGATGAGCTTGCGGATGATAAACGGTTTATAGAGCTCGGCCGCCATCTCTTTAGGCAGACCGCACTCGTGCATCTTCAGCTCCGGACCAACGACGATAACCGAACGGGCAGAGTAATCCACACGTTTACCGAGCAGGTTCTGACGGAAACGTCCCTGCTTACCCTTCAGACTGTCGGAGAGGGATTTCAACGGACGGTTCGCCTCGGATTTCATCGCCGTGGTCTTACGGCTGTTGTCGAACAGGCTGTCAACAGCCTCCTGCAACATACGTTTCTCGTTACGCAGGATCACATCCGGCGCCTTGATCTCGATAAGACGTTTCAGACGGTTGTTACGGATAATCACACGACGGTAGAGGTCGTTGAGGTCGGAGGTAGCGAAACGGCCACCGTCCAGGGGTACCAACGGACGGAGCTCCGGAGGAGTGACAGGGATAGCCTGCAGGATCATCCACTCGGGACGGTTCTTGCCGTTCGACGCACGGAAAGCCTCTACTACCTGCAGACGCTTCAGTGCCTCCTGGCGGCGCTGTACGGAAGTGGACTTGTCCGCCGTAGCACGCAGCTCGTAGGACAGCTCGTCCAGGTTCAGACCGCACAGCAGATCATACACCGCCTCGGCACCCATCTTCACAATGACTTTGTTCGGATCGGTGTCCTCCAGCAGCTCGTTGCCCTCCGGCATGATATTGAGGATCTGCTGGTACTGGTCCTCGTCAAGCAGCATCTTGTTTTCGATGGGCAGGCGGTTCTTGTCCGTCTCGTGCTTCTCGCCGATCTCCTGACCCTCCAGCGCACCGGCACGTACCACGAGATATTTCTCGTAGTAGATGACGGACTCGAGTTTCTTGGTCGGGATACCCAGCAGTGCCGCCATCTTCGACGGCAGCGAACGCAGATACCAGATATGCGCTACCGGCACGACGAGCTTGATGTGGCCCATACGCTCGCGGCGCACTTTCTTCTCGGTAACCTCTACGCCGCAACGCTCGCAGACAATACCTTTGTAACGGATACGCTTGTACTTACCGCAGTGGCACTCAAAATCCTTGGTAGGACCGAAAATGCGCTCGCAGAACAGACCGTCGCGTTCCGGTTTGTAGGTACGATAGTTAATCGTTTCCGGTTTGAGCACCTCGCCCGAAGAGATCTGCATGATCTCGTCCGGGGAAGCCAGACCGATAGAGATCTTGGTGAAACCGGTTTTCTTATTTTCTTGTTTAAAAGCCATAATAGTCCTCCATTATTCCATGTTGATACTGAGTGCGAGACCTTGCAACTCGTGCAACAGCACGTTAAGCGACTCGGGCAGACCCGGGGTCGGGAAGTTCTCTCCTTTGACAATAGCCTCGTAGGTGCGGGCACGGCCGGTCACGTCGTCGGACTTGATAGTCAGGATCTCTTGCAGCACGTGGGCGGCACCGTGTGCCTCCAGTGCCCAGACCTCCATCTCACCGAAACGCTGGCCACCGAACTGCGCCTTACCGCCGAGCGGCTGCTGGGTGATGAGGCTGTACGGACCGATAGAACGGGCGTGCATCTTGTCGTCCACCATGTGGCCCAGTTTCATGAAGTAGGTCACACCTACGGTAGCCATCTGGTCGAACGGCTCGCCGGTCTCGCCGTCGTAGAGCTGGGTCTTGCCGGCACGGGGCAGACCGGCTTTGTCGGTCCACTCGTCCAACTGCTCCATCGTACATCCGTCGAAGATCGGAGTCGAGAACTTGACACCCAGTTCGGCACCTGCCCAACCGAGTACGGCCTCGAAGATCTGACCGATGTTCATACGGGAAGGCACACCCATCGGGTTCAGCACGATATCCACCGGCGTACCGTCAGCCAGGAACGGCATATCCTCTACGCGCACGATCTTGGATACGATACCTTTGTTACCGTGACGACCGGCCATCTTGTCACCCACGCGGATCTTACGGCGTTTGGCGATATAGACCTTCGCCATCTGGATGATACCGTTCGGCAGCTCGTCGCCGATAGTGAGGTTGAATTTCTCGCGCTTGAGCGTTGCGTCCATCTCCTTGTATTTGGCGATATAGTTCATGATACACTGCGCCACGAGTTCATTCTTGTGCTCGTCAGCCGTCCATCCCTCCAGTAATACGGAGAAGTAGTCGATCTCATTCAGACGCTCCTTGCTGAAATGCTGGCCCTTGCTGATGAGCTCGGTACCCAGGATATCCTTCACGGATACAGCCTGGCGGCCGTTGAGGATGCCGTAGAGCTTGTCGATGAGCAGGTCATGAAGCGCGTCTGCTTTCTCGCGGAACTTGAGATCCATCTTCTGCAGGGTCTCCTTGTCCTCCATCTTCTGCTTGCGGTCCTTGGTAGCACGGGTATAGAGTTTCTTGTCGATGATCACACCGTCCAGCGAGGGAGAAGCCTTCAGCGAAGCATCTTTCACATCACCGGCCTTGTCACCGAAGATAGCCTTCAGCAGCTTCTCCTCCGGGCTCGGATCTGTTTCTCCCTTAGGAGTGATCTTACCTACCAGGATATCACCCGGCTGGACGTAAGCACCGATACGGATGATACCGTTCTCGTCCAGGTCTTTGGTGGCGTCCTCGGATACGTTCGGGATATCGGCGGTGAACTCCTCCATACCGCGTTTGGTGTCACGCACCTCGAGCAGCTGCTCCACTACGTGTACGGAGGTGTACATGTCTTCGCGTACGATGCGCTCGCTCAATACGATAGCATCCTCATAGTTATAACCTTTCCAAGGAATATAAGCTACCTTCAGGTTCTTGCCGAGCGCCAGCTCCCCGCCCTGGGTAGCATAACCCTCGGTCAGGATCTGGCCTTTCTCCACCGTGTCGCCCTTGCGGACCAGCGGATGGAGGTCGATGGTGGTGTTCTGATTGGTCTTCTCGAACTTAGGCATCTTGTACTCTTTCTCCGGCGAGTCAAAGCTGACAGCCTCTTCCTCTGCCGTACGCTCGTAGCGGATGCGGATGACGTCGGCATCGACATAAGTCACCGTACCCGTACCCTCTGCCACGATCTGCGTACGGCTGTCGGTCACGAGCTGTTCCTCGATACCGGTACCTACGATAGGCGCCTCCGAAGTGATCAGAGGTACAGCCTGGCGCATCATGTTCGATCCCATCAACGCACGGTGGGCGTCATCATGCTCGAGGAACGGGATGAGCGCTGCCGCTACCGAAGCTATCTGGCAGGGAGCTACGTCCATAAGGTTCACCTGGTCCGGAGCCACTACCGGGAACTCGGCACCCAGACGGGTCTTGACTTTCGAGCGGATGAAGCTACCGTCCTCGCGGAGCGGCGCGTTACCCTGGGCTACCACCTGGTTCTCCTCGTCCTCGGCGGACAGATATACCACATGGTCGTTGTCCAGATCCACCACGCTGTTCTCCACCTTGCGGTACGGCGTCTCGATGAAGCCCAGGTCATTGATCTTCGCATAGATACACATGGACGAGATCAGACCGATGTTCGGGCCTTCCGGCGTCTCGATAGGACAGAGACGGCCGTAGTGGGTATAGTGTACGTCTCGCACCTCGAATCCGGCGCGGTCACGGCTCAGACCGCCGGGACCCAAAGCCGACATACGGCGCTTATGGGTAATCTCAGCCAACGGGTTCTGCTGGTCCATGAACTGGCTCAGCGCGTTGGTTCCGAAATAGCTGTTGATAATCGACGAGATGGACTTGGCGTTAATCAGGTCGGTCGGAGTGAAGACCTCGTTGTCGCGTACGTTCATACGCTCACGTACGGTACGCGCCATACGGGCCAGACCGATACCGAACTGGTTGAACAGCTGCTCGCCTACCGTGCGGACACGGCGGTTGCTCAGGTGGTCGATATCATCCACCTCGGCGTTGCTGTTGATGAGCATGACAAGGTACTTGATAATCTCGATGATATCCTCCTTGGTCAGTACGCGGGTGTCCTCCGGGATGGACATGTTCAGCTTGCGGTTGATACGGTAACGGCCTACCTCGCCCAGGTCATAACGCTTCTGGGAGAAGAACAGGTTCTGGATCATCTCGCGCGCCGTAGCGTCATCCGCCGGCTCGGCGTTACGCAGTTGGCGGTAGATATACAGCACCGCCTCTTTCTCCGTCTTGGCCGGGTCTTTCTGCAGGGTGTTGAAGATAATCGAGAAATCGTTCTCGCGCTCCTGGTCCTTATGCAGCAGGACGGATTTGGAACCGGACTCCAGGATGATGTCAATAATCTCCGGAGTAATCTCCTCCTCACGCTCCACCACGATCTGGTTACGCTCGATGGACGACACCTCGCCGGTATCCTCATCCACGAAATCCTCGATGGTCGGCTTCATCACGTATCCTGCCAGCTTGCGACCCATGCAAGCCTCCAGCGTCTCGCGGTTGACCTTCACCTCCTCTGCCAGATCGAAGCAGTTGAGGATGTCCTTGTCGGACTCGAAACCGATAGCGCGGAGAAGGGTGGTCACCGGCAGTTTCTTCTTACGGTCGATGTAAGCGTACATCACCTTGTTGATATCCGTAGCGAACTCAATCCACGATCCGCGGAAGGGGATGATACGCGCCGAATAGAGCTTCGTGCCGTTGGAGTGCATGCTCGTGCCGAAGAACACACCCGGCGAACGGTGCAGCTGACTCACCACCACGCGTTCGGCACCGTTGATGACGAACGTGCCTTTCGGCGTCATGTACGGAATAGTACCTAAATAAACATCGGATACCACGGTATCGAAATCCTCGTGGTCGGGATCCTCGCAGCTCAGACGCAGCTTGGCTTTCAGGGGCACACTGTAGGTCAGACCGCGTTTGATACACTCTTCAATCGTGTAGCGGGGACGGTCCACCGAATAGTCCAAGAATGCCAGCGTGAAACTGTTGCGGGTGTCCTGAATCGGGAAGTTCTCCGAGAATACCCTAAAGAGTCCCTCTTTACGACGTTGCTCCGGAGTGGAATCCATCTGCACGAAATCTTGGAAGGACTTCAACTGAATCTCCAGAAAGTCAGGATAAGGCATATGCTTCTGCATACGGCTGAAATTGACTCTCTGCTGTTTTTTACTTGTAGCCATTATTTTAGATGGTTGATAATTGTTTAACAGAATCAAACTGTTGGTAATGAATAATTTAAATCTAAATCGACGGTGTGTTTCTTTTAGGTTATTTTAACATTCACCTTATAATAATTACCAAATTTTTCAGTTTGTTTACCATTCTGTCCTATTGAGCAGAAAAGGTTTAGACCCCCATTTGCATAGGGATCTAAACCTATTCCACTCCGTTAGAGTGGTTGGTTAGCGGGGTATTACTTCAGCTCTACCTCAGCACCTACCTCTTCGAGAGCCTTCTTCAGAGCCTCTGCGGTAGCTTTGTCAACACCTTCCTTAACGGTTGAAGGAGCTGCATCTACGATGTCCTTAGCCTCTTTCAGACCAAGACCGGTTTGCTCTTTAACAGCCTTTACAACCTGGAGTTTGTTAGCACCTGCGCTCTTCAGTACTACATCGAACGAGGTCTTCTCCTCTGCTGCCTCAGCAGCTGCACCACCTGCAGCAGGAGCAGCAACTGCAACTGCAGCAGCAGCGGGCTCGATGCCATACTCCTCTTTCAGGATAGTAGCGAGTTCATTCACTTCCTTAACGGTAAGGTTAACTAATGTTTCAGCAATAACTTTAAGATCTGCCATTGTCTTATAAATTTAAAAGATTATTTTTTTCAGTTAATTTGTTTTTTGAAATACCGGTATCTCGATATATCGATATTTCGATTATTATTCGGCGCGCTCGCCGAGCGTCTGGAGTACACCGTGAATGGTGTTCTGTCCGCTCTGAAGTGCAGAAACGACATTCTTCGCAGGCGACTGGAGCAATGCAACCAATTCCGCGATGAGTTCGTTTTTGGACTTGATAGCGCTCAGGAACTCGAGATTCTGCTTGCCTACGTAAACAGTCTCTTCTACGTATGCAGCCTTGAGTTCGGGCTTAGCCTCACCGGTCTTGTCGCCTTTGGTAAACTCCTTGATGAGTTTTGCCGGAGCGTTACCGGTATTGCTGAGCATAAGTGCGGTGTTACCCTTGAGAGCAGCGAAGATCTCCGCCTCAACGCCCTTTTTCTCGAGGGCTTTGTGCAGCAGCGTGTTCTTGGCTACCAAGAGTTTGATGTCCTGTTTGAAGCACGCACGACGCAACTCACTTGTTTTCGCAGCGTCCAGTCCCTCGATGTTTACGAGGTAGAAGTGCGAGTACTCGGCGAGTTGTGCGCCAAGGGCCTCAATGACCAGATTTTTATCTTCCTTTTTCATACTTGTCTGTTGTTTTTAAGAGATTAAAGCGATTTGGTATCGATCTTAATACCCTGACTCATAGTGCTGGAAAGATAAACGCTCTTGATGTACTCGCCTTTCGATACAGCCGGCTTCAGGTGCTTGATAGTCTCGATGAACGCGAGTGCGTTCTCGGCGATCTTCTCAGCGGTGAAGCTTACCTTGCCGATCGAGGTGTGTACAATACCGAACTTGTCAACTTTGAAGTCAATCTTACCGCCCTTCACCTCTTTGACAGCTTTCGCAACGTCCATGGTAACGGTACCGCTCTTGGGGTTCGGCATCAATCCGCGAGGACCGAGCACACGACCCAGGGCACCGATCTTACCCATGATCTGAGGCTGGGTGATGATGACGTCAATGTCCGTCCATCCACCTTTGATCTTTTCAATATACTCATCCAGACCTACATAGTCAGCACCTGCCTCTTTGGCAGCTGCCTCCTGGTCCGGAGTACAGAGTGCGAGAACGCGTACGGTCTTACCGGTTCCGTTAGGAAGGGCTACCACGCCGCGTACCATCTGGTTGGCCTTACGGGGGTCAACACCCAGACGGACGTCGATATCTACGGAAGCGTCGAATTTGGTAGTAGTGATCTCTTTTACGAGAGCTGCTGCCTCTTCAACGGTGTAGAGCTTACCTGCTTCAATCTTCTCAGCAGCAAGCTTCTGTTTTTTTGTCAGTTTTGCCATAATTGTTGATGTTGATTGAAACGGTTATTACTTAACGGTGATACCCATACTACGAGCAGTACCCTTGACCATCTTGAGCGCGGACTCTACGGTGAAGCAGTTGAGATCCACCATCTTGTCCTGAGCGATCTGCGTAGCCTGCTCTTCGGTGATAGTAGCCACCTTGTTGCGGTTCGGCTGATCGCTACCGCTCTTCACCTTGGCAGCCTCCAGAAGCTGGATAGCTACAGGAGGAGTCTTAACGATGAAGTCAAACGACTTGTCGGCGTAAACGGTAATGATTACAGGCAGCACTTTGCCTGCCTTGTCTTGCGTTCTGGCATTGAACTGTTTGCAGAACTCCATGATGTTCACACCCTTCGAACCCAGAGCCGGGCCTACCGGAGGTGCAGGGTTGGCTGCGCCACCCTTGATTTGGAGTTTGATAAAACCAGCAATTTCTTTAGCCATAGTTTTACTGTTGTTAATAGTTTTTGACTTGCAAACGGGCTTTCGACCTTCGACTTTTGACTTTCGACACGATTACCCTCAGTCGGTTAATAATGTTGAAACTACCGAGTAGTAACTAACGACCTGTAACAGAGTCTCCTACTCTTTTTCTACCTGGTTGTAGCCCAGCTCCAGAGGAGTCTGGCGGTCAAAGATCGTAACGACCACTTTGAGTTTATGCTTGTCGTCCGCTACCTCCTGTACCGTTCCTTTGAAGCCGTTGAACGGTCCGTCAACCACCTTCACGCTCTCGCCTACAAGGAAGGTCACTTCGCTTGCAGCGCGTGTCTCGGACTCCGTAGCCAGACCAACCAGTTTGTTGACCTCGGCTTGGGGAACCGGTTCCGGTTTGACGGTCGTCTTTCCGCCGCTCAGGAATCCCAGTACATTCGGGATATTACGCAAAAGCGGGAAACTCTCGTCGCAGAGATAGCACTCTACCAGCAGGTAGCCCGGAAGCAGATTACGCTCCTTCTCGGTACGCTTGCCGTTTTTGAGAGTCACTACTTTCTCGCGCGGGATAAGCACTTGCGACACGTACTCGCGGAAGAGCGAACTTGATACCAGAGCATTGTTGATATACTCCTCTACCTTGTTCTCCTTGCCGCTGATAGCGCGCAGGACATACCATTGTTTTTTGTTCTCAGCCATCTTAATTCGAATTAAAAATTAAAAATTAAGAATTACGAATTAGAACAAGCCGTAAACAAACGTCATGATACTCTCAAAGCACCAGTCCATAAGCCACACAATCAGTGCCAGTATAATGGAAGCAATCAATACTATCACTGAACTCTGAGCCAACTCTTTGCGGGTCGGCCAGGTCGTCTTGTGAACCAGTTCGTTGTACGATTCTTTTACGTTTTCTACAAAAGCCATATTAGTAGATTTTTTAAATTTTCTTTTACTCTGTCGGGGCTATCTTGCGACCAACCCCTTTTGCGCACCACAATCCGGCTCTAGCACCCCGCTAAAGTCGAATTGGAAGCTATGTCTTGTAACATCGAACTTTCGTTTTTGTTTGATGTTGTTTGATGCTTTGTGTTTGATATTGTCAACTATCTCAAACCTTCAAACTATTTCAAACAATCTGATTGTTCTTTTGCACGGAAGGCAGGAATCGAACCCACATTGACGGTTTTGGAGACCGCTCTCCTACCATTGGAGGACTTCCGTTCGTCGGAAGCGGCAATCAATGACTTCATTACTAAGTAACTCGTATAATTGTTGCGCTTCCTCCTCTCAAATCAACGAGCAGTGCGCTCGTTGATTTGGTTGAGGATTTGCCGAGGCTCGACACCCCGAGCGGTTTTTATAGTCTTTTGTCTTTCGACTTTTGACTTTCGACCGACTGTATTAGTCAATCAGTTTGGTGATCTGACCGGAACCTACGGTACGGCCACCCTCACGGATTGCGAAACGCAGACCCTCGGAGCAAGCTACCGGGTAGATCAGTTTGACTTGGATCTCCAGGTTATCACCCGGCATTACCATCTCAGTTCCTTCCGGCAGAGTGATCTCACCGGTAACATCCATGGTACGGATGTAGAACTGCGGACGATAGTGGTTGTGGAACGGAGTGTGACGGCCGCCTTCCTCTTTCTTCAGGATATAAACGGAAGCCTTGAACTCGCTGTACGGCTTAACCATACCCGGGTGAGTCAATACCATACCACGTTTAACCTCGTCTTTGTCGATACCACGGAGGAGCAGACCTACGTTATCACCAGCCTCGCCCTGATCCAGCAGTTTGCGGAACATCTCAACGCCGGTTACAACGGATTTCTTACCCTCAGCACCAAGACCGATGAGCTGAACCTCGTCACCTACTTTGATGACACCGGTCTCGATACGACCCGTTGCTACAGTACCACGACCGGTGATGGAGAATACATCCTCAACCGGCATCAGGAACGGTTTGTCAACGGCACGTACAGGCAGCTGGATCCAGTTGTCGCAAGCATCCATCAGCTCCATGATCTTCTCTTCCCACTGCGGAACACCGTTCAGTGCACCCAGTGCAGAACCACGGATAACCGGGGTGTTGTCGCCATCGAAATCATAGAAGTTCAACAGCTCACGCATCTCCATCTCAACGAGGTCAAGCATCTCCGGATCGTCCACCATATCGCACTTGTTCATGAATACAACCAGGCGCGGTACGTTTACTTGGCGAGCCAAAAGGATGTGCTCGCGAGTCTGAGGCATCGGACCGTCAGTTGCAGCTACTACGATGATAGCACCATCCATCTGGGCAGCACCGGTAACCATGTTCTTTACATAGTCAGCGTGGCCCGGGCAGTCTACGTGTGCGTAGTGGCGGTTAGCGGTTTGATACTCTACGTGAGCGGTGTTGATAGTAATACCACGCTCTTTCTCCTCAGGAGCGTTATCGATAGAATCGAACGAACGCTGCTCCGAAAGACCCTTCTTTGCCAATACGGTGGTAATAGCTGCGGTCAGAGTCGTTTTTCCGTGGTCAACGTGACCGATGGTACCGATGTTAACGTGCGGTTTCGAACGGTCAAATTTTTCTTTTGCCATAGTAATTCTTTAATTTTTATTAACGTTAATAAACAAAAATTGTTTAATTGTCTTTTTAACTTAAAAAAGGCCGGTCAATGTTCGACCGTTGACCAACCTTATGAATGTCTCTGGAGACCAGAGTTCGCGTTTTCACGCGATCTGAGCTGCTTCCGAGAGTTGAACTCGGGACCTCATCCTTACCAAGGATGCGCTCTACCACTGAGCTAAAGCAGCATTGAGAGCGAAAGACGGGACTCAAACCCGCGACCCCCAGCTTGGAAGGCTAGTGCTCTATCGACTGAGCTACTTTCGCGTCGCGAGCAGCACTGCCGCGTTGTTATGTGGGTGCGGATGGATTCGAACCACCGAAGTCGAAGACAGCAGATTTACAGTCTGCCCCATTTGGCCACTCTGGAACACACCCGGTTTTCAAAGATCTTTTGAGCCTCTAGTCGGACTCGAACCAACGACCGCTGGATTACAAATCTAGTGCTCTACCAACTGAGCTATAGAGGCGCTCACGTTCGGCGGTGATTAGCGTACTTAGACCTCGTTCCGACGAAAAAGCGTGCAAAGGTAGTGCTTTTTTTTGATATGACCAAATATTTTTGCAAAAAAATGCATTTTTAAGTCATTTTTCTTGTTTTTCAGGCTTACTTTGCCCTTTTGCACGCGGATGAGTAGCCATATAGACGCGTTTTATCTGGTCAAAGGTTGTATGGGTATAGACCTGGGTCGTACTGAGCGAGGCGTGTCCGAGGAGTGCCTGGATGGTGCGGATGTCCGCGCCGTTATCGAGCATCGCCGTAGCGAACGTGTGCCGCAGCACGTGCGGCGAGTGTTTCTTGAGCGTACTCACCTCTCCCATACGCGTGCGCACGATAGTATATAAGGTGTTTTTCGTCATCGGCACCATCTCACCCGCCCGGTTCTGCTTCACGAAGAATGTCTGCGGTGCCGGGATGAGACGCTCCCGCTCCTCCAGATAGTCTCTGATCTGCGCCACCAGCCCTTCGCCGACAGGTATCACCCGCTCCTTGCGCCGTTTACCGAACACGCGTATCTGGCCTTGCGCCAGGTCGATGTCGCTATCCGTCAGTCCTAACAGCTCCGCCTGGCGCATCCCGGTCTGGTACAGCATCTCGATGATCAAGGCATCGCGCAGCGCACCGAATATATCATCCGCGCCGCCTTCGTAATTTTTAATTTTTAATTCGTAATTCTTCTCCGCCGCTTCCATCTCTGTCTCCCGGAAGAACACCGGCAGCGGTTTGTCGGCTTTGGGGGAGATGATACGCCGGGTGATGTCGCGGTTCACTAATCCCTGCCGCAAGGCCCATTTATAGAAACTGCGCAAGGCGGAGAGTCTTCTCTTCACCGACCTCGGCGACTGTTTCTGCTTCTCCACCATCTCCAGCATCCATGTCTTCACGTCGTCCTCGCCAATGCCGCGGATCTTCTCTTCGCTCACCGGCGCCAGTATCCCTTCATCGGTCAGGGGGTCGCCCCATCCCAGGAACCGGCAGAGATCCCGCAGGTCGTCGCGGTATGCCTCCACCGTCCTCGGCGAGTACTTCCGCTCGATGGCAATATAGTCCAAAAAATGCTGAATCATACTAACCCATGAACAAGAAATTCCCGCAACCCGAGATGAATAATGCCTTCGTCATTATTTCGTTTGACTAAAGGCGTCATTGAAATAATATACTTAGGATTATTGTCTTTTATGGCACGCAGACTTCCATACTCCCGCTGAATAGTCTCTTCGCCGGCTAATAGATATGCCACTTGGATATAAACTCTTTCCTTCGCACTATTGGTACAGACAAAATCGACTTCTCCTGCCTGTAATTGCCCCACTTGCACTTCGTATCCGTCGTGTACCAACTGCTGGAATACGATATTTTCTATCACTTTCTCTATATTAATATAGAATTTTATCGACTATACACGATAAAAACAGTGATCCTACACTTTTCATCGTATTTAAATCCGGTGCAAAGATACTGCTTTTTTTTGACATATGCAAGAGAGGAGGCGATTTTAGGCGCATTTTCTATTATCTACTCACCAGTGCCCTATTAAAATCAGACAAAAAACTAAAAAACCATTTTGCTATTCCTCTGATTATTTTCTTTCAGTCAACAATTATCAACAATTAAAGACAATTCTCGTTCACAAATTACACAAATTAAACAGATTGATTGGAACAAAAACCTAAATTTACACCTCTGTCGTTTGTATGCCCTTTGGGCTGATGTAGCTTTGTGCGCTTGAGTGCCATTATGAGCAAGCTCCCATGTCATTCCATCACCCAAATCTACACTCCTTAAGGAGTTACAACCGCCCGAGGCAATAAACATAAAAAACATTGTCAAATCAAATCCGTTCACTTGAAATATCCACATAATATTCTATATAACAATTTTAAAACCGGAGGCAATACGGAGTCAAGGATAAGTGTAAAAAACGAAAGCCCGCGCATCCCTGCGAAGGCTTTCCACAAAAAATGCATTATGGAAATAGCGCTTTCACGCTATTTCTTTTCTCGTATCACTCGAACGATTATTGCTTTTCTCGTTTCACTCGAACGATTACTTCTTCGTTAGCGTGAGTCCGTCACGCTGTCTCTTTCCGTCTGCGCAGAGCAATATAGAGCCCGAAGCCTGCCGCCATCAGCAGCAACGGCAATACCGCATCACCGATGGGGGAATTGGGATCCGCATCGCCGGCATCCTTGTTTGTCGCAAATGGGTCATAAGCACTCTCGCGTCTCGGGCGAGAAGGAGCACTGGACGGCGAATAAGTGGTGGTAGCCATATTACCTACACTCGCAGCACCAACCGTTGTTACTTGCGAGGAATAGACACTGCCGGATCCCTGCATCGTCGAGGTGGACTGCCACTCTTGGGCTGTCTGTGCGTTAAGGGCGAGGGGCAGCAGGCACGCCGTCAGCGCACCTACCACCAATATCATCATTATTCTGTTTTTCATAATCGTCATTGTTTACTTACCGGATATTCTTGATATTCTGGATATTCTGGATATTCTTGATATTCTGGATTTACTAGAACTTATTTTACTTTGTTTCCGCGGGCGTCGAAGACTTGGCCGTCTTTGACGATATAGAGTACGCCGTTCTCGATGAACTTATGCGCCTTGCCGTCCTTGAGGGAGCCGTTTCCGTCCGTCACGCCGTCTATCGCCGTCGGTACTTTGCGGATATCCAACTCCAGATAGAAGCGGTCGTTGAAAGCTCCTTTCTCCAATTGGACCTCATAATCCTCCAAAGCGAGGTTGGTGCGTGTCTGCGCATAGGTATCTACCAATATCGCTTCGCCACTGAAGTTGCTCGGCATGGTGAAAGAATATGTGCCTGCCTTATTGACTAACACGCCAACAGGGATGGTTGTATTCTCAACCGGCAGCACATTGGCTGCCACGTCGTAACTACCGGCGTAGGTATAGATATTGACAGCACGACTATTGGTAACCATGCACAAATCCTCATTCAGTTTGAAGTCTGCTTCCGCACCTTCTTGCATCTTGACGTAGGTATGGTTGATCTCCTGTTCGTCTGCGTTGAGCACTTGCAATTCAATATTGAGATTGCGTGTCTCAGGAGCTCTGCGTGCAGCCACCGAAGCAGCCGGAGCCTTATAGATACCTGCACCGGTAAAAGTGATTTTGCCATGATATTGCACCATATAGGCTTTCATCGCTTGGAACGTAAATGATGCTTCCGCATCCGCCACACTCAAACTATTATCGCCATAGTTCCATGCGTATAAATAACGGAATTCACCTTCCGTACCAAGGATAGATTCGAGTCCATCATCAACCGTACTATTGGCAAGAATAGGCACGCCTATCATATTCCAGTGGCTGTCGGTTATTCTGTGGTAATGTGTTCTTTCATTTTCGTCTGTCCAAGATTGAGGCAGCGTACATTCATGTTCGGGCACAACAAGTTCGTAGGTATCGCTTTTTATTGTGCCTGCGTCTGCGGATGATGGGAAATAGAGGTAAACGGAGCTGCCGGCAGCCTTGTTCTCCCAAATATCGCTGGTTCCGTCATTGAACTTAATGCGGTTGAGCAAGAGGCTGTAGCCTACATACTTATCCAACTTGCCGTTAGCCGGTACATCCTTCCAGAACGTAGTCGTACCATCGCCACGGAAGAAACCTTTGGATGCACGTTCTGCACCGTCATAGTATTGCAGTTTCCAGTCGGTTCCATATGTTCCGATACCGAAGATGTCGCTAACCTCTACATCAAACGGGAAGGAGATATAGTACATACAATATTGGTATGCCTGCGAGTTCCAAGAGCCCATTCTGTCTACCATGTTGTCGTAGTCAAACTGCATGACGCTAATCAGTTTCTTGGCACCGGTGATAGAGTAATCGCCTCCAAATTTCAATTCCTCAGCGGCATCTTGACCATTACGGATTAGCATAACATTAGAATTCAAGTCAACGATATTGGTATTTATCGTTGCATCCGGAACCCATGCATTGGTCAAAACATTGGTTTTGAAGTCATAGGTGATACGATATGTATATTTCGTACTTCCAGTTCCGCCAATCAACGCCACGTTAGTCATGAAATCCTGCTCTTTATTATTGAATTTAGCAGTTACATTCGCTTTTGCGCCCGGATTAGCTTGCATCACCAACTGGTACACCCAGTTTCCGTTATCCGCAAACAGCAGTTCGTGCTCGTTCAGTCCGCTCACTTGTCCGCCACCGGTCAGAGCAACACCACTCTCGTTGTAAATCTTGCCGTTAACGTAAGCTTCTTCTCCGTTCGTTTTCTCCTCCAGTACCAAGAACCGGTCAGAAGCACTGGTAGAACCGCTCAGGTATGCACGGGTGAGGGTGTTCGTCTGGCTGTTCCATGCAAAACGCACATTCGCATTGGCCGGTAAATACTCCGTGTTATACAAAGGATCTGTACTATTCACATCGCCTACTAAAGATGCCACCAACTCTTTGTTGTAGTCATTGGCTACCGTGAACTTGACATTGGTACCGCTGGTTGTCCACTTGCAGAGATAGTAGTTATAAGCAGGCGAGCCGGCTGTTAGAGAAGCTTCGCTGTTAACCATCAGGTGGTCGGCTTTCTTGTAGTCATTCCAACCTCCGTCCAAACCATTCGTGCGGACATAGAACGGTCCGGTGTATTCCGTTACATTGCTGACTGCCGGTGATGAGAGGTGCAAATCCATCTGGAATACATAGCCGTGATTATCTTTACCTTCAGGAATCAAGTTTGTAAAACTTGTGCTTGAATAAGTAACCGCATCTGTCCAAGAATTTGTTCCGTTACCTCGCTGTATTACTAAGGTCGGAGAAGAAGCACTGGCGTTCATCCACAGAGATGCAATCACCGAAGTGCCATCCAATGTGGTATTATAAATATCGGAATACAACTCTTTTCCGGAACCATCAGTATATTTCAGACGGAGGTCGGAAGCGCCTTTGGCTTGGTATTCACGCACGTAATTAGCATTATTCTCCGTGAAAATCATATACTTTGCATCCGCGATATAATTACCTACGGAGCAAGCCATAGTCTGGTGATCACTATAGGTTTCATCTCCCACTAACATAAAATAGTTAGCGCGCTCATCTATGGTGATATAATACCAGTTGCCACCTTTGGCTACAATGGCATTTCCATGCTCACAACTGCCGCTTGCCTGCCCCGGCCATGAACCATTATAAAGCCTATCGCCATCATTGCTATCATACGTATAGAGGTGCAATGTACTCCAACCGCTTGAGGTATACGGGTTATAGACATAGAACGACTTGGTGGAATAAGCGGTGAAATCCTGTGCATCGGAACTGCTCTTCAGCCCTTCGTCATTTTGCAAGATAACACGGAACTTGCAAGTAGTAGCAGCAAAGGTATGTGCATAAGTTCTCTCACCGGAAGTTGCAATCGTAGTCCAATTAGTTCCGCCATCCGTACTCATCTGATAGTAGTAAGTCGGAGAAGTAATCAAATAGGATTGTTGTGGGCTGGCTGTCAAAGTGACGGTTGTAGAACTTCCTGCCTTAGCTTCAATTTTGTCTAAAGCGAGATTTACTGCTACCGGGTAGTATATTTTCACCTGAGGAGCATTTCCGCTATAACCTTTCAGTGCAAATTTATACTCTCCTTTAACTGTAGTTTGGAAATGTACTTCATTTGAGTTATCTAATGTCCATACGTTGCTTTCACCATTGGATATTGGAATATTCGATCCTTCTCCTGTAGCTGAACATCCGGAATTACTCTGGGAAAGCCAGTTATGGAAGATAAAACCGTGCCATGTGCTACTGCCGGGGAATTCTGCTATAGCATATTGTTCTTCTCCATGTTTATCAATCGGATAGAAGTTTGAACCCATTTTGACAGACATTGTGGTCACCGCAGAAATGGTATTGGTGGATCCTTCATCCAATGCATACCATGTGCTATTACCATATACCAGATAAGGCTTGTCTGCACTCCATGACTGTACTGAGCCAAATCTCCAAGAACCGCTATTGTTATTGAAATTAATTTGGGAACCTTCCGGTACATCATCTATTTTGAATAAGCCGAAAGAATGACTATCATTGTACGACACATTCGTTAAGGTAATGCCTCCTGCCACACTGGTCATGGCGGTTCCATTACCTGTTTCTAAAGGATAATATGTCTGCCCATCATAAGTAATTGTAGCATATGCGTAAGGAGGGTTCCAGTTGCAGCCTGCTTGAACAAAATATAATGTGTGCAGTTGTGCCCATTGGGCGTAGAGCGTAATCGTTTGCCCGGCACGGCTGGTCATGGTGGTTACAGATCTGCCATTGTGTAAAGCAGTACCTGAACCGTCGGCAGTCGTATTCCAACCCAAGAAATAGTATCCGCTGCGGGTGAAAGTATTGGTGGTCAAAGCTGTTGAAGTTCCATAAACCAAATTTTGCTTTTCCATACTACCGGTTCCGCCATTTGCGTTGAACTCTACATGATAGGTAATACCTGTCCACTTGGCATAAAGGGTGGTATTAGAGTCAATATTCCAAGTGCGCGCACTTGTACCATCCGCATTGTAGTACTGCGTGCCCCCTCCGTTTGTTCCGGTATAATAACCGCCGAAGATATATCCGGTTTTCTTGGGCACAGTAATAGCCGGCATTGCAGAACCGTAAGTGGCGGTCACTGCTTCCGTTCCTACTGAATTTGCACTTTGATTATCAAGAGTCACGGTATAATGATTGTCCCATTGTGCGTAAAGGGTTGTAGAGCTTGTTCTGCTCCATTTATAGCTTGTTATATAGCCGGAAATGTCAGAACCTGCATATGTACCATTAGCATTCAGCACTTTCGTTCCACCGGTAGCTTCTGTAAAATAACCCGTACGCGTGTATCCTGTCGCCCCGCTCGGGTGAGAAATACCACTCAAAGCAGTTCCGTTCCATGTGGCAGTAGCACTACCATCACTTCCGCTACCGCCATGCGACGTGTTGGCATCTAAAGTAACAGTTTGCGTCCATTTTGCGTAGAGTTTTATGTCTCCTGTTAAATCACATGGCTTAGCGCTCGTGCCGTCTGCATTGTAATACTTAGTACCACTACCAGATGTCCCAGTATAATAACCCGCAAACGTATAACCTGAACGAGTTGGCATTGTTGCAGATGGCATAGCAGAATTGTAAGTGGCAGTTACACTATAGGATCCGCCGGAACCGGATTGTTGGTCAAAAGTTACAGTATATTTGACACGGGTAAATTTAGCCACTACTGTCGTGTTGGATGTTTGGTTGAAAGTATATTCTGTTCCTGTCTCTACCTGAGAACCTGATACATACCATCCATCGAATTGATATTTGCTGTCCATGCTGGCATATTTAACCTTTGCCAAGCCGGAGATAACTGAATTAAAAGTTGAAGCTATTGGCCAATTGTTCGCGTCATACGCAGTAGTAGATGACCCATTACCGCTCAGGTACGTACCACCGATTGTTAGTGTTGCAGGAGCACTGGATGCAATTGTTGTGTATGTTCCGGTACTATTTCGTGTCTGCACTTGAAGAGTGGTAGTGCATTTGGGAATACTAGTCCAACCGGTTGCAGAGGTGGATTTGCATGTCATATCAATATTATCCGAGCCAGTGGATGTGATATAATAAGTACTATAGTCATCACTCATGTCCATGTCCCACTTTATGCCAGTTTTGTTTGTGACATCTTTCCATCGATCTTCAATTCTCTGCCCAGCATCTCCCCAAGAACTTCCCGATTTCTCTGCCTCCATTACGGCTATTTGGTTAAAGCCTTTATCTCCCCAATAATCATTGATGTATACATAATACAAGTTTGTGTTTGTAACTAAACCCATATTAGCTACTTTTGTATAGCTACCATCGTTGTGACCTCGTCCATAGATAACGGCAGCCTTATTCCATCCTTGGGAGTTAAGGAAATAAATGTAAGGATTGTTGAAGTTCTTCAAATCCCACGCCCACATCTGTCCCACTCCGAGGGTGAGGAGGAGGAAAAGAGAAAGGAGTTTTGTCAGTCCGACAGGTAAGTGACGTCGTACATGACCGTCGTTCGACCGTCGTTCGACCGTCGTTCGACCGTCGGAATTGAGTGCTAATTGACTGCTCCGACACAGTCCTTTAAGATTAAGTAAGTTTTTCATAATGTATTATGTGTTTTTATGTTATTATTTTTCTGTTCGCTCATCTCTACGACGATTATATTCTTCGAGCAGCTTTGCGTTTTTTACCAGCATTTCATTTGTTTTCTCATGTAGACTTGTTTCTATTTCTTTCATATTTTTGGGATGACGCCATGCATTCCAGCGTGCAATCCACCTTTTAATTATTAACATCATAATATATTGTCCTTTAAAATCAATACCCCACAGGCGGTTCTGGATCCAAAAATTTTGGTATAGCACTATTGATTTGGCGTTGGCTTTCATTCAAAAGCTTTAAGTATTGGCACACCTGAGCATAGTTGCCGGAAAACAACATTCTTCGTGTTTTTCCATCACGCAATTCAATAATCACTCCCGGTTGAGCGTACTCACGTACCCACGCTCTTTCGTTGATACCAATACCACCTCGGATGAAATTACCAACAAAAATTGCGCTGGCAGTTCGTCTATTAGAAAGATATAAAATTTTATTTGCCATATGATTTTAATTATTTAGGATTTTCCAATATAGTGATAGATATGTCTTGCAAAATAGACATTTCATATTCCTCCAAGTAGGCAATAATCAGATTTAATTTATTCGCCAAATCCTTACATTCGCTACTATCAATGAAATATCTCTCATTTTGCTTAAAATTTTGGTATTTACTTAAAAACATTTCTTTTCCTTCTTTTACTTGCTGAACTATCTTTTCCGCATTTTCTTTTTCTTCTTTTCTTTTCTTTAAAATAGACAAAGAAGGAAGATTTTTGAAGTAGTTTTCATACCGATATAGCACGATATAAATAGTATACAAATGCATTACTTTAACAGAGCCTGTTCGTAACGATAGTTCCTTTGCTGCCAACTCTTCCTCAACATGTTGAAGTTTGGATAGTATAGTATTTTGAATATTTATTTTTTCATGTGTCTTTTGCTGATCGCGCTCACCTATATAAATAGCAATTGTCAAACCGATAAAAGCTAATACATTAGCAATAGCTATAATGGGCGATGAAAAATTATACCAATTACCCAACGCCTCATTCTGAGGTGCCAATTGGGAAAGGTGATTATAAAAATAACCACAACACCAAAATATTAGGCTAATGCATACTACCACGCATAACGCGATAGCACATTTGGCTTCGCTATTACTTTGTTTCATCATTGTATTCCAAAACCATATTATAAATTTTTCTTTGTATTGCGAGCATCGTTACAAGGCATATATAAATAATCCCTAAAATGCACCAAAAATAGGTTTTACTTTGGAACATAATCGCTACCAATGCCCAAATCCATGTTTGCAGAAATGCCACATGGCTCTCTAATATCTCTATACGCTTACAATAGTAACTATTTTCATATGCTTTATTGTATTGTTTGTAATATTCTTTAAGTTTGGCATCATCCCGATTGTAAGTCAATAAAACTATTGGGCTTGTGATGTATTTGATGGGATCACATACCAATGCATGCATAATTGCACAAAATGGGAATTTGTTACTTTCTTTGAAACGCTTCTCGTCTTCTTCATAAATAATATCGGTGTTATTCCTCCACCACAAACTGCTCCACCACGTGCCGATAGTTTTCAAAACAAGCCCCACCATCAAAATAATGCCGAAGAACGCTATGTACCCAATCCAATTATCGAAACATTTTGCTTGGGGATAGTCATACACCCAAAATACCAATGCACTTGGTACTATAAGTGTAAATATATCGTATAGTGTCATCCTATTTATTATTGAGTTTTCTGTCATAATATTTTGATTTTATGTTATTATTCGTTTTTTGCTTTGCACTTTCTGCACTTTTGCACTCTTGATTATATTGAAAAAGACTACAATAAAAACTGACACGAAACTTTCGTAACGTGTCAGACTGAATTTATAAATGTAGGAATATTACACCTAAAGTCTAATTTCGGACAATAATACCAAGAACTCTTGATAGGTCATTATTGCTGTCTCTTTATGCTGTTTAAGCACCAGCAAATCCTTATCTCCGGTTACTATCACACTCGCTGGTATGGCTTCTGCCATAGCCAGCAGATATGCATCCTTGACATCGCGGATAGATGATTCAACCGCGGGATAGTCCTCAATTGGATAGCATCGTGTGCGCATTAACTCCCACATTGTTTCTATCGACTCATGGGATATATGTTCGCGAATCTTGGGACGAGACAATACGGATTGTATCTCCGTTACTTGCTCTGGAGACACATAAACCTTAATGTTCGCATTGTCAAATACAGATGCAACACTCTGCAACTGCTTCCCGAACAGGAAGGAAATCCAAATATTGGTATCTAATATGACGTTCATATTACTTGTTATATCGAACGGCATTTACCTCTGCTTGGATTTCTTCATCGGTCAGCGCGGCATTGTTTCTGGAGCACGCCTCAATGAAACGCGCTACAGGGTTGCGACGACTCTCTATCGTCCACCCCATACGACTTGCAAACTGCATTATCAGCGCTACGTCTGTGGTCGGCATTTTTAATACTACATCTTCCATATATCGTTGTTGTTTTACCTTTGTTGCTGCAAAGGTACTGCTTTTTTACGACATATGCAAGACTTGCCTACATTTTTTCAGTCTTTTTCAATAAATCAAAGATCTTTTTGCCTCCTTTTATGCCTGAGACTCGGCCATCTCTCTTATCTTTTTATCTTATTTTTTGCTTTGCACTTTCTGCACTTTTTGCACTTTCTTTTTCTAGGTCTAACTAGGGAGAACTAGGGAGAACTAGGTCTAACTATTTCTCCGGGTGGTCGTTGCGGTATTGGAGGCGGGCACGTGTCATGGCTTCGCGGATACCGCCATTCTCTACAAACTCCCGCTCTTTGACTCCGATGTACTTCGTCATCATTACATCCACCTGGTGGCACATCGTGATCGCCATGTTCGCTATCTCCTCATCATTCATCTTCTCGATCTGCTTCATATACGCCTCGCTGTCATTCGTCTCTCGGCAGTACTTCCGCAATCCTTCATATCGCGCATGCTTCTCATCCCACATCGTCATCTTTCTTGCGCGCAAGTAGTCCTCGTAATCGGCTTGCAACTCCTTCAAACTCGCACGAGCCACATTGAGCAACTTGATCTCCGTCTCGCTCGATGTCGGAGCCGCTTCCGACCCCTCGATGATATTCTGCTTGCCGCTTCGTGCAGCTTGTACCATCTGGTCGATGGTCCGATCGCCTTTCGTCAGGTAGCGCTCACAAAAAGCAAAAGTCACATCATACAGCGCTACCGACTTGCGAAAGAACAGCAGGTCTTTGTAGTTCGGCACGCTCTGCACGAAATAATGTGTATCTCTATTGCTCATTGTTTTTTTTCTCCTAGGACTACCTAGGTCTTCTTAGGTCTACCTAGGACTACCTAGGCTTTATCAAAAATTTGCTTTGCACTTTTGCACTTTTAATCATACTGATATACATAAAAAAGCAAGACACGAGATTTCTCTCATGTCAGGCAAAATAGAAATATGCGTTAGGAGATTATTCCTTGAAACGCGCTACGAGTTCTTCGGGGCTCTTACGCGTATCCCAAACATCTGCAATCTCAATGTGCTCCTCTGATACTCGGTAGATGATTTTTGTCAAATGACCTATTATCAATCGGCGAAACTCATATCGGCTACCTTCTAATAAGGGTTCTATCTGACCCATCTTGGGGTTCTCCGGCAACTTGTCAACGGTCTCATAAACCTCTTTCATATATCGTTTAGCACGAGTAGCTCCAAATTCATCAGCCACATAGTCAATTATCTGACCATATGCTCTCTCAGCTCTATCCGACCAAACTATCTTCTCACTCATACAGCAACTGCGTATTTATGCTCCAGACGTTGATTCATCCTCTCGAGCACCTCGTCATTCGTATAGTACTCGCCCCGTTGAATCTCAGCGATGCCCTCTTCTGCACCGGCAATCAGTTGCTGACGGATAGACTCATCTACATGGTTTATCTGCCGCACATTAGCTTGCAGCTCTGCTATCACTTGTTCTTGCTCTTGCACAGATAGCGTCATGATGACAGCGATGAGACTTTTTAATGTTTCTTGTGCCATAGTTGTATCATTTTGCGTTTGCGACGCAAAAGTACTACTTTTTCATGACATACGCAAACATTTACACAAAAATCTTTCTTTTTTGCCTGTTTTTTACAGTAATATCAGTATGTCAAAGATCGTTTTGCCTCTGTTTTAAGCCCTGAGGCGGGGCACTATGATACACAAAAAAGGCAGTACGTGACATGAAAATCACGCACCGCCTAACGCGTTGCCAAACTCTACCCTACCGCTATTTACGACATTCCGCCAGACGGGGGGGGGTAAAATTGGACATTAGATTTTTCATTTTGGTGTTAGTTGCTGCAAAATGCAATGCATTGGTCAATTTGGGTACAAAGTTACACTTATTTTTTCAAATGACCAAACTTTTTTGCAAAAAACGCACAAAAAAGTTCATTTTGTCTGCCGTCATATCTCTTTTCCGGTCTTTTCCTCCACCTCGAAGGGGAAGAGACCGAAGAGCTCCGCGTCGATACGGTCGGTTACCCATCGGAAGTCCTCCGGGTTGTCTCCGAACTTGATCTTGTCGCCCTCCACGATGAGCAGTTTGCCCTTGTAGTCCTTGATCCAGGCCTCGTATTTGTCGTTCAGTCCTTGCAGGTAATCGAGTTTCATCTGCTGCTCGTACCCTCGTGCGCGTTTCTGTATCTGCGCCACGAGCGTAGGCACGGAGGCACGGACATAGATGAGGAGGTCCGGCATCTTCACGAGCGAGGTCATCAGGTCAAAGAGGTCGCGGTAGTTGTCAAAATCGCGGTCTGACATCATCCCCTGGTCATGCAGGTTGGGAGCGAAGATACGCGCGTCCTCGTAGATGGTGCGGTCCTGGATGATATACTTGTCCGAGCGGCCTATCTCCACCACGTCCTTGAAACGCTTGTTGAGGAAATAGATCTGGAGGTTGAAGGACCACCGCGCCATATCGGCATAGAAATCCTCCAGATAGGGGTTGTACTCTACAGACTCGAAACGGGGTTCCCAGCCATAATGTTTGGCCAACATGTTGGTAAGGGTGGTTTTACCGCACCCGATGTTTCCTGCTACAGCAATATGCATATTGTTCGGCGAGTCGCCGAACAAGACCGTCCTGCGGACTGAAAGACCGCTGCGCTAAAAGACCGTTTCACTGAAAGACCGCTGCGCTGAAAGACTTTCTTGTTCAAGCCCCCTCGTCAAGGGATTAAGTTATTTTGTATTGTTTGACCAGTTATGTTCGCTGAAGAGGCCGAAAAGCTCGGCGTCCACCTTGTCGATGACCTTGCGGAAATCGGCGGGGTTGTTCTCAAAATCCATTCCGTCGGACTCAATGACGAGCACGCGGCCTTCGTACCGGCGGAAGATGAAATCCTCGTATTTCTCATTGAGGTCGGTCAGGTAGTCAATCTGCATCGTCTGCTCGTACTCTCGTCCGCGGCGTTGTATCTGCGCCACGAGAGCGGGCACGGACTTACGGAGGTAGATCATCATATCCGGCATTTTCATCTGCCCTTTCATCAGGTCGAAGAGCTCCATGAAAGTCTCGTAGTCCCTTTTGGAGAGGTCTCCCCGCTCGTAGTTGTTACGGACGAAGACATAGACGCCCTCGAAGATCGAGCGGTCCTGGACGATGGTGTGCGTGGCGCGCTGCACCGCCAGCATATCCTTGAACCGCTCTTTGAGGAAATAGGTCTCCAGACAGAACGCCCAGCGGTTGATATCGCCGTAGTAATCCTCCAGGTACGGATTGAAGCTCACGGATTCAAACCGCGGCTCCCATCCGTAATACCTCGCCAACATCTTGGTCAGCGTCGTCTTCCCGGCACCGATATTTCCTGCTATGGCTATATACACGAGAGTAATGAATAATGAATAATGAATAATGATTATTTCACCAATGCGCCGGTAATTGTGTATATTTTATCGCCGCGGAGAATATAAATCTGTCCGTCGCGGAGGATCTTGGTACCTCTTGCGGGTGTGGCGGTGACCGTCTCTATCGGCAACATACTCTCCAGGTCGGTATTGATAGCCGGCAGGTCCACCTTCTTGCCCGTGAAGATCTTCAGCTCGCCCGGCTGGAGGGTGAGCGAGCCGGACTTGGTGCCGCCGTCATAGTAGTCATACCAGGTGCCGGAAGGCAGTGTAGCGCTCTGCGCGGCGATATCAAAATTGGCTACTACATAGACGTTGCTGCCCCATTGTACGTAGCGCACTTTCTGCCCCGACCCCAGTTTGGCATCCGTCGGGTTGCCGGCAAAGACCTCCGGCATGATCTTCGTACGGAGCCGGATAGCCTGGGCGCATTTGGTATAAGCGGCTACGCGGGCAGGGTCTTTGAAATAACCGGCTGCCTCGGGACGGGGTTTGATATTACAGCGGTACTGGTCGTCGCCGCTCTTGTCGCCTGCGTTCGGATGCGCCGCCTCGCAGTTGATAGAGAAGTCATATCCTATCTCCTCGAACTGCCAGAGCATATGCGAGCCGTTGAGCAGCACGTTCATCGCCACGTTCTCCGGCACGCGGGCTATACGGGTTGCCAGGTCGGTTTTGATGGTGCCGTTGCCCCACATCTTACACTTGTACTGCATACGCTCCTCGTCGTGGCTCTCGCAATAAGAGACATAGCCGTCTTTGTTCGCTTCCGTGAAAGCATCGCCTTCTTTGAGCCACCCCATCGCCGTCTGGCAATAGGCATTGGTGGTGTTGTTCCAGCAGAGCATACCTTCGTTGATGAGTTGCGGGCGCTCGGAGCCCATCTGGTCTCCCCAGTGCTCGCAGATCATATAGGCGGTAGGAGAGACAGCCTTCAGGGCGTTGTTGTAGTAGTCCTTGAGGTGGGTCACCGAGTTCTTGGTCGTACCGCAGAAGCCGTGGCTCAGGTCAAAACGGAAACCGTCCACCTTGTACTCCGTGAGCCAGTATTGTATGGCGCGCTTGAACATCTTCTGCGCCGGCTCGAAGTCATGGTTCCAGTCCTCATAGACATTGTCGCTATGCGGCGCCGTGACGTTGAACCAGGGGTTGTTCTTCAGATCCGTGCCGTACGGGTAGAGTTTGTTCATCGGGTTCAGCCCCGTAGCGTGGTTGAAGACCATATCCAGGATAACCGCTATGCCGCGCTGATGGCAGTCGTCGATGAAAGCCTTGATGTCGTTCTCCGATCCGTAGGCGCGGTCCGGCGCGAAATAGTGGTTGGGCGAGTAGCCCCAGTTATAGTTGCCGTCAAACTCACAAATCGGCATCAGCTCGATGGCATTCACACCCAGCTGCTGGATATAATCCAGACGCCCGCGCACACCCTCCAGTGTACGTTTGGCGGTGTAGTCATAGACCCAGAGCTCGTAGATGACGAGGTTGTTCTTGTCCGGGCGCTTGAAGTTCAGCGTGGCGTCCGACCACCGGTAAGCCGGTTTGTTGGTCTGTATAACCGTCACATAACCTCCGTCCGCCCCTTGCAGCGGATATTGGATCAGCGTCGGGTCCGCCGCACGCGGCTCCCACTGGTCGTCGGGGTGGATGACCTTCTCCGAGAAGAGGTCGGAGATCTGTTTCTTCACGCCGTCCGCGCGCTCCACAGCATACTGGAAGCGGTATTCCTTACCCGGCTCCAGCCCCTTGAGGGTAATCCAGAAATACTTGTCGTCCTTATAGAGCTGGTGCGCCGCATCCAGCTTCCAGTCCGTCATATCTCCGATGAGGAAGACCCTCTTGGCAGCCGCCGACTTCGACGCGGCAAAGGTACAGAGCGTCACCGAGGTGCCGTCCGAGCCGTAGTAGATACCCTGGTCCACGCCGGTGGGACGCGTCTTGGTGGTCGGTGTCAGTCCTTCCACAGCCGCCCATATATCGCCTGTTGCCTCCTGGCCCAGCACGACGAAGATATCTCCGCCGGAAGCCGTCTTGCCTTCCTTCGAACCGTTAGGACCGTCGTTGAACACAAACGCCAACGCGTACACCTCCGTACCCGCAGGGATCTTATAATAGGTGTACATATTATCTATCTCCAGCTGCCATTTGCCGTCAGCGGTCTTGGTCAGCTGCGGAGCGGAAGCGGAACGCCAGTCGGCTTTCACGCCCAGCCAGTTCTGGGTCTTGGTACAATAGCCCGTATGGGCATAACACTTGGTAGCGGAAGCCATACCGCCGTTGCCGCCCTTGGGGTCAAAAGTGATGGTGATCTTACCGGTATAGCCCGGTTCGACGACTGTAGGCGAGGTGGTCACCTGCGCACTCACGCAGGCAACACACATCACCAATATACTAAGAATAATCTTACGCATAATCAATTACGAATTACGAATTACGAATTACAAATTACGAATTACGAATTATCTCACCTGCCGTCCGGTAAGGTCATAGAGTTTCTCTCCGTGACGAATCATGAGCCGTCCGTCCCGGAGGATCTTCTCCCCTCGGAAAGAGTGGTCGGCGCCGACCTCTTCAAGCGCCTGCTTGGGGTCGCCGTTGCCGGTGTAATAGACGGCATACTTGTTGCCCTTGACCGCCTGGGTGTATCCCTGCGGCGCAGCTTTGCTTGCCGACGAACCCAGATAGAGAACGACCTTGCCGTACTTGCCCGTTACGGTAGCCTCGTAGTAGCCGTTGCCGGCACTCTCCTGCACCTCGCTCTCGGAATGCACACCCGCCATCTTACGGGCTTTGATCAGCGCCTTGATATCTGTCTTGTACTTGTACCAGTGCGGCCAGAACACACACGGCACGCCCGGCATGGAGAGCATGTAGGCGTTGCACTGCATGATGAGCTCTTTGTTGTTGAGCGAAGAACTGCCGTCCTTGCTGTTGCCGCAGTCGGAGTTGCCGATATCGTTGCGGTTGAAGGTGTCGTGGTTATCGACGAAGTTCACGGCATACTTGGCGTAGCCTTTGCCGCGCAGACCGGCGTTGAGGAGTTTGCTGTAGTTATTGGAGGCTATGCCCTGCTGGTAGCAGGTATAGAAACTGGCGAAATCGAAGGTCAGCGTGTTCTTGCCGGCATCGTCGATACGCTGTTTCAGGACGTTCGGGTCGCCGTTCCAATACTCCATGACGGAGAAATACGGCTTGGCGGCAGACACGTAGTCGTTGACATGGCTCACATGGAATCCGCCGCAATAGTCGAAACGGAAGCCGTCGTAGTTCATCGCACCTTTGAGGAACTTGAGATACGCGCGGCACATCGCCTGCACCTGGGTGTTCTTGTGATCCCAGTCACGCGCGGAGCCGTAGTTGGCATTGCTCTCCTGGCCGTCATCCGCATTGGAACCCAGCGTGCCGTGTCCCTTCGCCTCGTCATTGCTGGTGATCCAGGTGCTCTGCGGCTCGAACTTGCCGTACTCGCCGAAGTCCTGGACGAGGAAGTTCACCCAGTTCTGGTCGCCCGCATGGTTGATCACCACGTCGGCGATGACGCGTGTCTTACCGGCATGAAGCGCACTGATCAGGGCGTTCAGTTCGGACTCGGTACCCATGTTGCTGTTCTGGTTCGGATACTGGCTCGGCAGATAACCCATGTTATCCTTGGCACGGCAGGAAGGTGCCAGCCATACCAGGTCGAACGAACCGTTGATCTCGTCAGCCTGGTCTTTGAGCACTTTCCAAGTGCTGGTACCATAGGTACGATCGCCGCCGCTGTAGCTGTTCCAATAGAACGCCTGGAGCATCACGTCCGTACACCGGCTCGGCACGGCGGTCGTGAAATCGCCCGGCGTATAGGTGTCGTCACCGCCGCCGGTACTGCCGCCCATATCCATATGATAGGCGTCGTAAGTAGCTTTATCGACACGCTCCAGCTTGATCTGACCTTTGAAGTTCACCTCGCGCATGATGATATAATTGGTACCCTCCGGGATAGCCCATTTCTCGCAAGGAGTCCAACCGTTCGCCCAATCGTACGTGACGGAGGTATTCGCGATGGTTGCTTGGGTTTTGGAGTAGTAGAAGTTACCGTCATCATCTTTGATGGCAATATAACTACCCATCTTACAGTCGATGGTCAGTTTGCCGTCCACGAACTTGTACTTGTCGTCGTATTGGGCGTAAGCCGCCTCACCGGCATCAGCACCGTTTATCCATCCTATGGCGTAGAAGTTATAGCCCGCGGTGTTACCGCTGCCTCCCTGGCCGCCCTGACCGCCGGGGTTGTCACCGCCACCGGGGTTGTCTCCTCCCCCGGGGTTGTCACCGCCGCCCCCGCCATATACGGACCAGGTACCCTGGCTCTTGCCGTTGCCCCAGCCGGTGATGGTGAAAAGATCGTTGCTTCCCGGCGCCAGGTCATCCGTCTGGTTCCACATGTCGTTACCCCAAGCCGGAGAGGACACTGCTTTGTTGAAACGGCAGAAAATCACCTTGTCGCTATTGTCGGAGATTTCCGCTTTCCATACATTGCCATCCACCCGGGTCATCCATTCCGACCAGGTACCTTCCTGGCCTTCCTGCCAGTGCCAGATTGCGAACTTGTCGGCTCCGTCTGTTTCCCACAGACTGCTGCCGCCTGTATTCAGATACAACGTCTTGGCGTAAGCATCAGAGCTTACGGCCAAGAACATCATACATAACGCCATGGTTGATAATAACCATTTGGCCGTCGATAATAAGTTTGTACGTTTCATTGTTTTCCTTGGATTGATCAATTATTACTTCTATTCCCTCTTCTTCTACTACACCGTCGCAATCTTGATCCAGCACGGCACGCCAGCAGTCGGGGTTCCATACATAGCATGCGTCCTCCGTAAGGAAGATATCCTGGGTCTGCGGTTTCTTGTCGCCTTCCGTGAAGATGACATAGATCTCATGGATGTCTGCCGGCAGGGTATAGGTGTACCATCCGCCATCCGTAGTGGTCCATTTGATACCCGGCCATTTGGTCGTCTTGCCGTCCAGCGCATAAGGAGTGTCTTTGTATTTATTTCCTACTTTTACGCGCGTGAAAGCATACAGATACAGCGTCTCCCACTCTTCCGGTTTGACAAACTTCACCGTGATAGCGCCCTGCTGGGGAGCCTTGTAGGTATAGGTAGCGGTATAGGTAGCCGTACGGTCTTTGTCCAGCGCCGCATACGCCTTCACCGTCGTGGTGTTCTTCACGGTGAAGGTAGCCGTGCCCTGCGACGGGTTGGAGGCCGTCGTCGGCTCGGAGCCGTCCAGCGTGTAATAGATCATCGCGTTGTCCGCACCTACGGTACTGATCGTCACTTCCTGACCCTCGTTCTGGTCACGGAAGAAACCGCTCTCCGGACTGATGACCAGGTCGAAAGCCGGATTGAGCAACGTGTCGCAATCCAGCAACACCTCCTCCGAGCTCTCTGTCTCTTTGCCTTCGCGCCAGCCGTAACATGCGTCGTAATCAATCTCCAGGTCATTGGAGCGGACATTCACGCCGCCGCAGTCGTCGCCGGAGTTGATACAGAAATGGATGGCCTTGAGCGAGTTGTCGAACTCATAGCTGAACCAGCCTTCCGTATCCTGATAGATACGCTGGCCAGGATAGGCACCCATGATATTCTCCGAAGTAGGCTCGCCTGACTCGTCCGTGCCCGGGATCCAGGCGTAGATATATACCTTCTCCCACTCGGCCGGTTTGTTGAACCGTACGCGGATACCGTGTTGCAGCGGCTCGCGGTAGGTATAGGTGTACTCCTGTACCTTCGACTGAGCCGTACCGCACACCGCCATCACTTTGAGCGTCGTCGTCTCCTTGACGGTCAGCGGGGCTGTGTACTCCGTCGAAGCGGTGGTCGGCTCCGTACCGTCCAGCGTATAATAGATATGTGCGTTGCCGCTGCCGCCTACGGCCTCCATTGTTACGGTCAGACCTGCCTCGTTGTCCTCGAACGCCTGGCTCGGAGTCACTACCAGACCCGGAGCCACATCGCCCGTTGCCTGTACCCAGATAGCATACCCGTTGCCGGAAGCCACCTTGGTATAACCGGAGTAAGTTGCGCCGGCTTTGTTACCCAGACAGAGGATCAGATAGCCGTTCTTGCCTTGTACGGTCACCTTATAGCCGCCTTGCTCCGCCTCTTCGTCGCTCACGGCACTCTCGCTGTGAACGCCGGCCAGGTGACGCGCATTGATCATCGCCTTCAGCTCCTCTTTGTATTTCGCCCAGTGCGGATAGAACACACACGGCACGCCCGGCATACTCAGCAGGAATGCGTTCGCCTGCAGCAGACGGTCTTTCAGCTCCGGAGTCAGGGACTTGCCGTTGCCGCCGAACTCCTGGCCGTTGTCGCGCAGGAACCAGTCGTGGCTGTCCACAAACGTGACTGCATATTTGCTGTAACCGCGGCCAAGCAGTCCGCTGCCTTTACACTTGCTGTAGTCGAAACCGGCAATACCGTCAAAAGCACTGTACTTGGTCTGGAAATCCAGCGCCATCACGTTTCTATTGGCCTGCTCGATACCTCTGATAATCTCGTCGTTGCCGCTCCAGTATTCCATGAAAGCGATATACGGCTGGGAGGCCTTGTTGTAGTTGTCCATGTGCCAGTTGTTGAAACCGTCACCTTTGTCATAACGCCAGCCGTCGTAGTGCATCACGTTCTTCATCCATTTCAGATAAGCCTTGAACATATCCTGCACATAGACTTTGTCGTGGCTCCAGTCACGAGCAGCTTCCCAGTTGGCGCCGTCGTCCGGCGAACCGGTAGCAGTACCGAAACACTCGCCCGCCTCTTTCTTGTTGGCCTCGTTGTTCATCTCGTCGTTGCTGCATATATACGATCCGTCCGGCTCGAACTTGCCGTACTCGCCGAAATCCTGCACCGCGAAATCGCACCAGTTTGACATAGCCTCTACGTGGTTGATGACGATATCGGCAATCACCTTCGTGCCGCTGTTATGCAGCGCTGCAATCAGTTTCTCCAGCTCCGCACGGCTGCCCCAATCGCTGTTCTGGTTCGAGTATTGTTTGGGGTGATAACCCGTACCGCTGGCATAAGCGCTGGGCGGTAACCAGATCAGGTCGAAATAGGCGCCTATCTCACCGGCCTGGGCCAGCAGAGTCTTCCATTTGGTATCGCCGTAAGTGGTCGTGCCAAGATGGTTCTCCGACACTTCGTAGCTGTCATAATAGAATCCCTGCAACAGCACGTCGCCGCACTGGCTCGGTACTGCCGAAACGGGCTGAGGTTGCTCTTTGCAGCCCTGGCAGGCTACATACAGTTCGTCCTCGCCCATCTTGAATTTCAGATAGAAGTCATAGGTACCGTTTTCCGTCACCTTGTAGCTGTCTCCCTCTATGGGGAACTCATAACTCGTCGCTGCATATTTGCTGATTACCCACGCAGCCTGATGGCAGGAGTCATATACCTGCACCTTCTGACCGGCAGTCAGCTTCACGCCTTTCACCTGATATTCCATAAAACTCGGATCTAACGGAGCCTCATTCTTCACACCGGCTACATACACTCCGTCCACCAACAGGCCGAACGACTCCGAGCACGGCGTAGTACCTTCATACGCCTCTCCCTCGCCGCAGTCTGTGGTCGTTCCTACATACAGCTGGTCATTGCCATAGGAGAGTTTCAACCAGAAATCATAGCATCCGTCCGCAGAAGCCACGTACGAGCCGCTGCCCAGGCTGATACTCTTCGTACTCGCGTCGTCCAGAGGCACCGTCCAGGTATCCCCGTTACTGAGGTTGACCAGCACGCACTTGTCGCCGGCTACCATCGCGGCCTTGGCATTGTACTCCGGCAATCCGGAGATGCTGCTCACCCCTTTGTACTCCGCCCGGAACAGCGTGTTGCCGTTCACCAGCACGCCATAGCTCAGACCCTCTTGCGCGAACATCACCGCCGCACAGAGCATCATCCCTAAGAACAAAAAGATTTTTTTCATAATATTATAATTTAGTTAGTTGGTTGTCTTTCAATCCGTTCCACCCTCGGCATACATGCCGGGCTTCCTTATTCGCTTATTCTCCGTCCTTGTACATCGTACATGACCCCTTGGTACATCAGATAGAGTTGGCCGTCCTTGAGTACCTTCGTACCTTGTACATCTTTTCCTTGTACATTCTCCACTCCTTCGCCTACCTCCACATAGATGGTGTACTCGCTGCCCTGCGCCGCCACATAGGTGTTGGCGGGCTGCGTCATGTCGCGGTTCTTGCCCAGCCGCAGATACACACGGCGGTGATGACCCTGGATAGTGGCGCCGTATTTATAACCGCCTGACTCCTCGTCCGTTACCTCCGACTCGCTGTGGATGCCGGCGAACTTACGGATGGCTATCAGTTGGTTGATCTCTTCCGTATAGCTCTTCCAGTGAGGCCAGAACACACACGGCACACCCGGCATCATCAGGATATATGCGTTCGCCTGCAAAATCTTGCTCTTCACGTCGGCGTCACCCAGGTCCGCATTGTACTTGATAAACTCGCCGCCCTGGTTGTCCGAACGCTCGAAGGTATCATGGTTGTCGATGAACGTCACGGCATATTTGCCCAGTCCCTTCCCGCGAAGACTGTTAGACGGGTTCTTGAGCTGGCTGTATGTGCCGTTCTTGAAAGCGTTGCCTATAGCCCATTTCAACGGGAAATCGAAGATCATCGTATTGTAATTGGCAGCCT
Organism: uncultured Bacteroidales bacterium; assembly: GCA_902799185.1. Taxonomy (GTDB): domain Bacteria; phylum Bacteroidota; class Bacteroidia; order Bacteroidales; family Paludibacteraceae; genus Colicola. The sequence goes on along the minus strand of CADBZO010000007.1, from coordinate 2,174 downwards.
TCAGATGGGCGATCTGGTCATTCACGTTATCCATCCAGAACTCCGAAACGGAAAGATACGGCTGCGCCGCCTCGTTGTACATGCTCAGGTACTTGCCGTTATAACCGCGCGTCATGTCATACCTGAAACCGTCATAACCCACCTTCTCGATCATCCATTTCACATAGGTCTTCGCCCATTCCTGTACATACTCGTTGCTGTGGTCCAAATCACGACATCCGGCGTCGTTCGTACCCGTATCGGCGGCACCTTTGTTGGTACTGCCGTAACAGGTAGAGCCGCTGCTTGTGAAGCACTCGTCCCCGCGGCAGATATGACTCTCGTCAAACTGGAAACGGCCATACCCGAGACCGAAATTGTCTTCAAAGAAATCGCACCAGTTGCTCTTGTTGTTGCGGTGGTTGATGACTATATCCGCCAGACACTTCGTATCCCCGCGGTGCAACGCCTTGATCAGTTTGTCCAGATTAAGACGGATGCCCCAGGCACTGTTCTGCAGGCTCACCTGGCGGTGGTAATACCCCACGCCGCCGGCAGCGTAACTGTCACCGGCGTCGCCTCCGGCGTAACCGCTCGGCGGGAACCATACCAAGTCAAAGTTCTCACGGATAGCCGTACTGTCCGCCAGCAAATCCGTCCAGCGTGTCCTGCCGTATTTGGTCAGCTTGTAGCTGTCCCAGTAGAAACACTGTAACATCACATCCTCGCACTCCGCCGGCACACCTATATTCGCAGGACTCTCTTCCGGAGCAACCTCTGCTTCACTTTTCTGCAGGGGCTCTATATTTCCTTTATTTTCAGCGCGCAGTGCACACGCGCCCGCAAAAAGGAGACAGGACAAAACGGATAGAATAATCTTTTTCATGGTTGGGCAATCCTATTTTTCACGGTTCAACGATGTTAAAAACGGCTACAAAGATACTGCTTTTTTTCGACATATGCAAGTATTATCTTATTTTTTCTATTTTTTTTATGATTACGCACCCCTTTATGTCCTTTTCTGCATCCTTCGTACATTGTCCTTTGTACATTGTACATTGTCCTTTGTACATTGTACATTGTCCTTTGTACATTGTACATTGCTCCTTTGTACATTGCCCATTGTCCCTTTGTACATTAAATGTTATTCTCCACCCCGCATAATCCATCTTATACTCCCTTTCAGGGTCATCTTGGTACCCCGGACGTGGATCCTGACTCAGGATGTACTCAATATCAGACTTTTCAGTCTCCAAAAGCGCGTGATTAGCGCGTGATAAGCGCGTTATTACCGCGTCATTACCGCGATATTCGTATGACGTCTCCGTGAGGAAATCGGAAAGATCACCCTCCACGCGGGACCAATCTACCTCTAACCGGTAGTCTTTCGTCTCCTCCGCAAAACCATTCCGCGCCTCCTCATGGCTGTCGCTGAAACTCAGATACGGTTTGATATCATATATCGGCGTGCCGTCCAGCACATCCGCCCCGCTCACAATCAACTCCATCCGGTCTTCCGTCCTCCGCACCTCGACGAGTCGGACGCTGCTCAGTCCAAGCGGGTTCGGCCGGAAAGGACTCCGGGTAGCAAAAACGCCCATCCGCCTGTTGCCTCCCAACCGCGGCGGACGAACCGTCGGAGACCACCCTTTCGTATTTTGTACATCGTCTCTTCGTACATTACTGAAACCCCATATCAGCCACAGATGGCTGTAGCCCTCTATGCCACGCAGCGCCTCCGGCACGCTGTACTCCGGTTCAAAAACGATGCGGGTCAGGATAGGGCTCTCCTCCCGGCTCTGGCGCGGAATACCAAACTTGTCCGTATGCCCGTTCCGCGCATATGCAATCACTTTCAATTCCATATTATTTAGTGGATTTTCCGGCTCTTTGGACTGCAAAATTACTATTTTTCTGCCATATTTGCAAGAAAAACACACTTATTTACAAAAAAAATGCAAAAATATTTGCGTATGTCAAAAAAAAGCAGTACCTTTGCACCCGCTTTCGTTCGAAGAGCATATTTTTTGCCCTTTCCGGCGGAGGCCGGTTTTCCCGATTGAGGGGCACACCTCCCGGTGCCATAGCTCAGTTGGTAGAGCAAAGGACTGAAAATCCTTGTGTCCCTAGTTCGATTCTCGGTGGCACCACAAAAAACGACCTCACAAGGGTCGTTTTTTGCGTCATAAGGCACT
>CADBZO010000006.1 GCA_902799185.1 uncultured Bacteroidales bacterium | reverse complement strand
TCATCGCCGTGCCGGAGAGCACCTCGTCCGCATAACACGTGCAGACGAGCATACACAAACATATGAATAATGCCGTTCGTTTCATTATGGGTGTCTCTCTCTTCCTCTCTCTTCTCTTTTGGGGTCCCCGGCGGGCGCCTCTCTTCTCTTTTTGGGGTCCCAGTCGGGCGCACTAACGCCCGGTGGGGGGAGGAGGAAGCGCGACAATTATACGAGATACGGATGTATCGAAGTCATTGATCGCCGCTTCCGACGACAAAGGTACTGCTTTTTTTTGAATTAGCCAAATTCTAACACGAAAAAGTTACATTTCTTCCCCAAAAAAGAGATACTAAAACCGTACTTTTTTATGCTCGACATAATGTACAAACATCATATTCTCAGTATTTTTACACATACTCTTCGGTACTTTTTGCGCATATGTGCCTCCACGCTCCTTGCGTATGTGCGAAAAATGAAGTAACTTTGTACCGTTTTCGAACGAACCAAAAATCCAAAATACCATGAAGAAAATTTTCTCTCTTTTGACCATTCTTTCTCTCGGTCTGATGTCTTTCGCTACGGACTGGAGTGCGATTGCATGGTTGGCAGACGGTGCCGGCGAAGGAGCGTATGCCAACAAGTACAAAGTGGAGGCTGCGTTTGGGCAGAACGTGATTAACATCCAGAAGCCGGGTTTTGCCGCGGAGGCGGGTATCTATACCAATTTCCCGGCAGGCATCTCTTCCTGTGACTTGCCAACCGGTAAGTATGTGATCGAGGGTGCCGGGATGGTGATGTATCTCTCGGCGTTCACAGCGAAGGAGACCAAAGTGTCGGTAGAGGCCGGAGGTGTGACCTACGATTGCAAAGTTTTCTATGCCGATGGTACGGGCGAGATTTCCCAGGACGAGCCGGGTGACGAACCGGGTGACGAACCCCAGCCGGGCGACCTCACGCCCGCTACATTCTACGGCCGCGAGGTAAAACCGGTAGCCGGATCGGATGTGACGTTCAACTGGTCCATCACCCGCAACGCCGATGCCACGCTGACCTTTGAGATCAGCTGGTCAAGCGAGATAGCAGGCGTAGTGCCGCAAGTAAGTATCAACGATGTCTATACCACGCTCCCGATGCAGGGTATGCTGGCACGTTTTACCACCAAGGAGACCTATACCGACGGTTCCAAACCGGTGATTTTCTTCCTCATCGCCTATACCGGCAATGCGGCACGTATTGACGTGGATTATACGGTAGGTGCCGGCAACACCAAGCCGGGAGACCAGCCCGGAGACCAACCGGGAGAGCAACCGGGCGATAATCCGGGACAGGGAATTAACAATGCCTCTGTTTCCGCGAAAACGCATAAGGTCATCGAGAACGGCCAGATCGTTATCCTCAAGAACGGCATCCGTTACAACGCCCTTGGTGTGGAAATCAAATAACTAATCTTAAATACCTAATATTATGAGAAAAAAAATAACATCTATTATGGATTATGCGAAGAATGTGCAAGGCGCATACCCCCCCCTATTCGCTTGTAAATCCCTCCGTAAGGTATGTACTCTGCTGCTTATGCTATGCGTGAGTGTAGTAAGTTGGGCTGCGACAAGGTATTGCGGAGAAACTGTTCAATCTACAGGAGAAAACACGAGCATATCTGTAAATGTTACAATCCAGAAACTTAATGAAACAACAACTCGTATCATTCTTGATAATGAACATATAACAGGTTTAAGAGATGGAGGGTGTTTCCAGCAATGGCCAGGAGGAGTATGGAAAAATAATGACAATGCTCCTGGAGTTGCTGATTTCGAAATAGGCTGGACTCAAAGTGGCAATAAATGGCAGAAGGATTTTGAATGGGCTACATATCCTACTACTGCGAATATCTATTTTTTAATGAGTTTAGATAATGAAACGTCTGAACCACATGGTGCTCTTTTTACCCTTACAGATGTAGATATGTCGGCTTCATGCTCGGGCGGAGGTTCTACTCCTGAATCTGCAACGATAGATTGGAGTGCACAGAGTTGGATAACTAATGGAACCGACAAGTTTAAAATATTGACAGTACCCGCTATCGAGGAAAGATTTGGTGTAAAGCAATTATTAAACAACGATATATGTATTCCTTTTCCGGCTGCTGTATTTGGTGCTTGCTCACTAGGTGAGCTCAATGAGGCTTATACAATTGAAGGCGCTCAGATTAAAGTTCCCCAATCTACTTTCAGCCAGCAAGAAACGCATTTTACGATGGTCTGTGAAAGCACGACCTACGACATTTATGTCTATAACGCCACAGCCTCTGCTGGTGGTGGCGAAGGCCCTACACCCGCTAAAGTGAGTGAGTGCATTGGAGCAAAAGGAGATTGGTCATCTCCTACAGAGAAAAAAATGTATTATCAAATAGATTACGCAGATAATAAAGTTGTCTTTACTCTCCGTAGTCTAACTGAACATGCACTTGATTACGCAGAAGTGCAAATTGCAGGTTTTGGCAATTACGCAATGAATACAGATGCTACAGGGGCTTATACTTATACAATCAATAACCCGACCCTAAATAATGAATGGTATATTCGCTTCTTGTTCAGTGACACTAATTTTGAAGGAAACTGGATGAGTGCTCAAACGCAAGATGCCAATGACGCCAACATCATCTATTACAAAGTAGGCGACGGAACATTTACCGCAACAGAAAATGAGAATATTGCTTTGGCTTCTGCTGGTTCAACAGTGACAGCGAGTGCTCCAAGTAATGAAAACGCAGCCCTTGCAATTGATGGTAAGGAAGAAACTCGTTGGGAAACCCCTGCATCAGACCCACAATGGATATGTGTAGATTTTGGTGCTTGTAAGGCATTTAATTCCGTTCAGTTGGTACACGAAGGAGCATATATCAAGACATATGATATCCAAGTATCAGATGACGGCGTGAACTTCTTTACTATTAAGCATGTCAGCGAAATATTGGGAGACCCGTTCCCTAACACCCAAACAATAGACCTTGGAGGAAAATATGTAGCGCAATATCTGCGTATTTATGGTACAGAGCGCGGAACTGGTTATGGTTATTCTCTTTGGGAACTACGCGTCATGTATAACACTACTCCGGTGCTGACTACCTATTCTGCTTCTCTCCCCGGCAAGTTCTGTACGATAGGTGCCGATTATCAGATTGCAGTAACAGCATTAGACCAATTAGGCAATGACTTTGCCCTAACATCGGAATATGCTATTTCTCCTGGAAGTGCAGGAACGATTACTGCAGCCGGCGTTTATACTCCGGCACAGCAAGGTGACGCTACAATTACTGTCTCCGGCGGTGGAAAAGTGGCTACTATAAACGTGCGTAATGAGGTAAGTGCCAACTTGGCATTTGGGAAGACGGCTACAGCAGGCTATAATAATGACAATGCATATAAGGCAAATAATGCTGATCTTGGCGACCGCTGGGGATCTGACGGAGCAACTCACTATAATAATGGAGCAAACCCTGATTTCCAAGATTGGTGGTATGTGGATTTGGGCAATGAAGCAATATACGACATAGCGGAAATTGCAATCAAGTGGGAAACTGCACGTCCAAACGATTATGACATCCGGGTATCTACAGATTTAGAGACATGGACTACTATCAACGCATATAATACTTATCCTGCTTCGAATAATGATGGATCTCTCAATTACGAGTACTATAATAATTTCTCAAATTCAGTCCCTTGCCGTTATGTAGGAGTATGGGCACGCGAAGGGTATGGTACACCGTCTCTTCAATATGGTATTTCTATGTATGATTTCCAAGTCTTTGGACTGGAGCATGTAGATGCAGGTGTAAATGTTGAATCTATTACACTTAATCACACATCCGCAACAATAGAACTCGGAGAATCGCTGACACTGACAGCAAGTGTGGCTCCTGTTAATGCAACTGATAAATCCATCACTTGGTCTTCGAATGCAGAAAGTGTAGCAACTGTAGTCGATGGCGTTATTACAACCCACACAGCCGGAACGGCTCGTATTACCGCTACGGCAAATGATGGCTCCGATGTTTCTGCTACTTGTGAACTGACTGTTGAACCTATCACTGACAAAACATGGTGGGGTATCCAAAGAAGTGCAGAGTGGATCGGTGATAAACTAGACATGGATGTAATCTGGTCTATTACTCGAAACGTCAACAAAACTCTGACTTATAAAGTTTACTTTGGAGGAGATGCTTCCGGTATAGGAGTAAAACAAGTATATGACGGTGTGAACGGAGATAATGGATGGCATTCACTTACCGGTTATGATGATGTCAATCGCGCAGTTTCATTTACTACAGAAGAAACCTACGAAAAAGGTGCTCAACTATCTTCTAATCCATCTTCTAATCCATTCTTCTTCTTTGGAGGCCCAAGAATTGATGTCCCGACTACTTATCGCGTAGGTGATTCAAACGAAAGACCCTCTTCATCTGTTGAGTCCGTTGAGATTTCTCATGCGGCAGCAACCGTTGTAAAGGGTGAGACATTGCAATTATCCGCAACAGTTCTTCCTTCATTTGTAGAAAACAAGTCTATTACTTGGTCTTCGGATAATGAGACAGTAGCAACTGTGTCTAACACGGGTTATGTAACAGCAGTCGCTGAAGGAACTGCTCACATCACTGCTACTTCTGTTGCTGATGGTACAAAGTCAGCTACGTGCACTGTAAAGGTAGTAGGTTCTATAACACCTGCTACCTGGTATGGTTATAGTACCGTTAGTCCGCTAGAAGGTTTGACCGCATATACCTATTCTATTACACGCGGGACGGACCATAAACTAACATTCACGATGACTACTGATAAAAACGTAGTTGGATATGTTAGTGGTATTGAGGGTGATGTGACAGGAGCATTTAGTGGATATGATGCAGAAAACCATACTGGCACCTTTACCACAGCAGGCACTTACACAGACGGCACAGAGCTTCATCTCCAATTAACTTTCGCGAGTGAATCTTATGGTGCTCCTGCATACAATTTCACCTACACCGTAGGTTTTAAGAACGATCCTCTGCCGCAGGCAGTTGCTGTTGACGAAGAGAAAGATAACAGCGCTATCCTTACAACCTATGATGGTCGAACAGTCATCGGAGTTCTGGGTCGTTCCTTCACCGCCGGTAACCTCTACACCCTCGTGCTGCCGTTTGGTGTGGAGGCGGAGCAGCGGGCAGAGAAACTGCCGGGGCAGTTAACCAAACTCAATAACTCCTACCTCAAAGACAACGGCGATCTGCGGATCAACTTCGTGGACGCTGAGGCTATCGAAGCCGGTGTGCCTTACCTCTATACGCCGAGCGCTGATGTCACTAATCCTGTCTTTACGGGCGTGACTGTAAACAAAGACCTTCATGAGCCTGCTGACGGCTATGCTAAGTACTACGGCATCTATGCACCGACCACAGGCGAAGAGTTGAAAAACATCCCTAACGCTTATGTGCTTGGTAGCGACCAGTACCTCTATGCCGCTTCGGTGCTGCGAAACGATCAGCCGATGAATGCGCTCCGTGGCTATTTCGTGCTGGACTTCTCGACCAGCGGCGCAAATGCACCCCGTGCGAGAGTGATCTTCAATAACAAAGAGACGGAAATAGCTACAGGCATCAGTGATGTACAAAGCGCCCCGGTACAATGTACAAAGGTGCTTCGTGACGGACAGCTCCTTATTATACGCGACGGACGCACGTATAACGCGCAAGGACAATGGATTAAATAAATGTACAACCCATAAAATTTGAATATTATGAAAACATACAATAGTCCTGTTACTCAAATTATGGAGTGTACTGCATCGTTTATGCTGATGCAGGATGTCAGTACCGGTGGGGGTATCAAAGGAATCAAGCAGACAGACTCTGACTTAGATCATCCTATAGAAATATTCTAACCGCCTACTCTCGTATCAACACAAGGAGCCTTCCATGCAGAGGGCTCCTTGTGGTTTTGTTTCTCCCCCCTCATCCCCTTTGTGCTCTTTCTTTCCTTCGTCCGTTACGTCCGAATTTGATTCGGACATCACTCCCTTTCCTTCGTGCTCTTTGTCCATTGTGCCGGATATTATCCGGCTTTTTTCTTCTTTTTTTGCGTTTTTCCACTTTCGGCACTCCAAAAATTTGCATATGTCAAATATTTTTTGTACCTTTGTACCGCAATTGGGATCAGCGCCCATTGTACCGGATGTTACCCGGCTTCTTTTGTGATTATTTCCTAAAAAACAACCTGAAACACCCCGAATTTGTTATAGATAAGTTGACCAACTATTATAACACCTATTATAGATATGGCACATATGAAATCCGTTGATGGCGTGCAATTCATGACTGGCGCTATCAGAAAGAAATTGGATCAGGGATCAAACCGCATTACCGTCACACGGGTCAAACATGTCAAAGACCCCCTCACCGGAGAGATTGTCGCTTGCGGACCTAATGAGATTTATCTCCAGGAGCGCCGTGACCTGAAGCGGGACCCGCTCTCGGACAGGGAAAAAGCGCAGCGGGCCAAATGGAGAGAAGCCTGTATCGCCGCGAAAGACATCATTAATAATAAAGCACATCCCCGATACATGGAACTGTACACCCGCTGGAGGGAACAACTCAACTCGCCATCCCCACGCAAGACCTTCCCTAACTTTGTCCGCGCGGTGCTGGTGCAGGAAATGAAATCTCCCAACTCCTAATCATCTTCAGAAGCACTAAAAGGTATGTACTAAGTACGTACTTTTTTTTGTATGTATTTTAGTGTAAGTCGCTGAAAACCAAATGTATTTTCCGTACTTTTCGTACTTTTATGTTGCGCAGCATACGGAAATACTTGTGTTACTTTTATGTTGCGCAGCATACGGAAATACTTGTGTATATGCGGAAAAAGCAGTAACTTTGCAACGGTTTAACAAAGTTAACCGAACGATACCGGGTACGATATCATTTATTAAACAATAACTAACTAACTAAAATTACGACCATGAAAAAGATTTTCTTCTTAGTCGCTTTTCTAAGCGCAAGTATCATGAGTTTTGCTTACACCACTGCTCCGGGAGCATGGATCGGAACCACTGATGCCGCTTATGCGAATCAGTTCAAGTGGAGTGAGGTAGATGGAGTAGCCACACCGACAGATGTGGTAAACATCCAGAAGCCGGGTTTTGCCACTGAAATCGGTATTTATGTGACTTTCGCTGATGCCGCATTCAATGCCGTTTATTTCAACGGCGTATTGGTGGCTAACGAAGCTCAGTACAAACAGGATGGCGCGGGAGCGGTATTCTATCTGTCTGCTCTGACGGCTAAAAACACCGAGATTTTGATTAAGAACGGTGAGACGGTTCGTTTTGGTCTGAATGTCTATAATGACAAAGGCGAGACGGGTGAATTAGACAGCGACATTAATTCGGAGTATTGCGGCGAAGTAATGAGTAGCGGTAATACGACGGCTGCTTTTACATGGGAGACCAAGGCAGATGGTTCAGTCGTTATTACTATCAGCGAGGCTCTCGGAGGCAATGATGCAGCTACCCATTTCCGTGGCAATGGTATTTCCATTGATAAGTTCACTGTGGGCGACACCAACGAACCGGCAGCTACTTATTTTGATCATTCGTGCGCAGGCAACAAGGTTACTTTGACTCCGAAAGCGGGTGTAGTAGCTCCTGTCTTTGGCACAAAGATTCATGTGAACGCCATTATCGAATATACGACCAGCAAGGACAACAATGCATGGCCGACGCTGCAATTCGAATATACTTACGGTGGGGTTTGTAAGATTACTCCGGAGTTGACGAAGATTGTACTGAGTGCTTCAGCTGTCTATGCACAAGTGGGTGAGACGATTACGCTGACAGCACAAGGTAAGGATCAGTTGAACCACGATATTGATGCCGACATTACCTTATCTATATCACCCGCATCCGCAGGTACGATTAGCGCGGGTGTGCTTACTTTAGCGCAGCCGGGCGTAGTGACGGTAACTGCACAAAGCGGTGAGATCAGCAAGGAGATTGAGGTATATTGTGTACCGAGTGCCAATTTGGCATTGAATCAGCCTTGCGAGGGTGGTTATTATGACAACAACCCGGCAGAGAGCTTTGACAAGGCTAATGATGGTGATACGAATACGGCTTGGGTTACTTATGCTAACCGTCCGGCTACCGAAGAGTGGTGGTACGTTGACTTAGGCGATAAATACACCTTGTTTGCTATCGATGTAGTTTGGGGAGATCCGGCATCGAAGAAGTATATTCTTCAGGTTCGTGACGATGCTCCGTCGGATAGCAACAAAGCTGATGATGAGGCATGGGAGACCGTACTGAACGATGTTGCGGCCGGTAATAACAGCGAGCAGTTCAATGTAGTGAATGCAGCAGGCCGTTATGTTCGTCTTCGTTCGCTGGAAAAGACCGCCAATTTCTTGCGTCTGAAAGAGGTTCGTATTTTCGGAACGGAATATGTAGCAACGGACGATGATGAAGCACCGGTATTGGTTAGCGCGGAATTGGACAGCAAGACCGGTACGTCGGTTGTGATTGCAGTAGCTGCAACGGATAATAACGCTGTTACCAAATATCATGTTGTTGAGAGTACGCATTCTATTGACCGCAAGATAACTCCGGTAGAGGGCAAGATCACGATTGATGGTCTTGAGGGCGGTACGACTTATAACTTCGCAATCAGTGCGCTGGATGCCGCATTGAACGAATCGAATACTATCCAAGTTCAGGTTAAGACGGATGCATATTATTTCGCGCCGCAGGCAGCCGCTCCTGCTCCGGAATGGCCGGCAGCACAGGTCAAGGCTATCTACAGCCCGACTTATAACGCCAATTGCAATTTCCAGGACTGGGGCTCGGGTACCGCCTACGCACAAGAGGAGTACGGCAAGAAATACGCCGTTCCCGCTACCGGCTATTTCGGTACGGACGGTTTCTCCATCAACGCTATGACAATGGAGAAACTGCACTACGACATCTGGATTGAAAAGGACGCTTCGCTCCGTATCGTACCTATTTGCCGCAATGCAGCTAATACCGGCAATGACCCTGAGATTGGTGAGTTTGTTAACCTGAAAGGTCAGCAGTGGAACAGCATCGACCTGGCGCTGAACGAGGGTGAGTTCGCAAAAGTGACCAACTGGGGTAATGTCTATCAGGTGAAGATCGACAATGCGGCTAACCTGACGTTCTGGGTAGGCAACGCCTTCTTCTACCGCACGACCGCGCTGGAGGACAACGAGGCTCCGGCTGACTTGACGGGCTCGATGGTTACCGCCGGTTATTTCGACGTGACGCTGGCTCTCAGCGCAACGGATAACATGGGCGTAGTGAATTACGTGGTCATGAACGGCGAGACGGTAGTAGCATCCGCCGCAGGGGCAAGCGGGGCAACCGTCAATGTGGTAGTGCCGAACCTGCAGGCCAATACCGAATATACCTTCTCCATAGTAGCCAAGGACGAGAAAGGCAATGCCACCGAAGCTGTCACCGTTTCTGCCAAGACGCTGGAGGCTCCGGCTCCCGCTGCGGCTCCGGCTTATGAGGCGGACAAGGTACTGAGCCTCTTCTCGGACAAATACACCAACCTCGCTTTCGGTGTCCAGGACTGGTATGCCGGCCCGGCTCTCGCGCAAGGTCTGCTGACCGCGGACAGCAAGGCGCTCTGCATCACTCCGAACGCTACCCCGAGCAGCTGCTTCGGTCTGGCTTTCGCACCCACCGACATCACGGCGTACAACGCGCTGGAGATGGATGTCTATCCGACAGCCGCTAATGCCAAACTGGATATTCAGGTAATCGGCGTAGGAGCCGCTTCTACGGCGTTCGAACTCACGGCCGGTCAATGGAACCACATCGTACTGGATATCAAAGACAACGGCAAAACCAACTGCGAGCAGATAGGATTCTACAACTGCAACAACCTGGCCGGCATCTGCTTCATCCAGAATGTGCTCTTCGTTGCGACCTCTTCTGACGCCACCGCTGTTGAGAATGTGGAGAATGTACAGGGAGACCACGTGCAGGCAACCAAGATACTTCGCAACGGCATGCTCCTCATCGAGCGCGGCAATGTACGCTATACGGTAACCGGACAAATCATCCGATAAGCTATGAAACGAACAGGAATATTATTCCTTCTGATGGTGACGGCGCTGGGCCTTTGGGCTCAGAGCTTCACCGTGAAAGGTGTGGTAGGGGCTCAGGACGAGCCCGATCCGGTGATCGGCGCGAACGTGGTGGTCAAAGGCACCACGACGGGAACGGTCACGGATTTTGACGGTAATTTTGAACTGCAGGCGAAGGCCGGGGACGTGCTGGTAGTGTCGTTCCTGGGCTATAAGCCGCAGGAAGTGAAGGTCACCAACGCCGGTCCGCTGCGCGTGACCCTCGTAGCGGACAACGTGATGCTGGAGGAGGTCGTAGCCATCGGTTACGGTACGATGAAGAAATCCGACCTCACGGGTGCCGTGACGAGCGTCAGCGCCGACCAGCTGCTCAAAGCGCCTGTCTCCGGACTGGACCAGGCGCTGCAAGGCCGTGCCGCCGGTGTGACAGTCACCTCGGGCTCCGGCCAGCCGGGAGAGGCCGCTACCATCCGTATCCGCGGTATAGGTTCCGCCATCGGCGGTAACGACCCGCTGTATGTCGTTGACGGAGTCATCACGGACAACGACATCTCTTTCCTTTCTCCGAGCGACATCCAGTCAATGGAAATCCTCAAGGACGCTTCCGCTACCGCTATCTACGGTAGCCGTGGTGCGAACGGTGTGATCTTGATTACTACTAAAACAGGTAGCGAAGGCAAGATCAATGTTGGTTTTGATGCGTACTGGGGTTTCCAGAACAGGTGGAGAAAACTGGATCTGATGCAACGTGATGAGTTCGCATTGACCAAACTGCGTATCGATGCAATGAAAAATGGAGCAACTCAGTTAGCCGACTTTACGAAGGATGGGTTTAATGATTGGATGGCTGTCTATAATGCTAAATCCAGTTATTATCCGCTAATTCTGTCCTCCTCTCATCCCAACGGCTTTGACTATAGTGCGCAAGAGACAGATTGGCAAGATGCAGTATTCCGTCCGAATGCCTTTATGCATAACTACAACCTCTCTATCGACGGCGGAGGTGAAAAATGGCACTATGCATTCTCTGCTTCGTATTTTAGCCAAGATGGAACTATCATCGGCAGTAATTACGATCGCTTGACGCTTCGTCTCAATTCGGATGTTCGTGTCTTCAAGTGGTTGAAATTAGGAGAGCACCTCTCTTTTGCATCGACACGTGGTCGTAATGCGATGAACAATAACAGTAGTCCGGGTGCTTCTGTTATCTCTGCAGCATTGGCAATGGCTCCCTGGGATCCGACTCATTATCCCGAGGGTAGTGTCAACAAGGATGGCGAAAACCTGAGTGGTCGTATAGCTGCTTCGTCTAACTTCAAGAATGTGACGAATCCGTTCTCAATGGTAGAGGAGAGTTTTCCGCAGAATAACAACGAACGATGGCTGGGCGATATCTATTTGGAGATTAATCCCGTTGAAGGATTGACCATCCGTCCGTCTATCAGTATGGGTTCTGCGTTGAATAGAGATCGTAATTTCAAGAATAAGTACGATTATTCGTCCTATGACCGTGCTACGAAGAACTTTATCTCTTCCAGTATGACTCGTTATATGTCTTTAATAGAAGAGACAACGATTACTTATGCCAGGGAGATAAACAAGCATAACTTCTCGGTGATGGCCGGACAGACATGGCAGCAATGGACCCAATATGGAATGGGTGGCGCAGGTGCTTCCATTCTCAATCCGGTAGAAAGCAACTGGTATCTGAGTAACGCAACCGAGGACCTGACCACAGCTTCTGATAATGTAGCGCGTATTCGCCGTATGTCATTCCTCGGGCGTGCGTACTACTGCTACGATAGCCGATATATGGTGACGTTGAACTTCCGCGCAGATGCTTCTTCCCGTTTCCATGAGCAGCCTTGGGGATTCTTCCCGTCAGCCGCCTTGGCATGGCGTTTGAGTGAGGAACCTTTCCTGCGCGACAAGGACTTGGAATGGCTGGATAATATTAAGATTCGTGCCGGTTGGGGACGTGTAGGCAATGACGGAATACCTTCCGGTAGTTTCGTGCAAACGATGGGTAGCTCGGATAAAGTATTCTACGGATATCCGTTGGGCTTGAGTCCGGAGATGCAGTTTGGTGCAGCTGTACTAACCCAGGTCAATACCTCCGGTCGCTGGGAGACCAATGAGCAATGGGATGCCGGTGTAGATTTCGGCTTCTGGAATGGCATGCTGTCCGGAACGATTGACTGGTTCTTGCGTGATACTAAGGATGCATTATTGTATGTCAATGCTCCGGCTCATGTAGGAAACCGATATTCGCTTATCAAAAACGTAGGCGTTATCCGAAACCAAGGAGTGGAGATTACCCTTGATCACCGTCACAAAGTGGGACCGGTTAGCTACAATATCGGTGGTAACGTGTCGTGGATTAAGAATGAGTTAATTGCCTTGAATGGCGGTTCTCCGCTTTGGGGCGATCGTACAAAGACAGACTTGGGAATGGCCTTGGGGTCTTTCTGGGGATACGAGTATGAGGGCGTTTACGCGTCGGATGAAGAGGCTTTGAAGCACTTATATTCGTATAAGCCGGATGAGATAGGTGTTCATGCCGGAGATGCAAAGTATAAAGACCTCAATAATGACGGTCGTATAGACGAGAACGATAAGAAAGTGATTGGTAATCCGTTCCCGAAGTTGACTTATGGTATCAATTTAGGCGCTGAGTTCTATGGCGTGGATATCCAATTATTCTTTCAGGGGGTTTACGGTAACCAAATCTATAATGCACTTCGTTTGCGTACGGAAGGTGCCGGTGATGAATGTACGTTGGCTACTTCCATGAAAGATGTATGGGTAGGATATACAGACTTGGTACGTACCTCCATGGAGGTGAAGGGACTCGATTGGCTGGCATTAGAAAACCGCAAAGGTACTATTCCCAATCCGGTAGGATCTCCGATGAACCGCGAGAACTCTTCCCGTTTTGTAGAAGACGGAAGCTATTTCCGCTTGAAGAACCTGCAGATTGGTTATACCCTGCCGAAAAATATCACGCAGAAGTTCCATTGCAGCCGTCTGCGTTTCTACGCTACTGCTTCCAACCTCTTTACCATCACGGCCTACAAAGGCTATGACCCGGAGGTGGGCAGCGGTGTGGACTACGGAAACTACCCGCAGAGCCGTACGTTTACCTTTGGTCTGAATGCTAATTTCTAATAGGAAAGGAGAAAGAATATGAAACATATAGTTAGAAATATATTCCTTTGTACTTTGTCCTTCGTCACTTTGTCACTTTCCATGACCGGATGTAAGGACTATCTGACGGCTCAGGAGCCGGGCGTGACGATGTTGGCTGATTTCTTCGGTTCGAAAGAGGCGGCAGTACAATGCGTTACCGGATGTTATGTGCCCTTGATGTGGGAGTATAACAGTACTTATTATTCGGAATGGTTTATCGGTGATATCGTCAGCGATGATGCGCTAAAGGGAGGTCAGAATACGAATGATATGTCTGCTGCATTCGATATGGAAAACTGGCAGACCACTCCGTCAAACCAGATTCTGTTGGATTTCTATCGTGCGCAATATCAGGGTATAGCCCGCTGTAATTTGGCATTACAGAATATCCCGAACATGGCTACGGATACGGCTTTCACCGCATCGCTGAAAAACAGACTCATTGGCGAAGTGCACTTCTTAAGAGGGTATTATTATTTTCGTTTGTTGCGTGTCTTTGGCGGTGTGCCGATGGTAACCAAAGTCATTAGTTCGGAGACCGAATGGGAGCAACCTCGTGCCAGTGTGGAGTCGATGTTCGCGCAAATCAAATCTGATTTCGAGCAGGCGAATAAGTATCTATGGAAACGCAGCGAACTGGAAGATGCAGAAGTCGGCCGTGCTACCAAAGGTGCAGCACAAGCCATGTTGCTGAAGGTGAATCTCTATGAAGCCAGCCCATATTGGAGAAGCAAGGTAACTCAAAACGCTACTGATTTATACCAAGCAGCTAAAGCGTGGGGAGATAGTATTATTGATTCCCATGAGTATATGTTGGTAGATTCTGCGGACTATCAGAAGATGTTCGCATTGGAAGGCGAGAATGGCAAAGAGTCTGTGTTTGAGATTCAATACATGGAAGTACCATGGGGAGACTATGGTGAAGGTAATGGTTTTACTGCCGGTAGTTTTACGCAGATCTTAGTACGTAGCCGTAACTCCAATATCGGCGGAGGCTGGGGATTTAATCACCCTACATGGAATCTCTATAATGAGTTTGAGGCCGGTGATCCGCGTCGTGATGTAGCCATCCTACGCCCAACGAGTTTTGAAAACGAAGTGGAAGAGACCTATCTGGGGTCACCGCTCTTGAATCGCAAGTATGGTATGTACGATAACCCGAACGAAGGTGGCGGTATGGGTAAGTGGGGATTACACGCCAGCCGTGGCCCGCTCAATAACAAGCAGATTCGCTATGCGGATGTATTGCTGATGTACGCTGAGGCTTGCCTCGGAGCCGGCGATAATGGTAAAGCGCAAGATGCTCTCAATGAAGTACGTACCCGTATGTCAATGCCTACTTATCCCGGATATAGCTTCTCTGTGAATGGTATAGTCGTTGCTGCTCCTACATTGGAGCAAGCGATCCGTCACGAGCGTCGTATGGAGTTGGCGATGGAAGGTCATCGTTGGTTCGACCTCGTGCGTTGGGGAAATACCAAAGCGCATATGGATGCGTATAAGGCGACCGAGAGCGTAGAAGCGCAAAATCAGATGCGTACCTTCATTGCCGGCAAGCACGAGATATTCCCGCTTCCGGCAGAGGAGATTGAACTCAATCCTGCGTTAGAGCAAAACGATAACTATTAATAATCGACAGTTAACCTTATTGTTTAACTTTTTACTAAAAAAAACATTTATTATTATGAAAAAAATTCTTGCTTTTGCATTGGCTGCCCTTGCATTGGTAGCATGCAAAAAAGGTGAAGATGCAACGTCCGTAACCGGTATCAAACTGGACAAAGAGGCGTTGACCATCAAAGTAGGTGAGGCGGCAGAGTTGAAAGCTACCGTAGAACCTGCAGGTGCTAAAGCTACTATCACATGGGAGTCCTCCTCTGCTGCTGTAGCTAAAGTAACATCCGGTTTGGTAGAAGGTGTAGCGCCGGGTACGGCTTACATCATCGCTACGGCAGAAGGACAGAGCGCCCGTTGCCGCGTGACGGTTTATGAAGAGGGTCAGACGGTTGTTTCCTTGAACAAACTGGCTGTTGAGTTAGAGGTAGGCAAAACAGAGCAACTCGTTGCTACTGTTCAGCCGGAGGAGAAAGCATCTGAACTGCAATGGGAGTCCAAGAACAGCGCTGTAGCTACCGTAGATGCCAAGGGTTTGGTAACCGCAGTAGCAGCAGGTACCGCAGAGATCCGCGCTTTCGTAGGTGATGTAGAGGCATCGTGCCAGGTAACTGTAAAGAGCCAAGGAGGCGGCGGTGGCGAAGAGATCCACCACGTATCGTTGGAAGGAACAGATTATTTCGTATTCCAGTTAGGTGGTCAGGCTGCTGAACAGATCGCAGACCGTATCGTAGCAGACTTCCGTCCCAATAACGATACTAAAAACCTCTGGGTATGGGAGAATACGTACGAAGCAGGTACTACTCAGGGTAAGAACTTCTATGGTGAAGCTGAAGGCTGGGTTTCGTTGCAAGTAACTACTGTAGGTTGGTCGGGTTGCGCATACGCTTGTGATGACTTGGCTGAACTCAATAAATTGTCGGCTATCATGGATGCTCCGGGTGATTATTATCTGCACCTCGCTATGAAATCGACCGATAACGCAAGTCACTTGCTCTTCCTCGATGGAACAAGCGGTTCGGGTAAGGTTTGTATCGGTGCTAATGCATTTGTCGATAATAATATAACCTATCAACCGTATGCTAACTTCACCCGTAACGGTGATTGGGGCGAGATTGAGATCCCGATGTCGTACCTAACCGGTCAAGGTTTGGTTTATGGCAATAACAACCCGAAGGGCCTGAATGTATTCGGTTTCCTGAGTGGTGCTCAAACGGGTACGATGTTGCAATTTGATGCTGCCTTCATTTACAAGAAAGCCGCTAAAAACTAATTTGCAAAGTATTTGCCTAAGAGGGTTTGATCGCCCTCTTAGGTTCTAATTATTGATGACAGGTATGAAAACATTTTATCAAGTGCTGGCATGTATGGCAGTGGTGTTGGCAATGGGTCTGACGGGCTGTAAAAACAAGTCAGGAGTAACATCTATTCAACTGACTCCCGCTGTGCTGCAATTGGCCGTAGGAGAAGATGCCGTTATAGAGGCAGAAGCCGGAGGTCAGGTGGTGACATGGACTACATCGGATGCCTCTGTAGCAACGGTGGTTGCCGGTGTGGTAACAGCGATAGCAGAAGGGGAAGCTGTGATAACGGCTTCTGCCGGTTCCGCCAAAGCGCAATGCCATGTGTTTGTGGTAGGACAAGGAGGCGGAGCGGCTGCTTTTTCGATAAACAAGTCCACGTTCTTCTTAGAAGTCAAAGCAACCGAGACATTGAAAGTGATTCCCACAACTCCGGTGACATGGTCGTCGGAGGATACGCGAGTTGCAACCGTAGATGCCAACGGTGTAGTGACGGGTGTTAATGATGGAAGAACGATCATTAAAGCTACAGCAGCCAATGGTCAGTATGCGCAATGTACCGTGATAGTGTTGCAGCAAGGCGGTACTTATCAAGGCGAGTATAAGTTGGTTTGGGAGGATGAGTTTGATGGTTCGTCGCTCAATATGGATAACTGGACTATCGAGGTCAATGCTACCGGAGGAGGAAACCAAGAGAAACAATATTACACCGACCGTCCGGAGAATATCCGAGTGGAGAATGGTTGTCTCGTCCTCGAGGCTCGTAAGGAGGATTACGGTACAGGTAGTTCTTTGCGTAACTATACATCCGGTCGAATCAACTCAAGGGGCAAGCAGGAGTTTGCGTACTTCAAATGCGAAGCGCGTATATGGCTGCCTTCGGGGCGGGGTACATGGCCGGCATTCTGGATGTTAGGCACCAAAGGCGTGTGGCCTACATGTGGCGAGATTGATATCATGGAGCATGTGGGTTCGCAACCGACGATGATTTCTCACGCGCTGCATACGCGCAATGCGAACGGAACGAAAGGTAATAACTGGAATACGCGCAAGTATATCGAAGGAATGGAGGGCGCATGGCACATCTATGCCGTAGAGGTGATGAAGGATTATATGTTTGGACGTGATGCAATCCGTTTCTATATCGATGACGAGATAACTGCCATCACAACGGAAGCTTCTGACGAGCATGATTTCGAGGCTTGGCCGTTCTATTACGATTCAAGCTATACCAACAAGTTCTTCGTGATCTTCAATCTGGCATTAGGCGGTACATGGGGCGGTAGTATTGACAACGATATTTTCCCGCAGCAGATGAAAGTAGATTGGGTGCGAGTTTATCAAAAACGATTAGAATAATCTTATGCGTAAGACGATTAAGTATATCGCTGTGGTTTTCTGCGGATGCATGCTGTTTGCTTGCACGGAGCCTAAAGAGCCGACATGTATCTCGTTGTCATCATCGGTAATAACGTTGGAAGTAGGACAGGATACGGTGATTGAAGCTACGGTGACTCCTAAGACCAAGGCGGTGTTATGGACATCCGAGTTACCGGATGTAGCTACCGTAATAGCCGGTGTGGTAACTGCGGTAGGAGAGGGAGCAACAACTATCACTGCTTCTGCAGATGATGCCAAAGCGACTTGTACGATAGTTGTGAACAAGTCAGAAGAGCCACCGGTAGTAGATAATCTGTCGGACGCAATGCGTTATCTGCCCCGCTCACCCAAGCGTGGTGTGGGATTCTCCAGTCCGTTTTACCCGGAAGATATAGCGTTGTTATCACATGCTATCACATGGGGGTATAACTGGGGACCCAACCCTTCGTCTTCTATTGCTGAGCAGATGGAAGCCTACGGCGTGGATTTCTGCCCGATGGCATGGAACGCAAGTTATAATAAAGACCGTATCCGAGCATGGAAAGAAGCGCATCCAAGCTGTCGATATTTGCTGGCATATAACGAACCGAACTTGAGTGACCAGGCGCGTATGACTCCGCAAGAAGCGGCGGCCACCTGGCCTGAGTTAAAAGCTTTCGCGCAAGAGATAGGAATGTTGTTGGTGGCACCGGCGATGAACTATGGTACATTACCCGGATATAGCGACCCGATCAAATGGCTCGATGAGTTCTTTGCATGCGACGGCGTCTCAGTGGATGATGTGGCGGCTTTGGCGCTACATTGCTATATGGGCTCTGCAGGTGCAATGAGAGGATTTATTAACCGGTTTGATAAATATAATAAACCAATCTGGATGACAGAGTTTTGCGGCTGGGAAGCACCTGTGAATAATGCTGATGACCAGTTGCGGTATATGTCGGAAACGGTGCTGATGTTAGAAGAAGATACGCGTGTAGAGCGATATGCGTGGTTCCTCGCTCGCGGAAATGGCAGTATAGCTAATAAGCCATGGAATCAGTTACTGACAAAGACCGATCCTTCTGTTTTGAGCGCACAAGGGTTGATTTATGAAGGACTATCCAGTTTTGATAAATCAGTATGGTTGAATCCGAAGAAACATGTGCTGATGAACACCTGCTCTTCTGTTGGAACGTTATCCTCTTCCGTACCAGTGACACCTCCGCACTTCCTGCCGGCAAATGATAGTTGGAGAACATTATATATGGAGGCTTTCCTGAGCGGGAAATGGGTGGAGTATCAGTTGGATGCACCTACGGCTTTCAATACAATCCGAATGCGTGCAATGGCTTATATGGGGTCACAGATTGTGTTAAGCATTGATGGAACGGAAACGACCACCATCACTATTCCTCGTTCTGCCGACGAGCAATGGGCGACTTTTGAGTTTCCGCTTAGTTTGCCTCAAGGCAAGCACACGCTTCGTATGGAGGTTAAAACGGGAAACTGTAATATCCATTGGTTTCAATGTAAATAATAAATGAGGAGATGCATAAATTATATACATATTTGATTATAAGCTGTCTTGCGACCATGGTAAAAGCGCAAAACTACACCCTCGTTTGGAACGAAGATTTTACCGACGGAGCATTGGATACCAAGGTATGGAATATTGAGGTCAACGGCGACGGAGGCGGAAACAACGAGTTGCAGTACTATTGCGAGAAAGGAGTCTCCGTAGGCGCTGAACCCACCACCGGCAAGCAGTGCCTCATCCTCACGGCTACCAAGGAGAGCTATCACGGCAAGGGCTGTACTTCCGGGCGCGTGAACAGCAAGCATAACTTATACTATACTTACGGCAAGATAGAGGCGCGTATCAAACTCCCGAATACGGCGAACGGCTTATGGCCTGCTTTCTGGCAGTTAGGCGAGAATATAGACGAGGTAGGCTGGCCGCGTTGTGGCGAGACCGATATCATCGAGATGGGGCATAAAGACGGTTTCAACGGCCGTCAGGATCGCTATTTCAATGGCGCCATGCATGTCGGTTCGGCGTGGAATACCGTTTTGGGCGATGCACAAGCATCAGAATGGTTTTATTCGCTGCAAGACACTTTCCATATCGTGACGATGATTTGGACTCCCACTTCGATTGACATGTATATGGATAAAGATGCGCATCCGGAGAACAAGGCTTATTTCCATGCGGACCTGGTCCCCAACGATGACGCGGATTATAACCGGCAACTGGTGTTCGGCAAACCGAACTTCATCATCGCCAACCTCGCGGTAGGCGGTAACTTCCCGCAGATATGGGAGATCAACAAGATTACGGCACTTGCCAACGGTCCGCAGTCGATGTATATAGACTGGATACGTATCTACCAGCGGGGCGACGCCAACGAAACGTTTGTATGCCCTTCTCCTTCCGATGCGATAGAGCCGGAGAAGACGCAGGGAATAGAAGAAGTACCAAGTGACCTATACCGCGAAGCAGATCGTTCGACCGCAAGGAGATTAGAAGTACCAAGTACCAAAGTTCTTCGTAACGGGCAGCTGCTTATAATCCGCGGCGAAAAAGTATATACAATAGCCGGACAAATCGTAGAATAATGCGTCGATTATCAATTATCAATTATCAATTATCAATTATTGCCATCTGCCTTTTGCTCTCGTCATGCACAAAAAGCGAATGGCAGTTAGTCTGGTCCGATGAGTTTGACGGCGAGACCTTAAACACCGCTTATTGGAATGTGGAGGACAACGCCCGCGGGGGCGGTAATGCCGAGTTGCAGTATTACAGCCCGGACAACGTCTCTGTGGAACGGCACCCCGTGACGGGGGAGAACTGTCTGGTGCTGACCGCCAGACGGGAGGATTACCGCAACCGTCCCTGTACCTCCGCGCGTCTCAACACCCAGGACAAGGTGACCGTGGAGTACGGCAAGGTGGAGGCGCGTATCGCCTTCCCGCACACCGCCGACGGGCTCTGGCCCGCATTCTGGATGTTAGGAAACAACCTGGCTACCAACTTAGGGGACAACGACGACATAGACGCCCAAGTGGCGCAACTGGAGAAAGAGGGCAGGGTGGTTTGGCCCAAGTGCGGCGAGATAGACATCTGCGAGATGGGGCATCATACCGGTATTGAGAACGGCACGCAGGACCGCTATTTCAACGGAGCGTGCCACTGGGGCGAGTCGTTCAACAACGGCGCCTATCCCAACGTAGGCGGGTTCTATACCGCCGACTATCCGGTGCAGGGCGATTTCCATCTGTTCACCCTCGTATGGACGGAGGACTCCATAGCCATGTATCTGGATCAGGACAAATATCCGGAGACCGTACCTTATTTCCAACTGTCCTTGCGCAACAAAGAGGTCAACGCCCCGGGACACTATTTCAACCACCCGTTCTATCTGGTGCTGAACCTGTCCGTAGGCGGATTCTTCCCCGCCATGCCGGCGGCGGAGAAATACCCGGAAGTGATTACGGCGGACGATCCTTCGTTCCGGAAAGTGACGGCATTGCCCGCAGACGGCACGCCGGTGAAGATGTACGTAGATTATATAAGGGTTTATAAACGAAACTAGTCTTATAGTCGACTAGTCAACTGGTAAACTAGTAGTAAAGAAATGAAACTATCTGTTAAAGAAAAATTAGGTTACAGTTTGGGTGACACCGCCTCCCATTTCGTATGGGATCTGGTGGGTTTCTGGTTGCTCATCTTCTACACCGACATCTATGGTCTGACGCCCGCTTTGGCCGGTGTGATCATGTTCGCCGGTTCGATATGGGACGCCGTAATGGACCCGGTAGTAGGTATCATCTCTGACCGCACGGAGAGCCGATGGGGTAAGTTCCGCCCGTATCTGCTGTTCGGCTCGGTGCCCTATGCCATCCTGGCGGTGCTGGCGTTCACTACGCCGGAGTTCGGGCTCAACGGCAAGTTCGCCTATGCCCTCATCACCTGTCTGCTGCTGCGTACGGCGTATGCGTTTGTGAACCTGCCTTATAGTTCGCTGAGTGCGGTGATGACCGATGACTCCAACGAGCGTGCAGGCTTGAACACTTACCGTTTCATAGCGGCGTATATCGGCCAGTTCGTGGTGACGGGTGCCGCGCTGTATCTGGTCAAATGGCTGGGGGCGCTGGGCAACGAGGGCGTGGTGAACCAGGCGCAGGGATACCAATATACGGTAGGTCTGTTCGGCGTGCTCAGTATAGCTTTCTTCCTCATCGCTTTCGCGACGACCAAGGAGCGCGTACCGCAACCCAAGAAACAGGATAACAACGTGATGAAGGATTTCAAGTACCTGTTCATGAACAAAGCGTGGATCGTACTGACCTGCGTAGGTATCGTGTCGTTCATCATGTTCGCCATGCAGAACGCCGCCATCGCCTACTACTTCAAATATTATATCCACAACGCCGAGAATGTGCAGCTGTTCAACGTCTTGGGAACCGTGGCGCTGATAGTCGCGCTGCCTGCCTCCAAACCGCTTGCGAAGCGGTTCGGCAACAAGATGGTCTATATCCTCTCGTCCATCGTGTCGGGAGTGTTCTTCGCGCTCATCTTTGTGGCGGGCGACAATCTGCCGATGGTCTATACATTTAACATACTGGCTAAAATGGCTTATGCGCCGGCGGTGCCGTTGCTATGGACGATGCTGGCCGACGTGGCGGATTACGGCGAGTGGAAATTCAACAGGCGTACGACAGGGCTCTGTTTCTCGGCTTCCGTGTTGGCGCAGAAACTCGGATGGGCAATCGGAGCGGCTGCGGCAGGTTGGCTGCTGAGTGTGACGAATTTCGTTGCCAACGCCGACGTACAGTCCGATACGGCGATGATGGGTATCCGGCTGTTGGTGAGTGTCATACCGGGAGCGCTGTACGCCTCCTGCGCTATTGTCATGGCGTTCTATAATCTGGACCAACAGACAATGAATCAAATGAAAACGGAACTGGAGGAAAGGAGAAAATAATGGTTCAAGGACAATTTATCACGATCAATGGCGAGCGTTTTTATGAGATCGCCAACTACGACGAGATGCAGCCGTTCTTCATCTCGCTGGCTTCGGACACGGACCTGTGGATGTATCTGAGTTCGACAGGCGGCCTGACGGCAGGACGGCGGAGCCCCAACGAGGCGCTGTTTCCCTATTACACGGATGACAAGATTACGGAGAACTACGAGACTACCGGTCCGAAGACAGTGATCCGTGTCAAGGGCGAGCGGTTTCAGGTGAACGGCGAGTTGGTGTGGATTCCGTTCTCCGACAGGCAGCAGGACAGTTTCGTCGTCTCGCGCCAGATAGCCAAATCGACAGTCGGCAACCGGATTGTCTTCTGTGAGGAGAACCACACCTTGAAACTGCGTTTCTCGTACCTATGGGCACCGGCAGGCAAGCACGGATGGGTGCGCCGCGTGACGATAGAGAACCTTGGTAATTTTGACACGGAAGTGGAGATTGTGGACGGCCTGCTGAACGTGCTGCCGGCAGGCGTGGAACGCAAGACCCAGAACGAGTTCTCCACCCTCGTTGATGGCTATAAGAAGACCGAACTGGTGGGTGCACTGGCTCTCTTCCGCATGGAGGCGATCTTGGTGGACCGCGCGGAGCCGAGCGAGAGCCTCCGGTGCAACACCGTCTATGCCCTCGGTCTGCCGGACGGTACGGAATACTCGGTATCCGAGCAGACCTTGCGTCAAGCTCGGGGTAAACGTATAGGGGTGCTATACCCTTGCAATACCCTTACGGAGAGCAAAGGCGTACGCGGAGCGTTTCTGGCGCACACCCGTCTGACGCTGGTGCCCCGAGGCGCACATACGTGGTATAATGTGGCGGATGTGTCCGCCGACGCGGTGAAGGTGCGCGAACTGATGCAGTTCATCGCCCGTCCGGATGCCATCGGAATAATCGAGCAGGCGATGCAACATTCTACGGACACGCTGCGCCGAATAGTTGCGCAGAACGACGGTGTACAGCATACGGGCGACGAACATAATGATGCCCGCCATTTCGCCAATGTGCTCTTCAATACAATGCGTGGCGGCTACTACCTGGAGTACCCTCCAAAAGATGTACGAAGTACGAAGGCGGATGAGATGAGGCATGAGATGGAGTACCTGCCGCTGACGTTCGGACGCCGGCACGGCGACCCTTCGCGCCCGTGGAACCTGTTCGACATACGCGTGCAGGACGAGCAGGGCAATCCCGTCGTGGCTTACCAGGGCAACTGGCGCGACATTTTCCAGAACTGGGAGGCTCTCTCGGTTTCCTATCCGCTCTACATCAACCATGTTATTGCCAAATTCCTCAATGCAACCACTGCGGACGGCTACAACCCCTATCGCATTACGGACAAAGGAATAGACTGGGAAGTGATTGAACCCGAGAACCCGTGGTCGAATATCGGCTATTGGGGCGACCATCAGATCATCTATTTGCTCAAACTGCTGGAACTCAGTTACAGCCACGACCCGGAGGCACTGAGAGCGTTGCTCAACAAGCCGGAGTTCGCTTTCGCCAACGTGCCGTACCGGCTCAAGTCCTACCGGGAGATCGTAGCCGACCCGAAGAACAGTATCCGGTTTGACGACGAGCTGCACAAACGTATCATGGCATCAGTGCCGACGGTGGGCGCCGACGCCAAGCTGGTGCACGACCCGGACGGAGCGGTGCATCATACCACGATGGCGGACAAACTGCTCATCACCCTGCTCGCCAAACTGAGCAATTTCATCCCCGAGGCGGGTATCTGGATGAACACCCTGCGGCCCGAATGGAACGATGCCAACAATGCGCTGGTAGGTTACGGCGCATCGATGGTGACGCTCTGTTATATGCGGCGGTACGTAGCGTTCCTGCAACAACTGATCCGGACGGATGTGACCATAGCCACCGAGACCCTCACTTTCCTGCGCGCCATCCGTCAGGCGTATATGGAAGGCAACCGCCGGCAGTTCACCGACCTCGTAGGGATGGCGGGCGAGGCGTACCGTACGAAAGCATATACCGGACTCAGCGGCCGGACGGAGGTGCTGGAGAAAGAGGAACTGCAAGACTTCCTCACAACAACGCTCAAAAAGATAGATACCTCTATCCGCGCCAATAAACGCGCCGACGGGCTGTACGAGGCATACAACCTCATCCGCTTTACGGACAATGATATAGAAATCAGTCATCTCTATGAGATGCTGGAGGGACAGGTAGCCGTACTCTCATCCGGACTATTGAGTGGAGAAGAAGCGGCGGACCTGTTGGACGCCATGCGCCGCTCCGCGCTTTACCGCGAGGACCAGCGGAGCTATATGCTCTATCCCAACCGGCGCAGACCGTCGTTCCTGGAGATGAACAACCTTCCTGAAGAAGCGAAATCGCTGCCGGTGGTGCAGCAATATATCGGTTCCGTCATCCGGCAGGATAACGAGGGCGGACTGCATTTCGATGCGCAATACCGCAATGCCAATAATTTACCGGAAGAGCTGAAGGACCTGTATGAGTCGGTCTTCCACCACCACGCTTTCACCGGTCGTTCCGGCACGTTCTATAAGTACGAAGGCCTCGGCTGTATCTACTGGCACATGGTAGCCAAACTGCTGCTGGCGGTAGGAGAAACGATAAGTAATGTACAAAGGGACGGTGTACAAAGTACGAAGGAGAACGTGTTGCAGCGTCTGTGTGCGCACTATTCCGCTATCCGCGAAGGTATCGGCTCCCACAAACAGCCGGCCGAATACGGTTCGTTCCCTTTCGACCCCTATTCCCACACCCCCTCGATGGCGGGCGTGCAGCAGCCGGGCATGACGGGCCAGGTTAAAGAAGATATTCTCTCCCGCTGGTTCGAACTGGGCGTATCGGTGCACAACGGCCGGATCTCGTTCTATCCGACCATGCTGACGGAGGCGGATTTCAAGGACGACGAACTGCGGTTCACCTACTGCGGTACGGAGATCATCTATAAGCACTCATCCGGCTCCCTCCCTTGCCCGGAGAACAGGGAGAAGGGTCTGACCCTCTCCAAAGAGCAAAGTCAACATATTTTCGCCCGAGACGGCGAGATCAAACAGCTAATTATAGAATTATGAGAAAGATATTCATTATTCATTGTTCATTATTCATTACGATTCTATTTGCGTCCTGCACGCCGCAGATACAATCATCCCACGTATGGCTGACCTCCGAGGCCGGTGATAAATGCGCGGAGGCTCCCGCTGTGGTCTTTCAAAAAGGACAAGCAGCCGATGCAGTGGTAATTGATCCTGCCGCCACACGCCAGACGATAGACGGTTTCGGTGCCTCCCTGACGGAGAGCTCGGCGTTTGTATTGGCATGCCTTACGCCCGAAGAGCGGCAAGCCGTGCTGGAGGAGTTATACGGCGAGAGCGGTGCGAACTTTTCCATGAGTCGCACGCAGATCGGTGCATCGGATTTCTCGGTCGAAGGCAAGTACTCGCTCGCCGAGCAGGAGGACGACACGGCACTCGTCTCTTTCTCGCTTGACCGTGACAAAGAGGGGTTCGCAAAGACCGTGTACCCGCAGATCAAGGACGAACACTACGATCTCTATCATCTGATGAAAGACGTGTGGGCGCTCAAACAACAGCAGCACGACAAGAACTACCGCATCTTCGCCAATACTTGGACGGCACCCGCGTGGATGAAGGAGAACAAGAAATACTACGAGCGCGAGAACGGTTTTCATCGCGGCGGTGCGTTGCTGCCGGAATACTATGATGCCTATGCGTGCTATCTGGCGAAATACGTGGAGGCATGGAAGGCTGAGGGACTGGATATATGGGCGGTCACGCCGGTGAACGAACCCATGGGCAATGACGGCGGATGGGAGAGCATGGATTTCCCGCCGGAGGTAGAGGCGCAGTTCATCGGCAAATATCTCGGACCGACTTTCGCGCAACGCGGATTGCAGGACGTGAAGATCTTCGGTTTTGACCAGAACATCTTTGAGATGGGGCCTTATACCGCTGCTATCTACGGAGACAGCGCGGCGAACGCTTACACCGCCGGCATGGCGGTACACTGGTACGGCTCTACGATAGACTGCTTCCCGGCTGTGCTGGATTCGGTTCACGCCCTCTATCCGGATAAGACGATCCTGCATACCGAGGGATGTATTGACAACCTCGGCTGCGAACCCTGGGACGGCGTGACCGACCCGGCAGGGTTCAAGGAGTCCGGATGGTTCAATAATGATGCTTTCTGGTGGAATCCGGTTGCTACCGACTGGGCTTACTCCACGCGTTGGGCGGGAGAAACGCATCCTAAATATGCGCCTGTCCATCGCTATGCACGCTATATTATTGAGGGCATGAACCATTGGCTGACGGGTTTCATTGATTGGAATATCGTGCTAGACTCCATCGGCGGGCCTAATCATGTGAATAATTTTGCGGGTGCGCCGGTGATGATTGATTACGAGAACGAGAATATATACTACACACCCTATTATTTTGTGCTCAAGCAGTTCAGCCGCTCTATGCGTCCGGGCGATCAGGTGATCAGCTGTCAGCCTTCAGAAATTAGCGATCAGATTTTTGTCTGCGCGACGAAGAATGCGGAGGGACAGATTGCTGTGAATATCCTCAATACCGGCGAGGCCGCTTCTTTCCCGCTGCAGATTGGCGAATACAGCGCAACGGTGGAAATGCCGGCGAATAGTGTAGAAACAATATTAGTGAAACTATAAGGTATGAAACGGAGTCTTTTGTCTTTGAGCGCAGCGGTCTTTCTTCTTTCAGCGGTAGCGGTCTCCTCTTTCGCCCAAACGCCTGTCTCTGTAGGCGCGGGTTCGTATGCTTCGTATGTGCCGCTGTCCAAGAGTCATACCTCGGCTCACGGCGGTTGTCAGGCGTACCAGATGGAGCATCGCAGACTCTATCTGCCGGACTCGCTCTTGGCGCGGTTGGGCACTCCCGATGGTTCGCAACAGGGTTCTCTGGCGCTGCCGACGAATGATTGGTGGACGCACGCACTCGTCAATACCTGGACCGGCAAACTGTGGTTCTATCCCGGTTGGGCAGAGGCAAAAGACGGTGAACTGACGATTGGTTATCCGTCCTATTGGGAGCCCACGGGATGTGAGGTCAAATGGGACACACCGCTCTCGGTGACGTTCTCCAATACGGCTACCGGAAAGAAAGCGGCTTTTGAGGAAGCGCTCGTTGATAGTTGGTCGGATTTCGCAATGTCGTTTATCATGCAGGACGGCGATGTATGGGTGCGCGTGACGTGTATGGAAGGTTCGCCGCTCGTCTGGCTTGAGGCGTCCGGAATCACGATGCAGGTTACCAATCCCAATAGCGCCCGATATGCAGTCTTTACGGACACGGACAAACTCACAATCGCTTTGCTTACGGATGGTTTAGACGCTGCGGCGTGTGCGCCATATGCGTTCCAAATCCCGCGTAAGACCACTTTCTCGTACGCATATAATGCCGCTACCTCGTCGCTCACGACGACTTTTCATGTCAGTACAGACCAAATGGTAAATGACCAAATGGTAAATGTTTTGATGGCCTTTCTGCCGCATCATTACTATGACTCAAATGGCCAAATGGTAAATGACCAAATGGTCAATGGTACTTATCTCTCTCCTCGCGGCACGATGCGACTGTACGCGGGAAACGATTTTACGTTTACGTATCCGGTGCATCCCTTCCTGCCGTTCTTCCCGGCTCCGATGGAGTGGGGAGAAGAGTTCTCCGAAGCCCGTATGGCAGCGCTCAATGCCGATTATGCCAAGCGTGGTTCGTTCGGTGGCGATACCTATTGGGGCGGAAAGGGGCTGACGCAGATGGCGCATTACATGACTTTTGCGCTGCAGATGGGCGATACGGCTACTTTCCGTATGGCGAAGAATCGTCTGAAAGAAGTGCTCGTCAACTGGTACACCTTCACGCCGGGCGAAGAGCGGTTCTATTTTGCGCGTTACCCGAAATGGGGCGCACTCATCGGCATGGATCCTTCTTATGACTCGGATACCTTCAATGACCACCATTTCCATTACGGTTATTTCGTCTATGCGTCGGCGCTGCTGTGCATGCTGGATGACGATTTCCGGACTCAGTATGGTCCGATGGCACGGGAGGTGGCACGCGATTACGCCAACTGGCAGCGTTCGGCGGACGAGCCTTGGTTCCGGACCTTTAATCCTTACTGCGGACATTCGTTTGCAGGAGGAATGGGTAATGCCGGTAACGGCAACGGCCAGGAGTCCTCTTCGGAAGCGATACAAGGATGGGGCGGCGTATGGCTTTTGGGCGCTGCGCTGCAAGACCAAGAGATGCTCGAAGCCGGTATAATGGGTTATACCCTCGAGACGCGCGCTACGGCGGAGTATTGGTTTGACAAGAAACGTCGCAATATCGATTTTACCAAATATAACCACCCTTATTGCTGCAACCTGACGATGCAGGGTGTGGGTTGGTGGACATGGTTCTCCGGCGACCCCGTTTGGATGCATTCCATCCAATGGCTGCCGATCTCGCCTATCCTAACCAACTGTTTCAGCGAGGACCTGCCTTTCGCGAAATGGGACTACACGCAGATGTACGCTACCAAAGAAGTCGGCAACTACGAAGCCCCGCAAGGCGGTTTGGGTGATGAGTCGGGTCTGGGCAATGTGTGTCTGTCGTACCTCTCGCTCTTCGATGCCGATTCGGCGATTCATGTGTGGGACAGAATGGATCAGATGGGAAAGGCGCTGGCGAAGAACCCCGACACGGGCGGCATCACTTATTGGCTCGCGCATTCGCATAAGGGCTTGGGCGAGAAACGGTATGATATCTTTGCTTCGCATCCGATGGCGTGCGCTTATACGGACACTCTCAGCGGACGCATGACATACGCAGTCTATAATGTGGCTTCTACGCCGCTCTCCGTGCATTTCTTCGGAGCAAAGGACACTACGGTAACTGTGCCGCATGGTCTGACGCTGATCTCCAGTGGCGAGACCCGTACAATCACGACCATCGAAGATGAAGAAGAGACGATTGAACCCGACCCGATGGCTTGGGATCTGCCGTACCCGAACCTCGCGCTGCATAAACCCGTGACGGTCTCTTCGTTTGAGAACGCCGGTTGTGTGGCAGCAAATCTCACGGACGGCAAGACGGACACACGCTGGGGATCGACGCATCACGATGGAGAATGGGCGATGGTGGATCTGGGCGAGGTATGTTTTATCGACCATCTCATCCTGCGTTGGGAGACAGCTTTTGCGTCCGAATACGAACTCGCACTCTCGTCGGACGGCACGACCTGGCATACCGCTACCTACGCTTCTGCCGGCGGTGTAGAAAGAATCTCCCTTCCCTTTAGGGAGGGGATGGAGGTAGGCCCCACTCGCGCCCGATATATCCGCTTGACAGGGCTCCAGCGAGCTACGCAATACGGTACTTCGCTCTATGAACTGGAGGCATATGGACGACCGCTGACCGGCGACCCGGAAACAGTCTTTGCAGTAGCTCTCTCCGCGTCCGACACGGTGCTTCAGCAGGGGCAGACGACCACCCTCACCACAACGGCGTATAGCTTCAATGGAGCAATCATCTCCACCTCTTCGGAGCAGAAGACATACCCCGACTACGGCCTCTTCACCGAGACCCGAACCGTCGGCGGTTGCTCAGCGTCTCTGACGATCATCGTCATGGAGACCGAGATGGCTGCTACGGCAGAGGTGACACCCGCAGAAGTGACCATGCCGATAGGGACGCAGCAGACTTTCGTCGTCTCCATCCTCAATCAGTTTGGCGACGTCATGGATACCTGCAGCTCCGTTTATCTCGCCGCCCAGGTGGGCGATCACGAACTCGTCTTCCCGTGCTTTGAGAGAACCGGCACGGCGATTGTGCACATCCTGCCGTTTGAGGAAGTGAACCTCGCGCTCCATAAACCCGCAACGGCCTCCGGAGCCGAAGGAGATGGAACGGCAGCGCCAAAAGCTGTGGATGGCGATATGGACACACGCTGGTCCAGCCGCTTCCAGGATAACGAGTGGATAGCGGTCGATCTGGAGGATTGTTACCTCCTGACGCAAGTGCGGCTCATCTGGGAGAACGCTTATGCTACTTCGTTCGATATCCAGGTCAGCTCCGATGGCGAGAACTATACGACCGTCAAATCCGTCACGGGCGCTACGGGCGGCACGCAGCCCCACGATATACGCATCAATAACGAACCCGTGGAGGCACAGTTTGTGCGCATCTTCTGCAAGACCCGTAACACCGGCTACGGTGCGTCCCTGTGGGAGTTGGAGGTCTATGGAGAAGGCCTCTGCGACCCGATTATAACCGATATCGAAGAAGCATATCTCAAATCTCAAATCTCAAATTTCAAATTTATAAAGAATGGCCAGATATACATTTCGCGCAACGGTGCTGTCTATACTCTTGATGGCCGTCTGTGCGTGCTCCCATAAGAGCGCTGAAGACCGTTTTATTGACGACCTCCTCTCCCGTATGACGCTGGAGGAGAAGATCGGGCAGATGAACCAGCTCGACCCTTCCTGGTCGGCCGAAGAGAAAGAGGCACTGATCCGGGAGGGCAGGGTAGGCTCGGTCTTCAATATCGTAGGTGCCAAAGAGGTCAACCGCCTGCAACGCATGGCGGTGGAGGAGACCCGTCTGGGTATCCCGCTGGTGGCGGCGCGTGATGTGATCCACGGTTTCCGTACCATCTATCCCATACCGCTGGGCCAGGCTGCGGCTTGGAACCCGGAGCTGGTGCAGCATGCCGCGCAACTGACGGCGCAGGAGGCGGTGGCAGAGGGCGTCCGCTGGGCCTTCTCGCCCATGGTGGACGTGGCGCATGACCCCCGATGGGGACGTGTGGCAGAGGGCTACGGCGAGGATACATACCTCACCTCCGTCATGGGTGCCGCTACTGTCCGTGGCTACCAAAATGACCCATACAGCGAAGCAGATCGTATGAACGAAGTGAATAAAGAAATGGTAAATGACCAAATGGTACCTGGAATGGCTGCCTGCGTGAAGCATTTCGCCGGCTATTCGGCTACGGAGGGCGGACGCGACTATAACACCACATGGATCCCGGAGACACAGTTGCGTGACGTCTATCTGCCGCCTTTCAAGGCTGCACTGGACGCCGGGGCGATGAGCGTGATGTGTTCGTTCAACGACCTCAACGGACTCCCTTCCTCCGCCAATACCCATCTGAATATAGATATTTTACGCCGTGAATGGGATTCGGACGCCTTGCTCGTCAGTGACTGGGGCTCCGGTTCGGATCTCGTACCCCACGGCCTTTGTGCGGATAAGAAAGAGGCGGCTCTCCGATGCCTCAACGCCCGCATGGAGATGGACATGCAGGGAAATATCTACCATGACTACCTGGCGGAGCTGGTCAAAGAAGGGCGGGTGAGCGAGAAACAGATAGACGACTGTGTGCGCTCTATCCTGAGGCTCAAATACCGTCTGGGGCTCTTTGACAACCCCTACGTGCCGGAGAACGGTCCGGAGCCTTACAGCCCCGAGGCGTTGGAGACCGCTACCGAGATGGCGGTACAGTCCGCTATTCTTCTCAAGAACGACGGTGTCCTGCCCCTGAATAACCAAATAGCAAATCCCAAATCTCAAATATCAAATATACTCATATGCGGTCCGCTGGCGGACCAGCCCAAGGAACAGTTAGGCACTTGGATCTTCGACGGCGAACCGGCGCACTCCGTCACGCCCCGCATGGCCTTTGAACAGGCCGCAACCCGCCATGCTCCGTTCACGGTTACTTTTGAACCCGGCCTGACCTATAGCCGCGACAAGGACCTGTCGCATATCCGGCAGGCGGTAGAGGCGGCTAAGAAGTGTGACGTGATCCTGTTCTTCGCCGGCGAAGAGGCGATCCTCTCCGGTGAGGCACGGTGCCGTACGGATCTCAACCTGCCCGGAGCGCAGGCGCAGATGATGGATGCGCTGGCGGCTACCGGCAAGCCTGTCGTCCTGATCATCATGGCGGGCAGACCGCTTACTATCGGCCGGCAGATGGAGCAGGCTTCGGCGGTGCTCTATGCCTACCACGGCGGTACGATGGCGGGTGAAGCACTCCGACGGCTCATCACCGGCGAGGCGGTACCGTCCGGCAAGACGACGATGACTTTCCCGAAGACGGTGGGTCAGATACCGCTCTATTACAACCGGCATAACACCGGCCGGCCGTCATATGACCCGCCCATGCTCATCGACTCCATCCCTATCGGCTGTCCCCAGTTCTCTATCGGCCAGTCGTCCTATTGGCTGGAGACCCCTACGGAGCCGCTCGTCCCCTTCGGCTTCGGACTGAGTTATACCACCTTCGAGTACGGCACACCGCAGATAGACAAGCTCTCCATCTCCTGCACCGTCACCAACACCGGTTCGTATGATGCCTATGAGACACCGCAACTATACGTCCGCCAGCTCTCCGGCGATCTGGTACGGCCGATATGCGAACTCAAAGGTTTTCAGAAAGTCTTCATCCCGGCCAGTGAGAGCCGTACGGTCTCTTTCACCCTCACGCCGGAGCAGCTGGGGTATTGGCACGAGGCGCATGACGGACTTAACAGCCGTGTGTGGTTCGATACCGACGAGGCGGAGTTCATGGTCTGGATAGCCCCTGACTCCCGTTGTCTCACCACTCCGCAAATTATAAATATCAAATTGTAAATACACCTTTCACCTTATGTACTCCCCTTCTCCTTCCCGTTACGAGCATCTCTCTACGGCTTTCAACCGCTGCGGCAACAGCGGCGTGTTGCTTCCCAAGGTCAGTTTGGGTTTCTGGCATAACTTCGGTGCCGACGCCCCTTATGAGCGCAGCCGCGCCATCACCCGTTATGCCTTCGACCACGGTGTCACCCATTTCGATTTCGCCAATAACTACGGCGTGCCGGCGGGTTCGGCGGAGGAGACCATGGGACGGCTCATGGACGAGGATTTCCGCCCCTTCCGCGACGAGCTTTTTATCTCTACCAAAGCCGGTTACGGCATGTGGGAAGGCCCTTACGGCGAGTGGGGCAGCCGCAAGTACCTCGTCTCTTCGCTCGACCAGTCGTTGCGGCGCATGAAGATTGACTATGTCGATCTGTTCTATTCCCACCGTTTTGACCCCGACACGCCTGTCGAGGAGACGCTGCAGACGCTCGTGGATGTCGTGCGGGCGGGAAAAGCGCTCTATGTAGGTATCTCCAACTGGCCTTTGGAGCCCTTGCAGCAAGCGGTCACCTATCTCCGTGACCGCGATGTGCCGCTGCTCATCTATCAGGGACGGCTCAACATGCTCAACCGAGAACCCATGGACAACGGTATCCTCTCTTTCTGCCGGGAGCAGGGAATAGGCTTCATCGCTTATTCGCCGCTGGCGCAGGGACTCCTCACCGACCGGTACCTCGACGGCATTCCCGCGGACTCGCGTATGGCGAAAGAGCATTTCCTGACTTCCGACAGACGTACGCCGCAACTGCTCTCTTACCTGAAGGACTTGCAGCAGGAAGCCGCTTCCAACAACCGCACCATCGCCCAGGAGGCGTTGCGGTGGGTGCTTGCCCGGCAGGGTGTCACTTCCGTCATCGTAGGCGCCAGCTCCGTTGCGCAGCTGGAGAGTAACCTGCAAATCAGAGAATTAGGGAAACGGTTAGGGTATTTCCGCGCCGGAGAGCGTGTAGGCCTTCCCGTTACGGAGAATAAGAAGCTGCCCGTTGCGAATGATTTTTCGCGCGGGCGTTTCTTGTACGGGGCTGTCCAGCGCCGTGGTGGTGGCTTTCAGCGTGAAACATGCCTGCGTGAGGCGTGTGCCGGTGCTGGCGGAACGCCGGATGGTGAACGACTTGGCGGCTGCGGGGGCGGTCAGTGAGACCGTCTCTTTCGTGGAACTGCTGATGGTGTATCGGCTTTCCTCGCCGCTGTCCCAATGGTAGGCAACGGTGTTCTTGGTGTCCGCCCAGTTGGGGATGGTGACGTCGAACGAGACGGACACGATAGTAGTGTTGTATGCCGAGAAATCGAAAGTCACGTAGTCGCTGTTTGCGCCCATGTTCAGGTAGTCTTGTTTCCATCCGGAGCCTTTGCTCTCGTCGGTGCTGAGGCTGGCAGTGACGGCCACCTGGCTGAAAGCCGCAGGGATGCCGCCGTTGGCAGTAGTGGGTTCTTCGCCCAGGCTGAGGGCGATGCAGCAATCGCCGGAGACGGCTCCGCCTTGCCCGCCGCCCTGGCCTTCATCCTGGCCGTCGCAGGAGGAAGAGACAGCGGCTTTGCCGGTCACGGTCAGCGTGGCGCCTGCGCCGCAGGCATGGGTGACGTAGTTCTTCGCCGTAGCGGCGGACAGCTTGTCGTAGCTGTAGACCGGTGCGGCAACGGCGGTCGCCGTGTTGGACGGCAGGTTACCCGTACAGTTGACGAAGGTGCAGTAGTTGGTGGAGCCGCTGAACGGACTCCATATTCCTTTGGCGCTGTTGGCTTTACCGGCAAAGGTGCAGCCCTCGAAATAGCATTTCGCGTTCTCGGGACCTACGTAGTAGTTCGCTACGGAACTGTTCCAGTAGCAGTTGAGGAAATGCAGCTCGCAGTTGCGGCAGCGGGTCATGCGCTCCTTGCAGCCCTCGTCCCACCAGCAGAAGCCGTAGGTGACGTTATACGTCCCGTCCTCCGGCTTATCGCTTGAGCCTGAGCCTATCAGGTTGGAGAAACGGTGGTCGTTCGAACCGCCCGAACCGCCCGCCTTAGGCGCTTTCAGATAGCGGAAACGGCACCACGTCACCGTGACGTTGTCCGACTTGCCTTTGATGTCGAAATTGCCGTCGCATCCGTCCTGGAAATCGCAGTGGTCCACCCATACGTTGGTGGCTTTGTCCAGACACAGGTTGTCCCATCCGTCCACGTCGTACGCGCCCGGACCTTCGAACGTCAGGTTGCGCAGCAGCAGGTTGTTGCCTTTGAGGTACAGGATACCGGAGTTGTCTTTGTTCTGCTGCTTGGAGATGAGCCGCTTGCCCGGCAGAGCCAGGATAGTCAGGTTGTCCTTGTCCGTGCTGATATGGCTGGTGACGGTGATGTCCTGCGCGATGATAATCACGCGGTCGCTCTTGCTCAAAGCTTTGCTCAGCTCGTCTTCGTTCGTCACAGGCATTGGCGTGGCGTTGCCGCCGCCCGTGACGGACGTCCCGGCATAGCCCCACGAAGTGGAAGCACAATAGCTCACGGCAGAAGCAGGTATCGTCATACCTAATAATATACACAGGGTAGCAAGAATTTTTTTCATGTTAGTGGAATTTTGTGCAAAGGTACAACAAAAATTGCACATATGCAAGGAGAAAGGGATTTTTTGCAAATAAAACGCACTCCTTCAAAAAATTTTCGCCCCAATATTTGGTCATGTGAAAAAATGTAGTAATTTTGCCCCCGATTTGTATAAGTAGTCAGTATCTCGACGCAAAATGGCAGTCCGCACGTTGATAAAGCATAATACCACCAGCTCTTTAGAACTATCGTACAGTCAACAAGAGATAGAACACCGTATTTTCACGATACGGGGAACTCAAGTGATGTTAGACCGCGACCTTGCCGAATTGTACCAAATCAAGACGATTGCTCTCAATCAAGCGGTAAAACGTAATGCAGCACGCTTTCCTGAGAGTTTCCGTTTCCAACTGACACCGTCCGAAACAGATGAACTTATCACAAAGTGTGATAGGTTTCAGCCCCTCAAACATTCTCCCACCACTCCTTATGCTTTTACCGAACAGGGGGTAGCCATGCTTTCGGCAGTGCTGCGCAGTGATGTCGCGGTGCATCTCAGTGTGCAGATTATTGAGGCTTTTGTAGCTATGCGCCGTTTTATCGTAGCCAATGCCGGTATCTTACAGAGACTTGATGCGCTGGAACAATTCCGCATAGAAACCAAGCATGAGATAGCTTCTATCGGGCATAATTTCGAAGCGCTCCTGAATCGTCTGGATGACGGCAGCGTGAAGCCGAAACAGGGTATCTTCTTTGACGGACAGATTTTCGATGCGTACTCTTTTATCAATGACCGCATACGCGAGGCGAAGAAACGCATTGTGCTGATTGACAACTATGTGGACGACAGCGTTCTGGCTATGCTGGACAAGCGGAACAAAGGCGTGTCGGCTAAGATTTACACCCGGAACATTTCTCACCAGCTGACTTTGGACTTTGAGAAGCACAACGCGCAGTATGCGCCGATAGAGGTAGAGCAGTTCGACCGTGCGCACGACCGGTTCCTGTGCATTGACGATACGGTCTATCATGTAGGTGCGAGCCTCAAAGACCTCGGCAAGAAATGGTTCGGTTTCAACCGTATGGAATGGACTACGGACGAGTTGTTAAGCAAGATATAAATACCCCAAACCCCAAATCGGAAGGCAGCGTGTTCCGCTACTGATTACAAATAAAAACGCACAAAGGCGGTTTTTCTGTTTTTTATTTGCATATGTCAAAAAAACAGTACTTTTACAACGGAAAATAGTTACAAATCACAAAAAATCCTTGCAAACATGCGTTTTTCTCGTTCTAAGTAATTAGTCGAAAGTCGAAAGCAAAAAGTCGAAAGCATCCTCCTCCCCCTCTGAGAGGGGGGCGGGGGGTGTCCTTATTTCCAAAGGGATAAAGCGTGCTCCTCCTTCGCGGTCATCTGCGCTTTGGTCTCGGGTGTCTTGTCGCCCTGACCGGTCAGATGCAGCACGCCGTGGATGATGATGCGGCGGAGCTCGTCGTCAAAAGGCACACCCACCGTCTCTGCATTGGAACGCACGGTGTCCAGCGAGATGAAGATGTCGCCGCTGAGGGTCGAGGGGGTGGAGTAGTCGAAGGTGATGACGTCGGTGTAGTAGTCATGACCGAGAAACTGACGGTTGACCTCCAGCTCCCGCTCGTCGGAGCAGAAGATATAATGGATGTTACCGACTGCAAAACCGTAGTAGGCGGCTACGGCGCGGACCCAACGGCTCACCTTGCGCTCGTCCAGAGCAGGCATATCGGTATCTTGACAGCTATAGCAGATC
Organism: uncultured Bacteroidales bacterium; assembly: GCA_902799185.1. Classification (GTDB taxonomy): domain Bacteria; phylum Bacteroidota; class Bacteroidia; order Bacteroidales; family Paludibacteraceae; genus Colicola. The sequence continues at coordinate 23,081 of CADBZO010000006.1, read as the reverse complement.
ATTGTGCATTTACCATTTGTGCATTTACCATTTGTTCATTTATCCGAAGAAAATCGGAGCGATGGCGAAAGCCGTTATTACGCCGGCGAGGTCGGCGAGGAGACTGCAGGCTACGGCGTGGCGCGTGTCTTTGATATTCACCGAGCCGAAATAGACCGCCAGGACGTAGAACGTGGTGTCCGTCGTGCCCTGGAGGATACAGCACAGCCGTCCTACGAGGGAGTCGGCTCCGTGGGTGGTCATCGCTTCGAGCATCAGCCCTCGCGCCCCGCTCCCCGAGAGGGGTTTCATCAGCGCCGTGGGTACCGCGCCCGCCAGGTCTGGGTTGATGCCGCAGGCGGCGAAGCACCAGGCTATACCCTGCTCCAACAGACCCATCGCACCGCTGGCGCGGAACATGCCTACCGCCACGAGGATGGCGATGAGATAGGGGATGATGCCGATAGCCGTTTGGAACCCCCCTTTAGCTCCGTCAATGAATGCGTCATAGACGTTGATTCGCTTCGCCATGGCCCGGATGATGAACCAGCAGATGACCCCTAACAGAATCAGTGCGGCAGCCGCCGCCGAGACGACGGAGAGCGTGTGCGGAGCCAGTACGGACGCCCCCCAGACCAGCAGCCCGACGAGCGCCGTGAGACCGACAAGCGTACCTAAGACAACCGGGTCCTTCAGCCGTATCTTCTGCGCAATACAGACAGAGACCAGGCCTACCAGTGTAGCCATATACGTAGCAATCAGGATAGGCAGAAACACATCCGCAGGGTTGGCGGCACCGAGCTGGGCACGGTACGCCATGATGGTCGTAGGGATGAGCGTGAGCCCCGAAGCACCGAGAACGACGAACATGATCATGGCGTTGGAAGCCTTGCTCTTGTCGCTGTTCAGCTCCTGCAGCTCACCCATGGCTTTGAGCCCCATAGGCGTAGCGGCATTATCGAGACCCAGCATGTTCGCCGCTATGTTCATCAGCATCGACCCGAAGACCGGGTGACCCTTGGGGATGTCCGGGAAGATACGGGAGAAAAACGGGTTGATAGCCCGGCCGAGGGACTGTACCGCACCGGCCTGCTCGCCGATCTTCATGATACCCATCCACAGAGAGAGCACGCCCGTCAGACCTATCGAGAGCTCGAAACCCGTCTTGGCACTGTCGAAAGAGGAATTGAGAATGGCGGAGAAGATATCTATGTTGCCATAGCACACGGCCTGTATGACGCCCATCAGAACCGCCAACAGAATCAACGAAATCCAGATATAATTCAAAATCATGGCACAAAATTACAAAAAGTTTTGGATATATGCAAAAAAAATAGTAATTTTGCGCAAAATTTCAGTTATGGGAGCCGTTTTTTTCCGAGTATGGGCTTATATCCGTCACTGTCTGACGTCATGGAACACCACGGGTGAGGGTATTCACTCGCCCTATCTGTTCCGTATGGTGCGGTTTGTGATGCGGGACGAGAACAGCTATTACTGCTTCGCGGATATCGAGCGGCGGAGGGAACTGCTGATGGCTTGCGACGACGAGATAGAGACGGTGGACTACGGTTCGGCGGGCAGTCCGGCAGGCACACACGTCCGACGGCGCGTGAGCCGGATAGCGAAGACCCATCTGGAGAGCCCGCGGGTGGGGCAGCTGCTCTTCCGGCTGGTGAATTTCATCGGAGAGGAGGAGAAAAGGCCCTTGGAGATCCTGGAATTAGGCACCTCGCTGGGCGTGACCACCGCCTATCTGGCGATGCCGAACAGCCGCAACCGGGTGACGACGATGGAGGGCAGCGCAGAGGTGCTGAAAATAGCGCAGGGTGTATGGCGTGCGCTGAAGATTGAGAATATAGAGTGGGCGGAGGGCAATATAGACAACACCTTACTCAAACACGCGCGCGAGCGGCTGGATGTGGTCTATATCGACGCCAACCATACCTATGAGGCTACGAAACGCTATGCTCAGACGCTGCTGCCGAGGCTGGTGGAGAAAGGCATGATGGCGATAGACGACATCCATTATTCGCCTCAGATGGAGCAGGCGTGGGAGGAACTGAAACAGGATCCGCGGGTGACCACCACGATGGACCTCTACCACGTAGGACTCGTCTTCGTCGATCCCCATTACCTGAAGAGACACTATAGAATTTTGATATAAATTAACAATTAACAATTCACAAAGCGTCCTAGTGGCTTTTGTACAAAATTAATAGAAAGTACGGATCATAAAACGTTGTACCAACCTCCAAAATCCCTTTGTACATTGTACATTATCAATTATGGCTATTTATACGAAAACAGGAGACCGGGGCGAGACCTCGCTGGCGAGCGGCAAGCGCGTAGCCAAGACGGACGTGCGCATCGAGGCGTACGGCACAGTGGACGAGCTGAACAGCACCATCGGCTGGCTGCGTGCGTCTCTGGCGCAAGACGCGGCTGCTCCGGAACAGGTGCAGGAGCAGCTGCGGTGGGTCCAGAACAAACTCTTTAACTTAGGCGCCGAGCTGAGTGAGGCGCCGGGCGAGTGGATAAAGGCGGAGGATACCGCCCGGCTGGAGGAATGGATAGACCGGATACAGGAGACCGTACCACCGATGCGGGCGTTTGTCCTTCCTGCCGGCGGAGAGGCGGTGTGCCGGTGTCATATTTGCCGTACCGTCTGCCGGCGTGCCGAGCGCAAAATGATAGAGGCGCAGAGCGGAGACGAAGGACTACGGTTTGTCAACCGTCTGAGTGACTATCTGTTCGTCCTGAGCCGTTATATAAGTCATCTCTCCGGCGAAACGGAGGAGCGCTGGACGCAAGAATAGATGGGTAAAAATTGACAGAAATGAAGCGAAATGTGTAAAAAATGACAAAAAATGTAAAATATTCTATAAAATATTTGCATGAATGGAAAGTTTTTACTACTTTTGCACGATATTTTGAAACACTATGCCCGTATTGGGTCGATTTGTGATGAAATAAAGTTATGTATTGGACGTTAGAATTAGCATCGAAATTGGAGGACGCACCATGGCCGGCAACCAAGGATGAGTTGCTGGATTATGCGAACCGTATAGGAGCTCCTGCCGAGGTGATAGAGAACCTGAACGAGCTGGAGGACGAGGACGATGAGCAGTACGAGAGTATTCTGGATATTTGGCCGGACTATCCGACCCAGGACGAGGATTTCTTTTTTGATGAAGAAGAGTATTAATTAGTCGAAAGTCGAAAGTCGAAAGTCGAAAGACAAAAGTCGAAAGGCAAAAGACAAAAGACAAAAGACAAAAGACATTGAAAATTGAAACGATATATTGTTCTCTTGTTGGGGCTGGTAGCCGTAGTCACTGTCTATGCGCAGTTTGACCCGCAAATGGGGCAGTATATGTATATGCCGACGGCCTTTAATCCTGCGGCGGCGGGAGAGGGCGATCTGATGAAGGGGGCGGGTATGCACCGCATGCAGTATGTGGACATCACCAACGCTCCGATGAGTACCTGGTTTACCTTCGCTTCGCCCTTTGTGATAGGCAAGACCCACCACGGCGCCGGAGTGCGGTTTCTGAACGACCGGTACGGCCTGTTTACCAACCAGGCGTTCCATGTGCAGTACGCCTACCGCCAGAAATTAGGGAAAGGTTATTTGAGCGTGGGAGTGGATATAGGATTCATCAACGTAGGTTTCCGCGGAGACTCCGTGAACCTGAAAGATATGGAGGATGAGTACCACGACTCCAACGACGATGCTATCCCGCAGGGCAGCAAGTCGGGTATGAAATTCGACATGGGCGTAGGGCTGTATTATTGCACCCCCGTGTGGTGGGTAGGCGCCAGTTACAGCCACCTGACGCAGCCGCAGGTCGATTGGGACGACTATTCGGCGGTCAAACTGGTAGGAACAATGTATGTCTCGGGCGGTTACCGCTTCCGGCTCAAAAACCACAAAGAGTGGGTGCTGACGCCCAGCGCAATGGTGATGAGCGATTTCAGAAGCTGGGACGTGAACCTGACGCTGATGTGCGACTACAAAGACCGCTACCGATGGGGACTGGGATACCGTATTGACGGCAGCGTGAATATATTATTAGGCGTGGATATTATCTCCGGACTGCAGTTGGGCTACAGTTGCGAACTGCCTACCAACAAACTGCTGCTGGAGAGTTACGGCAGCCACGAGATATACCTGGCGTACGGATTTGATATCCTGAAGCCCAAACGGACGAACAAGTACAAATCCATTAGATACTTATAGTATTAATACGAATATTAATAATCATTACTGATATGATGAAAGTAGCAAAATTTTTGCCAATAATCGCTGTGGCGATTGCGTTGACAAGTTGCAACAAACCTGCCGGCGAGCTGGTAGGTGCACGCAAGGGTACCAACTTCAAGGAGGCTAACCCCTATGGTATGTTGTTCGTCAAGAAGGGTTCCTTCATGATGGGTGCCAATACCCAGTCCGCTGTCTTCGAGCAACCGGACAACATCATTATGGTGACGGTGGACGCTTTCTGGATGGACGAGACGGAGATCACCAACAACGAGTACCACCAGTTCGTCAACTGGGTGCGCGACTCGATTGCCATGACCTACCTGATTGCTTCCGGTCTGACGGACTATGCCGTCACGCCGAAGGATGAGGATTTCGACGAAGAGAATTTCCGTATCAACTGGCGTAAGAAAGTGCCCTGGAACAGCAAGGAGGAGGACGTGGTGGACGCGCTCTCTCCGATGTTCTATTCGGACGGTTCCCTCAATACCAACCACCTGCACTACCGCTACAGCTGGATCAACATGGACCAGGCGCTGCCGCAGCGTAACAAATACGACGTGGAGACCAGTACCTACCCCAAGGGTGCAACAGCCCGTGTGGATACGTTTTGGGTAAACGAGGAGGGCGAGATCAAAGACTCGACGCTCTATCGTCCGCTGAAAGAGCCGAAGGACCTGATTACCACCAAGATCATCTGTATCTATCCCGATACGCTGGTTTGGGCGCGTGACTTCCAGTTCTCGTTCAACGACCCCATGCTCCAGATGTATTTCAAGCACCCGGGCTATGCCGAGTATCCGGTAGTGGGTGTGACATGGGAGCAGGCGCATGCTTTCTGTAACTGGCGTACCAAACTGTTCAACAGCTACTCCCTCAATGAGGCGAACGACTACCGTCTGCCGACTGAGGCGCAATGGGAGTACGCAGCCCGCGGCGGTCGTAAGATGGCTATGTATCCGTGGGGCAGCAACTACGCCCGTGACGGCAAGGGGTGTTTCTTCGCGAACTTCAAGCCTTACCGCGGTGCGTACAACGACGATACCGGCACGACGACGATGAAGGTAGCGCAATACCGCCCGAACGACTTCGGCCTGTACGACATGGCGGGAAACGTGGCAGAATGGACCAACTCTGCTTACCAGAGCGCGATGAATACCCACGTGCATGACCTCAATCCGGATTACAGCTATATGGCCCGAAAGGACGACCCGGATATATTGAAACGCAAAGTGGTGAAAGGCGGCAGCTGGAAGGATATCAGCTATTTCATGCAGTGCGGCGTACGTACCTACGAGTACCAGTACGAGAGCCGTCCGTATATCGGATTCCGCTGTGTACGCGCTTATATAGGCGATTAATCATAATAAAACACGTATCATATTAAAAACATAAAATAATTATGGCTACTGAAAAAACTGCAAAAAAAGGTTTGTGGGGCAAATTCATGCACTGGTATGAGTCGTATCAGGGTAAAAGTATTACTAACATTGTGTATTCGGTAGGTGCGTCTGTCGTTATTATCGGTGCACTATTTAAGATTCTACACTGGCAGGGTGCCAGTCAGGTGCTGATGGTCGGTATGTTTACTGAGGCATTCCTGTTCGTCATAGGAGCTTTGGATCATCCGCACCCTGAGTTCCACTGGGAGAACGTGTTCCCGCAGTTGCTGGAATATGGAACGAATCCTCAGTTGCTGGAAGAGAAAGCCAAACAACCCCGTCCTACCTTGGTTGGTGCGGGTGTGGCAGGCGGTCCCGTGACAGCTATCGGTTATACTGCTCCGGCGAATACGAATCCTGTTGCAGGTCCTGTCGTGGAAGGCGGTGTAGGTACCGCGAAAGTGCCGACCCTCAAAGACGAGGATATCAAGGCGCTGAAAGACGGTATCTCCAACCTCGCCAAGACCGCTACGCAGTTCAGCGAACTGAGCAAGGTAGCCGAGACAGGGGTCAAGCTGAATGAGAAACTGGCTGCTGCAGAGGTGGCTACCGAGTCCTATACCGCAGCTACCGCAACGCTGGCACAGAGCTACCAGCAGGTAAGCACCGACATGGGTACCGTAGCCGAGGAGACCAAGGCCTACAAGCAGGGTGTCGTAGAGGTAGGCCAGAAGTTGGCGTCGCTGAACTCTGTCTATGAGCTCCAGCTGCAGACCGTCAATGCGCAGATTGAGGCACAGAAGGGTGCCGCCGCTGCCGCCAAAGAGGCCGCCGAGGCACAGACCGCTTTCGCTGCCGGCACCAAGCAACTGCAGAAACAGGTGGCTGACCTGAACGGTATTTACGGCAACATGCTCAATGCACTGGCATAAGCAGTGGAATGACAAGGAATTTAAGTGACAACCAATAAAACACTTCAGTAATGGGTGGAGCAAAAAACTGTCCGGAAACCCCGAGACAAAAAATGATTGGTATGATGTACCTGGTGCTCACCGCCATGTTGGCGTTGAACGTCAGTACAGACGTACTCAAGGCTTTCAAGTTGGTGGACGATAGCTTGCATTCGACTCTTGCCACGACTGACAGCCGTAACAACGCTATGATGGCTGACTTCCGCGCCGTGCGTGACGACAACCCGCAGAAGGCCGGGGAGTGGTACGACAAAGCCGTAGAGCTGACGCAGCGTTCCGACAGCCTGTATAACTATATCCAGAATTTCAAATACCAGATTGCCGTAGCTACTGACGGAGCCAAGAAGGCCGACCCCGAGGCACGTGTGATCGAAGGAAATGACAACCGTGATGCAGCAACGCACTTTGCATTGCCGGATACAGGTGAAAAACCGGGTATCGTTTTGAAAAACAAGATAATTGATTATCGTAATTATCTGATTTCCTTGGATCCTACTAAGGAGGAGGAATATAATGTCATGTTTAACACCAGTGACAAGGTAGAAGAAGATGGTGATATCGTGCCGTGGGAGCAGCAAATGTTTCATGATATGCCTTCTGGTGCAGCAGTAGTATTAATGACAAAAGTGCAGAACGATATACGTAACGCCCAGAGTACGATGATCCAGTACCTTCGCGGACGTACGGACGCAGGTGATGTGCGCGTGAATAAACTGAACGCGTACGTGATACCGGAGTCCAGGTATGTGATCCGCGGCGGCAAATACCGTGCGCAGATCATCATGGCGGCTATCGACTCCACCCAGACCCCGGAGTACTACGTGGAAGGTACGCGTCTGAACGAGCAGGGGCTCTACGAAGCAGTGGCTTCAAGCGTAGGCACCAAGAAATACTCGGGATATATCACGTATATCGACCCCGCTACAGGCGAACCGCGTAACTTGTCCTTCGATAGCGAGTATAGCGTAGGCGAACCAGCCGTAACGATAGAGAATAAGGAGTTAAACGTGATGTACAGCGGACACGATAACAAGTTCTCCATCTCCGTACCGGGCGTGTCGAACGACAAAGTAAAAGTATCTGTTGCAGGTGCTCAAGTGAAGCAGCAAGGTGGGATTTGGATTATCAAACCAGGTGAGAATACCAAAGAAGTTATCATTTCTGTAAGTGCTGAATTGGACGGAAAGATGCAGTCCATGGGTAACCAGAAGTATCGTGTTAAGCCGATGCCGACGCCGAGTGCATATTTCAAGGATGCTTCCGGAAAAGAATATGCATCCAGTAGCAAGGTTCCGTATGCAAGGTTTGCACAAGGCGAGTTGGTGGCTTCCTATGGCCCGGATGGTTTATTGGATGTACCATGGGAAATCAAGAGTTTTGCAGCTACTATAGGTGGTATTACCTATAACTCCAAAAGTAACAAATTCACTAAAGAACAGTTAGCCCGTATGTCAAAACTGGATAATGGAACGATTATCATGATTAGTGAAATTGATGCTATAGGAGAAGGTGGTGTAAAGAAACGTTTGCAAGGTATTGCCTTAGTATTGAATTAATTTATTACGAATATGATAAAGAAATTAAGTATTGTAGCATGTCTGCTATTGGGCGTGGCAACGGCTCAAGCGCAGCATCAGGTTAACTCATTCTTCGATGAGTTGGGAACAGCGCGCATCCAGACGGAGGAATTTTCCCAAACGCATGATACCATAGTCAATGTGTTTCATCGCGCCGACGATGTAATCTGGTCGCGTTTCGTATATCGTATTATCGATATGCGGTATAAACAGAACTACCAGCTCTATTTCCCTACGCGCGCTGACGATGCTGATTACCGTAACTTGTTCTTGGTAATCAGAGATGCTGTAATAGATGGTTTAGAAGTATATCCTGCGGGTGTGAATAATATCAAGCCCGATTTCAAGCAACCTCCTTTTACAAAGGTTCAGATACCAAAGGATGTATTCCGAATCCAAACAGCTCAAGACCGTTTGGAAGGCTCTGAAGAAGATGATGATATTATGATTTCTCGCGCGATGCTGATTAATTATGATAGTATTAATGATGTCATGTCGCCGCAGAATGCATCTTTTGCAAAAGTGGTGCGCAACCAGCTGAAATATCTGGTACAGGAGATTGTATTCTTCGACAAACACACCTCCCGTCTGCATACCAAAATCATGGCTATTGCCCCGTTGCACCCAGATAAAATCACTACAACGGATAGTACAAAAGTAATGGATGCATTGCGCGAGTCGATTGTATGTTGGATTCCGTTCGACAAACTGCGTCCGTATCTGGCTATGCAGTACGCTATCCCGAACCGCAACGAGACCAAGCGCGTGACCTATGACGAGTTCTTCCAGAAACGTCTGTTCACCTCTTATATCGTAGGCGAGGGTAACATGTACAACCGCTGGATCCCGGACTACAAGTTCAATGACTTGGAGGGGATCAAGAAAGAGCAGGAGCGTATCGCTACTGAGATACTTAACTTCGAGCAAGATCTTTGGGAGTATTAATGCGTAAGCATCGGTTCAGAAATTCCTATTTCATTTCCGCCGTCAGCGTGGCGTTGGTGCTGTGTCTGATCGGCTTGGAATGTGTGCTCCTGCTGTCTGCAGGAGCGCTTCTTACGCGTATGCGCGAGAACATGACCATCACGGCGGTGCTGACCGCGGAGGCGGATAGCACGCAGTGCGCCCGTCTGGAGCGGATGCTGGATGCCAGCGCCGGCTATAGCCGCTATCGCTATGTGTCCCGGGAGGAAGCCTTGCAGGAGCATATCACTTCGTTAGGCGAGGATCCCACGGCGTTTCTGGGCTACAACCCCCTGTCAGCCAGTTATGAGATCCACCCCACGGACCTGTACAGCAACCCCGACAGTCTGGCGGTGATAGCCGCGCAGCTGGAGTCGCTGCCGTACGTGTCGGAGGTGCTCTATCCGCGGGACCTTGCGGATCTGATGAACAGCAACGTACATGACTTCTCGCTGATCCTGGCAGGGGTGGCGCTGACGCTGCTGCTGGTGTCGATGGTGCTGATAGTCAATACTATCCGCCTGCAGATATACGCCAAACGCTTCCTCATCAACACGATGACGCTGGTGGGCGCCACCTCGTGGGTGACCCGCAGACCGTTCGTGTTGCGGAACGTGCTGATGGGCTTCATCGCCGGATTGGCGGCGCTGGCGGTACTGGGTGGTATGGTCTATTACGTGGAGTATGAGATGGGGCTGCTACTCTTCCCGCTCACGTGGCAGAACATAGCGATGGTGGCCGGCGTGGTGCTGGGAAGCGGTATCCTGATCACCCTTTTCGCCTCGCTCATCGCTACCGGACGGTACATCCGCATGGATAATAACTCGTTGTACGAGATATGATAGTTGACAGTTGATAGTTGATAGTTATGAAACAGACATTACCGAAACTGAATTTGATACTGATTGCCGTGGCGTTCGTCATCATCGTCATCGGCTTTGTGCTGATGGTGGGAGCGCCGTCCGGAGAGGTGTATAACCCGGAGATCTTCTCTTTCCGCCGTATTACGGTGGGACCGATGGTCTCGCTCTTCGGCTTTGTGTTTATGATTTTTGCAATCCTTTTCCGCGCTAAGAAGAAATGAGTTGGCTGGAGGCATTGATTTTAGGCATTGTGCAGGGCTTGACGGAGTTCCTGCCGGTGTCGTCGTCCGGCCATCTGGAGATAGGCCAGGCGTTATTAGGCACGTCGGGGGAGGATAACCTGACGTTCGCTATCGTGGTACACACCGCTACGGTGCTCTCCACGCTGGTGGTGTTGTGGCGCGAGGTGGCGCAGCTCTTTGCAGGGACGTTCACCACGCTGAAATGGAACAGTGAGAAGGACTATGTGGCGAAGATCGTGGTGTCGATGATCCCGGTGTTCATCGTCGGAATGTTCTTCAAGGACGAGGTGGAAGCGTTCTTCGGCAACGGGCTGCTGCTGGTGGGAATCTGCCTGCTGGTGACCGCGCTGCTGCTGGCGTTGAGCGAGTGGTTGCAGAAGAGACGTCAGGGTGCCGGCCATGAGGTGGGGTACAAAGACGCCCTCATCATCGGTATAGCGCAGGCTTGCGCGGTGCTGCCGGGCTTGAGCCGTTCGGGCTCTACCATTGCTACGGGCCTGCTCTGCGGCGTGAAGAAAGAGAGCGTGGCGCAGTTCTCGTTCCTGATGGTCTTGGTGCCGATACTGGGAGAGGCGCTTCTGGACGGTATCAAACTGCTGCAAGGCGAGATGACCAGCGAGTTAGGGCTGGTGCCTGCCTTGGTGGGACTCGTAGCCGCGTTCGTCACCGGCTGTTTCGCCTGCCGGTTCATGATTGAAATCGTCCGCCGCCAGCGCCTGGTATGGTTCGCGCTCTACTGCACCATAGTAGGTATCACGGCTATCCTCGTCACCCTCTGCTGATATGTGGGATTTTGAAGAAGGAGAAGTGCTGGCTTTCGACAAGCCGCTCCACTGGACGTCGTTTGACCTGGTGGCGAAAGTGCGGTATAACCTCTGCCGTAAGTTAGGCAGGAAGAAGCTGAAGGTAGGCCATACCGGCACGCTGGACCCTCTCGCTACCGGCGTGGTGATCATCTGTACGGGGAAGAAGACGAAGCTGATAGACAAGCTCCAATACGACGTGAAGGAGTATGTGGCTACGTTGCAGTTAGGCGCCACGACGCCCTCCTATGACCTGGAGAAAGAGGTGGATGCCACGTACCCTACGGAGCATATCACCCGTGCCCTGATAGATGAGACGATACCGCAGTTCCTGGGCGAGCAGTGGCAGGTGCCGCCTATGTTCTCCGCCGTGCAGATCAACGGCAAACGTGCCTATGAACTGGCACGCAAAGGCGAGACGGCGGAGCTCAAAGCCAAGCTGCTCAAGATAGACGAGATAGAAGTGCTGGCTTTCGAAGAGGAGAAAATGCAACTGACCATCCGCGTGGTATGCTCCAAAGGAACGTATATCCGTGCGTTGGCGCGCGACATCGGCGAACGGCTGAACTCCGGCGCACACCTCATCGCCCTGCGCCGTACGCGCATAGGAGACACAAGGGTGGAGGACTGCATGACGATTGACGGCTTTTTAGAGGAACTCAACAAAAACGAACCGAAGAGTCGTTTGAACAACGAGAAATAAGAATATGTATAAATCCAATGATATGAAACTCAGCCAGTTTAAGTTTAAACTGCCTGAAGAACTGATTGCGCAATTCCCTGCGCCTTACCGCGATGACTCGCGTCTGCTGGTGCTGCACCGCAAGACGGGCGAGGTGGAGCATAAGATGGTCACCGACATGGTACAGTATTTCGACGAGGGCGACCTCTTTGTACTCAATGACACCAAGGTCTTCCCGGCGCGCCTGTGGGCGCACAAGGAGAAGACGAACGCACTCATCGAGGTCTTCCTCCTGCGCGAGCTGAACCACCGCTCGCGTTACTGGGACGTGCTCGTCGACCCGGCGCGTAAGATACGTATCGGTAACAAACTGACCTTTGACGAGGACACCTCTATCGTAGCCGAGGTGATAGACAACACCACCAGCCGCGGACGTACCTTCCGTTTCCTCACGGATTACGACAACGAGGAGTTCGTGCCCCGCCTCTATGCGCTGGGTAGCGCCCCGCTGCCCAAATATATCCGTCGTCCGATGGATGCCCGGACCCAGGCGAGGTATGAGGAGATCTACCATGACCAGCCGGTGCGCGAATTGGATATAGAACGCTACCAGACGATCTTCGCCGACAAGATAGGCGCCGTGGCGGCTCCGGCATCGGGGCTGCATTTCTCCAAACAGCTCCTCAAACGCATGGAGATACGCGGTATCGAGACGACCTTCATGACCAGCCATGTGTCGCTGGGTATCTTCAAGGAGATTGACGTGGAGGACCTGACGAAGAACAAGATGGAGTCGGAGCAGATTATCATGCCTGAAGCGATGGCGCAGGCGGTGAACAAAGCCCATGAGCAGATGCACCGTGTCTGTGCGGTGGGTACCGAAGTGATGCGGGCCATGGAGACCATCGCCGGCACCAACGGACAACTCAAGGCCTACGACGGATGGACCAACAAGTTCATCTATCCGCCCTATACCTTCACGGTAGCCAACAGCTTCTTCGTCAATCTCTATATGCCGATGTCGAGCCAGCTGCTCATGGTAGCTGCTTTCGCCGGCTATGACGAGACGATGCACGCCTACGAAGAGGCCGTCAAGGAAGGCTACCGATTCGGCGATTACGGAGACGCCATGCTGATTGTCGATTAATACTTTATATTTTGTACATTGTACATTGTCCCTTTGTACATTTGTACATTGTACATTGTACTTTGTCCCTTTGTACATTAACTGATGAACGTACGAATAGATCCATCCTGGCAGCGCGTGTTGCAGACGGAGTTTGACAAGCCTTATTTCGAACTCCTCACCCAATATGTGCGCCAGCAATACAAGACCTGCCGGTGCTTCCCGCCGGCGGGCCTTATTTTTAATGCGTTCGACTCCTGTCCTTTCGACCGCGTGAAGGTGGTCATCATCGGCCAGGACCCGTACCACGAGCCGGGGCAGGCGATGGGGCTCTCTTTCTCGGTGCCCGAGGGCGTGCAGATACCCCCCTCGCTGGCGAATATCTACAAGGAGATCCACCGCGACTTAGGCACGCCTATTCCTCAGAGCGGTGACCTGCGCAGGTGGGCGGAGCAGGGGGTGCTGCTGCTCAACGCTACGCTTACGGTGGAGGCGCACAAAGCTGGCAGCCACCAGGGAAAGGGATGGGAAGAACTGACCGACGCGGCCATAGCGGCGCTCAATAAGGAGCGCGAGCACCTCGTCTTCATGCTCTGGGGCTCCTACGCCCAGCGCAAAGGCCAGTTCATCGACCGACGAAGACACCTCGTGTTACAGACCTCGCACCCCTCGCCCCTCTCCGTGTACAGGGGCTTTGACGGATGCGGACATTTCAGTCAGGCCAATAACTATCTGATTAAAAACGGCCTGGAGCCAATCCGATGGTAACCATTGAACATTTCCTTGAAAAGGAAACCGGTTTAACACTTTAACACTTTAACGGAATGTCGAAGACATTACTTTTGATTGATGCTTACGCAATGATTTTCCGCGCGTACTACGCTTTTATCCGCTCGCCGCGGATGAACAGTAAAGGGGAGAACACCTCCGCTGTCTTCGGTTTTTGTGTGACGTTAGAGGACCTCGTCAGGAAGATCAACCCCACGCATCTGGGCGTGGCGTTTGACCCCAAGGGCGGTACCTTCCGCCACGAGGCGTACGAGCAGTACAAGGCGCAACGCCCCGAGACGCCGGAGGACATACGCAAAGCCGTGCCCGTCATCAAGCAACTCCTGGAGGCGATGAATATACCGGTGCTGGAGGTGCCCGGTTTCGAGGCGGATGACGTCATCGGTACGCTCTCCGTGCAGGGCGAGAAAGCGGGCTACGAGGTCTATATGGCTACCCCCGACAAGGACTACGGCCAGCTGGTGAGCGACCATGTGTTCATGTACCGGCCGCGTCACACCGGAGGCTTCGAAAGGATGGGACCCAAAGAGGTGTGTGACAAATACGGCCTGCAACGCAAGGAACAGGTGATAGACCTGCTGGGACTCATGGGAGACGCCAGCGATAACATCCCCGGTTGCAAAGGAGTGGGAGAGAAGACCGCTGTGGCGCTCCTGCAGCAGTTCGGTTCGATAGAGAACCTGCTGGCGAACACCGACCAACTCAAAGGCGCGCTCCGTACGAAAGTGGAGAGCCAGACGGAGGAGATCAAGTTCTCGAAATTCCTCGCTACCATCCGTACGGATGTACCTATCGCGTTGGACGAGGCGCAACTGCTCCGCAAAGAGCCCGACACCGAAGCCCTCGCGGCACTCTACCGGGAGCTGGAGTTCAACACCCTCCTCCGCAAACTCACACCGGCAGCTTCTCCCCTGAATCCGCCAAGTTTGGCGGATAATAAACCCGCTCCAAAGAAAGCCAAACCCGCTGACCCCAACCAATTGGATCTCTTCGCCTCCGCTGAAGAAGAGTCAAATGATCAAATGGTAAATGACCAAATGGTAAATACTTTCGACACCCCCGAGAACCGCCTCTGCCAGTACCTGCTGAACCCCGAGGTGGCGTTCAACCCCTACCGGGAACCGGACTGGGACGCCCTCAAGGCGGACGCGGACCTGTGGAACCTCTATAACGAGGTGGAGCTGCCGCTGGTGCCTGTCCTCCGTGAGATGGAGGCGGCAGGCGTGCGGATAGACGTGGCCAAACTGCGGGAGGCGGAGACCGCGCTGGGTGACGAACTCAAAGGCATCGAGAACCGTATATACGCCCTCGCGGGGGAGCCGTTTAACATCAACAGCCCCCGGCAGGTCGGCGAACTGCTCTTCGACAAACTCCGGCTGGACGACAAAGCCAAGAAATCCAAGACAGGCCAGTACTCCACCTCGGAGGAAGTGCTCATGGCGCTCAAAGACAGGCATGAGATAGTAGGTCTGATACTGGATTACCGGGCCCTGAGCAAACTCATCTCTACTTATATATCCGCCCTGCCCGGCTACATCGGTGAGGATGGCAAGATCCACACCACCTACAACCAGACGGTCACCGCTACCGGACGTCTGAGCAGTTCCAATCCGAACCTGCAGAACCTGCCTGTCCGTTCCGAACGCGGACGTTTCATCCGCGAGGCGGTCATACCAGACGACGGATGCCTGTTCCTCTCTGCCGACTACAGCCAGATAGAGCTGCGGCTCATGGCGCATTTCAGCCAGGACGAGCATATGTTAGCCGCTTTCCGTACAGGCCAGGATATCCATGCCGCGACGGCGGCGAAGATCTTCGGCTTGCCGATAGAGCAGGTCACCAAGGACCAGCGCCGGCAGGCCAAGACCGCCAATTTCGGTATCATATACGGTATCTCGGCCTTCGGCCTGGCGCAGCAGCTCGACTGCTCACGCGCGGAGGCGAAACAGCTCATAGACGACTACTTCGCAGCCTTCCCGCGCGTAATCAGTTATATAGAGAGCCAGAAAGAGCTGGCGCGGCAGAAAGGCTACGCCGAGACGCTCTTCGGGCGCAAACGATACCTGCCGGATATACACTCGCATAACGCTACCGTGCGTTCTTTTGCCGAGCGCAATGCCGTCAATGCCCCTATCCAAGGCACCGCTGCGGACATCATCAAGATGGCGATGGTCTCTATCCACCGCCGGCTCAAGGACGAAGGACTCAAAGCGCAGATGATCATGCAGGTCCATGACGAACTGAACTTCAATGTGCCGGAGAACGAAGTGGAGCGCGTGCGCGAGATCGTCGTGGGGGAGATGCAGAACGCCGTACATCTGTCTATCCCGCTGATTGCCGAATGCGGCGTAGGCAAGAACTGGCTGGAAGCACACTGACACGGCAGAAAGAGCACTCAATCATGACTCAATCGTGACTCAATTACGACTCAATCCCGCGATATGAACGGGATATGACCGCGACCACACCGCGATATGACCGCGACCGGACAATGCTGTCACAGACATAAATGGTATAGTTTTGTATGTTAGCGTTATTATTAGTCATCCGTATCCTCTGTATCGGCAACTCTTTTTCCTGGGATGCCGTGGAGCAGGAGTTGGTGCCGCTGTGCGACGCCAAGGGGGTGCAGGTGGAGGTGCATAACCTCTATTACGGCGGGTGCTCGCTGGAGCAGCACGCCCGGTTCATGCTACGCGACACCGCTGCCTACTCTCATAGAATATGTTCTAATGTATCACCCTCTCCTCGGGAGAGGGGCGTGGAGAGGTTCCGTATGATTAAGGATACAATATCCCTCCGTCAGGCGCTCTGCGACGGGACCTATGACTATATATCTCTCCAGCAGGCAAGCCATGACAGCGGTATCCGCGATACCTACGAACCCTGGCTGACGATGCTCATCGACACCGTCAGGGCCTACCAGCCCCATGCGCAGCTGTGTTGGATGCAGACCTGGGCGTACAGCCGCGACGCCAAACATCCCGCTTATCCTCGCTACCACAATAGCCAGCAAGAAATGTGGGATTCCATACAGGCCTGCACGCACTATGTGCAGCATAAATGTCAAATGACCAATATCAAATGTCAAATAATCCCCTGCGGTACCGCCATCCAATTGGCGCGCCAAACGAAACTCGGCGACACCCTCTGCCGCGACGGCTATCATCTCAACTATGTCTATGGACGTTATACGGCGGCGGCTGTCTGGTACGAAATCATCACTGGAAAAGATGTCCGGCGTAACCGCTATAAAAACCCGCAAATGACGCCCAAACAGCGCCGTTTGACCCAAAAATCGGCTCATAAAGCGGTAAAAATGCAGGAAAATGCACTTTTTTGAAAAAAAGTTGCCGAAAAATTTGGTCATGTCAAAAAAAAGCAGTACCTTTGCACCCGCTTTTGAAATCGAAGGCACTTGTGCCGAGAAAAATCGCTTCTTAAGCGCTTTTGAAAAGAAGGCATGATCTTTACAGATTGAGCGCTATAATGCGCAGCCCCCTCGGGACGTAAACTAAGCACTTGTGCTGTTTGCGGACCGAAGAGCGGGAACAAGGCGAAAGTTCATATGAGCAACGCAGTTGCGAATCGTACTGAGCCTTAGTTCACGCGAAGGTGCGGTAGTTCAGTTGGTTAGAATACCGGCCTGTCACGCCGTAGGTCGCGAGTTCGAGTCTCGTCCGCACCGCCAAAATCTTTTCACCAAATCAATTAAAGTGCTGCTCAATCAGCACTTTAATTGAAGAGGAGAAAGCGCGGCAACCCCTAACAAACATGGTTTGTTACAGTTGCAAGCCGCTTTCGACGAGGTCCATTAGCTCAACTGAATAGAGTACCACACTACGGATGTGGGGGTTGCAGGTTTGAATCCTGCATGGATCACAAGATAAACAAGAAACTACATCTGAAAGTTTACTTTCAAGTGTAGTTTTTTTGTTTAGCTTGTAAGACGTCACACCGAAGGGTGACGGATTACGAAGAAATCCTGCATACCCTTTGAAATCCTATATTACGCATAAAAAATGCAAAAAAATGCGCAAATATTTGCGTATGTCATAAAAAAGTAGTACCTTTGCACGTTTTTTCGCGGATTAGGCTAGAATAAGTATCGTTTCGTATAACGATCGCCGCACCGCTATCACATTAAATACAGCTAGGTACGCATGTACGCAATTGTAGAAATGAAGGGCCAGCAGTTCCGAGTTGAGGCTGGCAAAAAACTGTTCATCAACCGCATGAACGAGCTCGAGAAGGGCGCAACGGTTGAGTTCGAGAACGTACTGCTCATCGACAACGAGGGCAAAGTAAAAGTAGGTGCTCCTTATGTAAAGGGCGCAAAAGTGGTTTGCGAAGTGCTCGACAACGAGTGCCGTGGCGACAAAATCCTTGTTTTCCACAAGAAACGCCGCAAAGGCTTCCGCAAACTCAACGGACACCGTCAGGACCTGACGAATGAAAGGTGTCGGTAGTTCTAAGAACGGCCGTGAATCAGAAAGCAAACGTCTTGGCGTGAAGATCTTTGGTGGTCAATTCGCAAAGGCAGGTAACATTATCGTACGTCAGCGTGGTACCGTACACAACCCCGGTGAAAACATGGGTATGGGTTCCGACCACACACTGTTCGCTCTCTGCGATGGTATCGTAACCTTCCGCAAGAAACGCGACAACAAGTCGTACGTCTCCATCCAGCCGGTGACAGCTGAAGCTTAAATCGGTTCTGGGGAACATGAATAATCTCCTACCGAGGCTTCGGCTCAGGTGGGAGATTTTTATTTGTAATACGAACACAGACCGGCTTCGCTTGACAGAGCACAGACCGCTTCGCTGAAAGAATAAAAATGGGACGGATTCGACTATATAAAAGCATTTTAGTCTTTATTCCTTATTCCTTTAGTGAGCGTAGCGAACGGTCCTTAATCCCAATAAAACAATGTTAACATTAAAACAAATCTATGATGATAAAGCCCGTATCATTGCGGGTTTGAACAAAAAGCATTTTGCCGGAGCCGAAGAAGCTATCGAAGAGGTGCTGCGTCTCGACACCGAGCGCAAGGCGGCACAGCAGCAGAAAGATGCGGCTGCCGCAGAGATGAATAAGATCAGCAAGTCTATCGGTGCACTTATGGCGCAGGGCAAACGCGAAGAAGCTGAAGCAGCCAAAGCACAGACAGGCGCACTCAAAGCACAGATCGCCGAGTATGATACCAAGATGGCAGAGGCGGAAGAGGCACAGACCAAACTGCTGCTTACCATCCCGAACGTCCCCTACGATATCGTGCCCGAAGGTGCGTCCGCAGAGGACAACCTCGCTGTCACCATCGGCAACTGGCCCAACCAGCCGATGATGGATGCCATCGCCAAAGACGGCGCAGTAGCCCTCCGCGACTGGGACACCACTACCGACGAGAAGATTGCAGAGGAGCGTCTTTCCTCCCTCTCCTTAGGAGAGGGTCGGGGTGAGGTGTCCAAACTCCCCCACTGGGAGCTGGCGAAGAAATACAACCTCATCGACTTCGACCTCGGTGTGAAAATCAGTGGTGCAGGCTTCCCTGTCTATATCGGTCAGGGCGCACGTCTCCAACGTGCCCTCATCAATTTCTTCCTCGCGGAAGCCAACAAAGCCGGTTATACGGAGATCATGCCGCCGACAGTGGTTAACGCCGCTTCGGGTTACGGTACCGGTCAGCTGCCCGACAAAGAGGGACAGATGTACCACTGCGAGGTGGACGACCTCTACCTCATCCCGACCGCCGAAGTACCGGTGACCAACCTCTACCGCGACGTGATCATCGACGAGAAAGAACTGCCGATCAAGAACTGCGCGTACACGGAGTGTTTCCGTCGCGAGGCAGGCTCCTACGGCAAGGACGTACGCGGTCTGAACCGTCTGCATGAGTTCTCGAAAATCGAGATCGTACGCATCGACACGCCGGAGCACTCCGACGCTTCGCACAAAGAGATGCTGGCACACGTAGAGGGTCTGCTCAAGAAACTGGAGCTCCCGTATCGTATTCTGCGTCTGAGTGGCGGCGACATGTCCTTTACAGCCGCGCTCTGCTATGACTTCGAGGTCTATAGCGAAGCACAGCACCGCTGGCTCGAGGTGTCCAGTACCTCCAATTTCGACACCTACCAGGCGAACCGCCTCAAATGCCGTTACCGCCGTGCGGAGGACAAGAAAGTCACCCTCTGCCACACCCTCAACGGCTCAGCACTCGCTCTCCCGCGTATCGTGGCGGCGCTCCTGGAGAACAACCAGACACCCGAAGGCATCCGCATCCCTGCGGCACTCCAACCCTTCTTCGGCGACGACATGATCCGCTAAAGACTGATTGATAGCAACAAAAATCTCATCTGTACTAAAATGCAGGTGAGATTTTTTGTGTATTACACCCTGTTTTGTAAAGTGTAGTTTGCAAAATGAAAATAATTGGCATTAAAATATCATAATATTTGGCGGGTTCGGAAAAAAGTACTACTTTTGCAGAGAAATTGTTAACAAACAATCAATTATTAATCTTACATAATAATCAAATGAAGAAAGTTTTTATTTTGGGCGCAATTATGCTGATGGGCGTAAGCGCTACTTTTGTAAGCTGTAAGAAAGACAGCATTGAAAACGGATGTACTTGTACAGCTACTGTTGATGGAGAGCCTGCTCAGCAGGAGGCTACGAAGGCTCAGCTTGAGGAACTGGATATTAAGTCTTGTTCTGCATTTGCAGCTTATCTGAAAGAGCAGTATAAGGCTGCTTATGAGGCGGGTATTGTTGAAGAAGATATCACAGGCATTTCCTGCAAGGGAAAATAAACAAATAAATAAATAAACAAACAACTAATTATTAATCCTAAAAACTACAATCACAATGAAAAAATTATTCATTTTGGGCGCTATTATGCTGATGGGCGTAAGCGCAACTTTTGTAAGCTGCAAGAAAGACAGTGTCGAGAACGGATGTACTTGTACTGTATCCTACATGGGTGAGTCCCGGTCTGTTGATTACACTGCAGCAGAGGTGAAGGCTGAAGGTTATAATTCATGCTCTGCTATCGCAGCAGACGCAAAGAAAGAGCTGAAAAAGGAAGGCCTCGGAGACGTTTCTGTTTCCTGCAAGGGAAAATAATTACGCCTAAGTGTAGAAATAGCCTGCTTCGGTGGGCTGTTTTTTTTCTTTCACCTTTCACCTTTCACCTTTCACCTTTCACCTTCCTATGTTGCGTTACCTCTCTTGGATCAGTACAACCCTGCTGGGGCTCATGTTTCTCGTCTCGGCTTTTGCGAAGGCTTGGGATGCTGAAGCGTTCGCGGACATGATGCTGCAATACGGACCGGCATGGTTCAGTATAGGTGCTCCGATTATTATTGCCATCGAGGCGGTGCTGGGAACGGCGTTGCTGCTGCGTGTCAAGCCGCGAAGAAGCGCACTGGCGGCAGACCTCTTCCTCCTGACGGTGAGTGCCATATTCGCGTACGGAGTCCTGGCGAAAGGTATTCAAGACTGCGGATGCTTCGGTGCGCTGTCGAGATTATATACCGCCAAACCCTGGATGACGTTCGTCCGTAACGCACTCTTCGGATTGTTCTCACTTCCGGCAATCTTGGACGGACCGGACGGAAAGGACAAGTACCTGAATAGCAAGGCGGTAGCCGCTATGGGAGTGGCTGTCATAGCTTGTTTCATATGCGGACTCTCTATGCGCGCTTCCTTCGAACTGCCGAAATGGAGCCATGCGAAGACGGAAAACCGAACCAAAACGATGGAGAAACTGCAGGCTCTCTATCCTTTTGAGGGCGACTCCGTGTATATCGTCTATCTGTTCTCTTTCTCTTGCGCCCATTGCCAGAACTCGTTCGCAAACGTGCAGCAGTATCAGCAGTTTAAGGCTGCGGATAAGGTATTAGGCATAGCAATCGAGGATGAGGAAGCGCAGGCTCGTTTTGAGCGTATATACCGCCCTGAGATAGAGATACGTACAATCTCGCAGAACGAAATGGCGTCTATCACCGGACAACTGCCGGTCTGCCTCCTGATACGGGGCGACTCCATCAGACACGTAGAGACAGGCTTTGTGACCTCACCGGGGATCTTTTTGAAGTAAAAACCGCAAAAATGGCGTACGCACTTGCGTATGTCGTTTTTTTTTTGTAATTTTGTGCCCAAAATTAGTACGAAGAGATGACAACTACGATCTTACTGATTATACTGACCATTGCGGTAATGATTTTCGGGTTCTGGCTAATCCAGTACTCCCAGTTCCGAAATGAGGAGAAAAAACGGCAATGGGAACTCAAGCGCGAGAGTCAAAAAACGATCTCGCCTATACGGTTGAGGGCTTACGAACGTCTCGCGCTCCTCTTGGAACGCACTACGCCCGAGCATATGCTCGTCGAGTTGCAGAAGACCAATCCCGAGGCGTTGGTGTCATGGACGGTGATGCAGGTGCAGCAATACCTTCTCCAGACCATCCGCGCGGAGTTTGATCATAACCAGAGCCAGCAGGTCTATGTCTCCAACGAGGTATGGGAGATGATTATCAATGCCCGAAACCAGATGGCGGCGTTCGTCATCGGCATGGCGGCGCAGCTGCCCGAGGGCGCGACGGCGCAACTCTATGCGCAGACTCTCCTCAGTGCATACCACGCCAACGGCGTCACCCCGAGCGAACGGGCTCTGGAAGCTCTCAAAGACGAGGCAAAAGAGATGATGTAAGAAGCAGAAACCACACCCGGATGAGTCTTTTAAGGAAAATAGTTCTTCTCATGATATTTCTTTCCCTCCCCTTGTGGGGAGGTCAGGTGGGGCTTGTCAGCGCAGAGGAGACCGACGCCAAGCGGCCGGTGTATGGCGGTATGATTGTGAAGATTGATGCTGGTGCTGCGGCGCTGACGGCAGGACTGAGCAAAGGGCGGTTGCAGCAATACGAGATAGCTATGAACTGGCAACTCACACGCCGTTTCTACCCGACGCTCGAACTGGGTTATGCAGGAGGTAAGACTGAGCAAGGAGACAGCATCTCGTATAACGCCCATGGTGGTTATTTCCGTGTGGGATGCGACATTAACCCCTTGCGGAAACATCCCGAGAGTCCGCACGCCATGCTCATCGGTATTCGTATAGCAACCGATTTTCAACCCCGCAAAGTGGATTGCTGGGGAGAGATTGTTGCCGGTTGTCAGGTACAAGTGTGGGAAAACAAGAAATCGAAAGTGCAAGGCGGTCTTTATATGGGCTGGATGGGACGACTCAAGATCCTCTTTACCCGCGAGAAAGATGGGTTGCTGGCAGACGAGATGGGACCGATATACATCCCGGGTTACGGCAAACGAGGCAACATCAGTTGGGGACTTAGCTACCACATCGGGTGGAAGTTCTGAAAGGCTAAAGAGAAGGACAATGGTACATAAAATAAATCGTCAATAAATCGTACATCGTAAATTTG
>CADBZO010000005.1 GCA_902799185.1 uncultured Bacteroidales bacterium | reverse complement strand
AAAAGTCCGTCGAGCAAATCTGCATTTTTAGGAAAAAAGACACAAATATTTGCATATATGCAAAAAATGTAGTACCTTTGCAGCATAATTTGGCTTTTTATGACAATTGCTATTTTTGGAAACGCGATGAAGACGCAGACCTTGACGGAGGTGCAGCATATCCTGGAGTTCATGACCGGGAAAGATGTTCATGTGCTTCTGTCCCAGGAACTGCGGCAGGAGCTGAACCTGCGCGAATATCCGGCTTTCCCCGAGAACTGGGACAGCGACCGGCAGCCGGAGAACGTATATGGCGAGCCGATAGATTTTGCGCTGTCGGTAGGCGGAGACGGTACGTTCCTGACCTCCTCCGCCGTGATAGGCAACAAGAACATCCCTATCCTGGGCGTGAACGTAGGGCATTTGGGTTTTCTGGCAGACGTACAGGCGCAGGACCTGGATGAGATATTGCAGAAACTGGTAGCCGGCGAATACACCATCGAGCGGCGCAGTCTGCTGAACGTGAAGGTGCTGGACAAAGACGGTACGGTCCGCAGTGACCTCGTCATGGCGCCCAATGCGCTGAACGAGATAGCGATCCTCAAACAGGGTCTGACGAACATGCTCAGCATCGAGACGAAGGTCAACGGCGAGTTGCTGCATACCTACCACTCGGACGGCTTGGTCATCTCCACGCCGACGGGCAGCACCGCGTATAACCTGTCTATCGGCGGTCCGCTGATGGTACCCCAGAACCGCGCTATCATCCTCACGCCTATCGCGCCCCACAGTCTGACAGTGAAGCCTATCATCGTGCCGGACGACTGGACGTTCGACCTGCGCGTGAACAGCCGGTACGACACATACATGGTGTCGGTGGACGGCCGCAGCCAGAGCCTCAGCACGGACATGAGCCTGCACGTGGAGAAAGCGCCTTACACCATCAAAGTGGTGCAGATAGGCGATAACAGTTTTCTGAAGAGTTTGCGAACCAAACTGAATTGGGGGAAATAGGTCGCTGACGCGACGTAATTGACGTAATCTACGTAATCTACGTAATCTACGTAAACTACAAAAACTACGCATTTATGCTTTTAAACTATATTACTTGGGATGTGGACCCGATACTGATTCATTTCGGGGACGGAGGAATACGGTGGTACGGGTTGCTATGGGCAATCGGTATCTACCTGTGCTGGAAGATGAACGAGAAAATGTACCGCCGCGAGCACTGTCCGGCGGAGTGGCCTGACCAGCTCTTTTTCTGGATGGTGGCGGGTGTGATTATCGGTGCGCGGATAGGGCACTGCTGGTTCTACGAGTGGCACGACTACGGCCAGCCGTGGTATCTGTTCGGGTGGGAGTTCCATTACCGCAACCCGTATATAGAGAATCCCCTCCGGCTCATCCGTATCTGGGAGGGCGGTCTATCGAGCCACGGAGGCGCGATAGGACTGATTACCGCCGCCGTCCTGCTCAACAAATACAAGTACAGCCGTTACCCGCAGTTCCAAACCAGCTGGATATGGATCCTCGACCGGCTCTGTATAGGCGTGTGCGTCACGGGTGCGCTCATCCGTCTGGGTAACCTCTTCAACAGCGAGATATACGGCGGTCCTACCGACCTGCCGTGGGGCTTCATCTTCGTCCGTGACGGCCAGACAGTTCCCTGCCACCCTACGCAGATATACGAGATGCTGTATTGCCTGGCGGCGCTGTGCGTGGTAGGGCCGATGTATCTGTACACCGACGCCCGGAGACGCGAGGGACTGCTGCTCGGCGTGTTCTTCGAGATTATCTTCGTCACCCGTTTTCTGCTGGAGTTCATCAAAAACGACCAGGAGGCTTTCGAGGCGGGACATATGCTGAACATGGGCCAGTGGCTCAGCGTACCGTTCATCGCGTTGGGTCTATACCTTATTATACGCGCGTATAGGCGGCCGCTGCTGCCGGTGGTGGAGAAACAGCCCAAAAGTATTGAAAAGTGAAAGTTGAAAGTTGATAGTTGAAAGTTGAAAGTTGAAATGACCAAGCAAGATTTACGAATAGTTTATTTAGGTACGCCGGAGTTTGCCGTAGCGGGTCTGAAAGCGTTGGTGGAAGGCGGATACAACGTCGTGGCGGTAGTCACGATGCCCGACAAGCCGTCCGGCCGCGGCCACCAGATGCAGTTCTCCGACGTGAAGAAATACGCCTTGGAGGCGGGTCTGCCGGTGCTCCAGCCGGAGAAACTGAAAGACGAGGCGTTCCTCGAGGCGCTCCGTTCGTACCGCGCCGACCTGCAGGTCGTCGTGGCGTTCCGCATGTTACCGGAAGTCGTCTGGGCGATGCCGAGGCTCGGCACATTCAACGTCCATGGTTCGCTGCTGCCGCAGTATCGCGGCGCGGCGCCGATCAACCGGGCGGTGATGAACGGCGACAAAGAGACCGGACTGACGACCTTCATGCTCAAGCACGAGATAGACACCGGCAACATCATCCTGCAGGAGCGTATCGCCATCGGC
Organism: uncultured Bacteroidales bacterium; assembly: GCA_902799185.1. Lineage (GTDB taxonomy): Bacteria > Bacteroidota > Bacteroidia > Bacteroidales > Paludibacteraceae > Colicola. The sequence continues at coordinate 82,154 of CADBZO010000005.1, read as the reverse complement.
GAGAACGAGAACGTAGGCTCGGTGCATGACCGCCTGATGGAGCTGAGCAAAGAGATGGTCACCCGCACCGTGGACCTCATCATCGACTGCGAGAACCAGGGCATACCCGTGCCTACCACGCCGCAGCCGGAGGTAGCCGAACTCCTGCCGGCGCCGAAGATCTTCAAGGAGGACTGCGAGATACATTTCGGAGAGATGACCGCCGCGCAGGTGCATAACTTCGTCCGCGGCCTCAGTCCCTACCCCGCCGCCTGGGCGAACCTGACTATCGGAGGGCAGACGTTTGAGAACGTGAAGATATATAAGGTTGAAAAGGTACAAGGGGACCATGTACCATGTACAAAGGAGATTGTCATTCCCTGCCGCGAAGGGGCGGTGCGCATCGTAGAGCTGCAGGTACCGGGTAAGAAACGCATGGAGGCAAAAGCGTTTTTGAACGGATTGAAACCCCTCCCCTCAAAGGAGGGAGTCAGGAAAGATGATTGACTATATAGCGCTCATAGATAAGTATTACGCCGGCCAGCCGGAGTTGCGGCACGTGCTGGTGACCCACAGCCGGCAGGTGGCAGACCGTGCGCTCGCCATCGTTGACGCCCATCCCCAATGGACGGAACAGGGGCTGGTGGACCGCACGTTTGTGGAAGAGGCGGCGATGCTCCACGACATAGGTATCCTCTATTGCGACGCACCGAAGATATACTGCACGGGACCGCACAAGTATATCGAGCACGGCTATTTAGGCGCCGAACTGCTGCGGAGCGAAGGACTGCCCAAACACGCGCTGGTAGCCGAACGCCATACCGGCACCGGCATCACCATCGAGCAGGTGGAACGCGAGGAACTGCCTATCCCCGAAAGGGACTACTGCCCGCAGAGCATAGAAGAGAAAGTCATCTGCTATGCCGACAAATTCTATTCCAAAAGTCACCTCGGCGAAGAAGTGTCTTTGGACAAAATCAAATACAACATCTGGAAATACGGCTCCGAAGCTTTCAACCGATGGCAAGAACTCGTAGCCCTGTGCGAAGGATAGTCTGCTAATAGAACTTATGCGAGAAACCAATAGAGAGCAGTTCGCGGAACTGTATCTTGGCGTGTTTGTCGCCCTCCATGATGACGGAGGTGTCGTAACGCGGATGGACCATGAGCCGCGCTGAGAGAAAACGGTTGATGATGAAATCGCAGTTGACCTCCAGATCCATCTCCACTTCCCTGTAATTGGTGTACATATAGAACCGCGTCTCGATGGCAATCTCGCGGACGGGTTTCCATGTATATTCCAGCCGTAGCGACGAACCGACGTTATGCTGCGTGCGTTCCCCTTCCTTGAGTCCGTAATCCGTGCCCTTCACCCGCGCGGTATCCATGACATGCACCACCTTGTACGACAGCGGCGAGAAAGAGACCGACAGGTCTTTGACGGGCTTGTAGTCGATACCTATACCGGCGTTGAAACGGAAAGGCGAGAAGGGGCCTGACTTGAGTTCCCGCGAATTGGATTTATAGGTAGGCAGGAGGCGTGTCTCCAGCTCCGCCGAGAAGGACGTGAAGACCTTCGGCACGATACGGAGGTTCGCCTTGGTATAGAGGCGGAAGAGGTCGTCGGTAGTGTTGACCTTATGGAGGCTGTCGGCGGAGATGGTGGACCCGCCTATGCGCCATTCGCCGGTGTTCTCCCAGGTGAAGCGCTCGGACTCATAACCGAACTTGCCCTTGGCGATACCCAGTCCGGCGAAGGACGACGAACCGCCCTGGTACCAGTTGGAGGTGACATAGTTCTGGGTGACCTGTACCATGAGTGTCGCCTCCCTGCGCCACGGCGTACGTAACTCCCGCTTGGCACGTTTGAACTCCCGCAGATCCTCCTCCGGGTCTTTGACGAGTGACTTCTGCACATCCGGCCCCAAGCTCTGCCGGAGAGTTGCGGAGGCGAGGGCGGCATTGACCGCCCGGAGAGAGTCTATCTCCTCTTTTTCACGCCGTATTGAGTCTCGGAGCAATATCTCCGCCACCGTCAGGGTGTCAATGGTATCCCCGGCATGGATATCCGCACTCTGCGCCGCTACCATATCCAGCAGCAAGAGGTCTATATCCGCGGTGGTACGCCGGTCCTGCAGACGGAACGTATCCGGATGGATACGGATACTATCGTTTTGTGCCGCCACAGAGGTGACGGCACAAAAGAGTAATACAACTATCATTCGGAATCTCGACATATCGATATTCGGTATATCGCTTAGATGCCCGCGGGAGCGAGCTTACCGTGGCATTGCTTGTATTTCTTGCCGGAGCCGCAGGGGCAGGGGTCGTTCGGCCGCGGTTTCTTGTCCACATGGATGGGCTCAGGGCGTTGCTGCTCGCGGGTATCACGCCCGGCAGCCGCTGCTGCTCCGGAAGCCTGCGCCGCCTGCTGCACCGCATCTTTCTGGGTGCGGTAACGGCTATAGTCCATACGGCGTTGCTGCTGCGCCTGCTGTACACGGTCGGGCTCCTGGGTATGGATCTGGCCGCGGAGCAGGATAGCGATAGCGCGGCGGTTGAGGGTGTCGAGCATACTTTTGAAGATATTGAACGACTCCAGCTTGTATATCAACAGCGGGTCTTTCTGCTCGTAGGAAGCGTTCTGCACGGACTGCTTGAGGTCGTCCAGCTGACGGAGGTGCTCTTTCCACTCATCGTCGATGACGTAGAGCAGCATCCGTTTCTCGAACTCCTTCACCACCTCCTTGCAGTGGCTCTCCGCCGCTGCCTTGAGGTTCACGGCGATGTTATAGACGCGCTTGCCGTCGGTAATCGGAATGAGGATGTTCTCGTACATCTGACCCTTGGTTTCATAGACCTGCTGGATCGTCGGGTCGGCTACCTGGGTGAGTTTGTCCATACGGCGTTTGAAGCTGTCCAGCGCCGCCTCCGCCAACTGATTGCTCAGTGCGTCACGCTTGCCGCGGCTGAACTCCTCTTCGTCGAAAGGCAGCTCGATGGCGAAAGTCTGCATCACGTCCATCTTGAGCCCCTCGTAGTCGTTGGCGGAACGCGCCTCCTGGAAGATTACGTCAGCCGTCTCGTAAATCATATTGGTAATATCCACGCCGATGCGCTCGCCCATGAGGGCGTGGCGGCGTTTGGCGTAGATGAGATTACGCTGCTGGTTCATCACGTCGTCGTATTCGATGAGGCGCTTACGGATACCGAAGTTGTTCTCCTCCACTTTCTTCTGCGCCCGCTCGATGGAGTTGGAAATCATGTTATGCTCGATCATCTCACCTTCCTCAAAGCCCATCCGGTCCATGATAGAGGCGATACGCTCGGAGCCGAACATACGCATCAGGTCGTCCTCCAGCGATACGTAGAACACGGAGCTGCCCGGGTCTCCCTGACGTCCGGCACGTCCGCGGAGCTGTCTGTCCACGCGGCGGCTCTCATGCCGCTCCGTACCGATGATAGCCAGACCGCCTGCCGCTTTCACTTCAGGCGTCAGCTTGATATCCGTACCACGGCCCGCCATGTTCGTAGCGATAGTCACTACGCCCGGACGACCGGCCTCTGCAACGATCTGCGCCTCCTGTTGGTGCAGCTTGGCGTTGAGGACGTTATGCTTGATCTTACGCAGCGTCAACATACGGCTCAAGAGCTCGGATATCTCCACCGACGTGGTACCTACGAGCACCGGTCGGCCCTGCTCCACCATGGCTACTATCTCGTCAATGACGGCGTTGTATTTCTCGCGTTTGGTGCGGTAGATACGGTCGTTGAGGTCCTTGCGGGCGATAGGTTTGTTGGTAGGGATGACCACTACGTCCAGTTTGTAGATATTCCAAAACTCGCCCGCCTCGGTCTCGGCGGTACCGGTCATACCGGCGAGCTTGTGGTACATACGGAAATAGTTCTGGAGCGTGATGGTGGCAAAAGTCTGCGTCGCCGCCTCCACCTTCACGTTCTCCTTGGCTTCCACCGCCTGGTGCAGTCCGTCGGACCAGCGGCGGCCTTCCATCACACGGCCCGTCTGCTCATCGACGATCTTCACCTCGCCGTTGTCAATGATATAGTCTATATCTTTCTCAAAGAGGGTGTATGCCTTGAGCAGCTGGTGTACGGTGTGTACGCGCTCGGACTTGATCGAATAATTGGTGAGGATTTCGTCTTTCTTCTGCTGTAATTCGTCATTCGTCATTTGTGATTTGTCATTCTCCAGCTCCGCCATCTCCGAACCTACGTCCGGCAGAACGAAGAAATCCGGGTCGTCGGTCGAACCGGTCAGGGCGTCGATACCCTTGTCGGTAAGCTCGATGGACTTGTTCTTCTCGTCAATGACGAAATAGAGTTCGTCGGTGGCGATATGCATGTTCTTCTCGTTCTCCTGGAGGTAGAACTCCTCGGTCTTCTGCATCCGTACTTTGACGCCCGGCTCGGAGAGGTATTTGATGAGCGCCTTGGATTTCGGCATACCTTTGAACGAACGGAAGAGTGCCAACTCGCCTTCCTCGCGCACTTTCTCGTCCTCCGAACCCATCTTCGCCTTCGCCTCGGCAAGGAGCTTGGTGGTGAGAGTCGTCTGCTGACGGACGAGGTTCGCCACGCGGTCTTTGTATTCGTCGAACATCTGGTCCTCGCCTTTGGGCACCGGACCGGAGATGATAAGCGGCGTACGGGCGTCGTCAATGAGCACGGAGTCCACCTCATCGACAATGGCGTAGTTATGTCCGCGCTGCACGAGGTCGAGCGGCGAGGTTGCCATGTTGTCACGCAGGTAGTCGAAACCGAACTCGTTGTTCGTGCCGAACGTAATATCGCAGGCGTACGCTTTGCGGCGCTCGTCGCTGTTCGGACGGTGTTTGTCAATACAATCGACGGTCAGACCGAGGAACATATAGATCGGTCCGTTCCACTCGCTATCACGTTTGGCGAGGTAGTCGTTCACGGTCACCACGTGTACACCCTCATGCGTCAGCGCGTTGAGATAGACCGGCAGAGTAGCCACCAGGGTCTTACCCTCACCGGTAGCCATCTCGGCGATCTTGCCTTGGTGCAGAACGACACCGCCGAAAAGCTGCACGTCGTAATGAACCATGTCCCAATGAATCTCGTTGCCGCCTGCCATCCAGTGGTTCTTATACACCGCCTTGGCGAGATTATCGCCTCCTACTATCTCCACAAAGTCGAAACGCGGGTCAGCAGCCAAGGCTCTATCCATCTCGGTGGCGGTCACCTCTACCGTCTCGCTCTGCGCAAAACGACGTGCGGTCGATTTGACGATGGCGTACGCCTCGGGGAGTATCTCGTTCAACACTTCCTCGTATTTGTCCTTGATCTCCTTTTCGAGTTTGTCCACCTCGTTGTATATCTTCTCGCGCTTCTCGATAGGCGTACCTTCGATAGAGGCTTTCAGCTCGGCTATACGGGCTTTCTTGTCCGCCACAGCCGCCTGCAGCTTGTCCATCAGCGCCCACGAACGGGCACGCAACTCGTCATTGGACAGCGCATCGATGGACTCGTACGCCGCCTTGATCTGATCCACTACCGGCTGGATGGCACGCATGTCTTTCTGCGCTTTGTTGCCGAATAATTTGGTAATAATCTCTATGAAATTCATATCTCGTTTCTATATTTTCTTATTTATACCATAATAAGAGCCCCCGACGGGCGCTAACGTGCCACTTGCTGCGTCCGGTGGGGAGAGCGGAGGCAATGGTCGCACTTACGATTTAGCGGAGCGGTATCGTTCTTGCGATCCATTTGCCGAACGCGAGTGCAAAGGTACAACTTTTTTCTGACATACACAAGAAATAACGAAAAATATCCGATTTTTATTTGCATATATGCAAAAAAAGCAGTACTTTTGTACCCGCAAACGAACCCGACCGCCCATGAGACACACGCTTCTGCTTTTTCTGCTGCTGATCAGCACTACCGTTCTGGCCGATAAAAACACGGCCTCTCCCGACAGCATCGGTCTGGAGGACATGAACAACCGCGAGCAGTCGTCCTCTGCCATCGACGTGATCCGTGGCAGGGTGGCCGGTCTGACGGTGGACAAGAGCGGCGAGAACGCCATGAGTGCCGTCCGGCTGCGCGGTACCACCTCTCTCTCCGGCAGCAACGACCCGCTCATCATCGTCGATGGGGTGATAGGCGACATGAGTCTGCTCTCCTCCGTCTATCCCACGGATATCGAGAGTTTCCGTATCATGAAAGACGCGAGCGAGACGGCGCAGTTCGGTTCCCGAGGCGCCTCGGGTGTGATAGAGATACGTACGCTCAAGGGCAGCGAAGGCAAGCTCCGTATCCATTATAACGGTTCTCTCTCCGTAGGAGCGGTCTATAAGACCCTGCCTATGCTGGACGGCGAGGCCTACCGCTCTTTCGTACGAGACCATCACCTGCTATATAGAGACCAAGGAGCCGACACCGACTGGCAGCGGGAGATCACCCGCACCGCCCTCTCCCACCACCATCACCTGGCTTTCACCGGCGGCACGAAACACACCGCATACCGCGCCTCCATCGGTTTCATCGACGACAGGGCGGTCATCATCGGCACCGGCCAGAGGACCCTCATGTCGAATATCAACCTCACCCAGCGGATGTGGGGGGACCTGCTGAAGATCGACATCGGCATGTTCGGCTCGTATCAGAAGAGTGACCGGCTCTTCAACGAGCAGAAACTCTTCTACAGCGCCGCCTGCTTCAACCCCACTTTTCCGGCATCGAAGAACACCTCCGGAGGCTGGGACGGCGACCCGGCAGCCAGTCAGATAGCCCACCCCATGGCGTGGCTGGCGAACAGCGTACAGCCCACCGACGCCCATGTGACGACGAACCTCCACCTCGACTTCCGGCTCATCGCCCCCCTGCACCTCAAACTCATGACGGCATATACCTTCCACCGCACGGACGAGACACGCGACATACCTACCGACGAAGGCGGCACGGCATTCCGCGGAACGGGCAAGACCCACGATATACTCTTCCATCTGCTGCTGGATTACAACCAAAGTTGGGGCATCCATGCCCTGTCCGCCTCGGCGATGACGGAGGTGAACAGCCATAGGTCAGAGGGTTTTTATGTCACCACCTACCAGTCCGCCTCGTCCGTTCTGGGCGACGACCGGCTCTCGGCGGGCTCTATCCGCCCCTGGGACGGCACCGACTCCTACAACCGCCAAGCGAACATGCTCTCTTTCATGGGCCGCGTGGGCTACACCCTCTTGGGACGGTACCACCTCACCGCCTCGCTCCGCGCAGACGGCAGCAGTAAGTTCGGCGCCCATAACAGATGGGGGCTCTTTCCCTCCGTCTCGGCGTCATGGACTGTCTCCGACGAGCCGTGGATGCCGCAGTCGGACGTGCTGGACCACCTGCGCCTCAGCGGCGGCTACGGCCTCGCGGGCAACCAGTCGGCAATAGACAGCTACCTCACCCTGCCGCTCTACGAACCGAACGGTCTCATCGAGTTAGGCGGCAAAGGGATCACCACCTATGCCGCGCTGCGCAACGCCAACCCCGACCTCAAATGGGAAGTCAGCCGCACAGGCAACGTGTCGCTCGACATGAGTCTGTTCCGCGGACGGCTGGTAGCGAATATCAGCTATTACAACACCCTCGTCACCGACATGCTCTACCCCTACCGCGTCTCCACGCCGCCTTACACCTACCCCGTGCTCATCGCCAACCTCGGCTCGATGCGCAACCAGGGTGTGGAGATCTCGCTCGGCGGTACGCCGGTCAACACACGCGACTGGCGGCTGACCGTCAACGCGAACCTCACATGGCAGCATAACCGGCTCCTCGCCCTCTCCGGTTACCAGGGCGACGAATGGCTCTACGGAGCGGACTACCAGGCACTCGCCTCTGTCTCCGGAGCCGGCTCGCATGGCGGCGACAATGATATCACCTGGCAGATCATCGGCCAGCCTTTAGGCACGTTTTATATCCCGAGGAGCAACGGTTTGCAGGACAACGGCCAGGGCGGTTATACCTACGCCGCCGGAGACCGTTATATAGCCGGACAGGCCACGCCGAAACTGCTCCTGGGGTCGAATATCAGCCTCCGGTTCCGAGACTGGGACCTCTCCGTCCAACTCAACGGCGCTTTCGGACACAAGATCTTCAACGGCACCTCCCTCGCCTACATGAACCTCAACTCCCTGCCCCTCTATAACGTCCTGCGCGACGCGCCGGAGAAGAAGATATACGACCAGCGCGTGACGGATTACTGGCTCGAACGGGGCGACTATGTCAATATCGACTATATCACGCTGGGCTACCGCGTGCCGCTGCCGCCGAACAAAGTGGTGGAGACCTTGCGTCTCGTCCTGACGATGAACAACGTGGCCACCTTCACTTCCTACTCCGGCCTCACGCCGATGATCAACAGCAGTAATATCAACTCCACCATCGGTGTGGACGACAAACGGACCTACCCGTTGTACCACACCTTCACCTTTGGTTTATCTATCGGTTTCTGATGAAGACAAAGAAGTACATATTCTGTCTATGGGCAACGGCCCTGCTGATGACGGGTTGCTCGTTTCTGGACGAGAACCCCTCTTCCGCCCTCACGGAGGCGGAGGCCTTCGGTTCGATGACCGCACTGCGTAACAACGCCGTGCTCTCCGTCTATATATACCTCGGCGGCAATGCCGACTCGCAGGGGCTCCAGGGCACCGGAAGGGGGGTCTATGACCTCAACTCCCTCACCACGGACGAGCAGATCATGCCTGTCCGAGGCGGTGACTGGTACGACGGAGGCTACTGGCAGCGGCTCCATGACCACACCTGGGAGAGCTCCGACCGCTCCATACGCGACACATGGGACTATCTCTTCAAGGTGGTCATGCTCGCCAACAACGGCATTGCGCACATAGACGCCTACCACGGCGCGGATGCGGACACCGCGCTCCTTGCCTCCTACAGAGCCGAACTGCGGGCACTGAGGGCGATGTACTATTTCTACCTGCTGGACCTCTACGGCCGCGTACCCGTCGTCACGGACGCCGGTCTCCCTTCCGCCGCAATCACCCTCTCCCCACGGGAGGAGGTGTACCGGTTTGCCGTGCAGGAGCTGCGCGAAGCGATGCCGCGGCTGGCGTACGAGCCGGCTAACGAACCGCTGGGGCAGTATTACGGACGGATGACGTATTACGTGGCGGCGTTCGTGCTGATGAAACTCTACCTCAACCACCCCGTCTATACCGGCGTCACGGAGCCGCAGCTCTATGACTCGGTCGTATGGTACGCCGACCTCCTCTCACAACGCTACCGCCTGGAGGAACAGCTCAGTACGAACTTCTCGCTCGACAACGACCGCTCGCACGAGAATATCTTCGTCATCCCCCGCGAGGTAGGCAAATACACGGCGCAGTACCGCTACGCCCACCGCTCGCTCCATTACAACCACGCCGCCGCGTTAGGCATGGGCGGCGAGAACGGCACGTCGGCTACCCGCGAGACACTGGAGGTCTTCGGGTATAACACCGACCACCAAGACCCGCGTTTTGACCTCTGTTTTTATTACGACACCGTCTATGTCAACGGCCAAGTCGTCTGCCGCCCGGACGGCAAGACACCCCTGGTCTATCAGGCGGAAGAGGTGGCACAGGACCTCAGCGGCAGTCCGTATGAGAAGACCGCCGGCGCACGGTTCAGGAAATACGAACACGACCCCAACGGCATCCAAGACGCTACGGTTGGCAAGAATGACATCGTCCTCTTCCGCTATGCGGACGTGGTGCTCATGAGGGCAGAAGCCCTGGTGCGAAAAGGACAGGACGCCTCGGAGGACATGACGGAGATACGCAGCCGCGTGGGACTCGCGCCTCTGCCCGCTCCGCCTACGCTCGATGATATCTACTACGAGCGCTGGCGCGAACTGATGTGGGAGGGGTGGCACCGCAACGACATGATCCGTTTCGGACGCTGGACAGGCCACACCACCGTCTTCCCTATCCCACTGGATTTTCTGCTCCTGCGCCCCTCTTTTGAGCAAAATGAGGGCTACTAAACGGCAGAAATAAGGCAATAATGCATTTTTTTGAAATTTTCTTGCCCAAAAATTTGGTCATGTCAAAAAAAAGCAGTACCTTTGCACCCGCTTTTGAAAAAATGTCAAATGTCAAATGACAAATGTCAAATGTCAAATGACAAACATCAAATGCGCCCTGCTCAATGGTGTAATGGTAGCACTACAGATTCTGGTTCTGTCTGTCTGGGTTCGAGTCCTGGTTGAGCAACAAAGAAGAGACCTTTCGGGTCTCTTTTTTGTTGTCTCAATCTATGGACGAGACCCCACCTCTCCGCCACCTCTCCGCCCCTTCTTCTTTTCCGCCGGATGTTATCCGGCTTCCATCCCCCGCGGCGCCCACCCCGGAGCGGCTGTTTCCGCGAGCCTTGCCTTCTCCTGTTCCGTTTATCCCTCGGCATACATGCCGAGCCCTGCCCCGGCCGAGCAACCTCCCGGATGAGCGTAGCGGTCCGGACTTTCCGGATTTCCGGTCCCACCTCTTCGCCCCTTCTTCTTTTCCGCCGGATGTTATCCGGCTTCCCTCCTCCGCGGTGCCCACCCCGGAGCGGCGTCCATTGGGTCGGATACTATCCGACACCCAAAGCCCCTCCCCTTGTGGGGAGGCCGGGTGGGGTTATTCTCCCCCTCTGAGAGGGGGTTGGGGGGTGTCCTAAAAGCGAAAGCCCGCGCATCCCTGCGAGAGCTTTCTAAAAATGCATTATGGAAATAGCGCTTTCACGCTACTTCTTTTCTTTTGCGTACTGCGGTATAGAGCCCGAACCCTGCCGCCATCAGCAGCAGCGGCAGCACCGCATCGCCGAGGGGGGACTGGTTGGAGCCGGTGGTTGCCTCTCCGGCATTACGGTCGGAAGCGTGCTCTCTGCGCGGTCTGGAAGGAGCGTTAGCAGGAGCAGAAGAGCTTGCTCCCAAGACGGCCACTCCTGTGGCTCCTACTGCGGTCACTTGCGAACTATAGGCGCTCCCGGAACCTTGCATCGTCGAGGTCGATTGCCACTCTTGTGCATTTTGGGCGGTTAATGGCGTGCTCACAAAGAGCACTACCATCATCCATAACCCGTAACCCATAACCTTTATATTCTTTTTCATAATCGTTTGTCCTTTCACTTTTCACCTTTCACTTTTCACTTTACTTTGTTGCCGCGGGCGTCGAAGACTTGGCCGTCTTTGACAATATAGAGTACGCCGTCAATCAGCGCTTTGTGCGCCTTCTCTCCCTCTCCTTGGGAGAGGGTCGGGGTGAGGTCTCCTGTCGCCACATTGCTTATCGGCGAGAGCTCCAGCACAAAGCGGTTGTCCGTCTGTCCGGCAGGGAGCTGCACGGTGTAGTCGGTCAGGGCGAGGTTCGTGCGCGTGCCTGCGATATTATCTATAAGGACTGCGCCTGTGCCGTTGGTGCCCTCCGGCATCGAGAAGGTGTATTCGCCCTCGGCGGCAATCTGTACGCCGACCGGCACGGTGGTGGTCGTCTCCGGCAGGCAGTTACCCGCCATCTTATAGTACCCGGCAAGGGTGTAGAGGTTGTTACCGCTGTTGCTGAGTAGTTTGCTCAGGTCGAGGTTGAGGTCATAGCCTTCGGTCGCACCCTCTGCCATCCGGCTGATGTAGGCCACATCGGCTTGCTCGCCATCCTTGTTCAGCACCATCTTCAGCGTCCGGTCGCCCTGCTCTTCGTTGTCGCGTGCCGGTGCTTTTTTGAGAACAACCAAGGGGTTGTTGTTATCATATTTCACCCATGTGATATCTCCGGCGTACTGAACCAAATAAGCGTGGGTGGCTTGGAACTCAAAGGAAGTAACTTCATCTGTAGTTTGAATTTTATACATCGGGTTTCGGTTAGCTGCCCACGTGTAGAAGAACTTGAGCGGGGTAGCTGCTATGCCGGATGAGCCATATGCAGTCTCACTCCATCCGCTTGTAGTAATCTTGGCACTATTGAAACTCGGTGAGCCGATGATATTCCAGTTGGAGTCAATCGCCCGGCGGTCATAGTTCGGGTTACCTGCATTGGTATTGGTCTCCCTGCCACGCCATACTTCACATTTATGCTCAGGAACGGTGGTGGTTGTGTCGGTTGCACTATTACTCAACTGCCCAATAGCCAGTTTGCTATCTTTTGAGGGGAAATAGAGGAAAATGGAAGAGCCTGTGCTTCCCGGGAATCTGTCCGGAGAACCGTTTTCTCCATCCAAATTGGTGACACGCAAGACGTAGCCCTTATTCTTCTCCATCATATCTGTGCGGTCCAAGTCATACCACCAGCTTTCTGTTTCTGCCCACCATCCATCGCGTGCGCGATAGTCACCATGGTAGGTTTGGATGACCCAACTGTCCCCATAACCCTCAATTCCGAAAATATCACCTATATTGCAGTCATATGGCAGAGAAATCCAGTAATACTCGTCAATATAACCGCTGGAAACGATTCGCCGGTCTGCGTTACCACCACTTTTCGTCCAATTATCATAAGTCAGCTCTAAAGCCGTATATATTTTTTGTATATTGCTTAGATTATGCGTGGTGGTCAGGTTAAGTACAGTAGGTGCAGCGTTCTCCGTACGGATAGCCATTAGGTTGGATGACAAATCAAATCCGTCAAAGGATTCACCTTCTGTAGGAGGTTGCCATGCTGCCAACAGACGGTTGGTTTTGAAGTCGTAGGTAATAAGCACGTTATATGATTTGCTCGTTTCTCCGCCTATCAGTTGTTTGTTTGCTTCCAAGGTCTGTGCGTGTTCGTTATAGGATGTGGTTACGGTAGCGGTTGCCTGTCCTTTAACGGAAGCTTCCAATGTATATACCCAGGCAGATGCATCACCGAAAGAGGCTTCTGCTCCTTCTGAACCTCCGCTTGGAGTCACATAAGTACCTTGGATTTTGATTTTCGCACCACTTCCGGCTATAATAGCACGTGAGAAATAGTTAGTATTCGGATTATAGCCAAAGCGCACGTTTCCACCCCATTCTTTGCTGTCGCTGGGATCTGTTCTTACGGTTACGCCATCCGGAGCATAGGCATCTACACCGATGACATTTGCCAGATTGTCATTATATTCGTTACCCACGGTAGCTACAACTGTTTGTCCTTCAGGGAACCAATCTAACCAATAGTAGTTGAATAATTCCGTTCCAAAAATGGGGTTGTTCTCAAAATAGATGAATTTAGTTCCTGTTGTTCTTTCATTGCTTGCTCCATTGGTGAGGTAATTAGCAGTCGTTGCTCCGCAATGAATATGGTAGTCACCGGTGTAGAGAGCAAAATTATCTACGATATTTGTTCCATTAAATTCAGCAGTATATACACCGTTTTTTGTAATGCCTGTAGCAGTAATAGTTCCTGCCATATCCGTCCACACATCGCCTACCAAATGTTGTAAAGTAAGTGATTTGGATGTTTCTGCATAGAGAGACATCGTTCCCGCTACCATTAGTGTGTTTGAATAATATGTCCCTTCTGCGCAGACAGATTTTAGACGATAAAACTCAGGGCAAGAGACTTCTGTAGTATAACATTTTGTTACTCCCTCGTTTTGTTGTATTATATAGCAATTATCAGCATATGTAGCCTTATCAAAACTCATACCGCCAGAATAAGTTTGTTGGCTACCATCACTATTTGCCAGCATAAACCGATCGAACTTAGAGTCCAACGTAACAAAATACCAATCATGCTCTCCATCATTAGCAATATATTCCGTTACTTCAACACCCGGCCAAGCCGAATTCTTTATTTCGTTGTCGGCATCGCGGAACATATGTAATTTAATCTTATCCCAATTAAAGGTATTTTGCACTTTGATGGTGTATTTCTCATAAACGCGGATTCGCATATCGGCTGCACACAAATAAATCGCTTGTCCGTTAAATGTGAAATGAATACGCGCTGAAATGTCTTTTATACCTGCCGAAGTAGCAGTATAGTTAAATGTGCGACTTGTTCCAGAGCCGGATGGCGTTCCTTCTATTTTTACACCATCCTCCCAAATCTCCAGTCCTTCCAAACCAGTAAGGGGTGCTTCTGCCTCAATGGTAAAAGTTGTTGTCTCACCGACATACAATTCGTAGGCGTTGGAAACAATTTTTATTCTTATGCCTGTTCCATAAAAATTACTCGCCTGGTCTCCACCTGTCCAATAATAGGTTCCATCATTATGATGATGTGCTTGGGAAGGAGAAGATGTGGCATATAAAGTAGCGGATTCGTTTTGTTGTGAATTATTGTTATTGGGGGCAGTATAGCAGTTCATCTTATAGTTTCGTCCTTCCGTTACGTAATATGCGTAAACTCCGTTCGTTTTTGTGATTTCGCGTCCACGCCAGTCACCATACTCCTTCTCATCTACATTATCCCAATTTTTCCAAGAATATACGTACATATGTTCACCATTGCTTGCTCCGCTATTCACCACTTGCGAAACACGCTCATCGCTTCCATCATAAATATAGGTGTATGGGTGATAGACAGACCATGTAAAATTCGCGTTATCGGCTACCGCTCCAGATGGCACACATAGACAGTTCTGCGAGTCATAGGAACGATTTTTTGCATACATTGTTCCGGAATAATTGTACTGCTGTCCATGATTGTTAGGATTTAAGCGAATTAACTGAAAGCCACCTATTCCATCTGAAGGAATGCGAAAACGATAGATATTGGTAGAGTAATTTTCTGCACCTATATAATTACCTTTTGAATTGCCGTTAGAGTCAAACCAATTCATTTTTAATGTACAACTATTTGCCCAGTCTGTACAGTTTGTAACATCAATATAAATGTAGCTACCTTCTATGAAATTTGCCATAGTCGCCCACATCTCTCCCACTCCAAGTGTGAGCATCAAAACCACCATCGCGGCATATTTCCACATCATGCATTTTTGTCGCATCATTGCGACAACCTCCTTCCCCGCACCTCTCCGTGCATGACCTCCTACCACATAGTCACCTATGCGGATAAGAGTATTTACACACCGGGATAAGGGCAAAAGCGCGTTATTAGCGCGTGATAAGCGCGTTATTAGCGCGTTATTAGCGGGACATTCCTCTAAGGTAACGCTAACCGCAGAACGACCGGACGCCGACAGAGTGTCTGCTTGAACCTCGGTCTGATTAGCATGATTTATACTGCAAAAATCATGCCATCCCCTTTGTTTTTCCTGTTCGTTTAAGTTTAAGTTTTTCATAATGTATTTTTTGTGTTAGTTGTTATTTTCTTCCTTCGTACATCGTACATCGCACGCCCTACATCGTTTATCGACATCGCACGCCGTACATCCGTCCTTCGTACATTCATTTTGTGTATGCCAACCGCTCACATACACAAAAAAGCGGTAAACCGCTTATTGGATTTACCGCTTTGTATGGATTAACAAATAAAAATTTATGTATTTGGCCAATCAATAGATGATCATGCTTTGGGGCATTATACGATGGATATAAACTATATTATCTTCTACAGAATAAATGACTGCCATCTTTCTTCCAAAAGGAACAGTGCGCATTATCTTTCCGTACTTTATGGATAATTCCACATCCACTCCCGGAAGCTCGGCATATTGCTCCAACCATGTTAGATGTTTATCTAATAATTCAAACTGACGGAGGGCTGTCAGCGGAGCAGCACAATTATTATATATGTACTCCTTTAAGCCCAGAATGTCAGAATAAGCCTTGGACTTGAAATAAAGTGTATAGCGCATTATCTCGCCTCCCTAATATCATTCAAGCCATAAGCCTGCCCGAGTTGCTTAGCCAACTCATTCATAAATTCCTCGCGAGTATAATATACCTCGTCACCATAATTGCCAAGCATCGGTTCATGCATTCTGGTTCCGAAATCTTTTTCTAACATCGATAGTGTCTCTTCCATAATTCTTGTATGTGTTTTTTGCGATTTTGCTCGCAAAATTACTACAATTTCCTGACATATGCAAGTTTTCACGCAAAAATCGTCCGGAATTCTTTTTTTTTACGGTAAATCCAGTACGTCAAAGAGCACATACACAAAAAAGCGCAGCCTCCATTGTTGCTTACAACACTAGAGGCCTTCGCTAACCTATCAAACTATAAACAACGATGAAACCTACGCCGATATGACAAACCCATAGAATTGTACAAGGTACCATGTACCATGTACGAAGGGTTGATAAATGTCATACCCGTAGGCGTCGATTGCTTAACTTTGCGTAGGTTTGATACAGACAGGTTGCGAAGCTTTCTAGTATCTACAACAAAGCGTCAATAACGCCTTTTTCAATATGTTTGAACCCACTATCCCTTCCGTTTTTCACGGACACGGCGTAGATGAATCCAGCAAAACCTTTATTTTGCGCTGCAAAATTACTTAAAATTTTCCATATAACCAAATTTTTTATCAAAAATCTTTCGAAGAAGTGCTTTTTTTTATTTTTAAGGAATACTGCTGTTGCGATATTTTAAGTTCCGCGTTACGTAAAGCACTATTACATAGTTACTTATGAGTCTATTCATTTTTTTGATTTGATCAGCAATGCAAATTTTTGAATAATTGTTGGTAATTTTTGACTAATAAAAATGTTTTTTATGTTTATAGCTTTTGAAGGCTTTTACTCGCAGAGTTGCGGAGTTTGAGGGAGTTTTTAGCAGCAAAGTACGCGAGAGCGAAGCTCAAAAGCATTCAAAAGGGTTTATCTCTGTTTATGTTCTTAAAATTATCGCAACACTACTAAATTTTGATTTATTTGCGAGCACAAAGGTACACAGAAAATCCATAGGAACTCTCTACTTACTCACTAATGTGTTTTTCATGGAAGTAGATTTTTCCTATGGCAGTGGAAAGGAATTATCAATCGTCTATGCGGACGAATTCGTACTTGCTGTTGAATTCCAGGTCGAGACCGTTGTTCAGTTCGGTTTTCCAGCGGCGGTCATCTCTGCCCCACTCCGTGATGAAAGCGTTCGGGAAATTGGCTGCTACATACGCACGCACAGCTTCCGGAATAAGGGCTTCGGGAACTGCCTTGGTGCCGCAGTCGATCTTGGTCAGTCCGCCGTCTTTGTCGAACTCCGCTTTCGTGCCGTCGTTCAGACGCACTTCGTAGTCCGTACTCAGCATCTCGCGGTCCATCATCACCACGGACACATCGGCTTTGGAGAAATGCGCCTCAATAAGTCGTTGCGCCTGAAGCGGCATTTCCGGATAAGCAATGACTTTCTCTTTCGCACATGCCGTAAAACATGTGGTCAGCACTAAAAGTGCACTCAAAATGGTCTTTTTCATAGACATTAAAATGTTAAATTGTTAGTAAACGTTATTTTCGTTGTTTTCGTAAACTACGTAATCTACGTAAACTACGTATTCTACGTAAACTACGTATTCTACGCCAAAGGCTTAAAGATCCCGAATGGTTTTCGCCACGTTGATAAGGTGGTCGGCAACACGTTCGGAGTTCTGGGCAAGGGAGATATATTCCGTTCCGGCTTGGGGTTTGCAGATACCCAAGGCAAGCCGCTGTATATGATTGCGCTCCATCTCGTCGGTCAGTTGGTCTATCTCGTCCTCAACCTGGTTGGCGAGTCCGAGAGCCTCCATGTCCATCTTATGGTACGCCTGCATCGTGGCGTCGTAGAGACGGCTGATGAGGGTGTTCATCTGGTCGATCTCTTTGAGCGCATAGTCGGAGAAACGCACCTCCTGCTGGCGGAGGCTGTCGGCGTACTCGATGATGTTCTTGGCGTAGTCACCGATACGCTCCAGGTCGCTGACCGTGCGGATAGTCGAGACGAGGTACTGGTGGTCAAACTGACTGAGCTGGTTATTGGAGAGCAGCAAAGCATAATGCACCAGTTCGCGGTTGAGGTAGTTGAGCTGGTCCTCTGTCCGGTCGAAAAGCTCGCGTTCGGAGTTGTCCAGCGTAGTGACATCATGAATGGACCGCCGGTAGTTCTCTATCGCCAGTTTAGCCATGTTCTCCACCTCGGCTTTGAGCTGGCGGATAGCCACTACGGGCGTGCGAAGCATCTGCGGGTCAAGGAAATAGAGATGCGGCTCGTTGGTTTTCTGCACCGGCTGGTCTTTGATGATACGGCAGGCGAGGTTGACCAGCGCATTGGTGAGCGGCAGCGCCACTAACATCGTAGTGACATTGAAGACCGTATGGAACATAGCCAACTGCAGTTGCGGCGCGGAGGGGAAGAGATGCTCGAAGATAGTGCCGAAACTCCAGACGCCGGCGGTAACAAGGCTGAGCGTCAAGGCCGCGCAGAGGAACAGAACGACACCCAGGACATTGAAAAGCAGGTGGATCATCGCCGTCCGTTTGGCTGCTACGCCGCTGGTCATACCCGCGATGATGGCTACCACGCACGAACCGATGTTACTTCCCATCGTCAGGTAGATACCCTGGTCCAGCGCAATAAGCCCCGTAACGACCATCGTAATCGCAATAGACGTCATGACGGAGGAGGACTGGATAATAGCGGTGATGATGGCTCCCAAGAGCACCAATAACAGCGGGTTGCGTATCGAAGCGAGGAACAGTTTGACGGAGTCGAGCGCCGCGAACTCGTCCATGGCGTTCGCCATCATACTAAGTCCGACGAACAACATTCCGAAGCCCGTCAAAATACCGCCTGTCTTCTTCCATGAATCATTCTTGGCGAAGAGCATCATAAAGGCTCCTATGCCTGCAAAAGCGGCAAAAAGGACGGTGGTGGAAATGCTGTTGGAACCGGATAGACCGAGCGCCACTAACTGGGCGGTGACGGTAGTACCGATATTCGCACCGTAGATGATGGTGGCGGCTTGCGTGAGCGACATGATGCCCACGTTGACAAAACCGATGACCATGACCGTCACGGCTCCGCTGGACTGGATAGCCGCCGTGCCGAGCGTACCGATTCCCACGCCGATCCATTTGTTGTTGCCGGTGTGAGAGAAGAGTTGCTTGAGCCGCCGTGAAGCCGCCGACTCCAGGTTGCTACTCATCATCGTGCAGGCAACGAGGAACACTCCGATACCTGCCAAGAGGGTTAAGATAGCTGTTAAGATAGAAATAAAATCCATTGGTTCATTTATTTATTTTCGCATTTTCTTATTTGACCATTTTTCTCCCTCTCCTTGGGAGAGGGCTGGGGTGAGGTCTAACAAAAAAACGGTACAAACTCATATGAGTCCGTACCGTATAGCCTATGTCAGGGTATAGTTATGGCTTGCGATGCTCTCTTGCGGGGCATAACGGCGCACCAAGCCGAGCCGCTGTTTGGGGGAAATAAAAGGAGTGCGAGACACCTCACCCCACCCCTCTCCCAAGGAGAGGGAGCTTTTCCCTTTAGGGGAGACGGGAGAAAGGTCTGTGAGGTGTTGCACCTGTCCTTCGTCCCACTCATAGTCCTCCGTCTCCAGTTCCACGCAGCTCTCGATGCGCAGGTCCTCCGCAATACGCCGGCTGTCGCTGTATTCATCCGCCGCCAATGCCATAGCGAACATACTCATCAAAAGGATGAGTACCATCGGGGCATATTGGCGAATTAACTGAAACATGGTGCAAAGGTACTACTTTTTTTTGACATGTGCAAGGGTTTGGGGCTATTTAGGCGATTTTTTGTGGTCAGATTTAATGTCCGCGAACAAACTGCCCTTCGGGCTGATACTCCAGGAAGCAACTGTCATCCCGCTGCTCCTCATCCATCGCTTGCTGCTCTTGGGCTATGTATTCGTCGTAGGTCATAATATCTGTTTTGCAATAATAGCACATGCCTCTGCGTCAGCGAGGGCGTGATGGTGGTTCGTCATGTCGTAACCGCAGTAGGCGGCAATGATATCCAGGTTGTGATGTCCGCCGGGCCACACTTTGCGCGAACGGAGCAAGGTGCATTCAAACGCATAGTCCGGATAGGCTATGTCGTACGCACGGAAGACCGCCTTCAGGCAGTTCTCGTCAAAGGCTTTGTTGTGCGCCACGAACGGCACTTCGCCGTCCTCGATATACGGGAAATACTCATGCACTTTCTTCACCGCCTCCGTCCACACGTCGGGAAACTCCGGCGCGTCATTGGTGTCGTCGAAATGCAAGCCGTTCACTTCGCTGCAACGCGCGTTGTAGTAGTTCGGCACCGGCCGGATGAGCGAATAGTAGTTATCCACTATCTCGCCGTCTTTGACGATGACCAACCCGACCGAACAGACGCTTGACTGCGCGAAGTTCGCCGTCTCAAAATCTATGGCTACGAAATTATCCATTCAGTAACTCGCTCAGTTGGTCGTTCCGGATAATCTTCGGTGCGCTCTTGCCTGCAAGGACCAGTATCTTCTTCCCGTCGCGATAGATATGCAGCTGCCGCGAACGCACAACCGCCGTGAGCGTCGGGTCGTTCTCTATCTGCTCCCGGATAACACGGTATTCGCCGTCCTCCGCAAATAACTTCCGCTGCAAATGCGAGCACATATTAGTAGTGTCTATTGACATTGTTCTTCGTTCTTATTTATAGATGTTTTGTGTTATTCTATAAAGCAACTTTTTTTCGTTTTGCCCCGAATCGGATTCGGGAACGATGGACAAAGAGCATATCTCTTCTGCCATCTGGTTCATGGCGACGCATTCGGGGCGGGTGACATGGTGTTTGGAGGGATCGTACTCCCATGGGCTGAGGATGAGGACGCGACCGGCGGCAACGGCATCAAACAAGCCGTCACTGGGCTTGTAATAATCGCTAAAACCGTTATCCGCGATATAGATGATGGAATGTTCCTCTGCGAGCAGAACGATCATCACCTCCTTCTCTTTATCGGAGATGAACGGCGAGATCATCACCGCTCCCTGACGGGCAGCTACTACACAGCCGTTCATATAATCGCGGAGGCGCTTGTTATCGCCGTGCATCGCCTCATCTATCATCGTCCGGCGGACATGCACGGGCGCAAATCGGGAGGCTTGCAGCAAAGCGGCATTACCGATGCCGCGGTACTTCCGTCCGGCTATCTCGATGTCCTCTTGCACGCGGAAGAACCCCGGCATGAGCTTTTTGGTAGCCAACCGCTGAGGGTTCATATCTATATAGCGGATGGTAGTGGGTAACTGATCCCGATGTCCCATCGGGCGGATGAAGGGCATCTCGGTAAAGATCGGCGGGAGTTGATAATACGCTGCATCGCCTAATTGATTACGGAGGATATTTGCCCCTTCTTGGTAGTTCTCCCGAATGGCATTCGGGGCGAAAGAAGAAGCACGCCCCAGTTTCTTCGCGGCCTGCCAAAAGCCGCGCACTACAGAGGCGATGCCCTCAGACATCTCCCGCGTCACATAGATTACCGCGTGAAGGTGATCGGGCATGAGGCAGAAATGCAAGATCTCAACATTTGGATGATACCTTGGAATGCTCAAAAGGCAATCCACCAAGGTGTCTCCTAATTCCGTCCGCTTTATATGTGCTTGCTTAGGGTCATTATTGGGAATGAGGAGGGAGCCTAACAACGGCTCACGCGACGGAATCGTCATCGTGATATGGTATAGTCCGGCGCCTTTCCATGCCGTTCCGGGTTCATGCCAATGCCATGTGTCGTGATCTGCCATGTCTATTCTTCCTTTTTGTGTTTCGTTTTGCTTATTCCTTTTTCTTCTTTTTTCAGGGCAATGCCGTTGCCCGCTCATTTTTCCCAATCTATTCCCCGTAAGCATGCCGTGATTATGAGGACAGGGCACGGACTAAATGAGCCAATCAAGGTAATTGTCGGTAGTGACTATTGCTGTTCCTTTGATGTCATAGGCTTTCAGGATTTTGAAATCTGCAAACTTTTTGGAGTATAATCCGAAAAATTATATTATTTTTTGGAATATAATCCATAAATTTGTACTTTTTAATGGAATTGCGGTATATGTTAATATGTTGTGTTCGCCGTTCGCGAATTGCGAACACTTAGGTAATTGCATATTTGTAGTTGTTTATATATCCCCCTTCATATAGATGTCAAAAAGTGCCCGAATCTATCACCTCAAAAGCAACTTTTTTTATTTTTTTGTGTTTTATTTCATTTATGTTTATAAAGACTAAGGCTGAGCAATAGATATTTACTACACTTCAAATCCACCTTCCTCAATAAATGCGCGGAGGATACGATCTATACGCATATTGATGCGGAAGGATTGAATGGGCACTCCTTCGTGTTGCTCAAACCATGCTTTCGCTTTTTCTTTATTCACACTAAGACGCAATTGCTCAAACGGTCCCGGCGGTATAATATCATCGGGCATGTAGTTTGTCATGATTTCACGCAATATATCTTCATTCAACCCCAATGCTTCAGCAAAACGGTGAATACGGTCATTCTTGGCACGTGTCATATATTCCGTGAGATAATCGCGCAACGTCTTGGATTCATCCACATGTATTTGTCCGCGCTGAACATCATGCAAGAATAGTTCCGCAAAATCTTGTTCTTCTTGCGTCAAAGTAGAGAATGAGCGATGCAATTCCTCTAACGCTTGCGCCTGTTCTTCCTTCGTCGCATAGTTATCCAACGTCCGCATATATTTACGGAAACGGGCATTCATATACTCCGTATCAATAGCTCCTGTATTGATAGAAATAATATAGGGATCTACCTCAAACGTAACTTCGTCCGTTGGTCTATCACGCGGAACACGATATATCTCTTTATAACGTTGCAGCAATGCGCCATAAGCCGTTTCGTCAATAGCCATAGACATACTAACCGCTTCATGTTCTCCCTCCGCTTCAGTCTGGAAAATATTGCCTTGCAGTTTGTCCCATGTAAAGCCTTGTACTTTGGCGGCATTAAGATGTCGGTTAAGTTCTTTGAACAGTTTGGAGAATTGCCCCTGTACATCTTTTTCTTCCGGGAGTTTGGAGAAGTCTTTTATGCCTGCTGTTTTGAATAGGAGTTGTATCTGAGCGTAAGCAGTATTGATCGCCTGTATATGTACTTCTAATTGCTCCGCCATCATTATACCAAGCGGCTTGTCTCCCGAATAGAGCCGGATAGCCTGCTCGATATTTCGTTTCATGGTATGCGGATAGCGATAGTAGCATATTGTTCCGTGCGGTTTATCGGGTCCGTTCAAACGGTTGGTGCGAGAGAATGCCTGAATAAGATTTTCGTTGCGTAACTCTTTGTCAAGATATAAGGTATTGACCCAATGGGAATCATATCCGGTAAGCATTTGATTTACTACTACCAATACATCCAGACACTGCGCCGGATTATTCTCTATGCCTTTGTACAGATCCTTGTGCGCCAATCGTAGAGCAACATCTTTCTTGAACGCCGCATAGCGGGGCATGGTAAAGCTTTTGTTATACAGGGCATTATAATCCTCCAGTATCTTTAGCAACACTTCTTCCTTTACTTCTCCCTTCCCCTCGTTATCAATAGACGGGTCAACCAAACAGGTAGTTTTCAACTCGCGAGCAAAAGTGCGGAGATAGATGTAGTATTCAAAAGCTTCATCAATAGAGGATGTAGCAAAAATAGCGTGATACTTACCGCCCAAACTGAGCGACGGGAAATGCTTTTGTATATCTTCCACGATAGCACGTTGGTACTTGCCTTCTTTGTATTGTGCTTTGGGGATATAATCCTCGATGCCTTCATCCGCTTCTGTCTTGCCTGCCATTGGCACTTCGTTCATATAATGCAGATAAACGGCTTTTTTCTTCTCGTCCGCCAATGCTTGTTGTTCGTCGTCCGCATGGGCTTTGTAGAGTGCCACCTTGCGACGCATTTCATCGTCAGGGAACACTATTTTCATAATAGGGTCAAACTTCAGCACGTTCTCATCGCGGATACCGTCTGCTATGCTGTAGCGGTGTAACTCATTGCCAAAAACAGCTGCGGTAGTAAGCAGCATCTTTTTGTTTTCCTCATGAATAGGCGTACCCGTAAAGCCAAAGAAGATAGCATGTGTGAAAGTAGCGCGGATAGTGCTCAGCATATCGCCGAACACATCCCTGTGACATTCATCTATGATGATTACTATTCGTTTCTGGTTTATCCGTTTGAGTTGGTGGCTGTTTCTGTTGTTCGGCACAATACGGCTCATCTTCTGAATAGAGGTGACAATAAGCGTATTTTGCTTATCGGGACTATCCAATTTGCCAATGAGGTCGGCGGTATCTTCTGTCTCTTGTACTTCCTCTAAATCTGTCTTGAAGCCCCGGTATTCGAGAGCCGTCTGGGTGCCTAACTCGATACGGTCCATGAGGAATACCACCTTATCGGCTTTGCCTGAATCAGCCATCAGTTGGGCGGATTTGAAAGAAGTCATCGTTTTGCCGCTTCCTGTCGTATGCCATATATAACCACCAAACGGATCTTTCTCTTCCCATCGGCATGTTGCTACACGGTCAGCAATAGCGGATGCGGCATAGTATTGATAACTGCGCATTACCTTTAGATTGCCTGCCAGTTTGTCCGGAACGGTATAGAAACCAATCATCTGGTGCGCCATCGGGATAGAAAGCAGATGAGTAGCGATACTTTTCCAATCGTTGATAGGCTCATTATTAAAATCCGCCCAATGGAATTGGTATTGCGGAGAAAAAGCATCATATTGACCGGGGTTCGCGAAATACACCGTTTCTTCGGGATTCATTGCAACGAATACCTGTACAAGTGAGAAGATACCTTGCGAGAAAATGCCCTCTTTGTAATACTTGCGTATCTGGGCGACTGCCTGCGACACATCCACGCGTGAGCGTTTGAGTTCGATATGAAATACCGGCATACCATTGATGAGCAGCATTAAGTCGCCTCGTCTGTCGCTGGCAAGGGGATGGGCTGTCGTGAACTGCGGCTGTTCGGCTATCTGATACACACTACTGCCCGACGCAATCTGGCTGCGGTCGTAGATAGAGAGACTGACGGTCTTTCCACAATGGAGTTTGTCATTTGGATTGTCACGAGTGATATTTACCGTCTTGCCGTTAATAAAACCATTGAGTGCCCAAGGTGTGCGCAAAGTATTGACTTGCGCAATAATTTGCTGCATCTCGGTTGACGTAAGCGGACAACCGTTCAATGAATCAATGCCGGAGTTGTTCTGAAAGAGAATGTTTGCCCAATTCTCAATCAGCTGCTGCTCGGTGCAGTTCTTCAGAATCTTGTTGCTCCAACCTTTGGTAGTCATGAACGCTACCAAATCACGCTCAAATTGTAGTTCGCTATCGTACATATGTTGTGTTATTTTCTTGGCGTTATGCCCGAATCCGATTCGGGCGTATGAGAAGAAAAAGCGAGGTTTCCGCCGCCTCCCGAATCGAGGGTATCGCTATATGTTTTCTTTGGTTCCCCCGAATCGAGGGTTCCGTTTTGTGTTTTCTTTTGTTCCTCCGAATCGAGGGTATCGTTTTGTGTTTTCTTTTGTTCCCCCGAATCGATGGTTCCGTTTTGTGTTTTCTTTTGTTCCCCCGAATCGGATTCGGGGTTAAGTGAAGAAAGGGCGCATATCTCCTCCGCCATCTGATTCATCGCTACGCACTCCGCGCGCGTTACATGGCGCTTGGAGGGATCATACTTCCACGGCGAGAGTATCAGTACGCGCCCGGCGGCGACGGAGTCAAATAAGCCGTCACTCGGCTTGTAATAATCGCGGAAGCCATTATCCGCGATATAGATAATAGGATGCTCCTCCGCCAAAAGAACCACCATCACCTCTTTCTCCTTGTCGGAGATAAAGGGCGAGACCATCACAGCTCCCTGACGTGCTGCCAGCACACAGCCGTTCATATAATTGCGCAAGCGTGTGTTGTCGCCATGCATAGCTTCGTCAATCATCGTCCGCCTTACATGAACGGGCGCATATTTTGTTGCCTGCAACAATGCAGTATTTCCGATGCCGCGATAGGTGCGCCCTGCTATCTCAATACCCTCCTGTACGCGGAAGAATCCTGGTTTCAAACGCTTGGTAGCCAATCGCTGCGGATTCATATCTATATAGCGGATGGTCGTTGGCAGCTGCCGCCGTTGCCCCATCGGGCGGATGAAAGGCATCTCGGTAAAGACGGGCGGGAGAGCGGCGTATGCCGCATCGGGTATCTGCCCTCGCAGATGCTCGGCTACCTCATATATTTTCTTTCCTTCCCCCGAATCTGATTCGGGTTTAATAGAAGAAAGATAGGAATACGCCCGGCCTGCTTTCTTGACGCCCTGCCAGAAACCGCGCACCGCGGATTCAATGCCACGGGGCATAGCCTTGCGGACATACCAGACGGCATGGAGGTGATCGGGCATGAGGCAATAATGGAGAATCTGTATCTCGGGATAATGGGCTGCATTAGCAATCTGATAATCCAAAACCGCCCGCCCCAGATCGCTATACTCCACCTTCGCTTGGGCGGGATCGTTTTCGGGGATAGCCAGCGAGCCCAACAACGGCTCACGCGACGGTATTGTCAGCGTGATATGGTATAGCCCGGCTCCCTTCCATGCTTTGCCCGGCTCCTGCGGTTGCCATATGTCATGTTCGGAGGACATTTATTCGTTTACAAACATTTGTTCCAGTAATGCCTGTTTGGTATGTTTTAATAATGTTAATTGCCGTTCGCGGAGAGAAATCTGTTCGCCGAGTGTTTTGAATAATTTGGCTATGCGAATCTGCTCCTGTTTGGAGGGAACCATAAACGATAATCCAAGAAATTCGTTGTAGCTGACATTTCGCCCATCACGAATGCCATATGTAACAGTAACTAATCTCTTAATAAACCACGAAGAACAAAAGATATATTTCCAGAAGCAATCATCATGTTTCTCAGGGTTTCTTAATCCAAACACATCATATGCGGGCGAGGTAATTCCTTCTACATTAGAATGAGCAAAACCTCCTTGGAAAGAACGAAGGTGTATAACAAATTGCCCAGGAAGAACATGCTTATATCCAACCTCATTACTTGTATTATGTGCAATTTTGTAGCCTATTTCTTCTCTAATTACCATTCCTTTGTCTTGGGTCGCTGCAAGCACCGGTAATTCCGGATGATTTCGTTCATCAAAGGATATAAAAATATCATCTGCTTTCTTTTCTTCCCACTCATCTGTGAATCCATTAAATCGGATAGACGGAGTTGTTTGCTCGTCTTGCGGGAACATGCGTTCCAATAATGCGCGCTTGATATTCTTTAGTTTCTCTAATTCTTTCTCTCGCTGAGAGATAGTGCTATCAATGGTGCGTAAAAAATTGGCTATTTCTTTTTGTTCTTGCTTATTCGGATAATGAATATCTATACTTGCAAAAACTGGATATCTAAGATTCCATGTATCCGAGGTTAATCCTTGTGAGTTTATACGAAAGTTTTGCAACATTTTATTTGACTTAAAATAATAGGCATAAAAAGCACTATCCTGCTCGTCTTTAGGAGTCGCAATAGTATAAGCGGGACTAACTATACCAGAATATTCAGAGACACCGCAAGCACCTTGCCACATTCGCATAGTATTGTACGCAATGTCGCCTTTTTGGACAACTTTGTATTTGCTCAGATCACCAGTTGCAAAAGTGCGCTCCATGTCTACAGCTCTGCGAATACCAGAATTGATGGTTACTGATAGTAATTCACCGTTTCCTGAATGTTCGTCTCTTTCGCTAAAGGCATCTCCGATTTTTCCTCCTTCCCACTCGTCCGTGAAACCTTTGAATCGTATGTTTGGTACTTTTGCCATTATTTCAAAAGTTTTTGGAGTTCTTGGATAGCCTGCATATCGGCTTCGTCGCCTGTCAGTTCGCCTAATAACCCTGCCAGTTCTTTCTCGGCCGTCTCTATCTCTTGTCCAACGCTTAAAAGCGTATCGGAATAGCGCTTGATAAGTTGGTTAACCTCTTTTTCGATAGCACTGAGCAGTTCCTCAGGCAGAGCAAAGACTTTTGTGCAAAGCGGTTTAATCCACTTCTCGCGCAGAAGTGCATAGGCTTCCTCGTCGGTCAGTTGCTCTATGCGCTGACAGGTAAGATCAATAAGTGCCGTTTCGAGGGCTTTGAGTTCTTTGCTCGTCTCTTTCTGCTTACTGATCAAGCGTTGCAGTTCTATCAGTTCCGGGTCCTTCAAATCCGGGTCTTTCTGCATTGCCTTCACATCCGCTGCAAGTAGTTTAGCGTCGAACTTTTCTGTTTCTGCATCAATATATTTCTCGCGATTCTCGTCGCTTAGTTCGCGCAATTTATCATCTATATCGCTTGTTAGTTCCTCTATTTGCAGTTGCAGGTTCGCTTTGTGTTCCAGTTCGTCTGACAGAAAGAGTTGTTGTACCAGTTCAAACGGCATAATACGACCTCGCCAGCCGTCCTGACCATGTTCGGCTCTATCTCTCGCACACTTTTCCATCCTTCTGTTTGCAGGATTTCAAGGTCGGCAGCAATCGTTTGCCATGAGTCATCCAAGAGCTGATAGACATCATACGGATTGAAAACAGGATGTTTGCCAAGCCGTCCGAACAGTTCCGCAGAAATAATATCTTCCTCTTGGTTGGTAGGAATAGCGGTGATGGATTGCAGCAGTTCTTTATTGAGATAATCCACCAATCCATCCATTGTGCGGTTATAATCGGTTTTGAGTTGCGCGAAACTCTTGTCTGTCTCAATAAACAAACGAATACCGATGGATGAATCATACCCCATACGCGGTTGGCTGTGCGTCGAACTGATACGCTCAAAGATAGAATCACGCAGTGTTGGCAGGTGCTTCCAATAAGGCAACGCATCTATTTCCCGATTTGGAATAGCGCCATACATCGTGGCATATAAATCCCAAGTCTCTGCGGCGTCGCTTGAATCCACATAGCGAGGGATATTCAGGTTGTAGCCGTTGGTGCGTATTTCCTCACGACTGACACGGCGCGAGTATTTATCTATATCCTGCCGTGCTGTATAAGTATCTACGATTCGACGGATATCCGAAGCACGGAGTTTGTTCTTCTTGCCGGATTTGATAAAGCCTTTGCTTGCATCTATAAACAGCACATCATCCCTGTCGCGTTTCTGGCGAAGCACCATAATAATAGTAGCAATTCCAGTTCCGAAGAACACATCCGCCGGCAAACCGATAATCGCATCTATGTGATTGTTCTCAATCAGATTCTTGCGGATTACTCCTTCCGCCTCGTCTTTGGCAGGGTCGCCACGGAAAAGAACGCCGTGCGGCAGAACAATAGTCATAATACCGTCCGGCTTGAGGTGGTACAAATCATGCAGCAAGAACGCATAATCGGCTTTGCCTTTAGGGGCTACACCGTAACGGTAACGCGGATCCAATTCTTTGTTATTGGGATTCCACGCTTGCGAATAAGGCGGATTGCTAACCACTGCATCCAGATATAGAGTCGGTGCACCCGTGCGCTCGTCTTTCGGCCAGTCTTCCTCTAAGGTGTCTGCGTTCCTCACCTCGATATTTCCGGGCTTGATACCACGCATAACCAGATTCATCCGCGTCAGGTTATAAGTAGCAGATTTCAGTTCTTGCGCATAGTAATGCACACTATCTTTGTTAGTGGTGTGCTTGCTGATGGCGCGCCCGATATTAAGCAGCAACGAACCGGAACCGCTGGTCGGGTCATAGATAGAGATGGTTTTACGGTCGTGCAAATGGCTTGCTACAATCTCAGACATCAACAGGCTCACTTCGTGCGGCGTGTAAAACTCACCCGCTTTCTTGCCTGCATTGGCTGCAAACTGACCGATCAGATACTCGTAGATAAAGCCCAGCACGTCATATCCCTGCCGATCGTCCGTAGGAATATCTTTTATCAAGGACAGCAAATCCAAAATGGCTTTCGATTGTTGGGCAGCTGTTGAGCCTAACTTAGTCAATCCGGCGCTGAGGGATGAGAAAATACCTTCAAACAGTTTTTTATAATTCTCATTGATAAGACGCTCAAACGCACTTAACGCCTTAGTGACATTCTCCACTCCGAAATCCGCATTGGGTTTAAGCCATGTGGAAAAGAGGTTGTTATAAGCTATAAAATAACCTAAGTTCGTTTGGCAGAACTGCACGATTTCTTCGTCCTGTTCCTCCACTTGCACTAATTCGGCTTGCGTCATACCGCCCTCGGAAAGCATGAACGCTTCTTCCTTATCGGAAAGATATTTATAGAAGATAAAACCGAGTATATAATCCTTGTACTCACTGGCTTCGATTTTGGAACGCATCTTATTCGCAGAAGCCCAGATGCGTGCGGCAAGTTGTTGTTTATTCATTGTTGATGTTGTTTTTCTTAAAGATAATATCTGCTTCTTGCATCTTGGCATTTACAAATTTTCCAAAGTCCTCAAAGTTATATTCAGACGTTTTTTTCTGGATTTCGAGCCATATGCCGATTATGTCTATGGAATCTTGCATTACGCGCAAAAGTGGAGAAAGTTTAGGATCAACATCTGTTTCGTCATATCCTAATTTTATCATTTTTAGTACATTATGAACAACTGGTTGGAGATTGTCAATTCTTTTCATAGAATCATGTATTACAGAATGAATAGTATCATTATAACCTGTCGAGTTATTGATAGAGTCATTAAGTGTCAGCAAATTATAATATAAATATCTAGTCCATTTGGAGATATAATCATAATTCTGATTCATTAGGTAATCTCCATATTTAAGTCCTATCATGCATTTTTCCAACTCAGACATAACTGCATCTTCATCGATATAATTTTCATACAAAACTTTATTGATAAGATTATCCAACTTTTTTAATTTGCTAGGAGTAGATATATTAAAACATTCCATTAACAACCCTATTGCAACCAGTAATAATCCTACTTTTATACTACCTTCGTCTAGAAAATTATGCTCGCGGATTATAAATATCCCCCATGTTACTGCTATCAATAAAAAGAACAGTCCCAAGAAACCACCCCAACGATTATTTTTTTGTGTTCTCAGGGATGGTATAAAAGAGAGAAGGTATATTAGTAAGAAAAGAAGCAATAATACAGCAATAAATACAATAGAAAACCAATAGAACACTTCTGATATGCCTCCTACAAAAAAGGACTTATGGATGATTAATAATAGTAGTTGTACTGCGTATATAATAAATGCATAAACAAGCTTTATTCTATCTGTAAATTCATACTTTTGCCATATTGGTTGATGATCATTCTTAAAAGAAATTACCAGACATCCTCCACATACATAAATGTTATATAAAAGGAAATAAATAGCAACGCTATATATCCAAGAAATGGAAGCGCGGAAATACAAATCGAGCATTATCCACAATAGAGAAGCGATGGCACCAACTAACGCCCAAGTTGTCCACCCTGGGCGTGTATACATGCTCATGAGTCTATTTCTCTCCGAGTATAAGACATCTAATATTTCTTTTTTTGTCATAATGTATTATTACTATTACTTTTAATTTTAGCGCTTACTCGTTATCCTCATCTACATCAATAAGATCGTTTTCAATATCATCTTCATCAATGATTGGTGCTATCGTATGAGGATCTTGTACTTGACAAACTCTATTGATCTCTGCCATGATAGTTTTCCCGCGCTCTTCAATAAATGCATTGAAATCATCATTCTTAGCCGACTCAAATGCTTTTTCTGAAATAAAATGCGTAGCCAGATTTTCTACTATCTTATCTGTGGCACTTTCATATTCTGTAAGATATCTAGACGGTTTCTTATTGAGAATAGTGCCATTTAAACGTTTGGAAATAAATGCAAAGTTCAATACCGAATTAGCCTCATTTGCTGTAAGTCCAAATGTATTGTGTAAAGAGAAGGGGAAGAAGTGGTGGTTCTCCTTGGAATTGGAACGCGATGCATTTGTATTATCCAATGTTACCACTTGACCATTATCAAAGTCGCGAGGAGAATTACTAGCCATTAGACACAAGATACCATTCTTGACAACCGAAATGGTATTCATCCTTACACGCTTTAAGTCATCTGCTTTCAGCGATATACTGAAGATGCGCGATTCGTTTTTCCCTGCAACAATGCGTGAAATCCAGTTTGCATCTTCATTCATACGCGTGAGTGTAGATGACGAATAACGATTGGAGAATGTAACAGTCCAGAACCAATCACTAATCAACTTGGTGTGAATAGGTTGAATTCCATTATATTTGCCAATATATAAATAGTGCTGGATGATAGCAAGCATATTGGCATAGGGCAAAATGGATAAGTTTTGTGCGCCTAATGATTTCACATAATCAATAGCTATGCGTATACACTCAATTGTTCTTGCCCATGCATTTATACATTCCTGATTCGTTAATTTCAATTGAACAAGTTTAGTACAATCATGTTTGATATTAAGCGATAGAGACTGTGTAAATATTTCTTCGCCAATTTTACCGAACAAACTAATTGCTTTTTCGTTATTGAAATCTTTAATCTTTTCACGCAAGTCAAAATCTTGCGACCATACAGTTGCATGGACTAAATCAAAGAGTGATAAGCGCTTACCGCCCTGATTAATACGTTCAAAGATATCCACTACTTCTTCAAGCCCCATATTACGCGACATGATGATACTAATTGGATAATTGTACAAACATTCCTGACATTCTTTGAGCGCTTGCATACGATCGAAATCGCCATTCTTAGCATAATCCATCAGTAAATTGCTGTACTCTTTTGCATCCCATATTTTCCAAACAGGAATATTATGCTGTTCTGTCTTTAATTGCGGTATCTTGAATTTTTTAGAATCAAGATTATAGCATATTTTGGAGTAATCGATTCCGTTTAATGTTTTACCCATCAGCGAGACATACAACGAAGTAATACGTTGTTGCCCATCCAATATAAACATAAAATAGTTACCCTGTGGCTTCTTCGGAAAACCAAATTCGGTTATATCCCGTCCAAAAGCCTCCATGGTTGTATCCGTTTCCCAGAGAAAGAACGAACCTATTGGATAGCTCATTGAAATACTATTCAGCAATCTCACAATCTTAGAACGCTCCCACACATATGCACGCTGGAAACGTGGGATTCGCATATTGCCACGTTCTAACTCTTGGAAAACTCTTTGAAGATTCCATTGATTAATAATCTCTATTCTATCCATATCTTTGTTTATTCTATAATTTTATTTCTCGCTCGTCTCTCGGTCTTGTCCCGCTCATCGCTCGGTGGATAATTCTTTGGCGGCGGCTAAGGATTTTTGTAATTGGCGCAGAAGAACCTCTTTGGATGGTAGTTCGGTCAGATATTGCGCTACCCGGATGCCCGACTTATCCAATTGAAGCAAGTTTATCTGTTCCTCGCTTCCTTCCGTACACAATAGTAATCCAAGCGGTGACTCTTCGTCCGGCTGCATCTCATTCTGCTCCAACCAACGCAGATACAACTCCATTTGACCCTTGTACTGCGCTTTGAAACGACCGAGTTTGAGGTCTATAGCTATCAAACGATGCAACTTGCGGTGATAGAATAGCAGATCCAAATAAAAGTCCTCGCCGTCAATGATCATTCGTTTCTGGCGCTCCACAAACGTAAAGCCGTTGCCCAACTCCATGATAAACTGCTCTAAATGCACGACCAGACTATCTTCCAGCGATTTCTCTGAATACATGCCTTTGAGACCTGTAAACTCCAAGAAATAAGGGCTCTTGAACACCAAATCCGGAGACAGAGTCTCGTTATCACGCAAATCTGCCAGTTCCTGCTTGATCAGTTCCTCCGGTTTTGTAGCAATCGCTGTGCGTTCATACAACATGCCATCAATCTTGGCTTGGAGCGTCCTTCTGCTCCATCTTTCGGTTGCTGCCATGGTTAGATAAAACTCTCGTTGGAGTGCATCCTTAATCGGCATAACTATTTGAAAATGAGACCATGACAATTTTCGCGCCAGTGGTGCGACAATTTGAAAATCGGGAAATGTCTGGGCAAATTGCATCATTCGACGGATACTTTTTTCATCAAATCCCTTCGTTCCATACTCTTGTTGTAATTGTGTCGATAGCGTCGACACAATTTGCTTGCCATATTCAGCACGCTCGTTATTCAGCACATCGCGATTGATGCGGTCACCGATATGCCAATACATCGCCGTCAACTCATAATTAGCGGTAGCAGCTACGTGGGAACGAGCGGAATCGATTATCTTCCGCAAGTCACCGAGAAGTTCCGCAGAAACTATTTTGGTCGGATTGATTTTCTCTATATCTGCCATATATCTTTGTCTTTTCTTTCTTTAGCTTTTCTCCCGCTCATCTCCCGCTCATCGCTCGGTGGGGACAGATGATGCTATTTTTCGATTATCTCCCAATGACCGGTTTTCGCTTATTCGGTATTTCCTCATAAGGTCCCACAAGGTAATTCTCGTTCTCGGTATCTATTGATAGCGCGGTAGAGTGCGTAATGATGGAATACAAGTAGAATTTTTTGTAGTCAATCTGCTCCTCGATGCCCAACTGGCGATAGCGGGCAATAGTCTGTAATATGTCTGATGTTGCCTTCATTTTCTTTCTGCACGCAAAACTGCGTGCAAAGTTACAATATTTTTCTGACATATGCAAGCATACACGTTTTTTTATTTTTCAAAGACCTCTCAGCTACCGCGTTCCGGTGGATTTCAGGTAGCGAATAAAGGGGGAATAAGGGGTGCATCGGGGGCACATCGGAGGTATCCTAGACTTTGCTATTACAAAAACGCTGCAACTATTTATATTTCAAGCATTTACAAATACACCAAAACCATGCAAAAAACGCCGTTTTTGCCATTTCATTTTTACTTCTCGCTGAGGATCATGAACAGGACGGCAGCGATGCAGATGACGATGCCGGCGAGGATATTCACCGTCAGCGGTTCGCCAAAGACCAGCGTGCCGACCAAGATAGCCGTTACGGGTTCGAAAGCGCCCAAGACAGACGTTTTGGCCGGTCCGATAAGGCGCGTGGAAAGGGCTATTGTCAGCATGGCTATCATAGTCGGGAAGATAGCCAAGCCGATGAGATTCAGCACGTCCGGAGTGGTGTCTATGCCTTGCAACACCGGCGTTCCGTCAATAAGCAGGTACGCCAGAAAAGCGATGGCACCCACCACCAGACCATAGAACGTGAGCATGTGTTCGGAGATATGTTTGATACGCTGCGAGCGGTTGACAATCACCAGATAAACGGCGTAACTCAAAGCGGACATTGCCGCGAGAACAATGCCGAGCCAGTGAATCTCTGTTCCGGCGGCGGGCCAGCTGAGCAAGACCACTCCCGCAACCGTGGCGGCTATAGACAGCCATACCTGCCATTGGGGATAGACATGCAGCCCGACCATGATAAGCGCCACAAAGACCGGATACAGATAAACGAAGGTCGTTGCCAGCCCTGAAAGGATGAACCGGTACGACTCGAAGAGAAAGACACTGCTGGCGGCGAACAGACAGCCGAGCACGACCAGCAGCCGCATTTCCCGTCCGTTGACGCGGAAAGACTCATGCCGGAACGCCATCCAGAGACCTAAGATCACCGCCGAGATGGCATAACGGAAGAACAGGAGCGACAACACCGGCACGCCGCCGTCCAAAAGCGGTTTGCCGAACAGCGGATTCAGTCCGTACGAGACACCCGCCGCCACTCCGGCTGCAAAGCCGAGAACTGTTTTCTGCTTCTGCGTCATGGCCTAATCCGGTTGCTGTCCGTCATGGGCATGCCATGCGCAGGCGGTGATTTTCATATTTGAGAACAAAGCCGTGAATGACGAGTCCTCCGGCGAACAGGCATAGATACCGAAACGTATCTCTCCGGCTCCGGCGTGGATGTGGCAGATGCGCATCTGGCTGAAATGTACGCCGTCCGCCGAACTCTCGATGCAATAATCGTCCTCCCGCCGCGAGAAGCGGTACCACATCGTTTTTACGTCCGCCGGGATAGCCGTCGTTGCCCAGTCCGAATAGCCGCCGTTGGTGACCACCGAACCGAGGTGTTGGAACTGCCCGTTCTCGTACTCTACGGACGCTTTGAGCCAGTTCTCGCTATCGAGGTACATCACAATACCGCACTGGTCGAACCGGTGGTGGCTCTGCGAAAAATCGGTCTTGACGACAAACGAAAAGAACCGCTCGTTGGTCTTCATCTGGAGCACAGGCGCATTGTCATTGCGGAAGTGGTAGTACGTCCGCTGCCAGAGGTCGGTATGCGGTTTGGTGGTGACGGCAATCACGCCGTCTTTTTCCTCTACTTTTGCGGGCTCACGCGTCCACTGCATCTGTCGGTAAATCTCGTCAAAAGTCATTGCCAGTTTGTTTTCCATACTCAATTTGCTTTCTTTGCGCGGATTTGGTGATGGTCTCGTGGTAGAAATAATTGACCACCACCGGCCGTTTATAGGGTTGTTATACGGTTGATGCACCAAGTTATGGCTTGGGCGAGGCGGAGGGTGCAGTCGGTGAAATGGCCGCCGTTGTGCCAGACGAGCGCGGTGTGTTCCTCGCCGAGCGAGTGCGTCAATAACTCATGGTACGCACGGATGTTGTCGCCCACCTGCGCAAGAGCGCTGTTGCGGGTCTTCTCCTCTTTGATACCCAGACTGAGATAGACCTTCGGCGTGAGGAGCGCGTGGCTTTGTACAAAAGACATCCAGCCGCGTATCCACACCGATGGCGAGGCGGCAGCCACGGCCGCAAAGAGTGGCTGTTGGTACGCCGCCCAGAGCGCGAACAGACCTGCCAGCGAATAGCCGCCAAGGATGACCGGCAGCGAGCCGTACAGGCCTTGCATTTCGGGCAGAAGCGCGTTTGCCACAAAATCCAGCGTTGCGCCTGCCTGCGTGCCCACTTCCGGGCGTTGGGACAGCGCCGAGTCCGCCCACGGCGCGAGTTCGGCTTCCCAGTCGCCTATCGTGAACGCCGCAAGAACAAAAGGCACGGAAGTCTGTTGGGTTATCATCTGCGCCAGCGTCTCAAAATCCTTGCGTTCGTGTGCGCCGAGCGTGGTCAGCACAAGGCACCGCGGCTCCGGCATGGCATAGACCATGCACGGCCGGTTATCTATCAGCAGTTCGGTGGTCATAAAAGCGGCAGCGAACTATTTGTTTTTCAGAATAGCCACGCACTCCGACGGGTCGTCGGTCTCATTGAGGCTTTTGTCCATGGGACACTGCCCCGTCTGGTCGCGGTTGAGGATCATCTCCACCTCTTCGGCGGCTGTGACCTGCACACCCGCTTTCTCCAGCATCTCTCGCGCAGGCGTAGAGATGAGGTTAGTATGTACCTGCTTCACACCGCCTACTGCCATGAGTGCAGCTGCCGCCTTGCCGATCATCTTGTCCGCCACCACGGCGCCTTGCAGACGCTGCGGTTCGTTCTCCAACAGTTGCAGCAGGTCGTTCACACCGTGCTGGTGGTATTCGGTCGTCAGTCCGGCGTTGCGGACAATCAGACTGAGCTGCTGCCCGTTGAGTCGCGCCAGCATGTCTTCGCCGTCAATCGAAACGAGTTGGTATTCGCGCGAACCCAAACCGATCTTGGCGGCGTGTTCGAGGATGTGGATGCCATGACGCGAGTTGATACGCTCGATGAGTGCCGCTGCGTCATCGCCCTCTTTGGACGGGTAGTTGAATACCAGGTCCACGCATGCCTGGTCAAGTGCCACGGGGTCGAGGGAGGCGAGAATACCGATGTCGTTCATCTCCGGTGCCGCCGGATGGCTGTCGCAGTCGCAATCCACGGAGAGGTTGTTGACCACGTTGATATACAGGATCCGCTCACCGCCGAAATAGTTATGCACCGCCTGCGCCGCAGCCGCCATGGACTCCAAGAAACCGTCTTGGTTGGCCGTGTGCGACCAGCACTCGTCCACATCCTCCGTCACACCGGCGGAATGGATATACGCCTTGCCTGCCGCCGAAGCGACACCAATAGACTGGTTCTTGAGCACTCCGCCGAAGCCGCCCATGGCATGACCCTTGAAATGGGCGAGGTTGATCATGAAGTCATAGTTGGCGAGGTGCGAACCGACGAGGTCGTAATGGACCCATGTACTATCCTGTACCGGGATACGCATGCTTCCCTCCTCGTCCATGAGATCCACGGATGCTATGTCGAGGAAGCCATGGTCCTTGATCGTCTGCCAATGCGCCTCGAAGGAGTTACGTTTGCCCGGATAGGCGGTGTTGCACTCCACGATCGTACCGTTCACGCCGTTCACCAGCTGACGGATCAGTTCGGGCTTGAGGTAGTTGTGACCGCCCGCCTCACCCGTAGAGATCTTCACCGCCACACGTCCCTCGGCAGGACGGCCGAGTGCTTCGTAGATACGCACCAATGCCGCCGGAGAAATCTCCTGCGTCATATACACGACCGGCTTGTCATTACCGGCTGTCTGCGGCTCCGCTGTTGCCTTCTTCGCGCAGCCGAGGAAAAGGGACAGAGTGACCAAGCACAAAGTACAAAGGAATGTTTTTTTCATAAATATATGTTTTTGAGGTTGTTAAAAAGCAAACTGCAGTCCCGCCATGACGGTTATTTTGGGCATCGGGAAACCGGCATTGATTTCATATTCGGTGCCGAGGATATTATCCGCCGTGAGCGTTACCCACAACTCGCGCCAGATACGCC
The DNA here is from genome assembly GCA_902799185.1 of uncultured Bacteroidales bacterium. GTDB lineage: Bacteria > Bacteroidota > Bacteroidia > Bacteroidales > Paludibacteraceae > Colicola. Next base: position 43,631 of record CADBZO010000005.1, on the reverse strand, counting down.
CTGCCGCATGGGCAGACCAGAGACAGAAGTTTTGCTTCTTACCTCCATTGCCAGACGTCGGCAGTTGGGTATAGAGACCGTGGATATATTGCACGTTCGTACCGATACGGAAACGGTCATGGTGGTACGCGAGGGAGATATTCAGCTTGTGCTCCGGGGCAGCCAGAACGGGGTTCGCCATATAGAGGTAGCTGTAGTTGGCGCCGAGGATGAGCCCCTGCCACACGCGGGCGGAGAACTCCACTTCGGCTCCGGCGTTCTTCATTTCGCCGGTGTTCACGTTACGAGGCCGTCCGTCAACAGGACGCGTCTCAATCATGTTCTTCGCGTGCAGATAGAAGATGTTCGCGCCTACGCGTATGCGCCCGTTGAGAAGGTATTGCTTGTACGACAGTTCGTAGTTCCAGAGACTGACCGCCTGCAGGCTGTCGTTCGCCGGCGCATACATATAGAGTTCGCGGATAGTCGGATTGCGGAAACCGCGAGAGACCACGGCTTTGAGTTGCGCGTCATGAGGCAAGAGGAACGAGAGTCCCGCCTGCGGTGCGTAGTAGAATCCTGCTACGGAATGCCAGCCCAACCGCACTCCGGCATCCAACGAGAACCAATGGACCACCTCTTGCCGGAAATCTATATATCCTGCCAACTCGTATTGGGTCTTGCGAATAATGTCCTTGGTACTTGGTACCCGGTCACTTAGTCCCTTGTTCCACACGTGTCCGCCGAAATGCTGGTAGTCAAAGCCGAAGGTGGTATGGTTACCGCGGAAGAGCCGGACGGTCTGGTAGGCACTCACGCCAAGCATGAGGTCGGTGTGGTTATACTCGGTTGCCGGTGCAGGCTCGGAAGCCTTGTGCCCGTCGTTGATACGGTGCCTGCCGCCGGAGTAATACGCGCGGATGGCTCCTTCCGTTCGGTCGTAATGATTCTCCGCCGAGAGGGTCGCCATACCGCGGAGAATATGCTGACGGCTGTCATAGACAGGGGCAGTCACCGTACCCGGATTAGCGGTATTGAAATAAGCAATGTTACCCGTGGCTTGGAGCGCCCAATGGGCATTGATGTCATAGCCGAGCCGTGCAAAACCGCTGTACTGCGAGAACGCCGTGTTCTCCCTGTGGCCGCTGGTACGCACGTAGTTGAAGCCCGCCGCTTCGCTCCATTTGCCACGACGCAGTTGGTTCGTTATTCCGGCATCCACCGAACCGAACGAACCGCCCTGCGCATGGAGACGCGTGAGGATGGTGTCTTGCTTGGGCCGGTGGGTGACGATATTGATGACACCTCCCATGGCGTTGGAGCCGTAATAGAGGGACGCGGGACCACGGATGACCTCTACCCTCTCCGCCATCGAAGTCTGGTAGTTGTCCGCTATCGGGTGGCCGTACAGGCCGGCGTATTGCGGCAGACCGTCAATGAGCACCAACACATCGGTATTAGGCTGTCCGCCGATACCACGCACCCTAATACCACCCGAACCGCCGGTACTCACGCCGTAGCCGATGACACCGCGCTGGGTGATAAAGAGTCCCGGCACCTGCTCGGTCAAGGTCGGCAGGATATTCGGCTGCTGTTTCTCCGTCAAGACCTCTTCGCCCACTACGTTCACCGTCACCGGCAACAGGCGTGGGTCGGTGCTCGTTCGTGTGCCGGTGGCCACCACCTCCTGCAAGTCCACTGTGCGCAAGGTATCGGTTGTTTCGACTGCCCGAAGTGGCAGGAGAATCAAAGCAAAGAGTGCTATGCAGAGGATGCGGATTTTCATTTGGGCGTGACCATGATAGATAGTTCGTAGAGCAGATACAGCGGAATGGTGACGAGCAAGAGCGTGAACGCGTCGCCCGTGGGGGTGATCACTGCCGCTACTATCATAAGCGCCACGAGGGCATGGCGGCGGTACCGTTTGAGCCATGCGGCTTCCAGGAGTCCCGCTTTGCCGAGTGCCCACGCCACCAGCGGCATCTCAAAGAGAAAACCCATCAGCAACGAGAGTATCAGCAGCGTGGAGACATAGGAGTCCAATGCTATTTGGTTCACCACCTCCGGCTGCACTTGGTAAGTAGCCAGGAAACGGAACGCGAAAGGGAAGATGACCAGATAGTTGAGCGCCACGCCGCAGAGGAAAAGCAGCGTGCCGAAACCGATAATCCGTCCCGCAGCGCGTTTCTCGTTGGCATAAAGCGCCGGTGAGAGAAAGCCGTAAAGCTGCCATACCAAGTAAGGGAAGGCTATCACCAGACCTGCCAGCGCCGCCACCTGCATATGGGTGGTGAATTGGGCGGCTAATTGGGTGTTGATGAAAGAGACCGAAACCTCTCCCCAACCCTCCTCACAAGGGAGGGAGCGTAGCAAACAATACGTGATAAAATCCGGATGGGCAGGGGCGAAGAGAAAGGCGAACAACGCGTCGCGGAAGCAGAACGCCGCTACCGCGCAGATACCCCACGCCACCACGCAACGTATCAGCACGCTGCGCAGTTCGTCCAGATGATCCCAAAAACTCGGCACGAGTTTAAATTACGAATTAAAAATTAAGAATTACGAATTTCTTCGTTTTCTTTTTTCTCTTCTTCGTCGCCTTCTTTCATGCCGTCCTTGAAGGACTTGACGCCTTTGCCCAGACCCTTCATCAGTTCAGGGATTTTCTTGCCGCCGAAGAGCAGCAGAACGATGAGGGCGATGATGATGATTTCAGTAATACCGATATGCATATAATTACGAATTAAAAATTACAAATTATGAATTGGCTTGTCGTAGTTGATCTACGAAGCGGTCGATGCGCTGCATCTCTTTGGGAATGTCGATGCGCTGCGGGCAGTGGCTCACACAGTGGTCGCAACCGATACAATGGTCCGCCTGACGGACGGATGGCACGGCGCGGTCGTACCCTACAAGGAAGGCACGGCGGTTGCGTTGGTACTCATTGGACGGACCGTCCGTAGCCGGCATGGTACCTTCCGCAATACATTTGTTATAATGCGCAAAGATACCCGGTATATTCAGCCCGTACGGGCATGGCATGCAGTAGTTGCAGGCAGTGCAAGGAATGGCTTTCAGTTCGTAGATATCTCTGGCGAGTGTCAGAAGCCACTGCTCTTCTTCCGCCGTGAGGGGAACCAACGGCGAATAGGTAGAGACATTTTCTTTCAGGTGCTCCAGATAGGTCATTCCGGAGAGGACGGTCAGCACGCCTTCGGGGTTGCCCGCAAAGCGGAACGCCCATGCGGCAGGCGAATAGCGGCTGTCTTTCTCGCGCATCTTGGCAGTGATAGCGTCCGGCTGCTTCGCCAGACGACCACCTAACAGCGGCTCCATGATCACCGCCGGTATACCGCGTTTGTGCAGCTCGGCATAGAGGTAGTCGGCATCGGTGTTGCGCGGGTTGATTTCATTGGCATAGTGCCAATCGAGGTAGTTCAGTTCAATCTGCACGAAGTCCCAATGGTACTTGCCTTCGTCGTGCCACTGAAGGAGGGTGTCAAAGACCTTCACATCCCCGTGATAGGAGAAACCGAGATTGCGGATACGGCCGTTCTTTTTCTGCTCCACGAGCCAATCAAGGATGCCGTTCTCCATATACCTTCCGTAGAAAGCACCCATGCCGTCTCTGCCGCCTCCGCTCATGCCTATACCGTGCAGCAAGAGGTAGTCCACGTAATCGGTCTGGAGGTAGTTGAGCGAGCGTTCGAACATCGCTTTGGACTCTTTAGCCGACCATGTGTCGGGCGAGAAATTAGAGAGCTTGGTAGCAATAAAATAGTTCTTCCGCGGATGGCGCGCAAGGGCAATACCGGTGCTCTGCTCCGAGAGACCTTGACAGTACGCAGGCGAGGTGTCGAAATAATTGACGCCGTGTTCAAGGGCGTAATCCACCATTTCATTGACGGCCTCCTGGTCAATCGGGCTGTCGGGGTTCTCACGCGCCGTGCCGCCTGCCTGAACCGGCAGACGCATCATTCCGAAACCGAGTATCGACACGCGGTCGCCCGTGTTCGGATTGGTGCGCAAAGTCATACCATTTACCATTTGGTCATTTACCATTTGGCTATTTATTGGGTCATTGGGTTTGCCGTTCTTGCAGGCGGTTGCCAGAACCGATGTAGCCGCTACGGCTGCTGCGCTATGTTTGATAAATTCTCTTCTGTCCATAAATCCTTTGTACATTGTACATTGTACATTGTCCCTTTGTCCTTTAATTGATATGGTGCATGGTGTTTCCTTCTACATAGATGGCGCTGAAGGGGCGTGCGGGACAGAGGTTCTCGCACTTGCCGCAACCGATACATTTCTCGGTATCTACTACCGGCACTTCGACAACTTTGCCGTTGATCTCTTTCTCCACCATCTGAATCGCCCAAGCGGGGCAGTGACGCGCACAAGCACCGCAGTGGTCACCGTTGGTGACAGGGATGCAGTTCTGCTCAATCCATACGGCGTGACCGATATGGATGGCGGTCTTCTCCTCCTTGGTGATAGCTTTGATTGCACCCGTAGGGCATACCTGACTGCAACGCGTACACTCGGGGCGGCAATATCCGCGCTCAAAAGACATCTCGGGTTGCATGAGTTTCATCGGGTCGGTGGATGGGCGCAACACATTATTCGGACACGCACTGACGCATAGTTGGCACGCAGTGCAATGCCGGTTCATGTTATACGCAGAGACTGACCCCGGCGGCGTGACAGGCGTCTCGCGGTGAGGCGCTTGCTTGTCCTCTATCACCGCCATGCCGCCATCGACTTTCATCTTCGCTTGTGCCATTGCCACGGCGCCGGTGGCTAACACGGCGCTTGTTACAAACGCACGTTTGTTCAGGTCGGGCTGTCTTTCAGCGTTAGCGGTCTTTGTACTTTGAGCGGAGCGGTCTTTGAGCGTCAGCGGTCTGTAATGCAGCGCATCGAAATGACAGACCTCCAGACAATCGCCGCAAGCTACGCAACGGCTTGCGTCCACCGTACCCGCCTTGAAATCGATTGCCGATGCCTTGCAGTTCTTCTCGCAAAGGGAGCAGTTCTTGCATTTGGACTTATCCATCTGCACACGCATGAGCGAGAAACGGCTGAAGAAGCTCAGTATCGTTCCTACCGGACAGACGGTGTTGCAATACGTCCGTCCGTTACGCCACGCCAAGAAACCGAGGATGATGAGTGTCAGCAACGCCACTACAAACGTCGTGACGCTCCGCATCCATAACTGCACTTCGCTGAAGATATAACTGTCATAATGACTCTCAAACGCCGCCAGACCATTATTAAGCAGATCATACAGCGGTCGAAAGAGCGAATTGACCACCCTGCCGTACGCCGAGTACGGCGCAAGAAGCGTCGTCACGGGCGCAAAACCGACGATGAGGCAGACAACAAACACCGCCAGCACACCATAGCGCAGCCATTTCTTCTCCGGCGAATGGGAGTAGCGGTTCTTCTTCGCTTTCTTGCCCATCCAGCCGAAGATATCCTGCATGACGCCCAGCGGGCAAATGACAGAGCAATAGATGCGTCCGAAAAGGAGCGTCACAGCAATGAGGATCAGCAGCATAGCATAGTCCAACGCCAGCAGAGCAGGCAGGAACTGAATCTTCGCCACCCACACGATATGCTGGCTCAGCCCCCAACTGACGCCGAGGAAGAGCAGGTTGATCAGCACAAAGCAGATGGTAGCAAGAGTTATTCGAATTTTTCGTAACATAGAGTTGAGCATATTTTGCGGGGCAAAATTACAAAAAAAATCCCACATACGCAAGTGTTTGCAGGATTTTTTCAGAGCAACCGCATCAAAATTTGCATATATCAATTTTTTTTCGTACCTTTGCATTGATTTTCTTTCCATCCTTTCCCTAAATTAGTGCGTGATAAGTGTGCGGTAAGTGCGCCATAAGTGCGTCATTTTCGTAGCCGTTGTCTATGTAAGCCTCGTAAGCGCAAAATGGTCTAATGACTGATTTAGGTTAGAGATTTAGGCCTTTAATCCAGTTCTCTACTTTCGCCTTGTTGGTGCGCACCTCATGACCATACATGCTGAAGCCTTTCTTCACATCGGCATTGGGGTATGCCTTGCGCAGGTCGCTCACGCAAGAGCCCAAACCGCTGCCCTCATGGGTGGTAAACGGATAGAGAGTTTTGCCGTTGAGGTCGTAGGTGTCGAAGAACGTGAACATCACTTGCGGGTACGTCCCCCACCATACGGGACCGCCGACGAAGATGACGTCGTAATCCGCAAAGAAATCTTGGACGTTTGAAGGTTTGACGGCTTCGCCGTTTGAACTCGTTATGAGCGGTTCGAATGCCGGACGTGCATCGGCGTACTGCTCCTCTTGCGCAAGGTCGCAAAGCGGCTTGTATGCCATTCCGTCGTACTTATGGGTGACGATTTCAAACTGGTCAGCGCCTGTGATTTCGCTGATGTAATCGGCAACGATCTTGGTGTTGCCCACTTTGATGTTTCCTACTGCGAAGTTGTCTCCGGCATGGGAGAAAAAGACCACAAGACATTTTTCCATTTTATCATTTACCATTTTTTCATTTGTTTTAGTTGTTTGCGCATTGCAGCTCATCAGGGCGAACATGCCCACGAGGATAGTTAAAAATAGTTTTCTCATTGTATATCAATTTTCTTTCGGCGGAATGGTTTTGATGATTTTGGCAGGGTTGCCGGCGACGATGGTGTTGGCAGGCACATCTTTGGTCACAACGGCTGCAGCGGCTACCACGGCATTCTCGCCGACCGTCACACCGGGCAGGATAGTTGCCCCTGCACCCACCCATGCATTCTTACAGATACGCACGGGCTTGCAGATGAGTATCTGGCGCTCGTAGAGGTCGTGGTTATTGCTGATGAGTTGCACGTTCGCTGCAATCATTGCGCCATCCTCAATAGTAATACCGCCGCGCGACATCATCAGACAATCCGGCATGATCATGACGTTTTTGCCAATATGAACCATGTCGAAGCAGACACCTTTCAAAGGAGGCTGAACGATGCTTCCTTCGCCGAGGTTCTCATCAAAGAGGGCTTTCGTCGCCTCGATATTCTCCGGCGTAAAGGGAACGGTCTGGTTGAATGCAAACAGTTTGCGGCCCTGCTCTATATACGCCGCCTGCGCTTCGGGTGTCGTCACCCGCGGATCTACACGAAATTCTTCCATATTACAAAATTACAAACTGTCAATTAAGATTTGTTTAATATCCTGCTCCGTCAGCGGCGCATAGGCGTTCTCCAGTCCTTCGTTGACGGCGATATGATGCGCCATCTCGTCCAAGCGGCTCTCGTCGATACCTACTTCGCGCAGGTGCATCGGGATGTTAATAGACTCAAAGAATGCGTAAGTCGCTTCGATGGCCTTGTTAGCAATCTCCCATTGGGTCAGCGAAGGGTCGATATCAAAGACATTGATTCCGTACTTGACGAACCGCGGCAGGGTGTGCTCATTGAGGATATGTTTCATCCAACGCGGTGTGATGATTGCCAAGCCTTCGCCGTGGGTGATGTCGTAATAGGCAGAGAGGGCGTGCTCGATGCCGTGGCAGGGCCAGCCTGACTCACTGTTGCCGAGTGCCAGAATGCCGTTGCATCCGTAGGTGCAGGCGAGCATCATCTCCGCGCGGGCTTTGTAGTCTTCCGGGTTAGCGATACACTTGCGGCCGTTCTCCATGAGCGAACGCAGCATGGACTCGCAGAAACCGTCGTTGAGCAATGTCGTGTCCTCCGCAAAATACTGCTCGATGGTGTGGTTCATCGCGTCAGCGATACCTGCTGCGGTCTGTTTCTTGCTGACCGAGAACGTATAGGTCGGATCAAGGAACGAAACGGCAGGGAATAAGTGGCGGTCCATATAACCGATTTTGTCATTGGTCTCCGTACGGGAGATCACACCGCCGCAGTCGTACTCGCTGCCGGTGGCTGCCAGCGTGATAATATCCACTATCGGCAGGGCTGCCTGGGCTTTGACCTTGTAGGAAATGAGGTCCCACGGGTCGCCGTCATAGCAGGCACCGGCAGCAATCGCCTTGGAGCAGTCCAGCACACTTCCGCCACCAACAGAAAGAATGACATCCACTTTGTGCTCTTTGCACAGCCGCACGCCGTCCAGCACCGAAGGATTGTATTTCGGGTTCGGCTGAATACCGCTCAGTTCGACAATCTCAAAGTCCTTGAGTGCCTCATGCACGTAGTCATACAGGCTGCCCGTTTTACCTCTAAAAGCCGGAATCTTCTTAATACTGCCTCCTCCGTATGTCAGGAGGATTTTCTTGCCGAATGCGCTCATCACTTTCGGCAGTTTCGTTACTACGCCTTCACCAAAAATCAAGCGTGTAGGTGTTTGGTAATCAAAGTTTTGCATATGATATATGGGTTTATTAATTAACATTGAGCCCCGACGGACGCTAACGTAGCGCGTCCGGTGGGGAGAGGAGGAATTGAGACAATTATACGAGTTGCATTGCAACGAGGTCATTGATCTCCAATTCCGACGACAAAGGTACAACAATTTCCTGATATATCCATTACACAATTTACGGCAAATGATACACAATTCGCCGAAAAAGCAGAAATTACTTATCCCCTCCTCTTATCTCGGAGGCGGAGACGCCGAGGTTCTGGCGGATGTAACGGCTCAGATAAGCCGTGGAAGAGAAATCGAAACGGAACGCGATGTCGGCGAGAGTCAAGGAACGGTCCCGGAGAAGGCGGGATATTTCTACCGAAGTATAGCGGTTGATCCAGTACGCTGCGCCACAGCCGCTGATACTTTTGCAGGTCTCGGAGAGATATTTGGGCGTGACGCACAGTTTGTCGGCATAGTAGGCGATGTCACGGTGCGTGCGGTACTCGCCGCGCTCCAGCATCTCAATAAAACGGTTCATGAGGTGCGCGTTCGGGTGGCTCAGGTCGTTCTTCTCGTCGTAGATCTCCGCGTGGAAATCAAAAAAATCAATGATCATGCCCTGCACGGCATTGAGTGTCAAGTCCAGATAAAACCGGTGGTCTCTCTCCGCACAGCGCGTGCGCACGTATTCCATATTCTCTCTGCACCGCTCCTGCTGCCGCGGGTTGAGGTGCATCACCGGGTCGTTGAACAGCATCATGTGTCCGCGCGTGCCGTAGTTGCTGAGCGGCATCGCCATCTGGATAAACTCCGGCGTGACATAGACAGTGATCGTCCGGAAGTCCTCACTTGCACCGGCTATCTGCGCGGATTCGCTGCGCTGCATAATGATACAATCGCCGGGCTGTAAGGGATGCGCCGCGCCGTTGAAAAGCAGCGTTGCCGTGCCTTGCAGACACAGCGCATGCGTCAGGTAACCCGTATGGGCGAGTTGCAATTCTGTCGATAATATGTCCGCAATCTCAATCGGCTGCATAGATTCTATTTTACCAAAAGTCCCTGCAAAATTACAAAAAATAATTGAGATACGCAAGAAAATACACGAAAATTTGTGTATGTCAAAAAAAAGCAGTACTTTTGTACACAATACAAAAAATCACCATACATGAGACACATCACCTTTTACCTTCTTCTCGCCGTGGCTGTCATCCTGACCGCTTGCGCACCGGAAGACTCCTCTCTCGCTTTTGCCGAAGAGATCGCCCGCTCCGAGATGCGGCACAACCCCGAGTTATGGACCTGTGACGGTGCCTCCAAACCCAAATGGGAATACACCCCCACCCTCATGGCACGCGCTTTCGTGGAACTCTATTCCGCTACGGGCGACACCGCCTATCTGGCTCACGCACAGCGTTTTGCAGACCAGTTCATCGGACAGGACGGCACCATCCTCACCTACAAACAGTCCCTCTATAACATGGACCGTATCCAGGGCGGCAATTTTCTCATTCTCCTCAACGGGATAGCCCCCAAGCCCGAATACACGATTGCCATAGAGACCCTCCGTGACCAGCTGCGCAACCAGCCGCGGACCGACGAAGGCGGCTTCTGGCACAAGCAGGTGTACGAACACCAGATGTGGCTTGACGGACTCTTCACCGGCACGACCTTCTATGCCCGTTATGCGGCGTGGAAGCCCGAACCGGAAGCATGGAGCGACATTGCACGCCAGTTCCTCATCGTGGACAGACACACGCTCAAACCCAACGGCCTCAACCACCACGGATGGGACGAGAGCCGCCGTATGGGATGGGCGGACAGTATCACCGGTTGCAGCCCCGAGACATGGGGAAGAGCCGAAGGGTGGTACGTCATGGCGCTCTGCGACGTGCTGGAACTCATGCCCTCCGACCTGCCCGAACGGCCGGAACTGGAGGCTATCCTCCGCCGTGTGGCAGACGCACTGATGACCTATCAGGATAGCGACACCAGGCTGTGGTACCAGGTGCCAGACCGCGCAGGAGAAGAAGGCAACTACCTCGAATCCACCTGCTCCGCCATGTACTGCTACGCCTTCGCCAAAGGCGCACGGCTGGGAATCCTGTCACCCGAATACAAACAGAAAGCCGAACAGATACTGTCCGGCTTAAAGACCTATAAGATCCGCCTCAACGATGACGGGACACTCTCGCTGACCGATTGCTGCGCAGTAGCAGGACTCGGCGGCAACCCCTATCGGGACGGCACCTATTCCTATTATATCCACGAGCGCGTACGGGACGACGACCCCAAAGGCGTAGCACCGCTTATTCTTGCAGCGCTGGAATTAGCGAAGTGACAAACCCGTACTCCGGGTACTCTCTCAGGAGGTCTTGCGCACGGCGCAGGGCCTCTTTCTTGTTTCCCGCTTTCTGGTAGCACTGTACGATATACATCTTAGTCGCCGGCCGCCACCAGCAGTGATACCATTCCTTGCCCTCAAACCGTTTCTCGGCTTTCAGAAAGAGCTCCAGTGCTTCTTTCTTGTCGCCGAAAGGTTTCGGGGCGTAGAACAGCGCCGTAGCGCAATAACAGAGCGTCATCGGGTCCTCCGGCGCCAGCTTCACCGCCTCACGCGCCAGCTCCAGTGACTTGACCGGATGGAATGACTCGCGCAGCCGCAGCTCATAGACATAGACCGCACTCATGTACATCTCGTAATGCCCTTTGGGCAACTTGCCCTTTATCGCCTCCGTATGCCGGCGGAAACGCTGTACATACCGCTTGGCTTCAGGCAGCAAGGTCTCTTTGCCGTCTTTCTTCGCCTCCGCTACGATATACCCGCAATACCCGTACTCGTACAATAAATCCTTTGTACTTTGTACATCGTCCCTTCGCACATCAATATGCGCTTTCCATGCCGGCATGTCGTCCGTCAGGTATGCTTTCAGCAATGCCCCATCCGCCGAAAAATCTTGGGCGGACAGGGTCATGCTGAAAACTATCAGGAGAAGCCCCAAAACACTCCTTTGTACTTGGTACTTAGTCACTTGGTCACTTGCATTTATTTGCCTCTTTCGAGCAACAGCGTACGGGTCGGTTGGTCGCAAACCTCACTCGGACCGTAGTACTGGATCGGACCCGGGTAGATATAACTGGTATTGGCGTCTGCCCACTCCTCACGGTGTGCCTGCAGATACTGGAACGGCTTGCCGTTGAGGTCCACCAGAGCCTTCTGGATAACCGGTTTCATCTTGCCGTTACGTTTCTCCATGTTCATCATCATCGTGATAGGCACACCGCCTGCAATCCACTCGGCTGCCGGACGGGTCAGGTTGCGCACGAGCGACATGTAACCGGTCTTGCCGGCTGCAATCAGGTGGGTGGCATTCACGCCGATGGAATAGCAGTAGTCTGCATCAAAATTCGACGGCATCGCGCAACGGCCTTCGTAACCGAAGAAGTGATTGAGGGCGGAGAACTTGCCTTTGTACTCGCCGTTGGCCTTGAGAACCGCCAGACGTTTCTGTACCATCTCAATCAGCAGTTTCTCGGTCTCGATCTGGCTGACCATCACGTTTCCGTGCGGGTCACGGTCAAGCGTCAACTGCTTGGCTATGCCTTTCGGCAGCGAACGGAACAGCTCGCACGAAGCCGGAGTGAGCATGGATTTGACATACTCGCGTTTGGCATCGTCGCCGTCCAGACCGGTGAACTCCTCGTTGTTGGCGAGCATGTCGTTCAGCTCCTGAATCAGCACACGCATGGCCGGAATGAATTCAATCAGACCTTCCGGAATGAGCACGGTACCGAAGTTCAGACCGGCGTTGGCGCGGGCTACGATCACTTTCACAATGTCCTCTACGATGTCGTTGAGCGTCATGTTTTTTGCCTCTACCTCTTCGGAAATCAAGCAGATATTCGGCTGGCTCTGGAGTGCGCACTCCAATGCGATATGGCTTGCCGAACGACCCATCAAACGGATGAAGTGCCAGTATTTCTTCGCGCTGTTGGCGTCACGCTGGATATTACCGATAAGTTCAGCATACGTCTTACAAGCGGTATCAAAGCCGAACGAGGTCTCGATCATCTCGTTCTTCAGGTCGCCGTCAATGGTCTTCGGGCAGCCGATGACTTGGATGCCGCATTGCTTCTGGAGGTAGTACTCGGCAAGTACGCACGCGTTGGTGTTGCTGTCGTCGCCGCCGATGATGACAATCGCCTTGATGCCCAACTGCTTGCAGATCTCGATACCGTTGTCAAACTGCCATGTCTCTTCCAGTTTGGTACGACCCGAACCGATGATGTCGAAGCCGCCCGTGTTGCGGTACTCGTCGATGATAGCGCCGGTCAGCTCCTGGTACTTGCCGTCAATCAGACCGCTCGGACCGCCGAGGAAACCGTACAGCTTGTTCTCCGGATTCAATGCTTTCAGGCCGTCATAAAGACCGCTGATGACGTTGTGTCCGCCGGGAGCCTGACCGCCGGAGAGAATCACGCCGACATTGAACGGCTCTGCTTTGGACTTTTGACTTTCGCCTTTCGACTCAGCTACCGGTTCCAAGGTAATAATCGGCAGACCGTACGTGTTCGGGAAGAGTTTTTGGATTTCCTCTTGGTCTGCAACCGACTGTGTTTTCTCGCCTTCTACGAGGCGTACTGCGCCCTGTAACGCTACCGGCATCTTCGGCTGATAGCTCTGACGGGCAATCTGTAATGGACTTTTTTGCATAAGATTAGTATATTTTAATGTAATAATATAACGATTTAACGCGGTTCACCGCAAATTTGCCTGCAAATTTACTGCTTTTTTTTGACATATGCAAGAATGAAAGGATTTTTATGCCAAATATTTTTCGTATAGCCTTCATTCTGCATCTATTTAGCCTGTAGGATGTCTATTCTGTCTGTGGAATTGAGGTAAAAAACGAATTGTGCATTTGCTTGGCATTGGTTGGCATCGGTTGTTTGAGAGTTTGAGACTTCGTCTTGGTTAATTCGGCTGCAAAGGTACAAAAAAATGACATACACAAGGGTGTATGCCACTTTTTCCTGTTTTTAAGGAGTGTGCTGTGCGCCTGTGGTTCACAGTTTCTCTCTTGAGGGCTCAGATTGCGTTGCCGGGATCATCAGACGGGATGGTTTCTCCCGGATTACCAAGAGTACTGCCACTCATCAAAGAGGTCGTTTCGGTAAAGCATATGACACTCATTTGTGGCTCTGAATAAACCTTCTTTCTCATAAAGCTATATTGATTTGCTATTTTAATTATTTTACCAATTGGCCGTCCACAGTATATATCCGCTCGTTGAGCAGGATATACATCCGGCCGTCACGAATCACCTTAACCGGTTGCTGCCCGTTGCTTGTTGTTGCATCCATGCCGGTTGTGACGTTCGCTTTTTCCGTTTCGTCAAACATCACCGGCATGCCGCGGCGAACCGGGGCACCCTGTGGGGTGCTGGTGGCTTTGACGGTGAAGTAAGCACGGAAAGGCTTGAGGGAATTGTCGGTGTTGGACCAGAAGATTTTGTCATTGACTCCGACGAAGAGGTGGTGGAAATCTTCTGCACTCTCAACGCCCGGAGTGAACGGTGTATAGATACCTTGGTAATACACATCGTCCAGTTCGATTCTAGCGGGTGCGTCGTCTTTCACCGTGACACCTTCGAAGTGCAGTTCGTTGAGGAGCCCTTCGTTCGTGTCGTACTTCACGAGGTAGGGATAGCCGGCTTGGATGGAGGTCACTTCCTTAATCTCAATCCGCAGGGCTCCGCCGTCTATATGTGCTCCGATGAACTGCTTGATATGTGCGCCGTTCAGTTCGGACGCGGCTATCTGTGCTTCGTCAAGGTCGAAGGGAACGCAGAAGGTGTTGTGGCTGCCATCGCGGTAAACGGGACGAACGAGGGTGACGTCATACGCATTACCATCCGCCAACATGTTGATGAGCGGCATCTGGTCCTCTGCTACATCGCCGTGGAGGATAATATCACCGGACGACCATTCAGCACTGATAATACTGTTTGCTGCCACCATGGTTAAGGCATTACCGGAGAGGGTGCCGTTATCGGCTGTATAGCCGATGCAAACAGCGTCGGTTTTCTGGATATGGGACAATGCTAATGTTACTGTTTCTCCTTCTCCGCCATATACCACGTTGTTATATAGGATACCCGTTTCGGAAGCCGTAATACCGCTGACGTTATACTCCGTAAGGGTACCGCCAAGGGCTACTGTCACTTCTGCATCGCCGGCGACACTATATGCGAACTTACCTTTGTTTGAGAGCCCCTTGACAAATGAGTTGCCGTCATCGTCCGTCATGCCTTGGGGGGCTAAACTGTAATAGGAGTTGGTAACAATGCGTGTGTAATTATCCGGCTGGCAGAAGCATCCCACCGGGTGGAACTTACCCGAACCGGTGAAGGTTCCTCCGAAGTAACTATCCTTTATATGGAGCGTCTTACCGCTGTTATCGCCGCCCCAACCAATCAGACCGCCGGTAACGCTACTTCCTGAGAGTGAGCCGATAAAAGCACATCCCGTAATCGTAACGTCTGCTTCCAGCGTGTGGCCGATAAGACCTCCCATATGAGAAGTACCGCTGACAGCTACATTCACCAGACAGTTTTCGATGGTGCAAGAACCGTTCATCATACCCACCAAGCCGGAGGGGTGGTTGGGGGAACTATTTACGGTACCTGTAGTCTTCAGGTTCTTGATGGTTGCGCCCTGCACATAGCGGAACGGTCCCACACCATTGGTGCCGGAGGTGGCATTGATGTTCAGATTGAGCGTGTGTCCGCCTCCGTCATACACGCCGCTGAAGTAGTAGTTGCTATGCAGACCAATCATGTTGGTTACTCCGCTGATGTCGGCTGTTTGCAGGAAGTGTCTGCCGGCATAGGACTTGCCTTGCCCAACGCGTGTAGCCAAGAGATTCCATACCTCCAGAGAGGGAATGAGGTAGGGGTCCTCTTCGGTTCCACTGCCTGCGAAGTCCGTGTTGGCGGCAAAGTTCGCCTTGAGGGTTCCGGACTGTATGACGGTCATGGTGTAAGCAGGATCGGTGGATACCTCTACATCATTGAATGTCCAGTTGATGAAGTCATAGTTATATTCATCTGCCGGAATGGCTTTCACTTCAATGTCATCTGCTGTGAGGCAAGTGGTATTCGTGATGTCCGTGCGGAATTCATAGATGACGATATTGTCAATAAAGAAGGCATCCTCGCCGTTACTTGCCGAGCCGTCTTTGGAGTACGACCAACTGAAGGTATGCTCTCCTGCATCGACATTTTCCGTAAAGGTACCATCGGAAGAACCGCTGATACCATTGATTTTAGTAACGCCATCAATGGAGAAGTAGCCTTTGTCATACCAGTCTTCGCTGGAAATGCGATAGGAGAATGAAATCTTACCCGGTTTTGTAAAATTGTATGTAGCCTGAATAGTAGAGGTTGTACCATCTTGACCGGCGTTACCGCTCTTGAGGGTGTGATTTTCTACAACCCATGGGCGTTCGTTGTCGTTGGTCCACCCGTCGGGTAGTGCGAAAGTGCCATTGTCAAGCGTCTCCAAATCCACCGAGTAAACTGCCGAACCCACTCCGAGGCTACCCATAGCCGGGTCGTTGACCGTAAATGATACGGTGTGCGACTCCCGCTCCTTGATGGTGGCTACGACATAAGCGGGGTTGCTGTCTTCGTAGTTCTCGCCGCCCAAAACCTTATACCATACATAGTAACTGCCCGACTGCTGGCCTTGCGGAATGGTGGTGGACCAACCGGTAGTAGGAGCGTTCTCGCCGTTCTCACCTAAGGCATATACCATCTCGTAGCCGGTGCAAGAGCCGGCTTCTGCGAGCGTCTGGTTGTGCTTGGCATAATCAAGTGTGAGCGGGGTAGGAGGCGTAACTGGGATATTGGTGGGGAAGAACGTCTTCGTGATGCGAAGGGTCGCTTTGCCATTGTAGGTCGTATAACCCGGAGCACTTACCGAATAGTAAATCGGATAGGTGCCGACAGTGGTATAGGTTAATTCGTCCAGACTGATGCCTCCATAAGAAATACCGTACTTCAGGGTATAGCCGCTTGTCGGAACTGTCACCGCAGGACTAATAGTATGCGCGTTGCCGTCGTACTCCAATACTACATCTGCCGCACTCGCAGAGATGGGATAGTTAACCGAGATGGTACGTGCGGCAGTCTCGTAGTCCTTGTGGTAGATTTTAATGGAGGCGGGACGTTCGCCATAGCAATCTTGAGTCATGGTAATAACGAAGTTCTGACCACTGACGCCGCTCATATCCACCTCTTTTTCTTCGTTGTTGATTTTGATAACGAGTTTCTTGCTCGTGTCTGTCTCTCCCCAATAGCCTTTGATGACCACCGAGTTGTTGTCGCCATATGTGGCGGAGAGGTCACCGATAAGGGTGGAGAAGGTGATGTTATCCAGCAGGTTACCGCCTCCACCATTATTATCCGTAGCGACGAAAGCAAACCGCGTGACAGCTTGTCTCTCCGGCACGACATAGACACCCCTTACGGTGTGCCATTGTTTCACATCATCTTCATTATGCTGATTTAGTGATAGTTTTGCTAAGTTATCACCACCATAGCCATTGACTCCGCTTATCCCTGTGGGTTCGTAAACCGCTTTTGTTGCTTCATTTATCTTGGTCTCTGTTGTGCCCATAGCAGGTGTAACAATGTTTCCGTCAGTGTCATATTCCGGCGCACCGACATCGACGCGCATAGTTTGATCGGTATCGAAAATCTTTCTTAATGCGTGCTGAAGAGACCATCGGATAACATCGTTACCATTTGTGCTTAGGTCTTGATAGAATGTAGCGGGCTTGTGGGCATTCATCTCGATAAAATAACCATGACCGTCATTATTGCCATTGGTGCTCAACGTCGTGTTGTAGGTTGACATCGAATTGGTGTACTCAAACAAGTTGCCACCCATTGTTTTATCTTCGGTGGTATTCCATCCTCCATTAATCCCGTTAGGATAGGATTCCTGAATCGTTGCATCTGACAAACTAGTGAGGGTTGTGTAAACCACGCCGTTTTTGTATTTGAATGCCATATACGGACATTCGCTGAAATCTCCGTTCGCAATCTGCGTCGGCTCGTAGGCGGATGTCGCGTCGGGCACGGCAACGAGGTTACACTGCGCTCTCAATCCCATCGCACCTATCAGCGCGAGAAACAGAGTAAATAGTTTGATTTTTTTCATTTGTTTTGTTGTGTTAGGTTGTTAATTATTTTGTTTTTATTGTTTTTATTTTGTTTTCAGTAGTGTCCCATAAAAGCCTTACCCATAATCCCCCAAGTTCTCCGCGTGCTTATCGCCAAGCGCACGTACGACAAAAAAAGACAGCACGTGCCAAACCGGTCACGCGCCGTCTAATAGACTGCGAATAGGTTGATTATCTTTATATTGCGCCCATTCTGGGGGGGGTAAAATCGAACATTTTATTTATAATACTCCTTTTGTGCACGGGAAGGTACACAAATCGGTTGCAAAGGTACACATTTTTTATGAAATATGCAAGAAATTAACCCCAAAAATTAAAATTTTCTTTCATTTTGGATAATTTTATACTTTTATTGTTGCTCTATTATTTCCCAGTGACCGCCTCTGTCCGGTCCGACACGACGGATGATGCCTTGCGATCGAAGTGCACTCAAATCACGACGAATAGTCCTTGCATCCACTTGGAAATATTTTGCAAGTGATGCGGATGTTTCTAGGACATTTTCTAGGACATTTATGGTGACATCCTGTGCATCTTTCTTCCCGCTTTCCGTAGTCCCCATAGCCATCTCAGCCTGTTTGGACTCGGAAACGATGATTTTACTCAATGCACTTCGTATTTTTACTCAATGGAATGAGTTATTTTGTTTTGCGCTGCAAAGTTACTACTTTTCTTTGACATATGCAAGAGTCGCGGCCTTTTCGTTGCTTTTTTGCTTCATTTTAGCATAGATTGGAGAGATATTTTCCAAGTACAGTGTATTGCAAAATAAAAAAATCTCATTCATCTCATTTTTTGTGTTTCTACGTTTTTTTATTTGTATAACTTATAGTACCTTTGCATCGTCAAAAGAGGAAAAGTAATTTGTAATTTAAAATACTTATTTCCAATTTATGACAAGTGTTCTTTGATTTATTGATTTGAAAATAGTTTTGGTATTAAGGGGCATTTGTAATAATTATAATATCCTAAGTTTAGGATAAATTTATCGCATTAGTAATCATTTAAAATAAGGAAATAAGTTATGAAGAAAAATATAAATTTGAAAGAAATGTGTTTGATGGATTTAATGGTAAACCTTGCTTCCGTTAGCGAAGGCCAAGGTGCTCCCAAAACCATCGTTTCTAAAAAGGAGATTGCCATCTATGCGTCCGAATTAGGTAATCGCCTGAATTTTACGCCGTTACAGGCATTACTGCTTACGCAGTTTGTGAACTTGTATCCGGATAGTTCTATTTCAACCAAAGATCTTTCGCGCCACTTTGGTTGTACTAATCTCGCTATTATCGCCTGCTACGAGGATATCAAAGTGCTTCGCGAAAGGAGATATGTCGCCGAGTACAAAGAACGTGATAATATCGCGTATTATGTGCCCATCAATGTCATCATTGCGCTTAGGGAGAACCATGTTCTTAAACCGAAAGACTATAGCAATATGAGCGGCGATGAGATGATGGACGAACTCATCTCTACGTTAAACGCATTCCGCCGTGAAGACATCGATTACGTCGATGCTTTTAATACCACATCGGAGATTGTTGCCGCCAACCCACATCTCTCTTTCTGCCGCCAAATCAATGAGTACGGACTGAAAGACGAGGATTGGCTACTCCTTTTGCATGTCTGCTGCGCTTACTATCGCAACCGTCAATCCAAATTAGATCTGGATGAAATTCATGAGTTCTTATCTTCGGGCGCCGGATTTAAGCAGGCTCGTCTTTTCCGCGCAAACAAACATATTTTACTAACGAAAGGGATTCTGGAGCCGGCAGGAGATGAGCTGGCGAGTGAAAACGAATGGTGTTTGTCGCACCGCGCAGCCAAAGAACTGATGGGCGAATTATGCCCGAACATCATGGAGAGTTCCAAAAGAGATGTGCTCAATGCCGATGGTATCGGCGCGAAAGCGCTTTTCTATCCCGTCAAAACGGCTCGTCAAGTGTCTGAACTGGAGAAACTGCTCTCACCGGAAGAGTTCAGCCGTGTGCAGGATAGTTTGGAGGCGCATGGAATGCGCAAAGGTTTTGCGTGCCTGTTCTATGGTACGCCGGGAACAGGTAAGACCGAGACCGTACTGCAACTTGCCCGCAAAACAGGTCGCAATATCATGCAGGTCGATATGTCGCAGATGCGCGACAAGTACGTCGGTGAAAGCGAGAAGAACGTGAAGCAGATATTCACGCGCTACCGTCAACTATGCCGCGAATCCGACCTCACGCCTATTCTGCTGCTCAACGAAGCGGACGCGTTGCTCGGCGTGCGTCTGTCGAAAGTGGAGCACTCGGTAGATCAGATGGCGAACACGATGCAGAATATCCTGTTGCAGGAGATGGAGAACCTTGACGGCATCCTCATCGCCACGACGAACCTTACCCAAAACCTCGATTCGGCATTCGATCGCCGCTTCCTCTACAAAGTAGAGTTCCTCAAGCCGACGGCAGAGGAAAGCCGTCATATCTGGAAGGCTATGTTGCCGGAAATCAGCGAAGACGATGCCTTGATGCTCGCGAAGCAGTATGCTTTCTCCGGCGGACAGATAGAAAATATCGCCCGCAAGCAGATTGTGAACGCTATCCTTTTTCCCTCGGAAGGCAGAGATCTGAGCAAAATCCGCCAAGCTTGCGACAGCGAGTATCTGAACAAAAAACAAACCCGTCCCATCGGCTTCTGCTGATGAGACGGGCTTGGTAAGTCGGGTCTTACTATTTGGACACTTCGTATAGTTTTCTTAACACGACGACCATGGACCATGTATCCAATTCGCAGTAGCGAAGAAGCGATTCGCGTGTGTCTGCCAGTTCTTGACCTTCCATATCCCGCATCTTCGGAAAGATATCCATCGCTTCGCCGCCGTTATGCACACAGCCGGATAAGTTATGATAATCTAAGGTCGGGTCATCGGGGAAAAGAGCCGGTAGCACTTTCTTGATACTAAATGATCCGTTCATAGCCGGACGATAATATGCCCAATTACGGAAAGGAACCAGCAAATCGACTACATTCTCATGAATAGCCAGCAGATGGTTTCGCAGATCCGGAAAAGCTTCTGCCATCTCTTTGATGCGACCTTTCTCAAAACTTGCGTTGTATGCCATGACCATCACATTTGTCGGTATATCATGGCATAATTGCTCCGCCACTTCGCGCATAGGGTTCTCACTTCTGGCATCTGCCAAGAACTCAAGATGCTCACATTCGCCGAAAGCAGAAGGCTGAATATGCAGAGAGTACTGCGTTGGAACCTGTTGGTAAGGATGCGTGTCTTGATAAACAGGTATAGCAGGCTGAACGGTCTCAAAGTCAAGTTGATAAATGGGATATTTGAGCGTTGCTAAAAAAGCGCGGATGGTATCTTTGTCAATAAAATCCATATTCTTTAAGGTGCGTTCTATCTGCATCCGTTGATGCTCATTGATAGCCTTTTCGTCTCGCAGAGATTCAAAACTAACCTTGCCGTTTTGGTACATCTCCAACGCTTTTTTCCAACTCATTCGGTATAGATCAAACACGCTTGGCGAAGGTACATTATGTGCTTTCATACAATACGCCTTGAATGCACATTCGTAAGGCGCATTGCATCCTTCATGTAAGTCTTTGTCCGGTTCGGTAGTCAAGGAAAGTATTTCTTTTGCTTTCGCGCAGTTAGGTGCCACCTTCGGATACTCAGCACTTACCGGATTCTTCTCGTCATCGATATAGAACAGCGCTTTTGTGTCCAAATTTCCTTGCAGGACATAGTTTCTGTCCAACCGCATCAGGTACGTTCCGGTGATTTTTACTCCGCATTGCTCCAATACAAACCGCTGATAAGCGATATCCATGATATACACCTCATCCGGGTCTTTAGTATCGTCTCCGGACGAACTCTTCACTTCATATATCGCCCATCCTCCTTTTTCGCGATGCAGCAAATCCACAGCGCAGTAACAGCCATCTGTCAAAAATGCCGCTTCGCAAATCGTATCTACCGAAGCATCTGCCATGAGCGTTTTCGTGCGCTCAATCATAGCGGGAATATCCAAACTGCCATTCGTTTTGGCAACTGTCGCTTCTTGGTATGCGCCGAAATAGCCCTTTGCTAAGTTGCCCACCGCTATTCCAGCAGCCATCCGCGACTCATCCGCTTCAGCTGCTTCTTCCGGCTTATTGATACTCAGCCACAGCAATTTCGGACATTGCCGAAACGCTACATATCGTGATTTTGAGAGGTTCATGGAGAAATATTTTTATGATTAATGACCTATTCTATACTGATTCCATTTTTCTTACATACTTCAACAAATTGTTCCCAGTTACTCGAACGGAATTGAGAATAAACATATACGTCCTTTCCGTCTGCAGTTGGCGAATCAATCTTTCTAGCTCTGCTTCCTCCTTCTTCGGGAAAGATATATGATGGGTATCTGCCAATACGTCCAAATTTTTCTTGTAATTCTGTAAATGTGATGGGATTATTCTGAATGAAAAGCTTAACAGCAGCTCTTGCGCATTTGTTCATGTCATCATAATCATGCGCATCGCCCAAAATACGATATTTCTTTTCTTCAAAATCCCATATTTCCACCTTTTCATTTTCATCCACATAAATGCCGAAGAGAGAAGAATCAGGATTAATTTTTTTTAAGATATCATGTATATACCCAACATATTTTTTTGCGCTTTGTGGACCGCTCTTTTGTGTACTATCATATAGTATAGCAACGTAGTCAATCGGTTCGTCATCCAATCCCCACAAAGCAAGTCTTGATACAAATTTTGCGGCTATTTGGTCATGGCGGACGGCATCTATTTCAATAATACAATTTCGACCTGGAATTTTCCCAAGAATATCAATAGAATCATGAAACTTCTTTCCGTTTTTTTTCTGCTCTTTCTTCCATATGTTATTGTACTGCGTTTTCAAGGATTCAAGCACTCCATTTTGAAAATCATTTATATGACCATGATTATTTTTATTGGTTGTCATATTACGAGTAACATGGGATACTATATGAATAGCATTCTTTTTTACAGCTTCGACAATTGCATCTTTTAAATTCTTATCCATAACCAATTCCGAACTAAGGTATCGGAGGCTCCTATTATTAGATTTTAAAGTTTTACTATATTATTGTTTTCCCTCAAAATTCGTTGCAAAGATACTACTTTTTTAGCAAATATGCAAATAGAAATTCTATTTTTGTATTTTATTGCATCTTAAGGTAAGTATTTCTTTACAAACTCATTTGCTTCCTGCTCGTCATAAGAGAAAGAAGGATTCCATTCCTTTTTGACAAAGGCTCCTGTTTCGTCAATTGTATTCGTCGGGTCTTGATACGCATAGGCAAACAATTTGAGCAAAGTATATTTATAAAGTTCTTTTACATCCTTTTTCTCTTTTGATGCAAAGTTACGAATAGCATTCAAATCAAGCAGAACAGCAGGACGAATACAACCTGCAAAATCATAACAAGGACAATACACGCCAAGATCATCGATAGAAATAACACCTTCTTTAAGCTGAGCATTCTTGATAAAGGCGGCATTTAATGGCATAACCATCACTTGTGATTTTAGGAAAGAAAGATAAAACAGACCGTTACATATATTGCCGGCTCCTTCCTTCGTGTAAACACCATTCATATCTCCCATCGTTACGATGGCCTCCAATTCATTAATAGCATTTACCCAGTCCTGATCATACACAGCAGGAGAGATTTTGAATGTGGAATAGATATAAGGCGGATATTTATCTATTCGCACTTGACCAAATGAAAAATTATGGCAAATGTGCGCATGATCGTTCGGCCAAATTGGTTCTGTAAATTCAAAGACATATTTTTTGTCTTTTTCGTTTAAGCCTTTGTATGGATTTGGCTTCGGTTTGGAGTATATTTTATCGAATTCAGTACGATACACGCCTTCTTTGGGTTCCGGCAAGCATGATTTTGGCTCAATTGGTTTCAAATCCTCATCATACCCAAAGCCAAATACACTTTTCCATTCTTTGAGTGGATTCTCTAATACCATCATTCCAAAATTTTTTTTCTGTTCCTGAATTGCATTAAAATCTACCATTTCTTACAAAAATTTTAATATTAAACTTCTTTTTCTTTTGACGATGCAAAAGTACTGCTTTTCTTTCAAATAAAAAAATCTCCCACACAAAAAATGCATAGGAGAAGGATTTTTATTCTTCGTGAGGTGTTTCTCCGTGGATAGCATCCAAATAGCGGTTGCCCCAATAGATCAGTTGCTCCACATTTACTTCGGTGCCATTTCCGACTTTGTAGCAGTCGGCTACATGACACATAGCGGGCACATCTCCTGCCTTGGCTTTTTCTAACAAAGCAGCAAATTCCTCTTCCGTCATCGGATTGGGGTAAGGCGGATACCAATCTGCTTCTTCATCCACGCGCAGATCTTGGAGGTTGATAGACATCGACTCCGGCGGTAACTGGTCATAATACGGCGGCACAAGCACGAACTGCTTCAGTTCGGCATCGCGAATCGGATCATGCTTCGCTGCCTCGCAAAACCAGAACAACGCTTTGTCCTTGTTTTTACAACGATTATCCTTGGCATAGATCTCCGCCAAAAGGAGTTGGGCGCGAGCATCTTTCGAAACGGCTGCTTTGTTAAGCCATGCAAGCGCTTTGTCCAAATCGGGCGTGACGCCGATGCCTTGGTAATAGCACATTCCGACAGAGGTCATGCCTTCCGTGCAGCCTTGCTTAGCCGCCATGGAATACCACTCAAAAGCTTTCGTTCCATCTTCCTCTACATAATAGCCTTGCTCATAGAGCAAACCGAGGTTGTACTGCGCAGCCGGCCAACCTTTCTCGGCAGACTGACGAATCAGCTCAATCGGGTCTTCGTGGATCTCTACATCATCCGGTGTTTCTCCTTCTATAATATAATAGCCGATATAGTTCTGGCACTCCGCATTGCCTTCTTGGGCATATTTCAAAAGGCTGTCAAAGATCACTTTGGGGATTATTCTGCAACTCATACTGTTTCCTCCTCATAATTTTGTTCTACGAAACGGCGGGAATAAAGCACATGCGGATTCTCGCTGATTACAAACCATTCGCGGTCCAATTCGGTGTTTTCGGAAGTGGTAGTGCTCGTTTCATAAGCGAGACCAACAACCTCTATTTTGTATGGATAACCGAATCGGGCAACTTGCTTGATTGCCTTGAACGATGGTCGCAACGTAAACGTGCGGGTGTTTGGGAAATGTTGTACTTTCATAAAACTATTATTTTTTCATTCACGGTGCAAAAGTACAACAAAGAGTTCAAATAAAAAAACTTTTCATAGATTTAGCATATATTATGCGTGTATTTAGTGTATAATTAGCAGTCATTCCCGTTCGCATCTCGTTACCATTACGGACGTCTCTGTAGGATGTCTTTCCCGTCCGTAATTGCCGATTATTAAGATTCGCAAATTATGCATCCGATTAACAGCATTCCTTATATCCCTTATTTTCAATAGCTTACAATATACTTATCGGAGGCAAGTAAGAGTAATCTGCGAGTAAAGTCGGAGGCAAGTGCTGTACACTATTGACATATTCGCCAGAAACGAATATCCGATTATTAAGATTCCACAAATTGCGCCGAACAAATGTTATAATAGGTAGTAATCGTTCCGTATAAATATACGGATTAGGACAGGACCTGGACGACTGCCTTGACTTGGCAGTCGGAAAAGGGAAGGCTGGCGGGGAGCCTAAGCCGACCGAGAGGATGGACGACGTGATTCGACTTTTGTGTCGAGAACGCGACCATCACGGGACCATGTTCCGAGAACGATATGAGAATAGTACAATCAGAACAATAGCGGAGCACCTAACCACCTCCGCCTAATGTACCCGATTATTAGATTCGCCTATAATGCAAACAGGCGGGCAATTCAATCTGCGCCCGCCTGCTCACTTTGTACATCGTACATCGTCACTTAGTCACTTTACTTAACCTCTTGGCCTTGCAGCGTATAAGTCTTTTCTCCACGAAGAATGTAGATTTGACCGTTACGGAAGATTTTTGTACTCTGTGCATTTCCACCTAGAATATTCTCTACACTTTGTGCGTTACCGGTAGTGGTGAACGAAACAGTTTTTGTTTGAATCGTTCCCCCATTACTATTCTTTGATGTCATTACCAAATCATAGTTTGTGCCACTATTCAGTCCCGTGACCGTGAACGCGAAACCTGCGGTTTGTGTTTGTTGTGGCACATTATTGCGCGAAGGAGCACTAAAAGCGATAGAAGTTAACTGGCCTTGTGCATTGAAAATCAGCGTGCAGACCACATTGCCGTCCTTGTCTTTGATAACCAATTCATATATTTCCGCTCCATTCACTTGCGGCCATACAATGTTTGCTGTATTATCCGTCGGAGTTACTAGAATATCATTGCCCGTAGTAGTTTGTGTTGCACTAATTGGTTCTATATTATAGAAGAAATCCTTCCAACTGGAACGATCAGACTTGTACATATCTACCGATCCTTCCAAAACATAAAGCGTACATGCAAAATAATCAACATTCTTAAACACATCTGCACTTAATGCAACCGGAGTCTTTCTATAATTATATATGGATGTTAAAGCAGAGCAATCGGAAAAAGCACTACTACCATATGTGGTTATATTTTCGCCCAAAGTTAGTGTTTGCAAATTGCTACAACCTTTAAACGCATCATATCCGATTTTATTCACTCCATTGCCGATTTCAGCTGATATCAATGCAGAACAACCAGAAAATGCATATCCCCCAATACTTGTGACGCTATTAGGAATAACGATTGAGGTTAAAGAACTACAACTGCTAAAAGCATCATCTCTTATACTTGTAATTCCGTTAGGAAGATTGATTGAGGCTAACTTATTGCATCCAGAGAATGTTTCTCTATAAATATCAGAAATGTTTGAAGAAAGGTGTACAGATTCCAGATTGACACAACCGGCAAAAACAGCACCTCCAAGATAGGTAACACTATCTGGTAATGAGATGGAAGTTAAGTTTCTACAATTTTGGAAAGCACAATTGCCGATGTTTGTAATATTATCTCCCAACGATACGGTTAGTAGCCGTGAACACTCATAAAATACGTTGTTACCTATCCAGTTTGTACTATTTGGGATAGATAAGGAAGTCAAATTTCTACAACTAGCAAAGGCATTATCTCTAATATAACATACACTATCTCCTATCGTTGCAGAAGATAGATTACTGCAAGAACAAAATGCATATGCACCGATACTTTTAACACGATTAGGAATCACTATAGAAGATATATTCATTCCGTAGCACAAAGAACCAGGGATAGATTCTACTTCTTCACCAAATACAAACGAATTCACACCTCCTCCAAATGGATTGTAGTATGTGGACGAGGTTGAAGTTGAAGATGAGGATGAAGCAACAGTATACAAGTCACAATATTTGGCGTTCCAAACAACTGATGTTGCTTTGCATCCATTAAATGCATCATTTCTCATATATGTTACATCTACAGGAATAGTTATCGTCTGTTGTGCTTCTCCATTTAACTGAAGTTCATAGTTAGTTGATATAGCAGTTGGAGACCACGACTTACTACACCATTCTTGTATTGTTCCCGTAAAATTGATAATTGATATTTTAGAATATGGAAAGGCATCGTATCCGATGGTTTTAACCTTGTTGCCAATCGTCACTGAGGTCAAACCGCCACACCCAGAGAAAGCATTCTTCCCAATGCTTGTGACACTATTAGGGATAGTTATAGAGGTCAGACCACTGCAACCAAAGAAAGCACTTTCTGCAATGGATGTCACAGTATTTGGAATGGAAATAATACTAATCGCTATCGCGGAACATGCTATTAGCTCTGTTTTGGACTCATCACTATATATTAAGTAGCCATCTACATATCCATTAACGTATTTTGCACCCCATGGAGAACCGATTGCTTCTCCTGAGTAAACAATATTGAGAACATTATAGAAAGCACCATCTCCAATGCTGGTGACGCTATTCGGAATCGTTACAGAGGTCAAACCGCTGCAATTACGGAAAGCATCCCCTCCAATGCTGGTGACGCTATTGGGAATCGTCACAGAGGTCAAACCGCTGCAATATTCGAAAGCACTCTTTCCAATGCTGGTGACGCTATTGGGAATGGTCACAGAGGTCAAACCGCTGCAACCAGCGAAAGCAGCTACTCCAATGCTGGTGACGCTATTGGGAATAACCAATTCGCCAGTCAAACCGCTGCAACCATAGAAAGTATAATCTCCAATGCTTGTGACGCTATTGGGTATCTCAATAGAGGTCAAACCACGGCAAAAAGCGAAAGCATTATCTCCAATGCTGGTGACGCTATTAGGTATCGTCACAGAGGTCAAACCGGTGCAAACATAAAAAGCCCCATCTCCAATGCTGGTGACGCTATTCGGAATCGTTACAGAGGTCAAACCGCTGCAATTACGGAAAGCATCCTTTCCAATGCTTGTAACGCTGTTGGGTATCGTCACAGAGGTCAAATCGGTGCATTGATAGAAAGCATAATCTCCAATGCTTGTGACGCTGTATGTCACAGAATTGCATTCCACCGAAGCAGGGATATTGGCTGTTGTAATAGTAGTTGACCAACGTGGAGAACTACTATTTTGCGACGTAACTTCAGCCGTTTGATTGGTGGCATCGAGGTTGTAATACAAATCGCCGATTTGGACGTGTTCGTAATTCCAGGCGAACATGGTTCCAATGCTGGCTGCTACAGCGAGCAATAGGGTAAAAAGTTTGTGTTTCATAATATGTCGTATTTTAATTTGTTTCTAAAAAAAAAGTGTGAACTTTCGCTTGTATTATATTGGGTCGTTCGGGCTTCCACTCCCATATGTGCCAATATATGCAGAAAGTTCACACTCACGGTGTGAACATTCGCTATATTACGGACACATATTACAATTTGTGGAAGATTGAACGGCTCCTTAATAAAGCAAATGCTTATTTATGTATGTCGTTTGTCTGTTGTTTTATGCCATAGGCTGATTTAATTTGTTTCTATATCTGTCTTTCTCCATCTTTTACGTCTCGGAGAGGGACGATGGTTTCATTTAACCATCAGTTGGCGTTGGACGCCGTCGCAGCATTCATCATCTCATTTATGATTGTCGGCAGTTCTTCGTAATTATCATACCACACACAATTTATGCCAAAACCTCTCATAATTTTCTCCATGAAAGGTACGTCATATTCTATTCTTCGTAAAAAAGCATAATGTACAGGTTCAACTTCACTTCCTTCAATAGAAATGTCAATAAGTCTACGAAGATTGGGATCATCCATAGAGAGACCTATAAAAAAACATGTACTTCTACATAATGCGTGTAACTGCTCGACATTCCCCCAATTATAGGACTCTTGAAAAATTTTGTGATATTCTTGCTCTCCCAAAACAATAGGAGAGTATTCATCATCTTCTTCGTGTGAAACATAGCCATGCACATGGTATATGTACAAAGAATTCTGTTCTTTTGATCTTGCTTTGTTAAATACAGGAAAACATAATTTTCCTTTATTTCTTATCTCGCGCTCTACAAGATTGTCATAGTTATACGATATAATACTCTCAATATTTCCTTGAGTAACCAAGGACGCAATTGATGAGATTAAATTTGAGGTTTTGATATTAGCATATAAAATTTCCCTAATATCCTTATAAAACTCGTAAGGAATCTCTTTTTGTGATTGTTTATATTCGTCTATGATATATCTTCCTTTTACTACACTATCGATATCGCTATCTATTTTTGATAGCCCTCTTTTTATACATAGTTTTTCCAGTAGAGAATCCCATGTTACAATGCCGGCAGAAGCGCTGACTCCTGCTCCAAGAAATACACTAACTTTGTTGTTTTTTAAAGCATCCTTTGCTTTTTCAAGCACACTAACCTCTTTATCCCTTTGATATTTTATGTCGCATTCTTCATATGCGTTTTTGTTCTTTGGATTCTTTTCTTTCGGTATCGCCTCTATCTTCTCTTTTAAATTATTATACGACATCACATCTATATCACGCCCTACTGGCAATACGTCGGATAGCATTCTATATGATTTATAATTCACGTCACCCATTACTACGACAACAAGTTTCTTTGGCTTTATTCTATCATATGATTGCCTTAATCTTGTAATTGTGTCATATGCCATGCGATACTTTACTTCGATGTATGTTTCTTGTGGCCAGCCCAATTTTTTAACGCCTTGGGGTAAATAGAAATCAAATTCTCCATGAGAAATTTCTATGCTTTCTTTGGCAGAGAAATCTACACACAAAGAAATCATTGTATATACGGCACGCTCTATAGTATGCATATTTTCTAATGGATCCATATTCGCTTATATTTTTATTTATTTTACCATAAGTTGGAGTAGTGCCTAATACCATTAAACACATTCCATTCCGCTCAATTGTTTTAACATATCCGCTTGAACATCAATTTGATGTTGTTGTTCTTCTTTCTGCTGCTCTGTTAGGAAAGGATTGTTCTCGATATTTCTTTTAGATGCAGATTTAAGTATCTCAATCATGTGCTCTATATCCTCTTTCGTAACAGGCACATTCTGATTGAAGTTGAAAGCAAAGCCTAACTTCGCAAATATAGGTTGCGCATGATACGCAATCGTTGCATTGTATTGCTGTATCTTATTTTGATTAGCTAATGTCATCTTCTTGTCTTTCTCTTCTTTTACACAGTCGTTGCATTCGTCATCTCATACTACGCAGGGCTTTATGCCGTTACAAGATGTCGTCTTTTTAGGGCAGTTAAGACACTCTCAGAGGCAATCGGATTTAGACCGCGGAAAGTGGTGCGGCTTTTTAATTCGGAAAGTGGCATGGTAAGCAATAGTTTGGCGATACACTCATCGGCAAACGAATTGCTCACCACGTTTACACCTGTAAAATCAAGTACAATGCGCTCGTCTTGTTCCAATAACGGCATCAACTGTTCGCGCACGCGTTTCCCTAATGGACGCGTGCCGAGATTTTCTCCATATTCTCTAAAACTGAATGTTACCATAACTCCTCTAATTCATTATCTTCTAAAAAAGTTTCTCTATATTGCGCTGCAACATCTGTGCGGTTTGCTACCACTTCTGCTGGATTGATCTCCTTGTCAGTCTGTAACTGCATATAGACGATTGTTCCTTGCCAAAGCTCAGTTTCTTTAGTGGTTATTTTTCCATCCTTCACCTGCATCGCATGATTGCCGGAACGGACTTCAAACAACAAGCCGGCTTGATTATTTAGCAAAGAAGTCGAAAAAAGACCGAATCCCATTCCCTTACCATCTGTAATGGTATCTTCTATACAGATTTTCAATGCCTCTGGTTCCGAGATCTGCTTGTATTTTTCATTCTCAGAAAGCGAGGCTTGTACACCTATTCCGTCATCTGCTATCAAGAAACTAAGGATATGATTTGTCAGGTCATATTGCGTAATAACTGTTCCTAGTTCCTTGCCAGAATGTGTCAGCACATTGTCCAATATCTCGTAGAAACAATAACTCATCGCCTCCAGCACCGTGGTCTCAATGTCTAAATGCTGTGTCAATACACTCACGACACGATGGTAAACATCGTAAATGTTTTTCTCGTCAAACACATCAATCGTGACATCATTCTCAGATGTGGAAAAGTATTGTTTTATGAGCGTTGATAAGTTCATTTTTGTTAGTCTTTGCAACTTTCTTAGCCCTAATGGGCACGATTAATTGCATTTTTCGCCTGCAAAGTTACACAAAAAAAATGACATACGCAAGGGCGTACGTCATTTTTAGCGATTTTTCTTGTCTCGGTCATAGCTTGGTTCTAAGGGATTCTATGTTCGCCTTGCGAACTCGCGCGGTGCACTTACTCCTTGATTGTCCACAGGACACTCTGCGGTGCGCCTTAACCGCTTCACAGTCATCGGTCGGTACAAGAGTGAGGCAAACTCAAACTGATCTGGACAGGAAAGGACGGAGATTCTCATAAACCTCTTCGCCGGAAAGATTGTCGTTCTCTATTTGGTCAAAAGCCGTTTCCAAAGCAAACTGCTGGCGGTCGCATTTAGCGCGGGTCTTGAGCACAATATCGCGCACCTCTTCTTCCGCCATCCGGATGTCCTCGTGCGCCAGATACCTCTGGGCTAATTGGATTAGATACTCATCCGTGTTTGTTTCGGAAAAATGGACCAGGATGAACCCGACGAGAGACACATACCGCTCGTCATTTGGATCCATTTGCAATTTCATTAACGCGTTTCTGGAGACTTTGTCCAGCACGTATTCAAAAGCCTCGTCTTTCTCTTTTTCTGTCATAGTTTTATTGTTCTAAATCGTACATCTGTCACTTTGTACCGGATTCTCGGTCACTCTCAATCAGCGCCAACAACTGCTCTACCGCCTCTTCCTGCGGGATGTTCTTCAGCACGCACTCTTTGCCGCGGTACAGACTCACTTTGCCTCGACCGGCACCCACATAACCGTAGTCCGCGTCCGCCATCTCACCCGGACCGTTTACTATACAGCCCATCACGGCAATCTTCAGACCCGTGAGGTGCGCCGTAGCGGCTTTGACCTCAGCGATGGTTTTCTGGAGGTCGAAGAGGGTTCTTCCGCAACCCGGACAGGAGATATACTCCGTTTTATATATACGCACGCGCGCGGCTTGCAGGATATCCTTGCTCAGGAAATTCAGCTTCGTCTCTGAGAAATGCGGATTGACAATTGTCAGCTCCTGTGCTTTGTAGTCCCACAACAACCGACCGCACTCTGCTGCAGTTTGCAGACAGAACGTCTCCCAGTCTTCCTCCATGGACGTATAGCGCACCTCGGCGTAACCGCCTATATTATCCAGCACCTCCGCGGTTACGCTGCCGTCGTATCGCACCGACTCCTCGTCCGCAAAATAATCCACCAGTTGTTGGGCAACAGGAATCTCGTTCTCCGGCGCTTCGCTCAGACTCACGCGGATGGTGTCGCCTATACCGTCTGCCAACAGCGCACCGATACCCACAGCGGACTTGATACGTCCGTCCTCGCCTTCGCCGGCTTCCGTCACGCCCAAGTGCAGCGGAAAAGCCATGTGCTCATGGTGCATCTGCTTGACCAACAGCCGCACCGTCTCGACCATCACGCGAGTGTTACTTGCCTTGATGGAGATGACGATATTCTGAAAATCATGCCGCACTGCAACGCGCAGAAACTCCATCACGCTCTCTACCATTCCTTCCGGCGTGTCGCCGTAGCGCGACATGATACGGTCGCTCAGCGAGCCGTGGTTCACACCCAGACGGATTGCCGTCCCGTGCGCCTTGCAGATATCTAACAACCGCACAAAACGCTCCTCCAACCGTGCTAACTCCGCGCGGTACTCCTCGTCCGTATAGTCAATATGTTGGAACTTGCGCGCAGGGTCAATATAATTGCCCGGATTGATACGCACCGCCTCCACCACTTGCGCCGCAGCGTCTGCCACGTCCGCCTGAAAATGCACATCCGCTACCAGCGGCACTGCCGTCAGCACTTGGGCGTGAATCTCTTTGAGACTCTCCACCTCGCGCAGCCCCTGCGTCGTAAACCGCAGCAACTCTGCGCCCGCCTCGATGCACCGCCGCGCCTGATCCACCGAACCATCTATATCATTGGTCGAAGTGTTCGCCATGGTCTGTACCCGAATAGGGAAATCAGATCCTAAAAAGATGTTTCCGACCTGCACTTGGCTGGTCTCTCTACGTTGATATTCTAACTTTATTTCCATATAGAAGATAAATCTATGTTTTTCTAATAATTTTCTTTAATTTTTGATAATTTTGGACTAAAAACCAACTTTCTTTCACCTTAAAAGCCCCCAAATAGCACTTTTTTGATAAAAATATTCAAAAAAATTTGGTCATGTCAAAAAAAAGCAGTACCTTTGCACCCGCTTTTCGAAAAAAGGCGTTGAATCAGTAGCTCAGCAGGTAGAGCACATCCCTTTTAAGGATGGGGTCCTGGGTTCGAGCCCCAGCTGGTTCACAGAAAGAGAGTTTCGGCTCTCTTTTTTGTTTTCTGTTCTCCTTTCTCATTCTTTCAAATAACGCCTTGCAGTTTTGCATGCAAAATTACTACAAAAAATCCGAATGTGCAAATAAAATGAATTTTATTTTGCCATTTGCAGGATTTTGCGACCGTAATTTCGGGGGAAACGTAGTGGCGGAGTCCGAAATTACTACAAAAAATCCGAATGTGCAAGAAAAATCTATTTTTTATTTGTTTATTTCCGGAAAAATTAGTAACTTTGTAGTCCTAATTTAGAATATCAAACATTTTAACTGTTTAAATCTATGAAGACAAGTACTAAAATTCTGATGTGCCTCGCGGGTATTGCCCTCGTGGTACTGGGTGTGCTCTGTATCATCTATCCGGGCAGCACCCTCGTTTCGTTGGCATGGGCGTTTGGCTTGATGCTTATTATCAGCGGTTGCAGCACCTTCGGTGCGTGGGCTACTCTCCGTGCTATCAATCCGTTCAGCGGACTGACTTTCCTCGCTGCTTTGTTGCAGGTGTTCCTCGGCGTGGCAATCATCATCATGCCGGCTCCGCTGGCTGTGGCTCTGCCGTTCATCTTCGCTTTCTGGGTGTTCTATGAGGGACTGAACCTGATGCTGGATTCGTTCAACTACAAGAAACTCGGCTTCCGCCGCTGGTGGGCACTCTGCCTGCTCGGCGTGCTGGCTATGTGCGGCGGTTGCTACTGCTTCTTCTGCGATCCGTCTATCTCGGCTACAACCATCGCTTGGCTGGTAGGTCTCGGTATCATCGCCGACGGTATCGGCAACTGGGTTAAAGTGGCGGCTGTCAACCGCGTGGAGAAGAAACTGAACAAACTGGCAGACCGCTTCCACCAAGTCATTGACATCGAGGATGTAGAGGAAGTGAAGTAAGTTCTCACACCTCACCCCAACCCTCTCCCAAGGAGAGGGAGTTTTTTCCTTCAGTAATCAGCCGTCGGGTCGCATGACACCGGCGGCTGTTTTTGCGTGTCCATCAATGCCCTCACCGACCGAGCGACGACCGAGATACAACCAAGAGAAAACCAACTCAAAAATCGCCCATTCCAACCCCGAAAAATGTACTATTATTAAGATTCTGGTGTGTTGTTCGCCTCGCTAAATTGTTGCTGTCAATCAGCCTTTCTCAAGCCGGTTGATATTACTCCATATCTAGTACAAAAAAACGAATAAATATAGCACTGATTGAAGAATTTTACATAAAAAATGACACTTTGACTGAAGATTTTTACGTTTTTTCTTGTTTGTCTCAGAAAAAAGTAGTACCTTTGCAGCGGATTTGTTTCCATAACGCACTAATTTTAGTGCATTACCGAAATGATTAGCACATTATGACCTATAATTCGTTTTATAATCAGTGGCATCATTTGGCTTGTTTTTCTACAGCACAAGTGAGAGCAATACACCCGGACTTTCCGCGTGGAAATTATCTGCGATGGCAAAAAGCTGGCTATATTGTTCCCTTGCGACAGGGATGGTATGCCTTTGCGGATTACGTGAACAAGCCGGATTACGCACGCTATATTGCATCGAAGATATATACCCCATCCTATATCAGTCTGCATACCGCTTTATCGTTCTATGGCGTTATTCCGGAAGCAGTGGTAGCCATTACAAGTATTACAACGCGCAAAACAGCGCAGTTTGAGAATGTCTTTGCTTCCTATAGTTATCAGACTATCAAACCTTCTCTGTTTTGGGGCTACGAACCAAAGCAGTTATCCGACGGCAAGACCTTTATATTAGCCACTCCGGAGAAGGCGCTTATCGATTTGCTTTATCTCTATCCGCAGTATTCAACGGAAGAAGAAATGCGCGAATTGCGTCTGGACGAAGATTTCATACAAAACGAGTTAGACAAGGAACGGCTTGCAGAATACGCCAGCCGCATTGGAAGCCCGGTACTAACCAAGCGGGTAAAACTCATGCTCAAAACATACGGAATATGATTGACTTAACATACATACGCGGTTTCTATCCGCCACAGATTGCCAACAATGCCAACTTCCAAAAGCATTTGCTCAAGGAGTATATTGAGTGTCTGGCAATGGAATGGATCTCTCAATCGACATGGTCGGACAAGTTAGCTTTCATCGGAGGCACGAACCTACGGCTGATACACGGCATTGACCGTTTCTCTGAAGATTTGGATTTTGATTGCAAGAACCTTAGCCAAGAGGATTTTATCCAAATGACGGACGGTCTTATGCGCTATCTGACGCTTCAAGGTTTGAGGGTTGAGCCGCGTGATAAAGAGAATCCGAATCTGACTGCCTTCCGCAGGAATGTATATTTCCCGGAACTACTCTTCTCTCTTCAACTAACAGGTCATCGTGAAGAACGGTTTTTGATGAAGATAGAGGCACAAGATCAAGGCATTGTTTATCCGCGAGAAATGGCGACAATCAGCCGTTTAGGCTTCTATTTTCCCGTTCCTGTTCCTCCTGTGAGCATTCTTCTTTCAATGAAACTATCGGCTCTTTTGACCCGTCAAAAGGGGCGTGACTTTTACGATGTCCTTTTTTTATGGCAACGCACAAAACCGGACTACGAATTCTTGAAGCAACGCCACGGGATAGAGAACAAGGAACAACTATTGGTACAACTGCAAGAAACTGTCACTCATACAGATCTAAAGACCAAGCAGCGTGATTTTGAGCACCTTCTCTTTGAGCCTCGCAAAAGCGAACAGATACTCCATTTTATGGAAATTCTAAAATCCAGTTTATAACCATACCACAACGCACTCTCATTCGGGAGTGCGTTGTTGGTTTTGTGTACGTTATTGCCGATTATTAAGATTCCGCCTGTTCACAGATTCACACATCCTTGTGTATTCAACAGACTAAAGAGCCATGCGGAGAGGGAGGACTTATAAAGCCTATAAACTATGCAGATACAGTCTCCGCGTTTGCGCGAGTGGCTTCGAATGTCAATGCATGAAATGAAAGATATGCGAACTTAATAAGGTATTATGCCCAAAGAATCTATATCAGTTATTAGTTTATTAGTTCTTATAATAACACCTTCATATGTCAAATGATAATCTGTGTCGTAATACAATGAATCAGGTAAGCAATAGTTACAGGGAGTACTTACGATTGGTAACTCATATTTTTTAAGTCGGCCCCATATTTTCTCAATTTTATTTTCATTACGCTTAAAAGCCTCATGTCTCAACGCAGGTGGAAATATAAGTAAGTGCGCTTGTTTTTCTTTGCATTCTTTATAAAACTCCGCAAGAAACAAGAATGGAATTTCGCTAATAAGCCCACTAAATACATTCGGCTTCCACTCTTTATTTTGATGATTCCTATTTACATATCTTTCGACATCCCCATACTCATTAACTGCTTCTTTGGCATAGGGTATCGTGTCGCCAAATGTTCCCATACCTTTACTTTTAAGAGCATCAGAGAATGCCATAGGAACATATTTATATAAATGTAGTTGCTGCAATAGGGAGAGTTGTTTATAACCTTCAGGTTTAGTACTGGTTAATATGCGCAAAGCAGTTTCATCTCCATAGTATAACTTTGTATATTGTTCATATTCAGGTATTACAATTACGATATCATGTGTAGAAATGTAATTTCTTACCAAATTGATTTGTAAACAAAGTCCTAGTCCCGCATGTGTCCCTGTATTACTAACATTCATATTATAATGTTGATAAAGTAAGGGAGAACTTATTCCAAATCCGCAACCACTTCCACCTATAATAATTATTTTTGGAGAAGACATTGTATCTAAGCGTTCTATTTGTTTAAATACATCTGTTTCATGAGAATGAATGCAGTAATCATTCTTGACAGATATAAGAATACGCCATAATAGTGCTGTGCATCCAAAAATAATTCCACTATATATTAAGATTCTATGAACAAATTTTTTCATTAGAATTGAAAATAAATAAAGTTGTTACTACTATCGATAACTTTTAAAAAGTAATACATTACTACAATTGCTAGTATTATAACTAACATACGGGAAATATTATTCTCGTTTTTTAGATATAGGCCATGCTCGCTATTTCTATTTATCCACTCTGCTATAAGCATGATAAGAATCCATATGAATGTTGGAATATAGTAAAGACGTGTCATGAGCCATGGAATGGCCAGAATGGAGGAATTACATATTCCCTCTAAATAATGGAGTAATGTTGGCATGTGCGGTGCACGAAAGATGATCCAGCCTAGGACGACGAGGAGGAAAGTACAAAGGATTTGGAGAGTTTCGCGCCATGTGGGGAATAACCGTCCTTCGGCGACTTGGTTGGTGTATTTGCGGTTTTTGCCAAGAAGGATGAGGGGAAGGAAAAGGATGGCATGGTATGCACCCCAAGCAATAAAAGTCCAGTTCGCGCCATGCCAGAAA
Source organism: uncultured Bacteroidales bacterium (assembly GCA_902799185.1). Taxonomy (GTDB): domain Bacteria; phylum Bacteroidota; class Bacteroidia; order Bacteroidales; family Paludibacteraceae; genus Colicola. Next base: position 5,604 of record CADBZO010000005.1, on the reverse strand, counting down.
CCGGAGAGAAGGAAGATGACAAACGTGTTACGGATGATGATTAGTTTCTTGTAACGGTCGGGGTGCTGGATGTGGGCAGGGATCTCCGGTCGGCTACCGCCGAGAGGGATATAGACATAGTCACGGAACCAAGTAGTAAGGGATATATGCCAGCGACGCCAGAACTCTGCTATGTCACGCGAGAAATACGGGTTGTTGAAGTTGCGCATCAGTTTGATGCCAAAGAGTTTGGCTGTTCCGATAGCTATGTCACTATAACCGGAGAAGTCGCCGTAAATCTGGAAGGTAAAGAGAATGGCTGCCAACAAGAGTGTAGAGCCGGTTTGAGTGTCGTAGGTCGCCCAGACTTGGTCCACATACGTAGCGCAGTTGTCGGCTACCACGATTTTCTTGAACAAACCCCAGAGGATTTGGCGCATTCCGTCGGTCGCTTGGTCATATGAGAACGTGCGTTTTTGCAGGAACTGCGGCAAGAGGTTTGTTGCGCGCTCAATAGGTCCGGCGACTAATTGCGGAAAGAACGCAATGAACGCAAAGAAGGCAATAATATCTTTGGTCGGTTCTATCTTCTGGAGGTAAACATCTATCGAGTAACTCAGGGCTTGGAAGGTATAGAACGAAATGCCGACAGGAAGAATGATTTTGAGCAAGAGGCTATCCGTGCTGATACCGAACAACTGCCCGAACTCCGAGACAAAGAAGTCATAGTACTTGAAGACCGCGAGGATGCCGAGGTTGAGAATGATATTGGCAATCATCCAAAACTTAGGAGAAAACAATCTCCTCCGTGCTTCCTCTCCTTTGGAGAGGGCGTGGGGAGAGGTGTTGATAAGCAGACCGCTTGCCCAGGAGCAGAAGGAGGTAAAAGCAATCAGCAACAGAAACCGCCAGTTCCACCAGCCATAGAAGATGTAACTGGCGACAAGGACAAAGGCATTTTGGATGCGCAGTGCCGTTTGTTCGCTCACGTGCCAATAACGGAAGAGCGAGTAACGCGGTCCGTTTGTGCCGGAGGGCGTCAGAAACCAATAGAGCAGAAACACTATCGGCAGAAAGAATGCAAATTCAAGGCTATTAAATAGCATGATTGATAGTTAATTACTTATTTACGCATAACTATCAATCGTGGCGATAAGAAAAGTGCGAGTTTCTTATCGCGTTACCAAGGCAGTGTAGCAAGAAGCCTTTCCATACATAAGAAACTCACACTGAATATGTAAGCACTTATTATTGTATGGAAAGCACAACTAACAACAGGCGATTGCCTGTATTTTAAGTTCTGCCTCTTATTATTTCTTTGTTTTATATCCTTTAGTCGCTACACTTTCGGTAAACGCGAAATAATAGTAATGCTTTGTTTTTATTTAATTAGCGCAACGCTTTGCGCTTGTCTTTATGTCTAATGTTTTTCTCCTTTCACACCGTGCTCGGAAGCACCGCTCGGAGAGGGACGATTTATTCTTTCTTAATAAACTTAACGATACAATCAATACAGGTCGGTTGGTTAGTTGTGGCATCAATGAAAACATTTGCAGGGTGCATATCTTCCAAATACAGACGGTCGCCGATATAATTCACGCCCTCGCCTTCTTTGTTGTCTCGGAAACCTTTTGCCGCAACCATTTCATCTATTTCATCTTTGGTAGCAAGGCGTTTGCACGCTATGAATTGCTGCGTGAGAATTATTCTGAAAAGACCATCCGAATCACGCGTAAAACCGATTACTTTCATTCTTGTCTCTGGGAACAAAGAATTATGCAATATGATAGCTTCAAGTGCCTTGCCAAAAGTAGCATAGATAGATGTGCGTTCCTTGATAACAGAAGTATCTCCGGTTCGATAGTACACCTTCGCTTCCGCTTGTTGTGCAATCTTAGGTCCGTAATGAGCAGTCAGCAGTTGCTCGGAATGAGGGAACCAGAGACTCTTGGCTTCCGCCCATTGTTGCAACACTTCCTCTTGTTTGGCGTCTATTTCCCAGTTGCTTGGGCTGCTTTCTTGGCGTTCAGGAGAAAAGCGACCTGGTTCAAAGCTTGCTCGCGCGTAACAGCACACGATATACGCCCCAATGAGAGGCGCGCCTCCAGAGCAGAGTCCTGCATGCTCTTGTTGATTGAATCGATCAAGATTTGTTCTTCCATAAAGTATATCGTTGGTATAATTGTCAATTAGTTGGAGTGTATGGGCCGAGAAACCGCTGTCGCGGATACTATTAAATATGTCAATTAACCGTTTCTCGTTCATGTCTTTGCAACTTTTGGCTGCAAAGGTACTGCTTTTTTTTGAATTATGCAAGGGTTCGGGAAGTTTTTTGCCCAATAGGATGCAATTCTCTCTTTTTTGTTCTCTCTCTTTCGATTATTAAGATTTGTCCGTCCAAAACAAAAGCAAGTGACATTTCTGCCACTTGCCTTTGTAATCTATTTATCTTCCTTATCCTCGAACGGTAATTCTTCTGCTTTGCGTTCTTCTAACGGGCGGAGGTGGTCCGAAGCTCGCTCCGACGAGATGACGGAATGACCCAAACGACTCTCAATGTCCGCACGGGCGTTTCGCGCGACTTCGCCACCTTCTTTGGCAGTCTGGCGACTCTGAGCCATGCCTTTGGGATTACGCTGGCGGGATATTTCCGTGGCAGTCACTTCGGCAAGCGTGTTTAGTGCCAACTCCACATTCGTCATGTTATCACGCAAGTTCTCTTTCGTCAGACCTTTGTGGCGTTTGTACTCACCGGTGGTCATTCCGCTCCAAGCCTGCGTGAGGACATTCGTGAGAATCGCAAAATCCTTCTGCTCCGTAATACCTGCACGATGCCATTCGTCGGTCAACTCTTTGCGCATTTCGATGGAGCGCATCCTTTCGTTAATCCATTTGTCGGAATAACCTTGGCGGCGATAGTCCTCCACCGCCATTTGGAAGGTCAGTTCCGGATCGATCATCTGGTCTATGCGCTGTTCGCCTAACTTTGCCAACCACTGTTTGACAGGCTCGGCTTTCTTGGAGGGAACAGACTGGATGAGACGGAAAATACCTTGTAAATCAGCGGCTTGAACTTTTCTCCGTTTTCCATCAAAAGCTCTCATTTCAACAGGGGTACAAATTGTACCCCACTTGGAATCTAATTCCGGATCACGTGCGCGCATTTTCTTAATGTATTGCTTGGCATCGGCACTATCCGTTAATACCTGTACTATATCCACAATAGAGAAATAGTACTTTTCCTCCTCGGCGTCCCACACGATGCGGACACGCTTTCCTTCAAAGAGTTGTATAGCAAAATTATCGTCCATTTTAATGATTAAAGAATAAGGAATATGACTCCTTCAGCGAAGCGGTCAGAGAAGTTTCTTTACTTGCTCATAGACATTCTGGGCGGTGAAGCCGAGTTTCTCGTCAAGGACTTTGTACGGGGCGGAGAAGCCGAAGGAGTTGAGCCCCCAGACGGCGCCGTTCTCGCCTACCAAACCTTCGAGGGTGCAGGGCAGACCGGCGGTCATACCGAAACGCTTGATACCCTTTGGGAGGACGGAGTCTTGGTACTCTTTGGGCTGCTCACGGAAGAGACCTTCGGACGGCACGCTGACAATCTGCAGACGGATGCCCTCTGCGCGGAGCAGTTCGGCACCGGCAAGAAGGGTGGAAACCTCGGAGCCGGAAGCCAAGAGGACTACTTGCGGATTCTCGTCTTTGGAGACGATGTACGCACCTTTGCGGAAGCCTTCGAGGTTGACGTTGGGCACCGGAGCGATGTCCTGACGGCTGAGGATGAGGGCAGTCGGCGTAGCGGTGTTCTCAATAGCGAGACGCCATGCGAGGGTGGTCTCCTCGGCATCCGCCGGACGGAGAACGAGCATGGACGGTTTGCCGGAATGGTTATGCAGTTTCTCCATGAGACGGATCTGCGCCTCCTGCTCTACAGGCTCGTGGGTCGGTCCGTCTTCGCCGACACGGAACGCATCGTGGCTCCAAATGAACTTAACCGGCAGTTCCATAAGTGCCGCCATACGAACCGCAGGTTTCATGTAGTCGGAGAAGACAAAGAATGTACCGCAGGCAGGGATGATACCGCCGTGGAGCGCCATACCGATCATGACGCATGCCATAGTGAGTTCGGACACACCGGCTTGCAGGAACTGGCCAGAGAAATCGCCCTTCTTGAAGGCGTGGGTCTTCTTGAGGAAACCGTCGGTCTTGTCGGAGTTGGAGAGGTCGGCGGACGAAACAATCATGTTGCCTACGTTCTCCGCGAGGAAAGAGAGTACTACGCCGCTTGCGTTGCGGGTAGCAGCACCGGCTTTCTGCTGGATAAGGCTCCAGTCTATGCACGGCGTTTCGCCGGACATGTAGGTCTCGTACTCATTGGCAGAGAGCGGATTAGCCTGCTTCCATTCGTAGTACGCCTCGTATTTCTTATTGCACAACTCACGCAACTCGGCTGCGCGGTCGTCGTACAGTTTCTTCACTTCCGGGAAGATCTGGAACGGGTCTTCGGGGTTGCCACCGAGGTGTTCGATGGTCTTTTCGAAGGACGCACCGGCTTTGGAGAGCGGGGCTCCGTGGGTCGAGCATTTGCCTTCCCAGTTCTCGCCTTCGGCGGTCACGCAGCCCTTGCCCATGGTGGTATGACCGATGATGAGCGAAGGACGGCCTTTCTCGGCTTTCGCTTTGATGAGCGCTTCGCGGATAGCGTCGGGGTCATTGCCCGGGATCTCCTGCACGTACCATCCCCACGCCTTGTATTTTGCAGCGACATCTTCGGATGTCACTTCGCTGCAACCCGTCGAGAGCTGAATCTCGTTGGAGTCATAGAACATGACGAGGTTGTCGAGCCCGAGATGTCCTGCCAAGCGTCCTGCGCCCTGCGAGATCTCTTCCTGTACGCCACCATCGGAGATGAAGGCATAGATCGTCGGGTTGTGAATCTCGCCGTAACGCTGGTTGAACCACTTGGCGGCGATGGCTGCGCCCACTGCGAAGGTGTGCCCCTGTCCGAGCGGACCGGAGGTGTTCTCTATCATCCGCTCTATCTCGCGTTCGGGGTGACCGGGAGTCACCGAACCCCATTGACGCAGGTTCTTGAGGTCTTCGAGCGTGAACTTGCCTGCCAGACATAGCTGACCGTATAACATCGGCGCCATGTGTCCGGGGTCGAGGAAGAAACGGTCGCGTGCCTCCCAACCGGCGTTGTCCGGGTCGTATTCAAGGAACTCGCTAAAGAGCACATTGATGAAATCTGCGCCGCCCATAGCTCCGCCCGGGTGACCACTCTTTGCTTTTTCTACTGCTGCTGCTGCGAGGATACGAATGTTATCCGCCGCACGATTCAAAAGTTGTGTTTTGTTCATAATATTATAGTGTTTTATTTGCCTAACATCGTTCTTATATTAGCCTTGACTGTCGTTTGACCGTCGTTTGACCGTCGGGATTGACAGGTAATCGGGTGATTAAAATTTCCATCCTAAATGGTAACTCAATCCCCAGCCTACACTTCCGCGGTCTCCGAATCCGGGGATGTATATCGGTGCCATTTCTTCGGCGGTAAGTCCTTCTTTCTCTCGGGTAAACAGGATTTTCAGCCTTCCCTGCCATCCCATATAGAAAGCG
>CADBZO010000004.1 GCA_902799185.1 uncultured Bacteroidales bacterium | reverse complement strand
GCATTTTGGTTTTGGTATTATGATGGTTAATCCGTTCTCGCCGCATGGTTCCAGAACCGTCACAAAGGACTTGTCTGCCCTTGCCCCGACTGCCAATACCGCCGTTATGCAGAACTATCGCCAAGTGCTGATGCTCAATTTCAACGTCAATCTTGACTTCGGCACCAAACACCGCGAGGGTTGGCAACGTCTCAACAATGAAGATACCGAAAACGGCATTTTGAGTGGCGCAAAGTAATCAATCATCCGCCACGTACCATTTAACGTTTTTCGCAGAAAAACAATCTTAACTATTTAGTTTTAACGTAAAAAGTTTAACGTAAAAAGATATAAAACGCGTTTCCCAAATGCTTTTTTTGTCCATTTCCTTGCAAATGTCAAAAAAAAACAGTAACTTTGCAGCCGAAAGTTGCAAAGAGTTAGTTATATGGATTTTAAAATCTTAAATTTCACGATTTTTTGCGTCAATAATGTGGCTTCATATCTGAACAAAAGCGCAAAGGACGTGTATCATGCCATGCAGAACGCAGGTATGATAGATGGTTATATTGTGCCATGTTACGATGTTTTGCACTCATTCTCAAAGGAATACATAGTGGATGATTTAGTGTCGCTTATGCGGCAGAAAGGAGTTCAGCTATGATTCTTTATCACACCTCATATACAGAAATCCCTCATCCGGATTTGCAACACTCCCGTCCACGACTTGATTTTGGCATCGGGTTCTATCTCACACCTTTGCGTGCACAGGCAGAGCGTTACGGCGAGCGTTTTATCAGACGCGGACAGAAAGCCATTATGAACATCTACCAGCTCGATGATGATAGTCTGGATTGTACTCGTAAAGTCTTTTCTGCATATGATGGCGAGTGGTTGGATTTTATAACTGCCTGTCGCAAAGGATTGCCCCATGAACAATTTGATATTATCGAGGGCGGCATAGCGGACGATCAAGTGTTTGACACAATAGATCTCTATTTTTCAGGCATTTATACACGCGAACAGGCTTTGGGCGAACTGCGTGAGAAGAAACCGAATCATCAGATATGTATTACCTCTCAAGTTGTATTGGATAAATTTCTTCATTTCAAATCCTCCCAAAGACTTTGACCATGCAGGCTAATCCAACCATATTACAAATGAAGTATGCTCGCATTGTGAAACTCTTTGCTGAGCAAGCGGGACTTTCGTACGAAGAGGCATTGGGCAAGTTCTATGATTCCACAACATACGACCTTATCAGCAACGGAGTAGCCGACATGCATTGCTTCAGCGATGAATACCTCGCCGACGAACTATTGATAGAATTCGGTTACAAACAAAAAATGACATAAATCGTCCCTCGCTGAGATGTTAAACCTATATAAATAATCTATCGGCCAATCTTGACCAATATAAAACAAATTAACAACCACAGCCTGCAACGTGACAAGGACGGTAACGACCCGAAGCGAAGCATGGCAGAAAGGCGATACCAGTGTGGTAATCCAAACAAAAACCGTCGAGACCTACGACGCGAGCAAGAAATAGCCGTTTGAACGTATGTGAGATAAGAAATTGTGAAAAAGAGAAGTGCTTTCGGGCGCTTCTCTTTGTTTTGGGACGCAAAAATCAAGAAAAATGGCTCGCAATGCGTTGAAAACGGATAAAAATAAAGTTTTTGAGCAGAATTTGGCGAAAATTCTTGCATATATGCGAAACTTATTGTAACTTTGTGCGGTTTTTATGAAGAACACCCGAAAAACAAGATATTCATTATTAATTAATCATTAAATTAACTAATAGCATGGCAGAAAACAAAGTAAACATGTTGGCGGATTTTGCGCCGGTCTCCACGCAAGTATGGAAGGACAAGATCATCGCTGACCTGAAAGGTGCCGACTTCGACAAGAAGCTGGTATGGCGCACGCCGGAAGGATTCAACGTGCAGCCGTTCTACCGCCGTGAGGACCTGAAAGGGCTCAAGACCACCGTCTCCGCCCCCGGTCAGTTCCCCTACGTCCGCGGTACGCGTACAAACAACGACTGGGCTATCCGTCAGAACATCTGCGCCTGCAAGAACGCACGCAAGGCGAACGAGAAAGCCCTCGAGGTGCTCAACAAGGGTATCAACTCCCTCGGTTTTTGTCTGGACAAAGAGAAGTTGACCTACCATTTCATCAAGACGCTGCTCAACGGTATCGCCGCTGACTGCATCGCCATCAACTTCTCCATCTGCGCCTGCGCTGCGCCGAAGCTCGCGAACATCCTCGTGCGCTACTACGGCCGCATGGGCTACGATGTGAAGCACATGGTAGGTTCCATCAACGTGGACCCGATCAAGAACATGCTCGTCAAGGGCAAACCGCTGACCCGTGAGCAGGTATCGGCTAAGATCGCCGAGGTGGTGAAAGCCGCCAAAGCGCTGCCGGGTTACCGCGTAGTGGGTGTGAACTCTGTTGTCCTCAACAACTCCGGCGCATATGCTACGCAGGAACTCGCTTACGCCCTCGCTTGGGGTGCCGAGTACATGACGATGCTCACCGAAGCCGGTGTGCCTAACTACCGCGCTGCCAACGCTATCCGTTTCAACATGGGTATCGGCGGCAACTACTTCATGGAGCTGGCTAAGTTCCGTGCGGCGCGTCTGCTGTGGGCAAAGATTGTAGAGGCATACAAAGCGCCTATCTTCACCACCGCTCTCCGCAATGCGGCTAAGATGAATGTCAGTGCCGAGACCAGCCGTTTCAATATGACCATCTTCGACGCGTATGTGAACCTCCTCCGCACGCAGACCGAGACGATGTCTGCTGCTCTGGCAGGCGTGGATGAGATCACCGTCACGCCGTTCGATATCACCTACGAGCGTCCGACCGACTTCTCCGAGCGTATCGCCCGCAACCAGCAGCTGCTTCTCAAAGAGGAGGCACACTTCGACAAGATTGTGGACCCGGCTGCCGGTTCGTATTATCTGGAGAACCTGACCGCCTCCATCGCTGCCGAGGCATGGAAGCAGTTCCTCGCTATCCAGGAGCAGGGCGGTATGTACCAGATGGTAGCCGAAGGTAAGGTGCAGGAGCACATGGCGGCAAACCTCAAAGCGCGTCTCAACGACGTAGCCAAACGCAAAGAGGTGCTGCTCGGTTCCAACCAGTTCCCGAACTTCACCGAGAAAGCCGGCAAGAAGATCAAAGCCGACGCCGGTGCTTGCAGTAGTATTTGTACGTGCAAAACACCTCTCTCCAACTCTCCCCTAAGGGGAGAGGGCTGCGGTTCCTCGTGTGGTAATTCTTCCTCCCTCTCCTTGGGAGAGGGTCGGGGTGAGGTGTTGCCCACCTTGCCTGTGGCTCGTGCTGCCGAGGAGTTCGAACAACTCCGTTTGGAGACCGAAGCCGCTAAGAAACAGCCGGTTGCGTTCATGCTGACCATCGGTAACCTCGCTATGCGTATTGCGCGTGCGCAATTCAGTTGTAACTTCCTCGCGTGCGCAGGATACAAGGTCATCGACAACAACGGTTTTGCCACTATCGCCGAAGGTATCAAGGCGGCTCGCAAGGCGAAAGCGGACATCATCGTCCTCTGTTCGTCCGACGACGAGTACGCAACCCTCGCGCCGAAGGCATGGAAGAAGCTCCAGAACGCCAAAGAGCTCTTCATCGTCGCCGGTGCTCCGGCTTGCATGGAGGATCTCCAGAAGCTCGGCATCCAGAACTTCATCCACGTCCGCTGCAACGTATTGGAGACGTTAAAACAACTGAATAGCCAACTATTAAACAAATAACTAACAAGTCAACAATATTATAGTTTTTTTAGTCAACAATTATCAACAATTACCAACAATTAAAAAAAATGACTCGAATTGTCTTTAATTGTCTTTAATTGTTGACCACATATAAAAACTAAAAAAGAACAATTAATTTATGACCGAATTAGAACAAATAGCATACGCGAACCTGATATACGCCATTATTGGCGCAGCACATGAGGTTCATCGGGAGTTACATTATGGCCTCTCGGAAGCTATTTATGAGGAATGTCTTTGCTTGGAACTCAAAGCGCTCGGTCTGCGAGCAGAGAACCAAGTGGAGTTTCCTGTGTTCTACAAAGGTCAGTTGTTGGAGAAGCACTATCGTTTGGATATTGTTGTAGAGGAGGATATTATCATTGAACTGAAAGCCGTAGAAGAAGTTATTCCCGAGCACAGGGCGCAGTTATTCAACTACCTTAGGATTACTCAAAAGCCGATAGGTCTGTTGATTAACTTTGGCAGAAGTGTTTATGTGGAGAAGTATTTTTACGATGCAGAAACCAATGATGTTTCATTCTTCAGATACAAGATTCCAGATAATATTAAATTATCCGATATTCATCATCTCATCGCCGAGATGAGAAGATAGAAATTGTCTTAAATTGTCTTTAATTGTTGACCACAAAAGATAAGTCAACAATTATCCACAATTACCAACAATTATCAAAATTGTCTTAAATTGTTTTTAATAGTCGACTCAAGAGACAAGCCAGCAATGAAAAGAAATTGTCTTTAATTGTCTTTAATTGTTGACCTAAAAGAAAAACTAAAATTGTTGACTCAAAATTGAAAAGTTATGAAGCCGAATTTTAAAGATATTGACATTACACAGGTTTCGGCCAGCAAAGTAGTTGGCCCGAACACCGCCGACTGGCAGACGCCGGAGCTCATCGACGTCAAGCCGATCTATACCAAAGAGGACCTCAAAGGCATGGAGCACCTCGACTACGTCTCCGGTATCCCTCCGTTCCTCCGTGGCCCGTACAGCGCCATGTATCCGCTGCGTCCCTGGACCATCCGCCAGTACGCCGGATTCTCCACCGCAGAGGAGTCCAACGCTTTCTACCGCCGTAACCTCGCTTCCGGTCAGAAAGGTCTGTCCGTAGCCTTCGACCTCCCGACCCACCGCGGCTACAACGCCGATAACATGCGCGTCGTAGGTGACGTCGGCAAAGCAGGTGTGTCCATCTGCTCGCTGGAGGACATGAAAGTCCTCTTCGCCGGTATTCCGTTGAATAAGATGTCCGTCTCCATGACCATGAACGGCGCCGTGCTGCCTATCCTCGCGTTCTATATCAACGCCGGACTCGAGCAGGGTGCCAAACTCGAGGAGATGGCAGGTACCATCCAGAACGATATCCTCAAGGAGTTCATGGTGCGTAACACCTATATCTATCCGCCTAAGTTCTCCATGAAGATCATCGCTGATATCTTCGAATATACCTCGCAGAACATGCCTAAGTTCAACTCCATCTCCATCTCCGGTTACCACATGCAGGAAGCCGGTGCTACGGCGGATATCGAGTTGGCTTACACGCTTGCCGATGGTATGGAGTACCTCCGCGCAGGTGTCAACGCCGGCATGGATGTGGACACTTTCGCTCCGCGTCTGTCCTTCTTCTGGGCAATCGGTATGAACCATTTCATGGAGATTGCCAAGATGCGTGCAGGACGTATGCTCTGGGCGAAGATCGTCAAGTCTTTCGGTGCCAAGAACCCGAAATCCATGGCGCTCCGTACTCACTGTCAGACCTCCGGTTGGTCGCTCACCGAGCAGGACCCGTTCAACAACGTAGGCCGTACCTGTATCGAGGCGATGGGAGCTGCACTCGGTCACACCCAGTCGCTCCACACCAACGCACTCGACGAGGCCATCGCGCTGCCGACGGACTTCTCCGCTCGTATCGCTCGTAACACCCAGATCTACATCCAGGAGGAGACCAAGATCTGCAAGGAGATCGACCCGTGGGGCGGTTCCTACTACGTAGAGTCGCTGACCCAGGAACTCATGGAGAAAGCGTGGGCACATATCCAGGAGATCGAGAAACTGGGCGGTATGGCAGCAGCTATCGAGACCGGTATTCCTAAGATGCGTATCGAGGAAGCCGCCGCTCGTACACAGGCGCGTATCGACTCCGGCAAACAGAAGATCATCGGTATCAACGAGTATCGTCTGGAGCACGAAGACCCGATTGATATCCTTGAGATTGATAACACCGCCGTGCGTGAGCAACAGGTAGCACGCCTCGCTGAACTCCGTGCTAACCGTGACGAGAAAGCCGTGCAGGCTGCCCTTGCAGAGATCACCGAGTCCGTACAGAAATGGGCTGACGGCTCGGCGAGATCTCCGATGCCTGCGAGAAAGTCGTAGGACGTTATAAAGCAACCATCAGAACTATTTCAGGCGTGTACGCTTCAGGTACTAAGAACGACGATAACTTCCAGGAAGCTTGTCGTCTCACGGCAGAGTTTGCCAAGAAAGAAGGTCGTCAACCCCGTATCATGATTGCCAAGATGGGACAGGATGGCCATGATCGTGGCGCCAAAGTGGTAGCCACCGGTTATGCCGATTGCGGCTTTGATGTCGATATGGGACCGTTGTTCCAGACTCCGGCAGAGGCAGCTAAACAGGCGGTGGAGAACGATGTCCATGTACTGGGTGTCTCCTCTCTTGCGGCAGGTCACAAGACCCTCATCCCGCAGGTCATCGAGGAGCTCAAGAAACTCGGCCGTCCGGATATCATGGTCACCGCTGGTGGTGTCATCCCCGCGCAGGACTATGACTTCCTCTACAAAGCCGGTGTTGCCGCCATCTTTGGCCCCGGCACCCCGGTTGCCTACTCCGCCAAAGTGGTTATGCAATTATTGATGCAGGAATGATCCATCTCTTGCTAACGAAAGGCGGGCTTCTATTTCATAGTTGCCCGCTTTTTTTATACTCTCTCCTCGCTCAGAATAATACCCCTCTTTGCACAATATATCTTCTTCTTGCTCTTTATTATTTTATTTACTCGCTTCGCGAAAAATTTAAAGGGGGAAAAGCAACGCTTCGCGTATTTATAATTACCATCGGTCGGATGTAGCGTTTATGCTCCGCGTATCCATGCGCGTTTTTCTTCGTCAATTAGCCCGGCATTTGATGCCGGTTCGTCTTTTCCTTCGATCTCTCGATAACCCGATCTATCGGTCTATCGGAAAAAGGAGCGGCATCTCTGCCGCTCCCCTCCGCTCTTTGCCGTTTAGTTCTCGCGGCTGTTTCCGCGAGTTACAACCCCTTTTTCGACGCATCGTAGGTCTCCACCGTCTTGGTTTGAATAACCACGCTTGTGTCGCCTTTCTGCCATGCCTCGCTTCGGGTGGTGATTGTCCTTGTCACGTTGCACGAACTCAGCCCCAGCGCAATCGCCACACACGTCACGATAGCGGTAGCCACTGTTGCTACCATTTTATAAATCTGCTGTTTAGTCATAACAATTTAACGGTTTAACGGTTTAACAATTTACCCCACGGTGTTCAACCGCTCCGGCATGTTCACTTGCCCCGTACTCTCGTCGTAGCATTTCCACGCCTTTCCGAACAGCCAACCCTTGTAGGTCGTGTACTTGAACGCTGTGCCTTTGGTCTTGCGCTCCTCGACGAAATCCATCTGGTCGTAGGTCAGCTTGCTCAGATCCATCGCACGGCTCCGTGCCGCCAGACGCACTACCTTGAACCGCTCCTGTCGTGCTTTCTCCTCGGCACTCACCGGCGTAGTCCGGTCTCCGTGAATGCTCGTGTACTTACGCCCGCTCCAACGGCGGTAGTTGTAACAGGTCCGGTACTTTCTTGAAATCTTGCCCGAAATGTGGTGAATCGGGTCCTCAAAAACTACATCTGCCATAATAAAAATAGTTAAAGTTTAGGTTAATGATCTTTCTTTGCGCGGGATGGCATCCCGCTTGTATTACGCTAATTTCGCATACTCTTTCGCGAAGATATATCCTCGCAATGAGGTGTACTTGCTCTGCGCCTCGAACGCGGTTTTGTACTCCGCTTTTTGTTCCGGTGTCAGTGCTTTGATAGCAGCATAGGTCTGCTGGAACTTGGTGTGAGTTACAATCTCTTTCTCGGAGTACGGCTTTTTTGCCAAGTCACGCGGTTCACAGATGCGACCGGTGCACAGCGTGCGTCCGCGTTTCTGGAAATACGTGTCCGAATGTTCGCAAATCTTCCCACGGTACTCTTTTACCATGTCAATAGGTTTGTACTTTGCCATAATAGTTTAGGTTTTAAGTGTTTAACAATAAATATTTTTTATCCGTCTCTCATACGTATCTCATACGTGTTCAAGACCTCGGATTTTGTCCTTCTCTCAAACGACGGTGCAAAGGTACAACAAAAATGCGAGCCCGCAAAAAATGTGAACCCGCAAATTTAATCACGATTGAAAAAACGATTTTATTGGCTTAAATCGCACCCTGCATAACTGCTTAAATCATGTATTTCGGTGATATACAAGAAATCTCTGTTGTGTATCGCAAAGTAGTACTTCTTCCCGTATTTCCGGTATTTGAGCCAACCGTGTACAAGTATGTTCAATGCCTGTATCGGTGTCTTGTCATCGGCTATCGGCACTTTGTTTGCCAAGTTCCGCGCCACCTGTTCTTTACTTATCCGCAGCATTTTCTTTTTCCTTTCTGTTACGAATTTTCGTTGCTAATTTCACCATTAGCACCGCGCTGTTATACAGAGCCTCACAACTCGCCAAACCGCCTGACATGATGCCGATGAACCGCAGCCACGGGTTCTTGCCCTTGTTGTCCGAGAATGCTTGGAACCGGTTCTTCCCGTTCTCGTCCATGAATACCACCATAGCGGCTCGATGTTTCCGGTTTCCTTCTTGCCATAAATCAATCTCGTTAATTATGCGTTCCATAAACGCTTCATTCGTTTCTTTGCTTGCCATTTGCTTTGAAATTTAAAGGTTTAACATCATTCAACTGGAACGCTTCAGCGGCTTGGGCGGTGTAGATGCCGTAGCGGTCATAGTACCGGGCACTGACCATCTTAAAATGCTTCATCATACTGTTGAGGTGGTCCGTACCGTTCCAGTTGAACGGCATCGGCACACAGTCTTTGATAGCATAGTACGGATGATTTTTGATGGCCACTCCGCGTAGTTTCTGCTCCCAAAGCGTGACATAAATCTGCCTCTGCCGTTGCAACGGAATAGCGTTCCATTGCTCCTGTGCCGGCTTCACCATGTGTGCATACTGCGGAGCGATGTTGGGTGTCAGCAAGTCCACCATCACCGCCCAGCTTCTACGTTTCCTCAAAATGTCGTCTAAAGCTTCCATAAATTTTCTTAAAAATAGCGAGGGGGACTACAGAGAGAGTATTTTCTATGCAGAGAGTCTCCCCACTACGATTTTCTTTTTATTCTTTTGCTACTTTTCTTTTTTGTCTTTACTCTATCACTTTCACCTTCAGCTTGATCTCGTCCGGCTCTTGGTCTGGGTACAACTCCACGAACGTCTTCACGTATCCGTTCATGACAGCGGTACGGGCTTTGACCAGATTTTGCTCTTTGACTTTCTCCTTGGCATTCTCGCGCCATTTTACCGCCTGTTCCTGTTGGTACTTGTGGTAATCGGCAAAGTCGAAAACCTCGGTGCGCTGGAGTTGGAACTTACCAACGCCTTCCACCTCAAATTCGCCTTTCTCCAACCCCTTTTCAGCAAGGATGGCAACGGCTTCGTTGGTCGCCTCGGTAGAAATCTCGTCAATACGTGCTTTAATAGCTTTTTCTTGGTTGCGCAACTCACGCAACTCTTTCAAATTCGTTGTGTTCATATTATTCTCCGGCGTAAACGTCACCGGCTACGTTGTACATGTTAAACAATTGGAGTAATTCTTCGGAAGACATGTTCTCCGGCAGTTTGCTTGGATCATTGTCTTGCCGTGCCACCATGCGCCTTGCCCGCAGTATAACCGCGCATCGGTAGTTCTCCGCCACGGTCACGATACGGATGTTGTCGCGCGTCCAGTTGTTGATGTCGCCGTTGATATGATCCACCTCCCAACCTGCGGGAATGGAACCGATCCAAGCCAGTGCCATGAGGATATGCACGCGGTAGTGTACGCCTTTGTACGTCACACCCGGGTATATCCTGCCTCTAATGACACCATTCGGTGTGCGTGTGTTGTAACTTTTTCGGGCACATGTATCTACGATACGCCTGTGCCAACGCCCGTTGGCGTAACGAATGAATACATCGCCCTTTTCAGACAGCCAGAATGGAGTGCCTTGTGCATGTGCGAGATAAAGCCCTTCATGCGTGCAAACCTCCGGCACAAACCCCTCACGGGGGTAGCAATAATACTCTTTTGCCATTTTAATACTGTTTTATTGGTTACTAAAATGGCTGGCGCCAGCCGTTAGCTGTGAAATTCCGCCGCAAAATTACTGCTTTTCCTTGACCTGTGCGAGGACAACTTGTCCGTTTTTAGCGGACAACTTGGCTGTATTTTTATTTTCGAAAGCTTTTTCGCGTGTAATTCCTTCGTAAACAATCCCAATCCACCATCCATTCTACGTATTTTGTCAGTCTCTCCGCTAATTCAACCCAACTCTTCCGCTCGTTCACCGCAAACAATCTCCGCGCCTTTGGATCATACAGCAGCCATATCGCTAAGACCGTGTAATTACCTTCCGGAAACATCCATTTCTCATCCCCTTCCAAAACTCCCTCATTTAAGGCTTTTTCCAAATCTTCTAAACTCGCGTGCATTTTCTCAATCATCGCACACATTTGCTCCAAACTCATTTGTTTTTCGTTCATAATTGCCATTTTTTGTTAATTTTTTATTAAATTTTACACTTTTTCTGCATTTTCTGCTTCAAATATTTGCACATGTCAGAAAAAAGCAGTACTTTTGCACCAACAAACTTACCCCGCTTCCCGTAAGATCAGCGCGCTTAGGGTAAGTCTTTTTTGTAAATATGGCTAATTATACCGACAAACCACTATCCTTTCAGCAGCAGATAGCGTTGCTCAAAGGCAATGGACTTTCGTTCGCGGATGAGTCCAAAGCGTTGCATACATTGCAACAGATTAGTTATTTCCGATTGAAGAGTTACCTAATGCCGTTGATGAGCGACAAAGTGCTGCATACTTTCAAGAACGATGCAACCTTTGAGCAAGCTTATACGTTGTATAAGTTTGATAGTCGCCTCCGCAAGTTGATTGCCGGAGAGTTGGAAAAGATTGAGGTCTCCATCCGTACGCAAATGGCTTATACGCTTTCGGATGAAGTGGATATCTATTGGTTTGCTGATGCTGCCAATTTTGTCAGTACGACCAAGCACGCGGGACTCATTGCCAGTCAGTCTGCAATCAGAGTTAGACAGAACGGACGATGACCAAATCTTGCTTTTCAAACGCAAGTATGATGATGCATTTCCACCGGCATGGATGACGATGGAAGTCACTTCTTTTGGCACGCTTTCAATGCTTTATAAGTTGCTCAAACCGAGTCTCACGAAACGGAGGATTGCAAATTACTATGGAGTGAGCGATAGTGTGTTTGAGTCATGGTTGCATAGTATTGTGTACGTGCGAAATATATGCGCGCACCATAGCCGTCTTTGGAATAAAACGCTCCGTATCCGTCCATTATTCCCGCGTAAGGTTAATGGCATGTTCATATCAACTCCGGTACGCAGTGATCGATTGTACTATGTATTGTGCATCATCCAATATCTGTTGCTGAAGGTCAATCCTAACACAACGTTCCCTGCTCGACTGAAAGCCCTCTTTGCAGAGTTTCCCGATGCTGATATAAGTGCTATGGGTTTCCCTACAGATTGGGACAAAGAAACCCTTTGGCAATAATCCTGTCCCGGAAAGTCCTCTCCCGAACGTAGTGTCGGTGAAGCCCCCGGGTTTTCCCAAACTCGCAGCCTCTAACTGCGAGTTTTTTCGTATTTTCCCTGCAAAATATACTTTCTCCGCACTTTCTCGCCCGAAAACTTGTACATGTCAAATCTTTTTAGTAATTTTGCAGTCGCAAAATTACATTTAAAGCACATACAACATGAGCGAAGCATTATCAGATAGTTTGAACGAGATATTGGGTAAATATTTCGCAATTGATTCCATTTCTAATGATGGTAAGTTGCTTAGTCATTTTACGGAACTCTACAGAGAAGAATTACACACCCCGTATGTATGGGAGGAAATAGAGCAGCAAGTGAATGCTTTTATAGATTTCAGAAGACAATCTTATATGTATATTCCTTTAGCGGAACGTTTCCTTGAGGATTTAAAACTTGTGTATAAATTAATGCCTTTATAAACACCAAATACTGTGGCATCAGCAGATAAATATAGCGCAGAGTATAGTAATTTTTATCAAGAGCAATTGCTTACTAATGAATGGCAATCGCGCAGACATGAGATACTTCGTAGGGATAATTATACTTGTCAGGAATGTGGAGCAGAAGCCGCTGATGAATTTTTGCATGTACATCACAAAGGGTATGTTTCTTCATTGTTGCCGTGGGAATATCCAGATGACACCTTAATTACGTTGTGTGAGTCGTGCCATCAGAAAGTACATGAAGGACGAGTGCGCCCGTTTTCTTCTGCTTCTGCACTGGTAGACTATATCCACT
This sequence comes from uncultured Bacteroidales bacterium, assembly GCA_902799185.1. GTDB lineage: Bacteria > Bacteroidota > Bacteroidia > Bacteroidales > Paludibacteraceae > Colicola. Next base: position 53,528 of record CADBZO010000004.1, on the reverse strand, counting down.
TCTTCGATGACAAGTTTGATTTTGATTCGGAAAGAATGCGTGGTAAATGGGAAGAATATAAATGTAAATGGAGTGAGTTCATATCGTCTTCTCGTTCATCGGTAGTGATGCATCATCCTTTTCAATGCGGTACTTATTTGCCAGCAAAAGAATATGCGTTTTATAGGAAAAACAACTATAATCTAGATGATATTAAGGCATATTCTTGGAGCGGAAAGATTGCATATGACATAATGCTAGATTGGAGACTTAGGGAGAATTGTGATTACAATTTGGAAGATGATAATTCTTGGGAACATAGACCATTATTGCAGGGCTATAGGTATAACTATTATGCGCCAGGGTTTTACAAGGTAGTCTATCTATATGAGGATATAATTGGAGCTTTTTATTCTGCGAAAGAGACTGATGATTTTGTTGCAGAGGAAATAATGTTTTATCGTCATTCTTTGAAGAATAGTCAACCGGATAATATTTTTCTCGGAGATACTATTTTAATAAAACGGTGTGAATTAAGAGATAGTCGCTATGCAATAGATTGGTTGAATTGGTCGAGGCGCAAGGAGCTTGATGAACTTCGGGCTGAATTGTCGCGCTGCCGAATAAGATATAATAATGCTGTAGACTCCAATTCCCAATGGTCAGTAGAGTTTCAGTCTGGGGCAAATCTTTCTTCATCTGAGTCTCCTTTTCCCGATGAGGCATTGAAGTGGTTGGATGGCGAAATTAAGAGACGTGAGAATGAAATCAAAATAAAAACTCAAAAACTTTTTGGATAAGTGTATGATTAAATATCATTTCATAGAGACAAGCACAATGGAATATCACGAGCAAGATGTTCCTGCTAATTTGGATTTAATTGAGGCGTGCTTCCTATATAAGAACCGCAAAGAGAAGCGCTTTACAATCAAAGGCTTTCTGCACGAGCAGGTCGGCTCTATTGTAGATCCGGAGTTGACGACCGAGGAGAAAACAAGATGGTTGCTTGATTTGCTCTTTGAGGAGTTTCAAAAGGTTCGTGCTGAAGATAAGGATTCTAAAGAGTTTGAAATATATTCCCTTAATGAAGGAGATAAACCTTTGGGTATACTGGTTATTCGCGATGGTCAATATAAGGTGCACGTGGTATATCCCTATACGGATTTGACGGATGATCCTATAACCTATTTGGAACAATGCGAGGAGATGGCGAACAAGCGTGCGAATCCGAATCACATCTTGCGGTTTCACATGCCGGTTCTGTGGAATGAAACTATAGAAAAGTTTAATGTATATCGTCACGGAGACAAGTGCCGTGTGCGTTTTATATATCCCTACAAAGAGATTCTTTGGAACGGCAAAATGCTTAACCGCGTCAAACGAGCACTTAAAGAGTTAAACGCAAGAGAAGATATCTGGAAACCCTTGAAATATCGCGACTAATGAAAACATCTAAAATATTCTCAATAGCTCTATTAGCATTCGCACTTGTGGCGTGCAATAAAGCAGATAACACCCCTCAGCTTGTGTGCTATTATTACAATAGTGCAATCACACTCCCTGCATCTGATGATATGCCTGAAATGTCATCTCAGATCTATCGCGACATAGAATGTCCGTTACCAACAAATGAAGCATGGACAAAGATTCACGACCATATTGTAGCAGAGTTCTTGAACGACACCACAAGCAATCGTGCAAGGTTTGATACCGCAGATTTGCAGAAGCTGTATGAGTATCCGGCTGTGGTCGTAAAAGATACTGAATCTATATACGCGTATCAGCACAACGACTATATCAGTCTGCGTACGTATCATCTGGACGATTCGATTTACGGATATTATTGTCACACAAAATGGTACGACTTAGGCGCACATGGTACAGAGGGTTATTACTATCGCTACTTCGATACGCACACTGGCGAACCGATTTCTATAGAAAACCTAGCGAGTGATGTTTCATCCGTCTCTGCGTATTTAGATAGTCATATCCGTCAATCCGACAAGGCATGGGGAATTTTGGTAGACACGATTCTGCCAAATAACAACTTCATTATTTCCGATAGAGGTTTGACTTTTGTATATAATCAATACGACATCGCATGCTTTGCCGCTGATACCTTTATGAGCTTTGTTCCGTATGAAATTATTAAACCTTGCGCACATGAAAAGTAGATTTCTATTATTGATTTTTTCTGTTTTCGTTCTATTCGGTTGTGCCAAGCAACATGCTCAAACTACCGACGAAAATGTCGATGTTGTTAAGATTTATAATATCGTGATCTTAGATCGGAGTGCTTCCATGTATCCTCTTCGAGATGCTGCGGTGCAAGGTTATAATGGCATTTTGGAAGTAGTTCGTAACGCACAGGAACAAAATGCTCTTGTGCAACAGAATTATATCACTTTATCGTTTTTTAACGATTCTGTAACGAATGTCTTTGACTGCGATACTATTCGGAATATTCCTGATTTATTGCTCGATGATTATAGACCAATAGGCAACACTGCGTTATTGGATGCCATAGGTATTTCACTAGATTCTCTCAAAATCAAATTGGATAGTCTTGAAAATGCCACGGCAGTTGTTACCATTATCAGCGATGGTCTCGAAAATGCTTCTAAACGCTATTCAATTTTCGCAGTAATAGACCGCATAGATGCCTTAAAAGAGCATGGAGTTATGTTTGTATTTATGGGGACGAACCAGAATGTAGCGCAAACAGCGGCTTCTTTACACATAGATAACTATAGGGTATTCGAATATACAGCGGAAGGCATGAAAGAAGCATGGCAGAGCGGCATAGACGCTTCTGCTGATTACTATGAGCGCATGTCTCAGTACAACAAAGATACCAAAGGCATGTCCAAGCAAGAGCGCAACGACTATTACCGCGCTCGCAACAAAGAAGACGGTTGGTTTAAATAATCCACAACGCGACACACCCGTGCCGCGTTTTTCTTTCTTCGTGTTTCAGATGGATTTAATCCGCCACTCATTTACATCCGCAATTAATAACTGCCGTTTGTCCATTGCGTCCGAATACTATTCGGACATCCCACCTTTGTTCGTTTCCAGAAATTCTATTCTGGTTCAAAATGTTTGTCCATTTCGCGGTGATTGTATCACTACTATATTTTTCTTCGTATTCCGCCGATTGTCAATCGGTATCCGATAGCACAAAGATACAATAATTTTTCGAGATAAGCAAATAATGTTTTGATTTTGCAATGATATATGCGTAAGTTTTTTGCGTTTCCGTCTAAATCGGAATATTTTTGCCTATGTCAAAAAACTATCGTAACTTGGTATCGTTTTTTATTTTCTTTCCCCAATAAGGTGTTCGCTCTGCTCACGGCTTTGTTTGTTGATTTTCTTTCCCTTTTTAATAAGGTCATCGCTTCGCTCAGGGCTTTGTTTATTGAGCAAGAAGAAGATATATTGTGCGAGGGGATAGTTCTTCTGCGCGTGGAGTGAGCATAAAAATTGCGGATATTGAACTGCGTTATATCCTCCCTTTCGTTAGCAATAGATTTTCTGGATCATTCCCTGCATCCTTTCCATTACCCACCTTTCCGTAGCCAACCTTGTGTGCCCTGTGCCCGAATCTGAGCGGCGACACCGACTTAGCCGAAGTCTGTAGTCCTTGCGCGCGGGGCTGCCTCCACCGTGACCCTGCTATCCGTACGGACGCCCGAATTTCTTTTGTGCTCCTTCTATGCCCTTGCGCGGTCTGAGTCTCTTTTGTGCCCTGCTCCCACGCATACACCCCGGCCATGTCCATCGTCCCGCCTGTTTGTGGCTGCCTCTGCACGGAGTCTGTACCTTTCCCATATACCTCTAAGCCTTTTTATTAAAGCCGCCAAACAAGTTGTCGGCATGACGGCTTAGAGACCCTGCTACGCTCGGCATAGGATATATACAAGTGCATATCCTCTGCCCTCGCTTAAACGCAGCGTTTGACGATCGATATGGGACCGTTGTTCCAGACTCCGGCAGAGGCAGCTAAACAGGCAGTGGAGAACGACGTCCATGTACTGGGTGTCTCCAGCCTCGCGGCAGGTCACAAGACCCTCATCCCGCAGGTCATCGAGGAGCTCAAGAAACTCGGCCGTCCGGATATCATGGTCACCGCCGGTGGTGTCATCCCCGCGCAGGACTATGACTTCCTCTACAAAGCCGGCGTTGCCGCCATCTTCGGCCCCGGCACCCCGGTTGCATACTCTGCGAAAGTGGTTATGCAACTGCTGATGCAAGAGTAATAACCTCACCCCGTCCCTCTCCTCAAGAGAGGGGGAGATAAAAGTGAGTCGCCCAGAAAGGCGGCTCACTTTTGTTATGCGGACAGGGTAGGGTTAATCTTCTTGATCTTCAAAAGGCAATGTCGGCAGAGTGAACTTGTCAAAATCTGACTCAAACAGACGGTCCTGGATGACGCGGTATTTCTCAAATTCTGTCTCTGCAAAAGCTTGTGCAAACTCATGCGAGACTGAGCCGGCATCGGTCAGTATTCTGTCGTCAGTGGCTTCCAGAATGATGTCGATACGTTTCGCCCAATCCTCCATGGTCATCGGGATATGCCGTTTGGCCATACGTTCGGCGGCGTCCAAAACAGAGTTGACCAATTGTCCCATGTCTTCCAATTCGGCTTCGTTGAGATAGTTCTTGGCAATGCTCACATCGGGTTTGACAATCTTCCCATGCGGAGCATTCTCCCAAGTGGTAAGTCCCATGTGCTCTTTCTGAGCATTGGCGCGCGATACAATCAGTTCCGCAGCCGTCTGTCCGTGTACGGCGTAGTGCATTTTGTTCTGCACTTTGGCGAAAAACTCCCGCGTGGTGGGTGCATCACGGTTATAGTCGATAGCCGTTGCATATATATCTGTCAGTTTCTGATAGAAGCGTCGTTCGGAGAGCCTAATCTCACGAATTTCTGCTAACAGGTGCTCGAAGTAATCCTCGCTGATGAAAGCTCCGTTCTCCATGCGTTTCTTGTCTATGACATATCCACGGATGGCAAACTGCCTTAACACAGCCGTACACCACTGCCTGAACTGCGTAGCTCGCCGGGAATTAACGCGATAGCCGACAGCAATAATAGCATCAAGATTGTAGAAGAGAACTGAGCGAGTAACTTCTCTATTACCCTCTTTTTGAACTACCGAGAATTTCTCGGTTGTTGCCTCCGTTTGTAATTCTCCGCTCTCAAAGATGTTTTTCAAGTGCAGACTTACGTTGTCTGTTGAGCAATCAAACAAAGCGGCGATGGCTTTTTGCGAAGCCCAGATGGTCTCATCTTGGTAGAACACCTGCACGCCTTGCGCCTTGTCTTCGGCTTGGAAGATCAAGAACTCAGCCGTGGAGTTGCGTATTTGTAGTTGTTTGGACATATATCTAATAATATTTTATCCGTTGTGTTTTGTGTTAATAGATTCGTATTTATATACCCCTCCATATATAAGTCAAAAAAGACCTAAAATCTATCACCTGAAAGCAACTTTTTTTTGCAGAATTACGCGGACAGGGCATGGTTAAAAGGGGTCTACTATTTTAGGAGATAAAAAGTCAAAGTGTTGCTACAAACTCTCCGATGATGCGGAAATCTTCTATATCATCCGGCGTGAGAACGATGGGATTATAGGCAGGATTTAGCGGACGGAGTTCTATAGACTCATGCTGCCAATTGCCGTACTCATCTGCAGATTTGGTACTATTATACTCCTTGATGGAGAAGGCTCCGGCATTGTCATCGTCATAGTATCCACGGTGTTGCGCAAGGACAATCTTCCCGTTTCGTGAGCCGCCTTTATATCGCTCAAAGACGCAGTAGTCGCCATCATGGATACGCGGTTCCATGGAATTGCCTGCGGCTTGCACAACGAACATATCTTCGTTAAGCCGCCCGATACCTTCTGCGGAAATCCATCCTTGCACTTCCACTTCCTCGCCTTCTCCAAAATAACCACACGCTGCACGGATGGAATAAAGCGGAAGGCTGCCTTCCCGATAGTCAGGATAAAGAGGTCTTATTTGGGGATTTTCTTGATTTTGATCAGGTGTAATATGTTGTGATGAGGTTGATAGACTAATATTATCAGTCCATTGTTCACATTGCCGAAGAACAATATCCATTGCATTGTCAGCTTCCTCAGGCGGATATTTATATTTCTTTAAAAGACGTTTTATCATTCTACGCATACCTGCGCGTGCTGTTTCTTTCTTTTGCCAATCTATGGTTCTATTCTTACGCAATTGGTCAGTCAATTCATGCGTCATTTCTACCAGTTGCTCATTGGTATATACATCTTTTACGGCCTGTGGACGTGTCAGGGCATCATAAAATGCCTTTTCTTCCATCGTCAAACCCAATTCGTTTCCCTGTGCCTCGGATGTTGCTATCTCCTTCGCCAGTTTTAATAATTCTTGAATGACTTCTTCGTTCGTCAAAAGCCCTTTCAAATAGTTGGAGAGTGATGCATTGAGCATATCCGAGAATTTCTCTGCCTGAATTACATTGGTTTTCTGATACAGATGTACTCTTTCTGCCAACAACCGTTTTAACAACTCAATGGCAATATTCTTTTCTTTCATCTTGGATATTTCTTCCAAGAACGCAGCGTCAAATAATGAGAACTCCGCTTTTATATCAGAGAATAGATTTACTACTCCGTCGCTATGAACACTTTGTTTTAAGAGTTCTCCTATGTGGGCATTAATCTCCTTTTTGGAGACTTTTCCTTTACCTTTCAAACGGTTTAACAATGTTCGCACTGTTTCAAAGAAGGCTGCTTCATATCGTTCATCTTCCTCTAATAGGCTACGGCACAATGTTACCGCGCTATGCAACAAAGAGGATTCTTTTAAGTAAACTCGAAGCACATCTCCCTTTTCGGGACACATCATAAAATTGACACCCCCCTTTATAATAAGAGCCCGATCTGCATCTGTGCCTGTTTGGAAATCACTATAGTCAAACCCATGAAATATATCACGGCATATCTCCAGTTTCTCTCTAAATTTAACCAATGCCGTCTTTTTGATATCCGTATCGCCATAATTGTCTTTGTCGCGTTTGGTATAATCGTGCATGGCTTCTTTGAGAGCCTTTGCAATACCGATATAATCCACCACCAAACCGCCTGATTTGTCTTGGAACACACGATTTACTCGTGCTATGGCCTGCATCAGATTATGCCCTTTCATCGGTTTGTATACATACATTGTAGCCAACGAAGGAACATCAAAACCCGTCAACCACATATTAACAACAATGGCTATTTTCATCGGGTCGCTATTGTCTTTGAAGCGTTTTGCGAGTTCTTTCTTATATTGGCTGTTGCCAATAATTTTATGCCAATCTTCGGGATCCTGATTACCCGAAGTCATAACCACTTTAACTTTTTCTGTCCAATTGGGGCGTAATTCCAACATACGGTGATAAATCTTCATTGCTATTGGACGCGAATAGGCAACAATCATTGCCTTTCCCGTCAGCTCATACTGACGATTTTCTTCATAATGTTGTATTATATCCTGGCATAATGAGTCTATCGTTTCCGGAGCCCCCAATAGTTCCTCCAGATGCGACATTTCCTTTTTGCTCTTTTCTATCTGTTCCGTTGTTGCGCCCTCTTCTTCTAATTGATCATATGCATCATCTATCGCTTTCAGGGTTTTCTCGTCCAATCTTAGGTTGATAACTCTTGATTCATAGAATACCGGGCAGGTCGCATTATCAAGAACGGCCTGGGTCATATCATAAACATCAATATAATCACCGAAAACCTCTTGTGTATCGCGATCCTTCAAGGAGATAGGAGTACCAGTAAAGCCTATATACGAAGCATTAGGTAATGAATTATGGATGACTCTCGCAATACCTACAGATATCTTGCCGGTTTTAGCATCCACTTTCTCTTCAAAACCATATTGCCCGCGATGAGCCTCGTCTGTCATGACCACTATATTGCGTCTCATCGACAAGGCTTCTGAAGACTCTTCAAATTTCTGCATCGTTGTAAAGATGATGCCATTTGCTTCACGCCCGGCAAGCAACCGTTTCAGATGTTCACGGCTGCTGGCTTGCTCCGGTTTTTGACGAAGAAAATGTTGACACTTGGAGAATTGCGTATACAACTGATCATCCAAATCGTTTCGGTCGGTAATGACAATAATGGTTGGTTGAGATAACTCTGCCTGTAGTAGATGGGCATAGAACACCATAGATAACGATTTGCCGGAACCTTGTGTATGCCAGAAAACGCCAATCTTCCCTTTATGCTCTTTCTTCTCTGTCTGTGTGGCATATTTTGTTCGCTCTACGGCTTTACGCACGGCGAAGAACTGATGGTATCCCGCTAATATCTTGGCAGAGCCTGCTTCGTCTTTAGAGAAACAAATAAAATTCTTTAGGATGTCAAGCAACCAATCACGGCGGAACATTCCTTCAAAAAAAGTATCAAAATCGGCATGGGCTTTGCTTTCGTACTCTCCTGTTTTCGTTTTCCATTCCATGTATCGGTCTTCCGAACTGGTGATTGTTCCGGCTTTGGAGATTGCCATGTCGCTCATTACGCAGAACGCGTTATACACGAATAATGATGGAATCTGGGTTATATAATTCCGCAGTTGTAAATATGCCTCCGAAGCGTCCGTCTCTTCTCTTGATGGAGATTTTAGTTCGATAACGACCAAAGGTAGTCCGTTGATGAATACCACTATATCCGCGCGTTTCTCCGTTTCATTCTCTACAAAGGTCCACTGATTGACAACAAGAAAAGAGTTTCTATTTATCAATTCCGGATCATATTCGACTAAATAGACCAGATCATTTTTTTGTTCTTTACCATCAAACCAACTAACTTCTATTCCGTGTTGCAGATAATCCATAAAAGTTTCATTGGCTAAAACCAAATTACGAGAATCAATATCCTTTAACTTACTAATTGCTTCCTGTATTGCAGCAGAAGGTTTATCGGGATTAATGGTTTCCAAACTTTGCTGCAACTGTTTTGCATAGTAAGGAACATAATAATCTCTCTCTATGTCCGGTCCATAGAGATGTTGATAGCCCATTCCTTGAAATAAAGCTATCACAGCATATTCGTAGTTATTTTCGTTATATGTCATCATATATAATCCATTTCGGCTACTTTTCTAACAATACTATGAGCTATTTCCTTTGCCATTCCTATTTCTTGCTTCTGTAGGAGTTTCCTTATAGAAAGTTGCATTGAACTCAATACGGCAGCTTTTATATTCCAATCAGGGTAAATTGTATTCCTTTCAATAATTTGGTATACCTGTTCCTCAAGTTCTTTGTTTTTGATATATCTTTCAATAATTTTATGTATTTCTTGTTTTGATGGTGTAAAATATAAGTCTTCTTTTTCAGTATCTTCGACAACGTTCATTTGCTTTAACACTTCAAATTTAATGAATTCTGGAATTGATTCTTGAATACCTTTAATACCGGTGTGCTTGATGTGTGACATTTGATGTTCTAATTCTGGGAATAAAGAGCCTTCATTTATATTTAAGAAATCCAACTCATTTAATATATTCTGCTTTTCTTTTCCGTCAATCAGTATGGGTTCTGCAAAAATGGAGTTCAAATTACAAACGCTTTTTTGCACCTTACTTTGCCACAAATCCGTCTCGTTTTCTGTAACATTGATAGCTCCTGTTAATAAAAATGCGCCACTCTGACTAATTATACGGCTGTTGCTGTAATGTGGCATTACAAACACATGCCTTTGTAATTGAGAAATAAAATTTAAAGCATTCTTTTGATCCTTAATTCCTAAATTTTCTGCAAGCTGTTGTAATGTAATATTTCCATCAATTTTAATTTTAGCTAACGAAGCAAGAATTTTTATATCCTCAGCATTACTATACTCTCCATATCCAGTACAATAGAAAACGACTCCATCGGGAATTTCCTCATCTGTTGCGCTATTATTATTTTCAGTCGCACATGCAAAATACAGCGCGACTAACGGATTCATTGTAACATCCAACAAGCGCGTAGGTAAACCATAATGTTGTAATTTTGTTAATTCTTCTATAGCGCTGCTATTTGCAAATTCATAGGGAGCACGTGCAATGGCTCGTTGAATAATAAGATCTTCTACACTTAATAGAGAATCTCGGAAAACACTTGGTCGTATTTCCCACGTTGAATTGCTTTGCCCTCGGAAAAACAAGTTATCCGAACGACCTTCTGCAATCAACTTATTACGAATACCTGTGATCTGGTTCAAATAGTCAGTAACTGTTTGAACCTTGTATTCTTCGTCTTGCATATGATTATTCTCTTCCATATTATGCAGCTATCAAATTATCATTTATCCGTCGGTTGAGTTCGATTTTGTTGTCTAAAGAAGAAAGAACAGATACAATCTTATCTTGAATAGCTCTAGAAGGTAGCAATATGGGCATATTTCCATAAGTTTGTGCATTTATGTTTCCTCTTGTACTACCCGTATTAAAAGAATTGACCCAATCATAATATTTATTTGAATGCGTGTAATATTTCAAAATACGCGGATTAACTTTCTTTTCGTCCAAAGAAAACTTGATTAAGAACCCTGCATATACTAATACTCCATCTGTTCCATCATAAAAATAAGAGCGTCCTGTGCTATTTCCTGTTCTTGCAAACACAATATCGTTTTTGCTAAGAACATAATTACATGCTTCGGGTGAATCTACAGATAAGAGTCCTTTCTTATTTATAGTTCCATCATCATTGATATCAGTAATGCGTAGATAAGTATATTTACTTTTATCATAAGGAACTGCTGAAGCCCCTATACCATAGGTTCCTCTCCCTTTGCATAATTCTTCTAATCTGTATTCTTTCCACTCTTCCATAAATGAGAATTTATAAGTCTGTTTTACGATATTTTAAGTTCTCCTGACATCAATTTGGGTAATAAGGTGTCACGAAGTTGGGCTAATTTTGTATTTTCTTTCCTGACATTAATAATATTTTCTATCATTGGAGTAATTTGATTAGAAAGAGTAACTATGGTGGTAATAGGAGGTATTAATACTTTGGCTTTCTCCAAATCGCCTCGTTTTATATGCCCCATCGTAACAGCTTTATCTGATGCTATCCGCCGAAATTTCTCTAAATGAGATATGGTCCAATATAAATAAAACCATTTCGGATAACTTTTTGAGGTTACTTTATACAAATGCTGATTTAATCCACATACCCCACCGCACCAAATATCAACCAACAATGTTCCTGACCAAGAAAAAATAACGTCCCCATCATTTACGATGTATTGTGAAGATATAGTAGAAGTGCATCTGTCACTAGCGTCGTCACAATAACCTTGTCTCAATTCCTTTATTTTAAGAACTGGCAAAGACACAAAGCCTTCTTTTGAAGGATATTTCTGCATTGCAAGTCCATTTAGATAATCTGCTATATCTAGTAATGTTCCCTCTTTCCAATCGTTTGGCATTTTGCCACCCCACGGCTCAAAATCTACGAACCATGACTTAAATAATGCCTGTGCTTGTTGTTCTAAATTATCATTTATCCGTCGGTTGAGTTCGATTTTGTCGTCTAAAGAAGAAAGGATCTGCACTATCTGATCCTGGACTGACAATGGAGGTATTGACACTACAAAATCACCGACAATATCTTGTGTCATCAAAGGTTGTGCTCCGCCAATGTGATGATGATGTAAATCAAGTGTCGACATGAGATAATAAAGGAACAGTGGATCAACAACTTCTTTTGCAGATATCGAAATTGCATTATCCGACACCCAGCATTTACTCTCACACTTATAGACACATCCACAATACGCACCTACACGTCCAACTATGATTACATTTTCTGCATTATAAGAATCAGTATAGTCCATGATACCATTGCCACCATATACAGGGAATACACCATTGCTTTGTGGGCGTTTCCTTCCATTCTTCATGTTGGTAATTTCGCCTAATTTTACTTTCTTCCACTCTTCCATAAATGAGAATTTATAAGTCTGTTTTACGATATTTTGAGTTCTCCTGACATCAATTTGGGTAATAAGGTGTCACGAAGTTGGGCTAATTTGACATTTTCTTCTGTTGTATCGCCTATCATTTTAAATAATGGCGTTACTTGTTCTGTATATTTAATTATCTGCTCATTTTCCAATTGCTTTATAGGCAGTTCTGCAATGTGTTGCGGGTATATATGAGGTTGTGCAGATCCTGTTTGAGCATCAAATATTTCTTTTTGTCGTTTTTTTAACATCACATACCAAAAATACACATCAGGTGTTAGTGAAGGATCTATATAGGATGAGTCCGAAGACCAAACTGGTTTATTCCATAATGCAACATATCCTGCATTTGCTCCAGATGCAGAAATGGTAACGACCGGACTTAATGTATTGGCCTTATTATGATATGCAGCAGGCCGCAATCCTCCTGCTACAACGGGCACATCACCCAATATAGTATCTTTTGTTAACAGTCCTATTCCTCGTTTTGGTTTCAGCCAATCACCAATTTTATAGTTTCCAGTTGTTATAGAAGGAAACATGTAATCGAAAAGATCTATTGCTTGTTGTTCTAAATTATCATTTATCCGCGTATTTTTTCTACGAGGTCGATAACATAAGCGATATGTAAGGTGCGTTCGCATTATTTAACTGAGATATTTGCGGTGTGATTGTTTCACATTATTCTGGTTTACCATAGCGTAGTGCATGGTTGTATCTATTTTGACATGCCCTAATAAGCGCTGAACCTGCTCAACTGGCATTCCCTTGTCTATTGCCATCGTCGCCAATGTACGCCGAAATTTATGCGGATGCACTCTCATTATTTTTGCCTCTTGTCCGATTTTACGTAAGCGAGTTTCCACACCGGATATTTGTAAACGGTAATGAGGACGTGCCAACGAGACAAATAAGGCTTTGTTACGATCACGCCGTGTTGTAAGATATTGTTGCAAATGTATTTTGGCTCGGGCGTTGAAATATACAATTCTTTCTTTATTTCCCTTCCCAAACACTATACATTCACGCTCTGCAAAATTTATATCTTCCCTGTTCAGTTTTACCAACTCTCCAACACGCATTCCTGTGGATGCAAGCAGGTCTATCATGGCTATATCACGTAATTGGACGCATGAGTCTCTCAAGTTTTCCAGATTCTCGTCTGTCAGCACCTCTTTTACTTGCGCTCCTGTCTTTACTTTATGGATGCGTCGCACCGGACTTTTGATAATATAATCCTCTTCTTCCAACCAAGCAAAAAAGGAAGAGAATATACGGCGAATATTATCTATAGTTACTTTGCTTGATTTATGCTTCCGCTGGAAAACCGCCAAATAGGCACGGATGTCTTCCGTTGTATAGTTGGTGACTTTCTTTGGCATCTTACGGAAGAAATGACGGATAGTTGCTCCATAGTAACGGATAGTAGGAGTTGTGCATCCTTCCACTTGTTTGGCTGACAGGAAAATGTCAAGTAATCGGTCGTTGGATGTTGTGTTTTCTTGTACAAAGGCGGAATCATCGCTTATATTATAGCGACTAATGATCTGCAAAAGAACACCATTCAATTGCGCCATCTGTTCAACACTCAAGACATCCGTCATTGCATTACTGATTTCAAAAATTAGTTTCTCTTTCATATTCTTCAATGTTTTTATGGGTGAATAAATCATCTCTCATTGAAGAACCAGCCTGCATTTTATTTAAAGGGAAAACCGATATTGCCCAATTGTTTCCGTATCTCATCCTCTAAATCATGTGACTTAGCGAACAATTCGGAAAGTTCATTTGTCAGTTTTCCCATTTTCTCTTCAAACGGTATTCCATCATCCTTTTGCTCTGCAATTCCCACATAGCGTCCCGGTGTTAGAATGTAATCTTCTTTTGCTATTCTCTCCAGATTTACTACAGCGCAGAAGCCTTTTTCATTTTCTAATGTACCAGCTTCAAATTCTCGGAATGTTTTGGCTATGCGGTTGATATCTCCATCTTCCCCATCTGAAAGTTCGCGCAGTTTACGAGTTACCATTGATCCTAAGTTACGGGCGTCAACAAAAAGAACCTTTCCTTTTTGTTTTTTCTGACGGTTAAGGAACCATAATGAAACAGGGATACCTGTAGTGTAAAACAATTGAGATGGTAATGCTACTATTCCCTCTATCAAATCTGCTTTGACGATATTAGCACGTATATCCCCTTCACCTCCTATTTGAGAAGATAAAGAACCATTGGCTAAAACCATACCAATTTTCCCATCTGGAGACAAGTGATAAATCATATGCTGTAGCCATGCGAAGTTGGCATTTCCAGCAGGCGGAATTCCATATTTCCATCTTGGGTCATCCTGTAGTTTGTCAGCACCCCAATCACTAAGATTGAAAGGAGGGTTAGCCATTATATAATCTGCTTTTAAGAAAGGATGCTGGTCATCAAAGAATGTATCAGCATTGTATTTCCCTAAATCAGCCTCTATTCCGCGAATGGCAAGATTCATTTGAGCCATCTTCCATGTCGTTGGGTTGCTATCTTGACCAAATACAGAAATATTCTTTATATTACCTTGATGGTTCTTTATGAAACGCGCAGATTGCACAAACATGCCGCCTGAACCGCAAGCCGGATCATAAACACGCCCATTAAAAGGCTGCAAAACCTCGACCAAGGTACGGACGATGCAGGCAGGGGTATAGAATTCTCCTGCAAGTTTACCCTCTGCCTCTGCAAATTTGGAAAGGCAATATTCATAGGTTCGCCCTAAAATATCCTTGCTATCGCCATGCTCCTTCATGCGGATATTAGTGAAAATATCCACCACATCCCCCAAACGGCGCTTATCCAACTCCGGCCGTGCAAAATTTTTAGGAAGAATACCTTTTAGACGGGCATTCTCTTTTTCTATCAGGCGCATGGCATTGTCAATGACCGTTCCGATTTCCGGTGTATGTGCAGCTTCCGAGATAACTGACCAACGAGCTTCTTGGGGAACATAAAAAACAGGATCACTATTGCCTTCTTCATCTTCATTGGCATAGTACTCGTCTTTATCCTCAAAATCCGCCAATGGATCAAGCAGCAACTTGTTATATACTTCCTCAAAGCGATCGGAAAGATACTTCAGGAAGATGAGTCCCAGTATAACGGATTTATACTCGGAAGCATCTATATTGCCTCGTAATTTGTCAGCTGCCTCCCAGATTTGTTTTTCAAAGCCGATGTCGGCTGTGTTTGTCGTTGTATTTTTTGCCATTTTGGGTATATTATTTACATTCTAAATGTTTTATAAACAAACTTTTTCTTTGCCGGTTTGAGCATTGGGAGATGAGCGTTCTTGTCTATCTGTATCTCCTCAAGAATTGGTTTTAGACGAAGAGCATTTTCATCTATACTCATTTGGTAGATTTTAATATTCGGATTTAGTTTGACAAGAGCATAATTGGTGATTTTTTCCTTCAGTTCCGTATCTACATGTATGCCGAAATAGATAGATTCAAAACATTCGCCTTTCAATGGCATGTAGTGGCGCACCTCTCTCCAATCTATCTCTCCTTTTCGGTCTGCTTGCTCCATCGTTAGTTCGGCATACATGCCAGAAGGATCTTTGACTACTAATCTCACCTCTTGCTCATACTCCCATTTTTTGTCTTTCGTTTCCCATTGAAAGTACCATGATGCTTGGTTACACGGCCGACGTTCCGCAATATCTTGGTATTTTACCTCAAATTCCAACGGTTCCAGATATATTGTGCCAAACATCGGAGGATAATTCTTCTTAACTTCATCCATGTTCAGACCTATACAAATCCCGCGATGGTTGGCGCAATAATGACTCCACATCAGCATAGAATCGTTGACTTTCGACAGGCTGCACAGCCAAGTGGCGTCTCGTAAATTTAGAGCATCACTTTCTTCTTTCTCCATTAACCACTCTTTGGGTATCCATCCATGCGTCATGGAATCCGGAATATCGGAATAGTCCATAAGGGATGGGGAGCAATCGAAAGGATCGTTCAATTGGGATGCGTTTGTAAATTGCAGGTTAGAATATGCTACCATACATTTCGCTCCCGTTACATCCAAATATTTATACAATGTTCTCCCCATTTCTTTTTGCCAATTTTTTCTTTTTTCGGCGGTTTTGTGTCTCGGTCATCTCTCGCTCTTCTCCCGCTCTTCTCCCGCTCATCGCTCGGTGGATGGATGGGCGGTGACAGCCGATTCTATTTTTCAATTATTTCCCAATGACCACCAAAATCACCTCCTATTCTTCTAATACGAACTTCTTTTAGTTTGTCAATGTGCTTTTGTATTGCAGAAGGAGATATTCCGAGAACCTTACTTAATTCATCTCGTGTTATATAGGGATTAGTCTTTATTAATTCATATACACGTTCTCTCGTCTGACCACCAGTCTGACCACTTGTCAGACCACCTGTCTGACCACCTGTCTGACCACTGACCGACAGTTTTACGAATACGGTTCGTTCAATAGTCACTCGTACACCGCCGCAGAAATTCTCGACCTTGGGCATCGGGATCCCGTCTGCCGCAAAACCATCACGGATCTTCTGGAAGCCTCGTCCCCATGTGTCGATAAAACCGGATTTGAAGAAGACATTAGCAATCTTATGATTGCGCGGTTTGGATGAGTGGCTGGCAAAAAGAGTCTCTTGAGTATAACCCTCCGGCAATTCTCCTTCGTTCCAAATCTCAATACTGCTGTCATAGACATGCATCTGGATGTCCGGCCCTGTATAATCCTTATGCGCAAGGGCATTATAAAGAATCTCTCGTAAAGCCTCTTTGGGTAGTTCCAGTTTTTCGTATCGCTGCATTCCTTCGAAACGAACCGGAGAAATCAGATATTTGGCTTTGAGCACATCCATCACGCGCTCAGCCATTTGCAGGATATTGCCCTCAATTACATCTTGAAACCTCAGATCCGCTTCGTCGATGCCAAAACGACCTATCTTGAAGACAGCACTCGGATAATAGCGCTGAGGGTTCTTGCCGAAAAGCAGAACAGCCGCATTGGTCAGTCCGCCGTTGTCGTCAATCAAGCCCAAGCTCGTTAACACTTCTTCCGTTGAGGCTTTGCGGAGGTCCTCGGGAACACGCTCGGCCTCTATTCCTTTGCGGATAAAATAATCAACCGCCTCACGGTCAATGTCTTTGAGTGCTGCACGGTCATTCGTCACCTCGTCCCACGAGCGTCCCATCTTCCTGAGAACAAAGTTCTGCAGAGCTGCACCATTCAGTTCCTGCAATGTGCTGCCGGAACGGAAATAGTACTTTCCCTTGTAGCTGATGGGCACATCGCTCGGAGCCACGTCGATTTCTATATAATCCTTTCCGTCTTTATGGAGAACGTTCACATCGGCCACAATACCCAAGAAAGAAACTACTTTGTTAGGAATATCTTCAGACAACTTGTGAGCATTCTCCACACCGCACACTTCGCCTTTGTCGTTTATGCCGATATAGAGTTTGCCGCCTTGTGCATTGGCAAAGCCGCATAGCCACTTGACATACTCATCGCGCCAAGACTCTTTGTACTCAATGTTTTGGTTCTCGTTATTCATTGTAGTAGTTTTCTTTTCTTTCTGGTTATCTATTCGGGTGCAAAGGTACAATATTTTTCGGACATATGCAAATTTATTTGCATGAATAGGCCATTTTAGGCAGGAATAAGCAGGGATAAGCAAGGCTGGGCAGGAAAGCAGGGGGAGATAAAAATAGGCATGATAAACAAAGACGAAACAACCGGCATCGGATGCCGGGCTAATGAACGAAGGGGCGCGGTATACTAATGGACGAGGGGCGCTTTACTAAGACACAAAGGGGCGCGATTTGCTAAGAAACAAAGGGGTGGGATTGCTTGTAGTCGTAGAGGAGGGAATTGAATTTCCATGCCCAGACGGTGGAGTAGGTTTTGCCGTTTGAGGCGAGGTGGTCCGCGGTTTCGTATTCCGAACGGAGCTGCGCCTCCAGTTCGGGCGTGGCACGGAGACGGGCTAATTCACGGTTGGCATAAGCAAAAGCCTCGGAGTTCCATTTCTGGCGGGGAGACTGGTTCTTTTGGTAGGTCTCTTCGCGGTCGCGGTAGAACTGTTTACCATTACGGACATAGAAATAGCCGGCGTCTCTTTTCTTGAATTTTCCGCGGACATAGTCGATTCCGGATGATGTTATAATTTCGGACATAATAAGATAGGTTTTAAAGGGTTAAATTGGGTTTTGTTTGGCGGTATAGGGGCCTTATTCGGTATTTATACGTTATAGTTGACTGTCGGTTGACTGTCGGTTGACCGTCGGGATTGACACGTAATTCAGTGCAAAGGTACTGCTTTTTCCTGATATATGCAAGTTTTTCTGCAAAAAATTTCTCAATATCACTACTGTCCACTAAAAAATAAACAAAAACCGATAAAACCCTTTGAGTGCTTTAGAAGCTTTGCTTCTTGCACAAAATGCTACTAAAATCTGCCTGTAAGCAAGTTTCCAGACAGCTTTTACTACCAATTTGTACAACTCTACGAGTAAAAAGCACTCAAAGACATAAACATAAAAAACATTGTTGATTTAAATAAATAATAATATAATTCTCGTAATGCGTTATTTCTCAATATTATACAGAAATGGCAGAAAAAGTTGACGCCCAATAGAAAATAGCCATAAAAAAATCCGGTGTGTGCCGGATTTTCGTGGAGCATAGGGGAGTCGAACCCCTGACCTCAACATTGCGAACGTTGCGCTCTACCAACTGAGCTAATACCCCTGCTTGCATTAACACTCGCGTGACTCGCGGCAGCGCCGCTCGATTACGCTACGTGTTATGCTGCGCTCTTCGGTTCGTAAAACACGTTTTACGTCCCGAGGGAGAACAGATGCCTCCGCTTAATGGACGGGCAACTTGTGCCTCCGCTCTTCGGTCTGCAAACAGCCTATGGCTTGGTTTACATCCCGAGGAAGAAGAATTTAATCGTTTTTACCGAGTGGAGCTAACGGGAGTCGAACCCGTGTCCAAACAAGGAATACTTGTGCTTTCTACACGCTTATCTTGGCCTTGATTTTCGTCCGGTAGCAAGACCCAAGCCACCAACTACCGTCTTATCTGCTTGATTTTCGGCGCCGCATCGCAGCCTGCGACACCTATTCTGTGAATTTCTGCACCGCTTAATCCTTCAGCCCACAGACTCGGCTTGGAGCGATGTCCCGTTCAAGCGCCTTGCGCCCGAATAAGCCGATCTACTATACTTCGATCAGGCAGCGAGAGCATAAGAAGTGTTGCCAGTTATATTTTGAAGCGAGATTAACGGGCGTTGCCTCATTGCCCGGCGTGCTTACACAACCATTCTACCTGCTGTCAAAACCAAATAGCCCCTTGCTCTTCGGTCCGCAAAACAAGTTTTACGTCCCGAGTGAATGGTTGAAATAAAAGCGGGTGCAAAGGTACAACAAAAAAATGACATACGCAAGTTTTTTTGAAAAATTCTTGCGTATGTCCTCATTATTGTGCCCAATGGAGTTCAAAAAGAGCCCCGGTGGAGTTCAAAAGGCACTCAAACGTGTTATTCCGCTTTTCTGCCGTCCAAGGAGTAGAGACCGCGCGGGGTGCGGATATAGGTCACTCCGTTGATGAGCACGAGCGTGTTCCGGCTGTTTTTCTCCGGACGGGCTGAGGCGAAGCCTTCTTCTTTCCCTTCGCGGACATATTTGTAGATAGGCGGTTCGCTGTCTATGTCGGAGTCGGAGGTGGTGTAGAAGGTGTTGTTGTCACGCCAGGCGATGGCTTCTCCCTGCCATTCGTACTCATAGCAGTCGATGACCTGCGGCCGGCGGTTCTTGAGGGTCTCGGAGATGCTTTCGTTACCCACGCGCTCCCAATAGAGAATCCACGAATAGATGGCTACGTAGTTGTTATGGTTCTTGATGAGGATATATTTGCCGTCAGGTGAGATGTCTGCTGCGGTAGCGAGATGGAATCCTTTGTAGCGGTGGGTAGCCCCTTGGAACTCTCCTTCGCCTATGTCGGACTTGACGCCGAGGTCACAGACGTAGGTGAGGGTCTGCTGCGTGTCGCCGTAGTCGAGGGAGAAAGGCAGTGAATAGACCTGATTGACGTCATCATAGACTTTCGTGACAATATACAATTTCTGTTCTATATTGTCGTACATCATGGACTCGCAGTTGTGTTTCTGTCCGTCGGGGTAGGCGAACTTGATGCGTTTGGCCTTAACGGAGACATCGGGGTTGGCGGGGTCGATAGCCGGTTCCTCGAAATAGATGATACAATATTCTCCATCGGTGTGGTTATTGTCGCCGAAGCCGCCGATGAAGAGGTAGTTCTTGTTGTCATAGACGCCCCCGCACATGTCTTCCCAGTCCCAGCGATAGACATTGTCAAAAGTGACCTTGGCTCCGAGTACCGAACCGGTCTCGTCCGTAGCGATGATGAAAGGGTTGGTGTTCTTGTCGGTCTCATCACTCTGCATCCATATATATCCGGGTGTGACACGTGAGCAGGCGATGCCGGAGACTTCGGGTATGCCGATGTTTTTGCCAATCTGTCCGCTCATGGTGCGTGTAAAGTCGGTGTTTATCGGCAGAACCTCTCCGTTATAGGTCAACGGCAACGATTGTCCTTCGGGATTGACGGGGTCTCCTCCCTCGCCGGAGGTAACGAGTTTGACGTTACGCAGTTTGAAGGTACCTGAAGCGGGGTCGGCAGGGTTGGCAACGAAACGCAGTCCCAGCATCGGAGAGGCACCAAACTCATAGGCAGGGGTACTCCATAGCGCTTTAGAGGGAGTGAGCGAAGCGGATTGCCATTCCGTGGATGCGTGGTCAAACGCTCCGTTTTCGTCCCACCAGTACGTGCCTTGTTCATCCACGAAATAATGCAGGAGGGCTACGGCAGAGCCATCTCCTTGGTAATCGAACAGCAGCCCGGTGATTCCCGTGATGCTTCTCAACGGGATATTGATGCCGGACACTTCCCATCCGGTGTTGACGGTCCAGTTGACGGTCAGTTCACCATTGGCGGCGTCATACGCCAGCGTAGCGGAGCCGGCAGAGGAGGTTGCCTGCGCTTTGCTCAGGTCGAGTTCAACTACTGCGGCTTGCAGGTTTAAGGCTGCGCAGAGGGCAGTAGCTAAAAGGGTAGTTGTTTTCATGATAGTAGGGGTATTAAGATCGACCATGCATGGTCGATGCGGGGTTTATGCATGGTCGATGCGGGGGTTATTTGGAGAGGGCGTACATGGCGAAGGCGGCGCAAGCGATGCCGGCTATCTGGAGGGGATTCGGTATCACCGCCAAAATGACAAGCGAGAGCAGTACAGTGACCATCGGCGAGAGGCCTTCCATGGGCGAGACGATGACCGCCTTGCCATAACGGTAGGCATAGACGAGGGTGAGTGCGCCGATGGAGTTGAGGAGCTGGATACCGAAACAGCCGAGGCTGGTGGATGTCGATTCCTGGGCAGCGAAGAAAGCCGCCGCGTCGCCGTTCATATACCACGCTACGGGGATGAGTACCAGACCGGAGAGTGCCATCCAGATGAAGATCGACTCCGCATCCATGGAGTTGTTGGCAAACTTCATGAAGAAACCCTGAATACCCCATGCAAAGAGCACGAGCACGGCGAGGACTATCCACAGCCATCCGGAGACGGGGCTGCCTTCCTGTCCGGTCTCCAGAGAGAGGAGCAGGATTGCGATGAGCGCCACGACGATACCGGCTATCTGCCAGCGTGTAGCTTTCTCCTTGAGGAAGACGGCGGCGAGGGTGATGACGATTACCGGCGACATGGAGATAAACGGATAGATGATATAACTGGGTCCGAGGGTGAGCGCCTTGAAGAGCACGAGTTGTCCTCCTGCGCCGAGGAGTCCTACGGTGCAGCCGAGCAACGCGGAACGTGCGTCGCAGAGGAACTTACCCTTGTTGATAGCCAGTGCCACGAGGGCGCACGGGATCATCGACAGCGCCCAGAGGATATAGACCACGGTATCGGGAATACCATTCTGAATCTGGTATCCGGAGAAAGCACCCCATACCCCCCATGTGACGACGGTGATGAGGATGAAAAGCAACCACAATTTATCTTTCATATCAGTTAATATTTATAGTGGTAAGTAGATTATAACCGGTCTCGGGTTCCCACACGTTCTCGTTGGCGAGGCGTATCGAGTAGCGCGGGTCGTCATGCAGTGAGGGGTAGGGGTCGGGCAGGTTGAGATACAGTTTGTAAGCACCGTGCATCGCCTCGTTGAGGGTACAGGAGAGGGTCACGATACGTTTCTCGCCCGCCATCCAGAACCGCGGGTCAGCCGTCTGGGGGAAGATATATTTCTCTTTCGGGTTGGTGGCAGAGACAAAGACGAGTTCCACGTCGCGTTTGTTCGCCGGCGCGGCAAATCCTGCGTTATGAAGCGTGATCTCCGCCTGGAAAACTTCGCCGCCTTTGGGGGCCTGTGTGAGGGTCGCTTTGTCCAGCACGAAACGGTAGCCGAGGCGGCGTTTGATCGTCTCGTAATGGCCGGAGGCTTTCCACGACTTCAAGATGTCAGGATGGTAGGAGTTGCAGAGGTAGGTCCAATGGTAGGTCTCCATCTCCCGTACGGCGTTCTCTCCGGCGGAGTACTCGCACAGTTTGCACGTCTCGCCACCCATGAGGGTGTATTTCGTGTCTTTAGCCCAGAAAGCCCGCTCCTCGTCGTTGTGGTAGGTACCTACGTCCCCTTCTCCGGAAACGAAACAGTCGTTATGTCCCGCCCAGCGTGCTTTGACGGTAGGCAGGTAGGCTTCGTCGGCAGTCAGCGGTGCCTCCTCCATGCCGTGGGTACGGAGATACCGCATCTTGAACTGCGGCTGACGGAAACATATCTGCCTGTCCTCCGGCACGATTTCCATGAGTTTCTCGGCGATGGGCCAGCGAGTCTCGTAGCCCTCGTCTTTGGCGGGGTTCTGCGGGTAGTTGGTGGTGTAATACCACTCTCCCCAGGATCCGATGAAACCAGCTTGGACGCAGAAGATGATATCCGCGTGTTTCTTGAGGTACGGGGCTATCTGCTCCATGTGGCGCAACGCCCATTCGGGCGATGCGTCCCATGGTTTTTTCTTGGTGTTATGATGATAGGCGTATGAGAAACGCAAGATTACTTTCGCTCCGGCTTGGCGCACGATGTCCATGTTCCTGTCCAGACGGTCGAGAAACTCCGGCGCAATGTCGCTCTCCATGTAGTTGGCGGAGCCTGATACGGAGTCCGCCATATAATAGGAATGGAGACAGAGGGTGGTCTGCGAGATCTCCCTGCTGGTATTGATGGCATCGACGGAAGCCACCTCTTCGAGGTTCGCGGTGGTGTAATATTTCTGTACATACAACCCTCGTTCGGGGTTGGCTATCTGTTCTTCCGTCTCGGTGAAATAGAGTGTTCCTTCGGGATCGGGTACGATGACAGCGGTGGTGTCTTCCGGTTTCGGCTCCACAGGGGTAGGCTCATTGCCCTTGCACGCAATCATGAGCAAGGGCAGAGCCATGAAAAGGAATAGCTTTCTCATACAAAGCGCAGATTAGATTAAACGCTGTTATTTGTCAAAGGTGACGTATAACTTTCTGGCGCGGCCAATCAGTTCTCCATCCGGGGTGTTGCCTTGCGGGAGGAGTCCTACAGACTCGTAGTTCTGCTGGATATCGAAGCCGATTTCGAAAGCGTCCGTCCAGTTCTTCCAAGGGATATACTGTTTGATGAGACGACCCTCGATGATGCCATCCTCTACGAACTGGCTGGCGCCGAGTGTACCGGCAGCGTCCACTTCCTCCCAGAGCCATCCTTCTCCTTTGGTCTCACCAGCCCAAAGCGAGACAGCAGGATTGTAGGAAATCTGCAGACCCATGTCATCCCAGATCGGACCTTCGAACATAAGATCGGTGTTGCCTTGTCCAATAGCATCGAACTGGTCGAAATAACCGCCGGTCTCATCGTTGTTGTCTGCATTCATGTAGATGTGCATGACATCAAGCGGCGTGTGGCTTGTCATCTCCTCCGGATTAAAGATCACGATGTAGTTGATATAGACCTGGTCGGCATAGACACGGATCTCTTTCAAAGCCGTGTAGAGCGGGTCGTTGGGCAGTTTGGCTACAGCCACTTTCGACTGATCGAGCTTGTCCCAGTCGGCGATGGACTTGTCGTTGATCTTGATCGGACTGGTGTAGTCGGTAGGCTGCTGTTTGGTGGTGTCCTCCGTTTGTGTGCCGGGGTCAGTACCCGGGTCGGTTACTTCCTTTTTGTCTTTACATGCAACCATTACTACGGTTGCCAGTGCACAGAGTGCAATTTTCCAATTCAGTTTCATAATGGTAAGATTTTAATGGGTGATTTATGATTTGTGATTTAATAGCCGGGGTTTTGCTCTATATGGCTCACCGTCCATTCGCCATTCGGGATGGGGTATTGGGTGAGGGGATCGGTATAGCGGATAATCTTCCATGGCTGGAAGCCCGGGTATTGGCGGTTCATGTCTTGTTTGTTGCGGTAAACATCGAACATCCGATGTCCCTCAAAAGCGAGTTCGAGCCTTCTCTCGTCCATGACCACCTCTATCGCCGAAGGATAGCCGTGCATGTTCGCCGCGGAGAAGAGTCCCTCGTCAGGAATGCCGGCACGTGTACGGATCGCATTGACGAGCGCCAGCGCCTTGGTGTCATTACCGGTGCGGGCGTACGCCTCGGCGGCGTTCAGCAGCACCTCCGCCCAGCGGAGTACGACAGGCGAGGAGAGCGTGGCGCTGCCGTCCTGGTAACCGAATTTCGTAATGAAATATTTCGGATGGGAGTTACGGACAGCCATGTTCGAAGGCATAATACGCGCCACGAGGTCTTCGCCTTTCACGGTTACGTGGTATTCGTAATACTCGCCGTCCGGATCCGCCTCTCCGGCACCGTTGATGATACGTTTCTCCACGGTCTGTTTGCCTCCGTCGTTGTAGGAATAGGTACCGGTAGCGTCGTCATAGGTGACAGCCAGTGCTTTCTGGTTACGCATCTCTTCGGAGCCGGGTTCGCCGGCAGGGAAATAGACGCTGAGCCGTTCGGACGGTCCGTCGCCTTTGTATTGCGGCCGGATGAACTCGGTGTAACGGATATCGGAGGGATACCGCTCGTAGAGGTTGAGCAACGGCGCAGAAGGATAGATCTCTCCCCATCCGCCTCCGTCGGCGTTGTACATCGATCCGATGGACGACTGTCCGCGGTCTTCGGTAGGCTCATGGGCGATACAGAAGAGGGTCTCCACGGAGGATTTGGCGTTTGCGAAATACTTGGCGTAGTTCGCCTCCAGTTTAGTAGCCGGGTCCGCTCCGTTGAGCATGGTCTCTACTGTCTTGTAGCACTCCGTGTAGTTCTCCATATAGAGATACACGCGGGAGAGAAGACCGAGGGCTGCGTCTTTGGAGGGATAGCCCTTGTTGCCGTTGGTAGTCCGTCCTGCGACAGAGAGCAGGGAAGAGGCTTGCTGCAGGTCTTTGACAATCTGGTCATAGACCTCTCCTACGGTATTACGCTTGACCTCCGTAGAAGTGGAGGAGGTACGCAGTGGTACGCCCGGGTTGTTCCGTCCCATGGAGTAAGGTTTGGCATAGAGCGATACCATGTTCAGGTGCACCAGCGCCCGTACGAAATAGGCTTCGCCCAAGATCTGCTGTTCCTCGGGGGTAACGGCATTCAGGGACTCGATGAGGGTGTTGGTCATGTAGATGATTTTATACCCTACCATCCAGAGCGTACCTACGTTCTGGAGGTTATCGGTCATGGTATAGGTAGCGGCTTGGAAGAGGGGGTCGGTACTCTTGCCGGAGACGCAGATGTTATCGGCGGGAAACTCCGCCATCTGGAACCAATGACGGCAATAAGTGTTTCCGCTGGGATAACCGAGGTATTCTATCTCATCCTTCATCAGCGCGTAGCAGCCGTCCATGATAGTGGAGGAGGCGTCTTTCATAATCGCCTCGCTGCTCTGCTCGTCGGAGGGATAATAATCCAGATTACAGGAAAAAGTACAAAGGGACAAAGTACCAAGTACCAAGGTACGAAAGAATCTATTTTCAAAAGTCGTTTTCATAATAACTCCTTTCAACTTTCAATTTTCAACTTTCCATTAGAACGAAATCTCTATACCTCCCTGAAAGGTTCTTCCTACGGGGTAGTTGGAACTATAGAGTCCGGCTAATGTGTTAGCACCGGAGGTGAGGTTGATCTCCGGGTCCATGCCGGAGAACTTCGTAGCCGTAGCCAAGTTGTCCGCCGTGAAATAGATGCGGCATTTGGTCATATGCGCCTTTTTGATAAGAGCGGCGGGGAAGTCATACCCGACGGTGATGTTCCTCAGCCGGAAGAACGAACCGTCTTCCAAGTAACGCGAAGAGACGTCGTTGGAGTGGGTGTTGTTAGGCAGTTCCGCTCTGGGGTGGGTAGCTACGTCTCCGGGTTGCTGCCACCGTGTCCAGCCCTGGGCGGAGTGGAGGAGCGACATCTGGTTGATATCTATATACGCTCCGTCGGCGTCGGTGAACTCACGGGTGCTGTTGTAAATCTTGTTGCCGTAGGTGAAGTTGGTGTTGACATGGATGAAGATGCCGTTCCAGCTGAGCTGGGTGTTCAGACCACCGGAGAAGACGGGACTCGCAGAACCTACTACGCGGGCGTAGGTAGCGTTATAGTCATTGGTGGTCTGTTTGTTGCCGGCCGCATCAAGGACGTAGTTGCCGTCCTTATCCACCACGTACCACAGCGGGTCTCCGTTGGCGGGATCGACTCCCGCCCACTCTTTCATGTACCAGGAGTAGATATCCTGTCCTTCCTTCACCTGCTGGCTGACGTTGATAGCAGTCTGGAGGAACGGCAGGTGATCGGGCGTCTTGGTGACGCGGTTCTGGTTGAAGCCGATATTGAAACCTATATCCCACCGCCATTTGCGCATGTCGATGATGTTCGCGTCAATGCGGTACTCGATACCTCTGTTACGTACCGATCCGGCGTTCTGGGTAACCTTGAAGAATCCCGTGGAGGGCGCTACCGGTACGTCCAGAAGCAAGTCGGTGTTATCGGTCTGGTAGAGGTCGATAGACATGTCGATGCGTTTGATGAACGTCAGGTCTATACCCACCGACGCCATATACGCTGTCTCCCAACGGAGGTCGGGACTGGCGAGGCGGCTGGAGGTAGCCGAGACGCTGTTCTGGTAGAGGTTGTTGAGCTTATAGGTAGCCAGATACTGGTATGGCGGTATGTTGTTGTTACCCGTGATACCATAGGAGGCGCGGAGTTTGAAGAAGGAGACTACCTTCTGGTCTTTCATAAACTGCTCGTTGGAGATGAGCCAGCTGGCGGCTACCGAGGGGAAATGTCCCACGCGGTGCTTCGGGGCGAAGATAGAACTGGCCTCAGCGCGGTAGGTTGCAGTAACGAAATAACGTTTGCCGTAGTCGTAGCTCGCCTGAACGAAAGCCGACCAGGAGGCTCCGGGTGTGTGATAACCGCCTACGGAGTAGGGAACGGAAGCGTTCAGTACGTCTATCCCGGCAGGCAGACCGGTACCGGCGGCAGAGGAGGTCTCGGATCTCCATACGCCGTACTCAAAACCCGCCATGGCGTTGAAACTATGTGCGCCCCACTGGTTGCCGCCCTTGAGGATGTTGGTGGTACCAAACGACCGGTTCAACCCGGTCCCTTCGCTCAGATGGCCGGTCTTGTAGGTGTCGTGATAGGTGCGGCGGTCGGTGGACTCGGTGCCTTTGGAGTAGCCGGTATTGAAGGTGTTGGTGGTAGTGAAATGGAGCCAGTCGGTGAAATGGACGTTGAGTTGCAGCACGCCCGAGAAATCGAAGCTGTTGGACCGGGCGTAGTTATACTGCGCCGACTGGAGGGAGTTCCACTGCATATGGCTGTACCAAGGTTCTCCGTTGTCGGAGCGGATGGTGTGCTGCGGGTCGATATAGATATACTCGGAGGTGGGGTTGCCTTGTGCGTCCAGCACGTACGGGCAGTCCCACGGCATCTTGTAGAACGCGTCATCCATCATCATCCACGAGGGAGCATAGCTGACGGAGGACTTGGAGAAATCGACTTTGACGTTCATGTCCAGCCATTTGGCTATGTCGGCTTTGATGGAAGCGTGTCCGGACACTTTCTGCATGCCGGTGCCGATGAGCGTACCCTGCTCGCCGAAATAGTCCAGCGAAGCGTAGTAGCCTACGTGTTCCGAACCGCCCTTGACAGCTACGTTGTAGTTCTGGATAAGCCCCGTGCGGAAGAACTCGTTCTGCCAGTTCCAGTCCTGTTGGAGCAGCGATTTGGGTCGCTCGTCGGCGAACAGATACGGATCGTACAGCGTCTTATGGTAGTTATACAGTTCCTCGGAGTCCATCATCCGGAAATTGCCGAACAGCGCCTGTTTGCCGCCGACCGTACCTTTGAGGTCCACGGAGACCTTGGAGCCTTTCTTGCCGGATTTGGTAGTGACTACGATGACACCACCGGCGGCTGCGGCTCCGTAGATACCGGTCGAACCGGCATCTTTGAGGACAGAGATAGTCTCTACGTCATTGGGGTTGAACGAACCGCCCATCACGCCATCGACGACATAGACGGGCGCGGAGGAGGCGGTGATGGAACCGGTACCGCGGATACGTATCTGCGCCGCGTCACCCGGCTGTCCGCCGGCATTGGTGACCTGCACACCGGCGATCTTACCCTGGAGCATGTTACCCACATCGGCGGTGGTGACGTCGGTCAGTTTCTCGGCATCTACGGTCACGACGGCGGAAGACAGTTCGGCTTTCTTCACCGCCGAATAACCGAGCGAGACCACTTCTTCGAGTTGCTGCGCATCGGTCTCCATGATTATTTTCATACCATCCACGGCACGTACCTCTATCGTCTTATAGCCCATATAGGAGAGCTGTAAGGTCGCTTTCTCGGGTACGGATAGTTCGAAATGGCCGTCAAAATCCGTGACGGTACCGGTAGTGGTACCTTTGACCAGGATGCTGACACCGATCATGGGTTCGGCGTTGTCCGCATCCATCACACTGCCCTTTACCCGGACGTCGGCGAACGCGCTCGCACTCAGCATCAGGCAGAAAAAGATAAATAGAAACTTTTTCATGGGTATTAATTGTTTTTCGTTAGTTTGACAAGGTAATTCTTCTCAAAGGAGACTTGTATCACAGGTGCGTTACCTTTCACCACAAACTCCCGCGGTACGTCCGCCGTATATTCCACCGCCGTATAGGTTGCCTCTTTGTCCAGTCCGCGCAGCTCTATCTCTCCGTCAAAAGGCTCGTCGGCATAGAAAGCGTAATAGAGCGCGTCCTTTGTACATTGTACATGGTCCCCTTGTACCTTAATGACGTGGCCCTCGGGGTAGTCGTACCCCCAGGTGTAGAGGTTCAGATACTCTCCGCGGGCGAGGTGGTGCTCCTTATAAATCTTCATCCATTTGCGGAGCAACGCCTCTTTCTCCTCCGTCAGCAGGAACGGTCCTTCGTTCCAGTCGGGGTTGTCTTTCGGCCAGGTGAATTTCGTGCCGATGACCGAACCGGTACCGATCTGCGAAGCATAGTCATCGCCTCCGTCGGTCAACTCGATATGGTCTCCGTAATACGCCAGACCGGGAGCCATGGCGGCATAGGCTTTGCGTTTCATACGTACCTGCCGGGAGCTCGTCGGGTCGGATGCCACCGCCTGGTTGATTTGAGGAAGGAGGAAATAGTTCACCGCACAACCGCACGGACAAACCTGAATGACGGCATCCGGCTTCATCGCACGGGCTTGGTCATAGATCTTGCCGAAATACCCCGGCATCTGCTCCGGCGCGTCATAGGCGCTCTCCAGACAGGAAGCTTCGTTGTAATCCGGCATACAGCAGTTCAGATGCTGGCCGTCAATCTTCAGTCCGTCGAAATTCCACCGCCCGAGGAACATCTTCAGCAACTCGGACGTATAGGCATCCACCGCAGGATTGACGGGGGAGAGATACCAACTGTCCCACCACGTGATATATTCGTGCGCCCGTTCTGCTGTTTTGAGCAACATCTCCGGATGTTCCTTCACGAGCTTCGTGTCCGGGTCAGCAGCCAGGGGTGCCCACCATAACTTGGCTTTCATGCCGCGTTGGTGCACCTCGTCCGTGATATGCCGCATGTCTGCATCTCCGCCCGGGAAATACGCGTTGGTGTTCCAGTCGCCCTCGGCTATCTGGTAGCCGTCGTCGATATCCACCCATGTAAACCCGAGTTCCGCCACCTTGTCCAGGGTGCCTAATACCATATCCATCTTAAACGGCCGCCCGTATCCCCAGGCGCACCAGACCGGCTCAAACGCCTCCGGCTCCGAGGGCTTCATCGCGATGCCTGCGTGGACCTGCATATAGTCTGAGAAAGCGCGCAGGGCATTGAAATAGTCGCCCTTATGGGTATATCGGAAAGCGCGATAGCAGAAGAGCGTGTCTCCCGTAGCCAGTTCGCGAGGCTCGGGCAGGTCGTACCTCAGCGCCATCGTCACCGTCCGTCCGTACCGTTTCCACTCCACGGGCATGGAGATCATACGCAGCACCGGTTCCAACAGACCTATCGCCACGCCGCCGTCTTTCTGCCACAGATCGACCAGCGGGATACCGCCGCCGTAGTCGGAATTGTTCATGCCCAGATAGTTCTGTTGCGCAAAGCCTTCTGTCACGGGCAGCACCCAGTCCAGACGGGCATTCGTGCTGGAGGGCTGGAGCGACCAGACAACCGTGTCTTGGGCCTCCACCTCCGTGCGGCAGAGCTCATAGGCCTTGACGGTTACCGGCTTGCCGTGGTTCACGAAATACGTCTCGATGACCTCCATCCCTTCGACTCCCTCCACCCCCGTCACGGTCTGGTATTTGCTTACTCTCAGGCCATTCTCGTTATACGGGAAAGCACGCATCTCCGCTTCCGCGCAGATCAAGCGCTCACTCTCCGGCTTCGTGCATCCCATCAATGCCACCACCGCAAGAATATATAATAAATTACGTTTCATAATTTTCTTTTATCTTTGAGCACCTAAGGTGCGGTCTTTTGTCTTTGAACGAAGCGGTCTACTTATACTCCGTCAAAATCCGCTCTGCGTTATCGTGGTAAATCTTCTTCAATACCTCGTCCGGCAGGTGGAAGCCCGAGAGCGCCCAGTGGTAGCCGTACTCGGGGACGTAGAAGTGTTCGTCGTCGGTCTCCAGGACGCGGAAGATGTTTTGGTACATCGCCGCATCCATGCCGTTGTCAGTACCGAAGAGGACGCGGTCCTGGTATTTGATAAGGAACGCCCGTGTGGC
Organism: uncultured Bacteroidales bacterium; assembly: GCA_902799185.1. Lineage (GTDB taxonomy): Bacteria > Bacteroidota > Bacteroidia > Bacteroidales > Paludibacteraceae > Colicola. Next base: position 22,173 of record CADBZO010000004.1, on the reverse strand, counting down.
ACGCGGGGTGTGTGCCGATTCGGCTACGCGCGCCGAGATGTCGAGATAGAGGTTGGGGTATTGGTCCAGAAGCGCTCCCAGCCTCGGTAGGTCATGCGTCATGTTGAGATAATGGCAGGCGATGAAGATGGTCCCGGGGTTCTCGCGCACGGCGTTCTCAAAAGTCTCCATGAGTTTGTCGTAGCCGTAACAGTGAGCGGTGTCCACATGCCATGTAACGGCGTTGACGAGTCCGTCATTCGTCTCATCCATAGGCAGATACATCCAGTACGGCTCGGCGATATGGATGCTGATGGGCATCTTCAGTTCCGCGCATTTGGCAATGAGGGGTTTCAGGCGCGGGTCGTCGATATGGATGTCCTTGCCGTCTGCCGGCCGGGCGTAGGTGTCCCCTTCGCCTTTGTCGCCTAACTCACCTACGCCTACCGCGCCCATCTCATGGTAGCGCTCCAGAGTCTCGCAGGCTTTGGCGATACCTTCAGGGGTGTCTATATCGGTGTAATCGAAGCAGCACCAGAAGCGGAAATGGTCTTTGTACGGCGCATAGGCGGCTACGTACTCCTCGAACGGGCGGCCTATCCACGAGCAGTGCATGACAGCGGTGTGGAGCACGCCTACCTCGTCCATCGTCCGGCACCATTGGGCTATCTCCTCCTCCGAGCCGGCATAGTCATGGGCGTGCATGTCGATGATGTCATATTTGGCACGCGCCACCTGGGTCACCGGAATGTTATTGATTACCACGGGTGCGAATTCCTTCAAGAGAATATGGTCCGCCGGTGATTGGGCTGTTTCTTTCGGAGCGCAAGCCACGAATGCCAGCAATACGGTCAGATAAAAGGGAAAGGTGTGTTTCATTGTATCATTGTTTTAATTCGGGTGCAAATTTACTACATTTATTTTAATATATAGTATATTTTATTATGCTAAAAAGCACATCCTTCATTTCGTCCATTGCAAAACGTTATAAAACAGTTATTTGTATTTTCGGCAGGCTATTATTATGTTCTTTCGCAAGGTTTCGAAAAAGAGGGATCGAAACTTTTTATTTGCATGTTTCGAAAATTTGTTGTAACTTTGCAGCGAATTAAGCAAAAGAATACCATGAATCCCTCATCCGCTAAAGAACGCAGAGCCATGATTTTGAGGCTCTTGGAGACCAATGAAGAAGTGATGGTCACCGAGTTGAGCCGTCAAACCGGTATTTCGGAAGTGACTATCCGTAAGGACCTGACCATCTTGCAGAACCGGCATCTTCTTCTCCGTACCCGCGGAGGTGCCATACGGCGTCCCGTAGAGAACCAGAACGAAGAGGTGGCTATTTCCAAGAAACAGATGTTCAACTTCCGCGAAAAAGAGCGGATAGGTGCCGAGGCGGTGAAACTGATCAAGGAGGGTGACCATATCATGCTGGATTCGGGCACCACGACCTTGGAGATAGCCAAGAACCTGCATAAGTTCCAGAATCTGTATATTCTGACCAATGCCATGAACATTGCGGAGGAGTTGCTGAACTATAAGCGTTTCACGGTAGTTATGCTCGGGGGGGATGTGCGCTCCAACAGTCATTCGACGGTAGGACCTCTGGCACTGAACGTGCTGCGGAATTTCAGTAAATACAAGCTCTTTTTAGGAGTGGACTCCTTCTCTATCGAGAACGGTGTATCCACGCCTTCGTTGGAGGAGGCTTTGCTCAACCAACTCATGATTCAGCAGGCGGACAAAGTAATTGCCGTCTTTGACTCGTCGAAGTTCAACAAACGCAGCTATTCGTTCATAGCCAATGCCCAAGACCTTGATTGTATCATTACCGACTCCGCCATCCCGACCGGCATGGCGTCCAAACTGAAGGCACTTGGGGTGGAGGTTCGAATAGTTTGAAAATAAACAGCCCGCATCGTAGAAAGGTGCGGGCTGTTCTTTTTTCGTTTAACTCTCAGCGCACATGCTGAGTATCAGTCTTAGCGGACGGTTTGTCCCAGTACGTTGTATTTCACCCCGGCTTTCTCGATGACGAGGATACCGTTTTTGAGGGTCTTCACCGCCTTTGTCTCAGAAGTGGTGTTCGTGAGTGCGGTAGGTTGGGGCTCTGCATTCGCCTCAATATACACGTATCCGTTCCAGTCTGTTTGGTATTCGGGCTTGAAATAGATAGTCTTCTCGCCGGCATGAGCAGCATCTACTACATAGTCGTTGTCTGATCCATCCGGATACCAGGTCTTGATAGCATCATTCTCCACATAAACGACTTTGAACTTATCGCCTTCAGCCAAAGTGTATTCGAGCTTATACTCACCAGCGTTTTCTTCATTCTCCTTGAACTGTTTTGCAGCACTCAAAGCTTCATAATTCCATGCCTCTACACCGCCGAACGTACCTACGAGATAGAAGCCGTTAGCCAGAGCAGGAACATACTCCTCGCCATACTTCGACCAAACACCATTGCACTCGCTGCCGGTGCTTCCGGAAGTAACGGTAAAGAAGTCTTTGCCTTCCGGGATCTCCAGATCGACCGTTTGGCTCCACTTGTTATCCCAGTTAGCTTCTGTTGCCTCGCCGTTCAGACGAACGAAGATGATCTTGTCATCGGCATATTCAGCAGGAATAGTACCCACATAGACGTTCTGCTCGCCCTCTACAGCGGTCATGAAATCGGACCATCCGTTGGTAGCGTCATTGAAATAGTAGATAGCATATTTAGCAGGCCATCCTGCCCAATCGGCACTCAGTTTGAGGTAGAGGGTCATGGTTTCGGGTTGGGGGTCTTCTGATGCTACCCATCTCAGGTCTCCGATAGGCTCACCATTATTCATCGTCAAAGCCGGAGAGTTCTCCAGAAGGGTGAAATCAGCATTGGCAGCATCCTTGAAGAGCGGGTCAACCTGAGTGCAGTTGTTCTTGGTAACCGAACTATGGATACCTGTGCCGCTGTCTTTCAGGTAATTGTAAGTAATACAGTTATTCGCTGTCACGCCACGCATAGCGCGAATGCCGTCCTGCGCTGTGGGCAGCATGAAGATACAGTTGGAGACAATACCGTTTGCGATTGCAACTTTGGAGACAGCGGAGTAATCGGTGTTCATTGGGATGACATTATAGAACGTACAATGATCTACATGGAGCTCACATCCAGTAGCCCGGATGTCCACAACACCAGCCCAGTAACTTGTGATGTTGGTGGATATATTGTAGAAAGTAGAATTGGATATATGCAGCCCCTTGAAACTTGTACTCTCTACAAAGATGCAGCTCTTCATAATATCATGGAATTTACAATCCCTGACGATGATAGAGTCCAGTAAATTTGAGCTGCTGCAATAGATGACGCTGTTGTTCAACGTGTCGTTATAGAACTCGCAGCCGTCGAAAACCAGCACATTGCCAGCCGTTGCATCGGTAGCGTAAATCAGATGTTCGTACCAACTCTGGCCATGCAGATTCTCCATGTCGAACTTGATACCTATAAACTCAGCTCTTGCGCCGCCCTTGATCTGCGCGGGAACGGTGAACTTAACCACAGGGTTAGCCCCCTCAGCAGCCATGACTACGAGGTTCTTGTCAAAATACGTGTAGTCTCCGCCTTGGGTATAAGTACCATCAGCCAGAACGACGGTATCACCGGCTACGGCAACATCCCTTACTGCGTGGCGAAGATCGGTTGCTCCGTCCGGGGTGATGTTTACTACCGCTGCATTCGCTACTACTGCTACCAGCATCGCAGCGAGGAAAGAGAAGATTTTTCTCATAATGATTAGATTTTAATGGTTTATATATGTTTGTGGGTTTGCCCGAGGGCACGTTACCGGGCAATACGCTGCCCGATAACGTTATAGGTCACTCCGTTTTTTACCACGAACAGTTTGCCGTCGCGGAGGTATTTGCTGCACGCGTTCAGGTCGTTGTCCCGGGTCTGCGGGATGCCGCTGCCGGTATTGCTCGGCCGGCTGTTCTTCACGCGGATGGTGTTGAACACCTCTTTGTTGCCGTTGTCGTCGGTCTTGTAGGTGACAATCTCGATATACTCGCCGGTGACGTTGAAGCGGCTGTAACTCGGGCTGCCCGGCTGGCCGAACTTCGACGAGAACAGGTCGAAGAGGTTCTTCACGTTGTGGTGCTTGTAGTCAAAGAGGATAGCCGGGTCGGTGGTGTACTCCGCCTCCATCTTCTCGCGTGAATACGGATAGTAACGCTTGCGTCCGCAGGTAGCGCCGATGAAATAGAGCGTACCGTCGTCGGTGACAAACGTACCGCCCTCTTTGCCGGTCATGTTCGTGTTGGTGTTCACCGCCACGGTATTCACGCCGGAGACGGCGGATGTAATCAGTTCGCGGGTGTCGGGGTTGACCGGACCGATGATCTCATAGCAGTGGTCATGTCCCTGGATAGCCAGGTCGATGCCGCACTCCTTGAAGATAGGCAGCATCATCGCGCGGATGAGCGACGACTCGTCATCGGTGTGGTGCCCGGCACCGGAGAAGACGTTCTTGTGGCACAGCGTCACGCGGTATTTGGTATCCGGGTATTTGGCTATCTGTTCCTGGAACCAGTTCCGCAGGTCATGGGTGAAATACGGCGAGGTCATGCCTGACTCGCTGGTGCCGGGAGCACGCCACCAGTCCTGCATCGAATAGACGAGGAAGAGCACATCGCCATAGACGAAGCTGTAGGTGATGCCTTTGAACTGCGGCTTGGTCTGGGCGGCATTGGCAAAACCCCAGTCGGTGTTGAAATGGTAGTCGTAGTTGAGCGACGGGCTGTCGTCGTGGTTGCCGTCGGTAGGCACTACTGCCATCTTGTTGAGCATAGCCCGCATAGAGCCTTCGAACCACTGCTCCCACTGCCACTCGGAGTTGGTGGCACCGCCGGTATCGACAAAGTCGCCGGGGAAGACGCAGAACTTCACGTCACTCTCGTTCTTGGCTACCGCCTGGGCGCATTTCCGTGCCTCGGTGATATATTCGGCGTCCTGGATATGGCTGTCGGACATATATACGAAGGAGAAATTGCCCTGCTTCTCGTCCTTGGTGACGAACTGTGCAATCTCGCTCCAGTGGCCGTTGAAGCCTACGCGCCAACTATAGACGGTACCCGGTTGGAGCGTGGTGGCCTGTGCCTTATGGCTGACGTAGTCAAACTTTGTGTTGCGGGGCAGACCGGCAGCCGTACAGATGTCGTATTTGGGACTCTCGGAAGCCTGGATGGGCGTGTAGTGGAGGGTAGCGTCGGAGGTCTGTGCGGGAACGGAGATGACGTCCGCGCCGTTGAAGTCCCCCTCGGTGGCATTGGCTTTGGCTACCAGCTGCACCTCGCCCTCTTGGATGCCGCCGTTGGTGAACCAGCAGAAGCCCATATGCGTAGCCGGGTCGCCGTGGATGGTGGCTATCGGATTATAGGGGTTCTCCTTGGGCTGCAGCTCCGTAATACGCGTACGCATCACCGCTAACTTGCCCTCTATCAAGGCGATGTCGGGATTGTCCTTGGTCTCCAGACTGTCGATACGCGCCTCCTCCTTGGCTACGAGGAAAGGAATGAAACTCGGGATGGTGTAGTCCTCGATGCGGTAGTGGACATCGGCGTCCAGCACCTCCTGCGGGTAGAACTTGGGCGGAACGGGTTTGACGATCACTACGGCGTAGTCCTCAAAACCGCCGTCGAGGGTCTTCACGCGGGCGATGGTGGTGTCCACCTGGAGGCCCGTCACCTTCCCGTTCTTGATGGTAGCCACGGTGGCGTCGTCGATAGTCCATTCCACGCGGTTGTTGGTGGCGTTCACGGGGGCTACCTGCGCAATGAGCGAACCCGACTCGCCTACGATGACGCGGAGGGTATCCTGGAGGATGTTCACGCCCGTGACGGGGATGTTCACCGCATTCGGGTCATACTCATAGGCGCCTATGTCCGCAGCTGTTCCTTTCGGACGCGCCACGCCGCGGAGGTCTTGCACCGGTGCGGAGGCGTTGTCACCTTGGTCAATGAGCTTGGCGGAGAACGCGGTCAGCGAGAAGTCGGCTTGCTGCATCGCCGCACGCTCCAGATCGTTCTTCGGCAGACCTGCGAAATTCGTCGGGTTGACGAAGTTAGGGCCGTCCGTGTCGCTGTTGTCTGCAGCCAGCCCTACGGGAACGCCTTGTCCTTCATCGGCGATATTATTCGTTGCGCCGGAGGAAGCGTCCACATAATTGACGTACTCCGTACCGCTTCCCGTACGTACATTGCCCCAGAAGACGGTGTTCGTCACCCGTCCTGTCGTACGGCTGCCCGCATAACGCGTGCCGGTGTTGTTGCAAACGGTGTTGTTGAAGAAACTGCCGCCACCGTAGATACAGCCGTTCTTATTCGCATGATTGTTGTAAATCACGCAGTTGCGGACTACCATGCCGGGTTTCGAATAAATCATGACATCGCCGCTACAACCGCGGATGATGCAGTTCTCCACCAGCACATTCAGGTTCGCCTCCTCACAACTGATAGCCGCCGCTTGGTCTCCCGCGGTGTTGTTACAGTTCTCAAAAAGACAGTTACTGATGATGGTCTGCTCACTCCCGGACGGATCAATAAACAGCCCACCGGCTTTCGAACCGCTGGTGTTATTGCGGAAGACGCAGTGGTGGATGGTCATGTTGCCGCGCAGGTACATCGCTGCGCCGCCCCACTCGCTATGGTTGGCGTTTTGGAATACCAGACCGTCCACGGTGATGCGTGACTCCGGGTCGCCGTCATATTTGACGAGCGACCACGACGTACGCCCCGTACCGTCAATGATACTCTCGTACAGCTCCGGATCGCGAAGCCCCGTCTCGGCATTGTAACCGCCTAAATAGGTAGCACCGCTCTGCGCGGAGATAGCCTCGTTATACACGCCTTCGGCGATGAACATCGTGTCGCCTGCCCCTACGTTCCAGATAGCCTGGGCTATCGTGTGTACGGCGTTCGCCCACGACTTGCCGTCGCCGTCGCTGCCCGTAGGGGAGACATAACGGTTGCTTGCTGACGCGCACAGCACCGCCGTGCAGACCGTCCAAAGGAGTAAGAATCGTTTCATAAGTATATGTTTTAAGGTTAGTTATATAGAGCTTCCCGATAGTTATTGCCATCCGAAGCGCTCGCGTCCGATGCGCTCTACGTCCTCACGGCTGGTGAACGCTGTGGTGCCTCCCGCAGCGGTGGTGTTCACCGCGCCGGTCATGTTGCCGTACTGTTGGCACCGGTCCAACGGGTCGCCTGCCGCCAGACGGGTGATGAAACCGCTGTTGAAGCTGTCACCCGCACCGATGCAATCGACTACGTGCTTGTTCAGCAGCGCCTCCTGCATCCGGTCGGGCTGCCCTTTGCGGAGGAGCAGAGAGCCCCTGCTGCCGCATTTGATGACGGCGGCGTGGACGTACGGACGTATCTTCTCGATGGCCTCTTCCAGGGTCTGACTGCCCGTCAGGTATTTCAGCTCCGTCTCGTTGGGCATGAACACCGTCAGCAGCGGCAGCACCTGTTTGTAATCCAGGTCCCATTGCTCTACGGGGTCCCACTGCGTGTCGAGTGAGGTCGTCACGCCGTTGGCTTTGCAAAGCTCTAAAATCTTCATCAAGTCGCGCTTCACGCCGCTTTGCATGAAGATGGAGGATATATGGATATGCTTCGCCTCTTGGAACACCTCCGGATGGATGTCCTCTAAGGACATATAGTCCATCGCCCCCTGGTAGGTCAGGTTCGCGCGGTCCTCGTCGTAACTCATGCAGATAGTCGCGCCGGTGGCGTACCGGTCCTGGCGGATGAGGTAACGCGTGTCCACGCCTTTCGCTTTCAGACTGCTCTCTACCAGGTCGCCGAAAGCGTCATTGCCGATCATGCCGCAGAACGCCACTTTGGCTCCCAACGCAGCGGCGTTGGCGGCAAAGATAGCCGTCGAACTGCCCAATGTCAGCGTCATCTGTTTGGCAAACTTCTCCTTGCCTATCTCCGGCTCGCTCTCTATCTGGTTGAGGATCAGATCCACGTTCAGCTCGCCCAAGGCTATGATATCAAACTGTTTCATAATAACTATCAACTATTAACTATCAACTATCAACTTTCAACTACTCTCAACTCTCAACTATCAACTCCCAATCTTTGATTGGAACAATTGGTTCATCTTGTTCCACCACCCGGCGGGAAAACTGTGTCCCATCTCCGGCTCGATGATGTATTCCTTCTGGTCCGCCGGTGTGGCTAAGTTGTTGAACGGCACGAGGTTCAGTCTCGCCGGGCATACGTCGTCCGCCAGACCGCTTGACGCCAGCACGGGGCACGAGATACGCGGTGTCAGGTGCTTGATGTCGAAATACGGCAGGTACTGCAGACTCTGTTCGACAGCCACTCCGTCCACCCAGTAATGGTCGCTGATCTCCCAATAGGCGAGACTCTCGATGTCTTTCGCGTCTGCGAAATCGCCCATGAACGCTACGTTGGCGGCGATAGCCGTGAAGGGGTAGTCGCTCAGTGCCGCGCAGGCGTAGGTCAGCGCGCCGCCTTGGCTCGAACCCTCGGCAAACAGCTTCGTCATGTCGCTGCTCTCGCGCGTGGCCATGAACCGCACTGCTTGCACGGCGTCCATGTACGCACCCCGGTAGTAATAACTCTCCTTCTCGCCCAGATGATACCGGAACCAGTCTCCGTAGATATTGGTCGTCTCCTCCGCCACGCCTAAGTTCGTGCCGGCAGGGCGGTTGTTGAGATACTGGCCGCGGTGGGAGAGATACAGCTCGGCGTTCGTACCGCCGTACGGACAATCGACAGCACCCGTATAGCCTTGGGTGTCATAGCCGTAGAAATGCAGGACCACCGGGTGTTTCTTGCCGTCCTGCGGCTCGCAGTAATAGCCGCGGATAACCACCGGCTCGCCTTCCGTGCCGTCCGGGATGGAGTTCATCGTCACCAGATAGACCTTGCATTGGGCAGTGCTCCGCTCGGGGATCTCCGTCAGCGTCGCATGCATGTCTATGCCCGCCAGCTGGTCTTTCGCTGCCTGCCAGAAAGCGTCGAAATCTCCCGGCTTGTCATTCACCGAGGTAATCCGGAACGGGTCGATGGCAAAATTGAACTCGCTCAGAGCGGTGCCCTCAGCGGAACAGGCGGCGTGATAAATACCGGGCTCCATCGTTTCGGCGGTCGTCAGTACCGCATCCTTCGGACTCTTGGAACCCACCACCACGTGGTCCTCTATCGTGAGCACAGCCGCTTTCTTGTCGGTCGTGATAACTGCCTTCAGACCTAATTTTACGGCACCCGGGTTGCTGTTCGTGATACGGATGGTGATCTGCGGCTTCCCGCTCCACACGCGGTTGTCGTTCGCCAGTATCTCATAACTGACGAGCGACAGATCCGGGTTGCTCATTACCTCCTCGGTCGGCTCCACTCGGGTGGAGTCGTTGGGCTGAGGCTCCTCTACCGCCTTCGGCTTCTCGCACCCGCACGCACCGAAGAGGAACAGGAACGCGAGCGCGTATATGGATATCCGTGTGTTCTTCATTGCTTTCACCTTTCACCTTTCACCTTTCACCTTTCACCTTTCAAATAGTCGTTCAAATTAACGATATTGAACGCATGGTAGTATTTGTCCATGTTCCGCTCGATACGCATCAGCACCACCTCTTCGGCGTTGATACCTAAGTGCTGCAGGTTGTCGTAGAGCTTTTGGCGGGCTACCAGCGCCTCCGGCTTCTGCCATATATACCGGCAGCCGGTCATCACGAGCCATAACTGCCGCTCCGGCGTGCACTCCTTCAGGTCTTTGCCTACCTCTTCGCCGTGCAGCCATTTCTTCCAGCGGTTGCTCTCATATACGCATTGCCACAGCACCTCGGTCATATGGCTCAGCTGCGCAACCTTGCCCTCCGCGAACTGTTTCTTCTCTTCTTCCTCGAGTTCCGCCAATGCCTCGTATTCGTTCATCGTGAACTCCGGACCTACGTTCGCAGCACCCATGCCTGCCTTCGGGTAGTCCTCGGGGTTGTCCACGTCGTCGGAATAGTGACCCTTGATATAACTGCCGTACGGACGTACCTTAGCCGTCAGCTTGCGGGCCACCTCGGCGTCGAAGAACGTGGTGTGCAGGTCGGTGCCTACCTTGCCGACGATGAAGCACGGCCATATGTCGTCCAGACCCACCTCGTGCAGACCGGCTTTCAGTCCCTCCAGGAAGGTGTCGAACGTCTTCTCGTCCGCCAGACCGCCGTGTACCTCTTCCGTGCCTACCTCATAGGAGATAGGAGGCAGGTTGTGCGCCTTGCGGAAATCCTCCGCGTGCTTGATGAGCTCCACCGTGCGTTTCACTACCACGTGGATGTCTATGATTTCGCCTTTCGGCAGGAAAATATCTACCGTCGGGTCCACGTGTATCAGGTCATAGCCGGCAAGAATGGCTGCCTCGTAGCTCTCTTTCACGCCCTGCATGGCGCGCTCGGTGTCCCAACGCTCGATGCTCTGTTTGTCTTTGAGCCATGGACCGCCGTGGTCGATGGCTACTACGTACGGACCCGTGTAATGAACGGCTGCCGCCTCGCGGGCGAGGATCTTCGTGAACTCCGCCTGTGTCATGCCGGTGTAACCGCCGTCGCAGTCCACTTGGTTCAGCGTCGTAGCAAAATAGATAGGTGAGTTATTACGTTTCGCCGCACGGAACGACGCTTTGATAACCGACAGCGAGTTCGGGCATGCCGCAAATAACGTCATCGGTACTCCTGTTGCTTTTTTGCGTTCCTCCATCACACGGAGGATATTTTCTGTCTTTGCCATAAAATGTATTGTTTTTGTTTGTCTTTGTTTTATCCGCCAAGTTTGGCGGATTTCCTTCGTACATCGTACATTTGTCCTTCGTACATTCATTTACGATTGACGGTCGACGTCAATCGTAAATGGTCACTCCTTCCACCACGCGGTGTATGTTTCCGCTCACGCTCGGTGCATCGGGATTCAGCCCGTGCGCGAGTGACGCGTAGTATCCTAATAATTGTCCTACGAGCACGTAAGGTACGATACCGTAGAAGTCGGTCTCTGCCTTGCTGTACGGCAGTTCCACCACCAAGTCAGCCTTCACCTCCGGCATCTCCGGCTTTCTGCCCGATATCACGATGATCTGCGCCACCGGCTTGTTGTTGGCGTCCACCTGACGCACCAAGTCACGCTCATACCGCATCACTTTCTCCTCGTCCGTCATCAGATACACCACGATGGACTTGCTGTTCACTACGGCCTTCGGACCGTGGCGGAAACCTAAGAACGAGTCGTACTTGCATACTACCGCGCCGTCCGTCAGCTCCTGTAGCTTCAGGTGGCACTCCTCCGCGATACCTTTCAACGCTCCGGACCCGAGGAACACACCCCGCTCGAACGGACGGCTCGCTATCTCCTTGAGCTGCTCCTCATAGCCGGCTATCACCGCTTCCGCGTTCTTCACCGCTTTCTCTATCATCTCCTTATCCTGCTCCAGCGTGTCAATATGCCCCAGCATGAGACAGGTCAGCAGCATCGTCGAGAAACTGCTCGTCATAGCCAGACTCTTGTCGTCCGTCTCCTCCGGCAACAGGAGTAGCAGAATATTGCTTTCGACTTTAGACTTTTGACTTTCGACTGCTTGCTGCGCCAGTTTCCCGTTCTTGTTGCAGGTGATATAGATATGCGCTACGTTCTTGCATAGCTTGTTGGCGAGCTTCACCGCCCCCACGCTCTCCGGACTGTTGCCCGAACGTGCAAAACTGATCAGCAACAACGGCCGCTCGGCGTCTAACAGATACTCGGCGTGAGTAATCAGGTCGGTGGTCGGCACGGCGCGGACGTTACGCCACATGCCGCGCATTACCGGCTCTATCGCATCGCCGATGAAAGCCGAAGTGCCGGCACCGGTCAGAACGATGTCGGTCTCGGAAGTGAGGTACTGGTGCATGAATGCACTCACGGCTGCTTTCTGTGCCAGCAGCGCCTCTAGCTCTTTACGCCACATCGCCGGCTGCTGGTGAATCTCATTGAAGGTAAATCCTGTGTTGTTCATATCTTTAGATGTGTTATTTTTCTTTTGACTTTCGACTTTTGACTTTTGACTCTGTCTAAATCGCCGCAAAATTACAACTTTTTATCCTTACTTTAATAACTATTTTTATGCTCTACAGCACATTTCCGAAACTTCCGAACGCAACTTGCTGTAAATAAACATCATACAACTTTCGTTTCCTCTTTCGCAACCTTTCGAAAAAGGTTTGTCTGAGGGCTGGTACCGCCTTTTGTTTCTAAGCCCGATACCGAACATGGCGGTATTATATACGTAGTATATAATACTAAAGGGTAATATGCGAAAATTAGTGCGTGATTAGTGCGCGATAAGTGTGCCATAAGTGCGCAATAAGTGCATCATAATAGGCTCAGAGCCCTGCAGATGTAGGCGGCTTGTGGACTGTTCCTGACGATGAACAGCCTGTCTTTTGTTTCGAAAGATTACGAAAGAACTTTTTTCTTGGTTAATCTACTGCATAAATGGCTCATATTGTGGCTATTGGCGGTCTTGTGGTGCATTTTCTCGGAATTTATGTTTTTTAACACGTCTCCATATATAAAATATAACGCGCGAAAGTACTAACTTTGCACCGGTTTTGAGACACCAAACCTCTGAAAAATAGTTCTCTATTAACTTAAAAATTTCAATACTATGAGAAAAATTTTCTTACTCCTTCCCGCATTGATCCTCTCAATGATGATGAATGCTGCGGTGAAAAACATTACTCCTACAACACCGTTCGAAACGCACGACAATTTGCGTTTAGCAATTTGGTATGCAGCAGAGCAAAATTATGATACCATTGTTTTGGCAGATGGTATTTATGATGAGTACGATGATTATCTTTATTTGGACAAAAATTTAGTCATCTTGGCTGCAGAGGGTGCTAATCCTGTAATTAAAATGACCACGTATGCTCAAATTAAAAGTGGCGCAAACATCAAAATAAAAGGTTTGAAATTTGATGGTAGTGTACAAGGCACCTCCTATGACTATTATTTCCGTTTTTATGACGATTCGAAGACCAGCCTTGTTATAGAAGACTGCGAGTTATACAGCATAAAGAATTACGTTTTCTACGGAGCCGGAAGTACCCATACAGATTCTCTTATTATTAAAGATTGCTTCTTGCATAACAACAAAAAGAATGCTGTATATTTTCCAAAAGGAACTATTGAAGGCAAACACCCGTGCGATAAACTTGCTGTAACTAATACTACGATTGCCAATTCGGACGCGTTAGCAAATTATACAAGCACTATAGATATTCATCCGTACAATGATGCTACATCGGATGCCGTAAAAGTAATTGTTGACCATTGTACGTTCTACAACAATCCGACAATTAACTCGGATTATTCGGCGATTCGCCCACTCAATATAAGTGATGTTACTATTTCCAATTGTATCTTTGCTCATCCTGTGGCATATGACCGTCGCGCAACAAGTTGCTATGGCGGAACTATCAGTAACTGTTTGACGTACAACTTAACATATGATTCAGGTAGACACGCACACCGTCAGAGTGGTGGAAAGCCGGCACTTTCCGGTAACTTCACTGGAAATCCGCTATTTGTGGATGCAGCCAATAATAACTTTAGAATGCACAATGCTTCTGTAGCAAGACGTGAAAATGGTGCTATTTGGGGTGACCCGCGTTGGGAAACTGCAATTCAAACAATTGCTATCCCTGCCAGATTAAATGCCGTTGATGCTATCGTAAGTGATACGGCAGGTGTTATTTCTGCTGCTGTTGTAGACGCTCCGGACTCTATATCCTTTAAACTTTACCCTGGTGGAGATTACGACTACGAAGACAAAGAATGGGCAAAATGGAAAGTTTCAGTTACCAAGGCAGGTTATTACAACTTCACTGCTCACGTATTCCGCGCTGATGGTAGCCAAAAATTTGAGATTAAACTCCTCAATAGCGATGAGACCTCTGAGTTGATCTCTAATACTAACACTAGTATGAGTACTGGAGAACAAACTATCAGTACTGGTAAATATGAGCTGACGGCAGGTAATTATGTCGTAAAAGTCCGCACTCTCTACAACTGGGCAAAGAGTAGAGTTCTCTTCATTGATGCAACTTACGAAGGTGGTAGAACTATTGCTATTCCTGATACTTTGAGAGCTATTGATGCATTAAAGAGTGAAAGAGCTTTTGTTAATGAAGCCGGCGAATTACGCTTTACCGATGACAGTCACTCAGGTTATGTACGCGACCAGTACGGTAAATGGAAAATCAGTATAGCAAAGGCTGGTAATTACAAATTCGCCGTTAGTGCAAATAGTGATAATGCACATGCTTACCAATTAATTTTACGAAATAGTACTGAGACCAGTGACATCGCATCAAAAGTGCAGAAGGGTTCATCCAATACTCCGCTGAAATTTGCTTTGGATGTAGAAAATCTGGCTATAGGCAATTATGTATTATTTATCAAAGATACTACCAATTATTCTCACGGACGTATTGAGTATATCGCAGCTTCTTATGAAGGTGGTGCTATAGTGAATGCTCCTGGTGAGATACTTGCCACAGATGCAAAACTGCTCAAAGAAGATGGCGGTACACTAAAAATGACCCATCTTGCAAACGGTGATATCAAATATGACGCGAATGAGGATAACGAAACTGAATATGCTCTATGGAATCTCCATGCTACAGAAGCCGGCGAAATGGTAATTACAGTTAACGCGCCAAACGGAGGACATACCTTACGCTTTGAATTATATGAAGGCAACACACTCAAGAGAAGTGCAGAAGAGGGAGAGGATACAAAATGGGATAACAACTATAGCCTCACGCAACATTTAAACATTCCGGCAGCAGGTGATTACACTCTCAAACTCATTAATAAACAGCAATATTCTGTATGTGTTCTTCACAGCGTAACTATTGCTCCGTATGTAGCTCCGGCAGGCGTTGTTATGAAAGACACAGACACCGACAATACCAGATGGATTGCAGATCTAAACAACACGGTTGATGTACAAATGACTCGCACTATCTTAGGTGGCATGTACAATACGATCTGCTTGCCGTTCAAACTTTCCAGCGCAAAATGCAAAGCTATCTTCGGTAACGATGTAGAGCTGTACACGCTGGGCAGTGCAACCCTCAGCGGAGATATCCTTAACCTGCAATTTAACACAGCCAGCGATATCTGGAATGGGACACCGATTCTTATTAAGACATCATCGGATATTGTTAACCCATTATTTGAAAATGTAACCATTGAAAGCGAAACTGCTGATCATACCAATGGTGGTTTCGTAACTTTCCAAGGTACATTCGTTCAGAAAGATTTCCATAATGGAGACCAAGTACTGTTATTGATGGCAAATAACCAACTGGCTTATCCGCAACAAGACAGAACACTCAAGGGCTTCCGTGCTTACTTCCAGATTAATGGTGGCGCGAATTCTGCTCCTATCCGTCGTGCAAATATTATTACTCCGAACAAAGTACCGACCGAGATTAATCTGGTAGAATTAGAGAACAATGGAATAATCAAGACTATCGAAAACGGTCAACTCATCATCATCCGTGACGGTGTTCGTTACAATGCAATGGGCGTTATGATTGAATAATTCCAGAATACCAACTAATAAGAATACTGAAACTCTAAAAAATTACGAATATGAAAAAGCAATATATTATCCCCAACATGACCTCAATGGCATTTCGCACTGCTTATCTGTGCCAAGCCGCTGTTGGTTCCGTTCAAGGTAACTTAGACTTGAATTTCACCGACATCGATGGTGATCCGATTTAATGAATCGTGATTCGTATCAACACAATAGCAGCCTGAAATATTTCGGGCTGCTATTGTATCAAAATCCAAATACCCATGAAACGCATCTCTATCCTCATTCTTGGTGCTTCACTCTGCGCCATTCTCCATGCCGCGACAATCAACGTCGCGCCCGGATCAGGTACGCTCCGAACAGCAGTAACCGCTGCCTCTTCCGGTGATGTCCTTGTTCTCACGGACGGCGAGTACACGGAGTCTTCGTCCATTAAACCCACAGTACCGCTTACTATCCAAGCCGCAGAAGGGACCCAACCTGTCCTCAAACTCTCCAGCCGGATAGAGATAAAAACGGACTTCACGCTCCAAGGACTTATTATCCAGAGTACCGCCGATGTGCTGCGAATGGTAACCGGTGACGCGCTCTTCGACGTTACCATTAATAACTGTCTCTTCCTTCTCGGAAGCACAGCCAACTCTGCACGCACGATATATGCCGCCGATGTGCCACAACAACTACGTAACATTTCTATCACCAACTGCACCTTCGATGGCGGCGCAAACGGTACCGGTCGTTTCATCTATCTGTATGGAGGTAGTTCTTTAGTCCCGATGGTTGGCTCCGCCCTGATCGACCACTGCACGTTCTATAACAGCACCGATACCCGGGGCGTCTATCCGGCCAACCTCGACAACTGCCATATTACCAACTGCATTTTTATGAATCCCGAAGAGCGGGAAGGAGCCAATAGCTTTGCGGTATATGGCTCCAACTCGTACGTGCATAACTGCCTTGCGTATAATGCGCCGGTTAAAGTAGGAACAGGTGGCTCACAAAAGAAATGTATCAGCAGAAATCCCTACTTTGTAGATGCAGCGAATGGCAATTTCCAACTTTTTGCAAATAGTCCTGCGGTAGAAGCAGGAACAGACAACAGCACACTCGGTGACCCGAGGTGGGGCGTTTCTTCGGAGCAATACGATACAGATGATGATCCGTACGTACCCTACAAACAGCCGTATTCTATGGCGCCGACGACTACCTCTGTCAAGATTCTCTGGCAGATGAATGATGAGGCCAAACCGACCGATGCACTCGTCTATTATGGTACAAATGCCGAAAACTTGGACCAACAGGTTCTGACGAACGACGGATGGAATGTAGAGGATGAAGGATTTGTACATGTTGTCACTCTCACCGGTCTCCAACCTAATACGCGTTATTATTTCACCGTAGGCGCCAGTGCCACTCGCCGCTTTGATAAAGTGTGCAGCACAAAAACGGCGCCCGAAGCCGGCACAGCTTTCCGTATCTTTACCATTAGCGATATTCACGGAAACGCCCGTAATAACTGGTCGAACATGCAGGACTTCATTTGCAATCTCAACTGCGATATATCGCTCATGAACGGTGATTTCGTTAGTAGCAAAGGGAACGACCGTAATTGGAATAATTATTTCTTCACTCCCGGTGCACCCTTCCTCAGCCAAGTGCCGCTGATGTCTTCCTCCGGTAACCATGAGACGGGTGATCCGTTTACTTATCGTTGGTCCTCCTATTACGATTATTTCCATCAGTTCAGCCATGAAGGCGCATCCGAAGGAGACACCATCGATCCGCGCGGAGAAGCGTATTTCCATTTTGTCTATGGCAATGCAGATGTGATTATGCTCAACCTCAACGGCGATCCTTCTTCTCCACATTTCCTGCCGGGTGGCCGTCAGTATGCATGGGCGGATTCTATTCTCGGCACTTGCACGCGTCCGTGGATTATCATCTGCCACCACGTCGGTGTTCACACCACCGGCTATCATGGTCAGTGGGCGGATGAACCTCGTCAGATGGGTACGCTCTTCGAGAAACATGCAGCGCTTGGCAAACATATCATTTCCCTCTCCGGCGATGATCATTCCTTTGAGCACCTCTATAAAGACGGTGTCCACTATGTGCGTCCAGGCTGCGGCAGGGATGCCAACTATGAGCAGCAGAAACAATTGGGTGACTTCCGGTACTCTATGTTCTACTGCCGTGTGTCGTGTTTCTCTACGCTCGACATGTCTGCCGACGCTTCGCATATATACCTCACCGCTTATGACTCAGTGGGAACGCCGTTCTATCACTATGATTTCCTCTTAGAAGGCGAAGTGATCTCTCCCGCGGTCCGTTTCACCGTTCCGGCAAACGAAGTGGATGTGGAAGACTCGATCCAACTCCGTTGGTTCACGTTCGATCCGGCGGGTGATGCGTCTGTCTCGTTCTATTACTCGCAGACTCCGGGCGCTTCCTCTGTCGAAGGCATGACACCCATCGTTACCGGCTTGCCCGGCGCCACAGAGAAATACATATGGCGTACACGGGACATCTTCCCGAAAGGCAAGTATTATATCTACGCTGTCATCTCTTCCGGCGGTAAAACCTATATGGGCGGTAATACGGCGGTAGTGAACCTGCTGGCGGATACTACGCCTCCACCGGCTCCGACAGCCCTTTCCGGCAAAGAACAGGACGGATATATTTCGCTCTCGTGGCTCAACCCGACTCACCTTGTCCATCTGGATGAAACCCTCACGGACTTCAGTGATGGAATAGGAAACATGCAGCAATTAGATGACGATGGAGCATCGATGGTGATTCAGGCATCAGATGGTGCGCTCCAATGTGATTATAGCATCGCAACTGCCTGGGCGACTGCTTCGGCAGATTATGTGTTCGATGCCCCTACGGACTTACACCAAACACCGATCCTTACCTTCCGACTCAAAGGGAATGGTTCTTCCACCGATCTGCGTATCGTGACCAAGAATATGTCCGATGGACATGAAGATTGGTGGTTTACCGAGCGTGTCAATCTCTCAGTTAGCGAATGGCAGGAGGTGACGCTGGATCTGCGGACGCTGCAGGCGTTCGACTGGTACACTAATACCGATGATCGTAATCGCTGCGAAGGGATAGTTCGCCTTTCCTTCAGCGTCTCTACCGGGGAGGTCGTTTCCGGTACGTTCTATCTGGATGACTTGCATCTGAGCGGTGACATCTATCCCGCTCCGGATTATGCACAAACGGTTATTGTGCGCAAGGAGAATGCTTTCCCTGCCTCGCCGACCGATGGCATAGAGATCTACCGCGGAACGGAAGAAACCTGCGCAGATGCTTCGGCGGTGGTAGGACAGGTCTATTACTACGGCGCTTTTGCTGCGGATGATCTCGATAACTGGTCTGCTCCCGAAGCCGGCGCACAGTGGATATCAGAGAACGTGATTGACAATACCGGTTTGGAAAATATAAAAGGAACTTCTGAATCTCAGAAATTCCTTCAGGATGGTCATCTGTTCGTCCGTCGTAATTCACATATATATACTACGATAGGACAAATCGTCAAATAATCTTCATCGTCAATTCAATATGAGATCCCCGAAGAACTCAGGGCGGTGGAAATCAGGCTTCTCTGTCCGGATCGGCTGCCAACTCAGGAAATGCGGTTTCTTTGTCTTATCCGCACACTTGTAGAAGTTCGCCCGCAATACCTGCGGGAACACCGGCTTGCTCTCCCTGAAAATCATATCCAGCGGAATACGCAGCTCCGCCTCCCATTCAAAGCAACCGTCTTGCTCCTCGAAAGCGGTGCGCCCGGCAGCCACCCATTCCTCGCCTGCACGCCTGATCCGGCACCGCCGTGCTATCCGGCTCATCTCCGAGGCGGAAAAAGGCACTACCTCTTCGTTCCGGCTCAGCCGGCGCGAACCTACCATCGCTCCGATACAGTTGCACTCGAAATTGCAGTAATGCCTCTCACCCGGTACTTGGCAGAAGAACTCCACGCAGCTGTCCTCCCATACCGGACCCTGGTCCTCCGTCGTCACGGCGCGCAACTGCCCGCCTTGCACATGCCAGTGCAGATACAACGCCTCCCGGTCATTGCTCACCTCCACATGCACCTCCGGCTTCTCTGGATACGCCTCCCGCCAGTTCACTTGGTTGACATATAGTTTCATAGTATAGTTTTATAAATAAATTAAAGTTTCCCGGTTGCTGATTTTTATAGAAAATAAACCAAGATAAACCCCTCTGCCGTTTGTAAGCCCTTTGGGCTAATGTATCTTTGTTTGCTGTAGCGTCCGTGTGAGCAAGTTCCCATGCCGCTCCATCAACCAAATATAATACGTTTTAGTGCTATTTGCATACATCGGCAATGAATTTATCTTAATTTATCTCTGAATAATAATTTGGGTCTCGAAGAGGTGAAACTTCTTTTGCTAAAATGGTCATCGAATTTATTCGGAGGGGCATTTTGGCAAAAGAAGATTCAAAATCACGCAGTGATAAGATTATTATTCAGCTTTTATCTTTTTTTATTTACTTAAGCGGTGGATAATCGCCTTCATCTCCTCCGCCACCTTCTCCTGCTCTTCTAAAAGCCGTAACTGCGCCTTGGTGCGCACAAGGTTATGCTCCGGGTACGCGATCTTGTAATACGTGTCCCCGTTGATGTAATCGGTGAAGAAACGCACCGCCTGCATGTAACTCATCAGCCGGCAGCCATAGGGCAGGAGCTCTTTCTCCAGATCCGTGAGGAAGGTTGCCTCTTTCAAATACCCGCGCGTGTAAGCCTCGAAGACCGCCATATCCACGTGTATATTCTCCAATACGGGGTCGTCCTCCAGACCCGTATTCGCAGCGGTACGCATGAAATCGCCGAAGTCGGAGAATACAAAACCCGGCATCACGGTATCCAGATCGACGATACAGATAGGTCTGCCGGCTTCGTCAAAGAGCACATTGTTGACCTTGGTGTCGCAATGGTTGATATGTTTCTGCAGTTTTCCTTCGCGGAAGAGCCGCTCGGCAAGACACATCTCTTCCCGCCGTTGGTTGATGGCGTCCATGATCTCCCCGCACGCCTCTAACCGTTCACGCTCCTTCGTACATCGTACATCGTCCCTTGTACATTGTACATCGTCCCTTTGTACATTCATGATGGCTTCATCCAACTGCTGCAAACGGAACTCCATGTTATGGAAATTCGGGATACTCTCACATAGCGCGTCGAAAGGCAGGTCGGCTAACTGTTTCTGGAACCGCCCGAAGGCTTCGCCTGTCAGTTCCGCGGAGAGCGGGGTCACTTTCTCCTGCGAGGTAGCGGGTTCCACCAGTACGTACAACCGCCAGCAGTTGCCTTCCGCTGTACGGTAATCGAGTTTCCCCTCTTTGGTCGGTACCAGTTGTAGCACCTTCCGGTCAATGTCCGGCACGCCTGCGGTCTGCAGTTTCTCACGGATATGGTTTGTGACGGTTTCTATATTGCGCATCAGCCCCTTCACGTCTTTGAAGATACGATGGTTGATGCGCTGGAGGCAATACGACCTCTCGCCTACGCGCCGGGCGGGTACGATGAACGAGTCGTTGATAAAACCTATATGCAAAGGCTGCGGCTCGCCTGTCTCGTTGGGAATGGCAAAATGGCTAAGTATCTCTTTCATGGTAATAATTCTCAATTCTCAACTCTCAATTCTCAATTCTCAATTCTCAATTCTCAATTCTCAATTCTCAATTCCTCAATAGAGGCGACTGTCTTCCATCCGGCATATTGCTCTCCCGCCTTGCGGTTCTTCTCCAGATCATCTACATAGACCGTGTGCGCGCTATCCACCTGCGCCTCGCGTACCACATGGCCGAAGATCTCCCGGTTCGGTTTCGCCATATGCAGATGGTGGGACGCAAAAACCGCATCGAAATACTCCCCCAGCCGGTACTGCTCCCATATCGGGTTCCAATGGAGCTCGTTGGAGTTGGAGAGCAGGATGGTCCTGTACCCTTTCCGCCGCAGGGACGCGATATAGTCCAGCCGCTCCTGCGGCAGCGTGTCCAGCATACTGAGCCACGCCTCGCGGATCTGATCAATGGTCGTGCCGGGATAGCAGTACTCCTGCAAGGTTGTCAGAAACGTCTCCGTGGAGATGTTGCCGTACTCGTAGTCGTGCATCAGCTGCTTGGTAGCCGCGCTGACGGCTACTACGCCTTCGCCCTCGTCGTCTATGCCGAGGACGTTACGCACATTGGCTTCGCCCATCAGACGTTTGAAGTTCGCTACGCATCGCGGCACATTCAGATTGATAATCACGCCGCCTAAATCGAATACAATGGTGTTGAAAGATAGTGTTTCCATGCTGCAAAAATAAAATCAGCAGAGACCGTTCCCAAAGGTAGGTTCTGCTGATGTCTTGCGGAAAGAGAGGGATTCGAACCCCCGGTACGTCTCCGTACGTCGGTTTTCAAGACCGATGCATTAGACCACTCTGCCATCTTTCCTCTTAAAAGCGGGTGCAAAGGTACTGCTTTTTTTTGATATACGCAAATATTTTGTGCTTTTTTTTGTGTATGTCGTTTTTTTTTTT
>CADBZO010000003.1:16017-79642 GCA_902799185.1 uncultured Bacteroidales bacterium | reverse complement strand
CTGCGTGGCTCCCATACGTGCGCTGAGCGGGATAGGCTCTGCACCACGGATAGCGCGATAGAGGTTGTCATCGCGTTGGGAGAGGTCGGAGAGCACAATCTGCATCTGGTCCACCTGCTTTCCCATCAGTTCGAGTTCGGCTGTGAGGTTGCGGTTCTGCTGCATGAGGGATGCCTCCCGGGGCGAGGGGAAGAAATAAAGGAAGGTATAGAAGAAAATCATTCCTATACCGAATCCGCCTATGATATATCCTCCGGACCGGCGGAGCCAGTACCGGAGTCCGTGTTCTATGCGCTCCAGCTGGAGCGTGTCGGGATTGATACGATAGTGTTTGACCATGAGACTATGTACGATTTAGTCATTTACTATGGGTTCATTTATTTTTGTACCAGAAGAAATAGCGGTTCTGCTGTTTCTTCTGTTCGGGTGTTCGGGCTACATAGACAGTCTGACCGGTATAAGGGTCTATGCCGGTGTAAAACATAGTGGTGGAGAGCGTCATGGGCGTAGGCGTGAAATCCTGCACCTGCTCGGGGTGGTAGTGCATCTTCCGGGTCTCGTCTGCCAGAAGCGACATGTCGCGGTTCGTGCAGCCGGGATGGGAAGAGATGAAATACGGGATGAGTTGCTGGTTCAACCCTGCTTCTTTATTGATACGCAGGAAGAGCTCGCGGAAGCGCAGGTAGTTCTCCCAGGAAGGTTTGCGCATCATTTTGAGCACGGTGTCGGAACAGTGCTCGGGCGCCACTTTGAGCCGTCCGGAGACATGGCGGGTGATGAGCTGCCGTGCGTAGTCATCGCTCATGAGGTCGTATCGGATACCCGACCCGACAAAGGCGTGCTTGACATAGGGCAGCTGGTCCACCGTACGGTAGATATCCAAGAGCGGTCCAAAATCACGGTTGAGGTTCTTGCATATAGCCGGTTGCAGACAGCTGGCACGTGCGCACTTCTCGCAGACGGAGCGGTCCTTGCCGTGCATCATATACATGTTCGCCGAGGGTCCGCCGAGGTCGGAGATGACCCCGTGCCAGTCCGGCAGTCGACTCAGCCGCTGTATCTGGCGCAGGATAGACGCCTTGGAACGTGAGACGATTTGTTTGCCCTGGTGGGCAGAGATGGTGCAGAACGAGCATCCGCCGAAACAGCCGCGGTGCATGCAAACCGACCATTTGATCATCTCATAAGCAGGGATACGCTTGTCTTTGTACTTAGGATGGGGCGTATATTGGTACGGCAGGTCGTAAACCGCATCGAGCTGTTCCGTCGTCATCGGCGGATAAGATGGGTTGACGATGACATACTGCCGTCCTACCTGCTGGACCAGGGTCGTCTGGTTAATCTTATTCGACTCTATCTCCATCAACCGGAAGTTCTCCGCATGCTTGCGCTTGTCCCGTACCACCTCCTCATGGCTCGCAAGCATAATGGCGTCCGGCGGCAGTTCTTCTTTATTGGAAGTCAGATATGCCGTCTGAGGTACGTCATGCGGCACTCCGTTTATAATTTTTAATTTTTCATTTTTAATTTGTTCCGCAATCTCCGTCATGGCTTGCTCGCCCATGCCATAGACGAGGAGGTCTGCACCGCTGTCCACAAGGATGGAGGGCATCAGCTTGTCCTGCCAGTAGTCATAATGTGTCAGCCGCCGCATCGAAGCTTCTATACCTCCGATGATTACCGGCACGTCGGGATAGAGCTGCTTGAGTATCTTGCAGTAGGTGATGGTGCAGTAATCCGGCCGTGCGCCCGCCTTGCCTTCCGGCGTATAGGCATCGTCTGAACGGCGTCTTTTCGCCGCCGTATAATGGTTGACCATGGAGTCCATTGAGCCCGCCGAAACGGCGAAATAGAGCCGCGGGCGACCGAACTTCCTGAAATCGCGGTAGTCGCCGTGCCAGTCCGGCTGGGGCACTATCGCCACGCGGTAACCCGCCGCCTCCAGCACGCGTCCCAGCACCGCCGCGCCGAAAGAAGGGTGGTCGATATACGCGTCGCCGGAGAAGAAGACGATGTCCACTTCATCCCATCCGCGCAGATCGGTCTCCTTGCGGGTCGTAGGCAGGTATTTCAAAAGGTCAGCCATCTATCAACTATCAACTGTCAACTATCAACTTTTAGTCAATCTGAAGGTCGAGCCGTTCCTTGAGTTGCGCCAAGGCGGGGTTCTGCTCCACCATCAGTTTGTATTTCTCCTCAGCGGTGAAAGCCATCTGCTCCTGGGAGTATTCGGCTTGCACCAGTTGGATATGCAGATGGTCGTTATGCAGGGCGGCACGCAACTGCCGTGCCAGCTCGGGCATGGCCTTGCGCATCTGGGTCATCTGCCAGGGGTTAGGCATCTGTATCTCCGCCGTCTGCTCGTCCAGCAGACGCGGTACATAGCTCTCTATCAGTTCTTTAAGACGCGGTTCCTCAGCGTGAGTGGCTGCCAGACCAACCCACGCGTCACGGAGTTGGTCAGCCGTAAAAGGGCGGTTCTGCTCCTCCTGAGGCTGCTGGGGTTCAGCGGCTTGCGGTTGGGCAGGAGCCGCCTGGGCGGCGGGTTTAGGACCGAAGCCCAGTCCTATACTCGGCATCTTGGGTATTTTCGGGATAGAAGCCGTAGCGGGCTGTGGTACGGGAGCCTGTACCGGCTGAGTACTCGGAATCTTCGGAGTTGTCGGAGTACTCGGAGAACTCTGAGTATTCTGAGTATTCGGAGAACTTTGAGTATTCTGAGTATTCGGAGTATTCGGAGTATTCGGAGTATTCTGAGTATTCTGAGCCTGTTGCGGCAAGTTCTGCGCTACGCCTAAGTTACAGAGTTTGACGAGGGCGAGCTCCACCGTGAGGCGTTTGTTACGCGCGGTGCGGTAGTTGATATCGCAGGTGTTGAGGATGTCCAGCGCCTGGAATATCCACATCGGATGGCACCGCTGCGCTTGCTCGGCATACCGCTGACGGATCGCTTCGCCGGTCTCCAGAAGAGGCAGGGTCTGCGGGTCTTTGCTCACCAGCACGTCGCGCAGATGCTGCGCAAAACCCGTAACGAAATGTCCGGCGTCGAAGCCGTGGTTCAGTACGTCGTTGAAGAGCAGCAACGCTTGCGGTACGTTGTGCGCAAGGGCATTGTCCACCAGCGAGAAGTAATAATCGGCATTGAGGACGTTGAGCACCTCTATCGTACGCTCGTAGGTGATCGTGGTGCCGCAGAAAGCTACCAGTTGATCAAAGATTGAAAGGGCATCACGCATTCCTCCGTCGGCTTTCTGGGCTACTACGTTCAGTGCCTCTTCGCTTACGGTGATGCCTTCTTTCTGCGCTACCGATTGCAGATACGCGATGGTGTCAGGCACGGTGATGCGGTTGAAGTCATATACCTGGCAACGGCTCAGGATAGTAGGCAGTACCTTGTGTTTCTCCGTAGTGGCAAGGATAAAGATGGCATATGAAGGCGGTTCCTCCAGCGTCTTGAGCAGGGCGTTGAAAGCGCCGGCAGATAGCATGTGTACCTCGTCGATGATATAGACGGAGTACTTGCCTATCTGAGGCGGGATGCGCACCTGGTCGATGAGCGAACGGATATCCTCGACGGAGTTGTTGGACGCCGCATCGAGTTCGTGGATGTTGAACGACCGCTGTTCGTTGAACGCCTTGCAGCTCTCGCACTCGTTACATGCGTCGTAGCCGTTCTGCGGGTTAAGGCAGTTGATTGTCTTGGCGAAGATACGTGCACAGGTGGTCTTACCTACCCCTCGCGGCCCGCAAAACAGATACGCATGCGCCAGATGGTTCTGACGGATAGCGTTCTGCAGGGTCTGGGTAAGGGCCTGCTGACCTACCACCGACTCAAAATTCTGCGGTCTGTACTTTCGCGCTGAAACAATGTAGTTTTCCATATGCTATCGTGTATATATAATTCTCTTTCTCTGTTGTTTGCAGCTTCCGCTCGTTCACGTCGAGCACCGTCTGCAGTTGTTCAAACGAGGTGATGCCTGTGCCTTGCGCCTTGACAACCGCCTCTTTCATGGTCCATAGTCTGGTAAAGGTTCTCTCCGGATGCTCCGCGCTGCGGATCATTTCCTGTTCACGCGCGCACATCACGCGCTTAATAAGGTCGTCGTCCGCCTGCCGCACGGATTCGATATCTATGCCTACCGGCTCGCAGTCTATAGCTACTGCAATGCCGGCCTTGCAGTGGCTGATGGAGAAGTACGGTCCGTTCGGCAGAAACGGTTTGCCGTGCTCGTTATATTCAAATTCCCCTGCCTCGCCTGTCATCTCCCGAAGCATCAGCCAGCTCTTGAGGCAGCAGAAACGGCCGAGAGTGTGCTTGTACCGCAGCGCCTGCTCGCGCCGTTGGTCGGAGACGAGCGGCAGCATGGCCTGCACCTCCGTCTCCGTACAGTATTCCATATGGTCAAATATCCGCCACTCCATCTCTCTCTACGCGCCGCCACACAGCCGTGAGATAGACCACCCGCGCTGCCAAATGGGCGAAATAAGCGATATACAACGCCTGCGGTCCGCAGAAACGGTACGTGGCGGCATACAGCGCCACAAAACCCACTGCCGCCCAGATCATTGCATTACGGATCTGTATGCCCGCCGTGGCACCTACATAGATACCGTCCCACATAAACGCCAGAGCACTCACTACCGGCATGGCTATCAGCCATCCTATATACCGTCCGGATGCCGTCAGCACGTCTGCGTCACTCGTCATCAACGCCATGCACTCGTTGCCCCAAAAAGCATAGAGGACGGTGAAGACCAGCCCTACTCCAAGCGACCAGAGGAACAGCGTGCGCACCACCGCGCCGACACTGCCGGTCTCCGGTGCATGCTCCCTGTGTCCTTCCCCGAAGGCTTTTCCTACCAGCGCCTCGCCGGCATAGGCAAATCCGTCCACGAAATAGGAGAAGAACATAAACAGCTTCATCAGGATACTGCTCACCGCCAGTTCCGTGTCGCCATAACGGCTTGCCAGGGAGGTGAAACCTACATACACCACCATGAAACAGAGCGAGCGGATAAAGAGGTTGCCGTTCAGCGCCATCATCCGTCTCATCTCCGTCCATTGCATGGCAGCCCGCCAGCTCTCGGAATCCCGGAATACCGATATATCGGAATACCAGGTTATCAGAATCCCCGTTGCCAGCAGCAAACCGCTGTACTGCGCGATGAGCGTTCCCCACGCCACGCCTGTTACACCCAGCGGGGTATAGACGGCGAGATAGTAACTGGCTATCATGTTCACCGCGTTCACCAGTATATCCACCGCCATGGGGCTCTTGGTGTCCTGCATGCCGATGAACCATCCCTTGAGGGCGAAGAGGCTGAGTGTAGCCGGTGCCGCCCATATACGGACATAGAAATAATCGCGTGCTATTTCCGCTACCTCCGCCGAGCACGGCACCACCGCCAGCACAACGGTCACAAAGACCCATTGGATCGCCCAGACAGCCAAGGCGGCTGTCATCGCCACGGTAAGACTCTGCATGAGGATCTTACGGCACTCGGCCGGCCGGCCTGCACCATAGGCTTGCGCCGTGAGGCCTGAAGTGCCGACACGCAGGAAGCCGAAGTTCCAGTACAACAGGTCAAAGAGCATTGTTCCGATAGCTATACCGCCGATAGCGGCGGCATTGCTCAAATGCCCCACTATCGCGGTATCTACTATACCTACCAGCGGAATAGTGATATTCGCCAGGATACTAGGTATCGCCAAACGCAATATTTCCCTGTTTACGGATTTCATTACCGTCTTTATTCCTTCAGCGCAGCGGTTCTTATTCTTTTAGCGAAGCGGTCTATAAAAACAGCAGGATCATCAGCTGTCCCGTCAGCACACGGAGGAACATGGTCAACGGATAAACCGTGGAATATGCCACCGCGGCGCGGTCGTTCTGGGAGCTCTGCGAAGTGGCATAAGCCAATGCAGGAGGATCCGTCGTCGAGCCGGCAATCAGTCCCATCAGCGTGAAATAATCCAGCTTCATCCACTTGCGGCCGATGATACCTACGAGAATCAGCGGCAGGAGCGTGATAATCACACCGTAGCCGATCCACACATAGCCGCCGTCCAGCAAGGTAGGAATGAAACTCTTGCCTGCGCCGAATCCCACGGACGCGAGGAACAGGGCGATACCTATCTCGCGGATCATGAGGTTGGCGGAAGTGGTGGTATAGGTCACGAGGTGCCATTTTGTACCAAAGGCACCAATCAGGATAGCTACAATCAGCGAGCCGCCGGCGATACCTAACTTGAACGGCTGACTCAGACCAGGCAGTGCAAACGGAATAGAACCGAGTGTCACACCCAGCACGATGCCGAAGAAGAGCGATGCCAGATTCGGTGCATCCAGTTTCTTGGACGAGTTACCGAATACCCGGGACACTTTCTCCACAGCCTCTTGCTCGCCTACCACCGTCAGGCGGTCACCCATCTGCAGGATCAGATCCGGCGTTGCCAGCAGCTCAATACCCGCACGGCGGATACGTGTGATGGTTATCTGGTAAGCCGCACGGACTTTCAGGTCGCCGATACGTTTGCCGTTGATCTTCGGCTTGGTAATCACAATGTGTTTGTTTACCAGATGCACATCTTTCTCTTTCTCCTCCCAGGCCACCTCGGTCTGTTCGCCGAGAAGCATGATAGTACGCTCGTTCTTGGCGTCTCCTACGAAACGCACTCGGTCGCCTACATGCAGAATCGTGTCAGCGTCCGGCATGAACTCGTTGCCGTGGGTGTCCAGCAGACGGCTCACCACGATATTCACATGCGTCAGCAGTTTCAAATCGCGCACACGGATGCCTTCTACCTGCGGGTTCGTCAGCTTCATGTCGTAGTGCTCTACTTGCTGCACCTCGCCTTTCTCGGCCGTCACCTGCTCTTCCTCCTTGTCCATCTTGATTCGGAAGACCCAGCGGATGACCATCATCGCAAACAGGATACCTACCACGCCTAACGGGTACGCCATGGCATAGCCGGAAGCGATGTCGGGATTCGAGACACCCGTCAGATCCTGATACGCCTGTTGGGCGGCACCCAGACCCGGCGTGTTCGTCACAGCACCGAAAAGCACTCCGGTCATCGTGGCGATATCTACACCGCTCAGGAGGTGAATCGCATACGCCGTAGCGCACCCCAGGAGCACGATACTCGCCGCTAACATGTTCAAACTCAGACCGCCTTTGCCGAACGAGGAGAAGAAACCCGGACCTACCTGCAAACCGATCGAATAGACGAACAGAATGAGGCCGAGGTCTTTAGCAAACGACTCCACCAACGGGTCCAGCGTCATACCGAAATGACTGCACGCAATCGCGCAGAACAAAATCCACGTGATGCCGAGGGTAATCCCCTTGAACTTCAGTTTCGCGCCCAAGAAGATACCCGCGGCGATCGCGATGGCAAGCACAAAAATGGAATGTGCTATGCCTGTACCAAAAAATAAACTACTAAACCAATTCATATATAAAATTTAAAATTATAGTTGCGCACCAAGCATATTAAACGCTTTGCCGTCGCGAACGATGACGATCTGTCCGTCCTTCATTGTCTTGACTGCTTGGGTTTTCGCATTACTGGCAGCGGTGTTCTCGATACCCTCTTTCGGATTTTCGCCGGCTTGCAAGCCGAAACCGCCGCGGGCATTGGCTTTACGGATGGTATATTCACATCCTTCCGGCCAGTTCTCTATCCCCTTTACAATATATGGTGTTTTCGTTTCCTTACATTCAATCAGATAGATACCATTGGGGTCTATATTATCCAGATCCTCTACCACTGCCTGCGTTGCATCTGCCTTCGCCGTTGCCGCCCATGCGCCGAGAGTGTATTCCATCGTATAGGCAGCAGCCTGCTCAGCGCTCAGAACGGTCTCGATGTCTTTCGTTGCATTGCCGCTCTTCGTATCTACGAAAGTAACCACATTGCTTGCCGGAGTCAGCACCGTTCCGTCAGCCAGATGGGTGTTGTACTCGCCGAACTTAGGCCAGGCATTGGCGCTCATCAGTTCTTTGGTCCAACGCTCGATCTTGTTGCCGTCCGAGAAGCTGAACTCGCCTGCGCTGTAGTCCACTGTCGTATTCAGGAACGCTACACTCGGTGTGTTGTTCCATGCGCGACCCATACTTACGGTCGGGCACTCGCTCTTCACCGTACAGCTCTCAAACACATAACCCTTGTCCGTTGCAGGACCGTTGTTAGCGGTCAATGCGTCGCTGCCGCCGCCGTTCGAGTTACGTTTCTCGCAGTACAACAGGTTGTTCTTGAAATAAACGCTACCGTCACCGCAGATGAAATCCACCGTTCCATGAATCTCGCAGTCCTCGAAGTATTTCAGCGCACCTTGCAGGTTGCTATAGTACGTATCCTGATAACTCAGCAGACGCACGTTCTTGCAAACAGTTTGCGTTCCCTGATCCCACAGAGCTACGGCGCGGCCGTTGTTGTTCTTGTAGTAATCCAGCGCATTCTGGAGAGTCAGATCCTGCAAGTAGGTATTCCTGACGTTCTTGTTGATTTTGATAGTTGCAGTCTTGTCGATTGACTCTTTCGCTGCGTCCGGAGCGTTCTTGATGATCACGCCTTCCATCGACTGACCGATAATAGCGATATTGTCTTTCGCGATAGTCGTCAGACAGGTCTCGCCTAAGTCATAAACACCGTTCGGCAGGAAGATTTTGTCGCCGCTCTCGGCTTGTACCAGTGCCAACAGGAACGATGCCACATCGCCTGAAGGAACCATGAAATAACCTGTTGCTTCATCTTTCTCCAGGAAATCCAATACATTGTAAACAACAATCTTATGGATATATTGCTTTGCCGTCCAGCTCAGCGTCAGCGTCGTTGCCTTGCCGGTGTATTTGTACGAATACTCGGTGCCGTCAGGCGTTGCAGTTTCACCTTCCGTTCCGTTCTTTACTACACGGGTACGTCCGATCTCCGTCTCGCCGTTGCTCAAAATCACGTCGCCTGTCTCCGAATAGGTGCAGAGCGTCACAATAACGATAGCGTTGCCTGCCACCTGAATCTCGATGTTTCCGTCTGCATTGAAATACCAGCCGTGGGTGTTGTAGTATTTGCCGCCATTAGCCGTTACCGTCTCATGATCCTCCGGATAGAAAATCTCTGAGGCGAAATCATACGTCTGCACACTTCCGACGGTAGCAGTCTCAACAGGAGTCACCTTGGCTGTAATAGTGGTATTGCCGTTGATGGCGTCGCCTACAGCGGCTTTCTTGCCGTTCGTATAGAACCATCCGCGGAACACTTCCCCCTCGGGGATGGTCAGATCGCTCTCGCTATAAGGCAGTACGGTCAAATTGGCACCTTCATAGGTCTCTATCTTACCTAACGTGGTACCGTTCTGATCCTTGAAAGTAACATTGCACGGAGTGATTTCTGCCGCCTCTGCTTTGAAATAATTGCAATACTGAATCGGACCAAAGGTTAGTGTGTCTGCATCGCCCAGATAAATATACGTGAATACATTGCCCCTATCCTTGTCCGTGTTGTCGTAGCAGCCGGCCTTCGGGTATGTAAGCGTTGCTATCGTATTGCCTGCTTTGTTCGTCACGGAAATCGGTTGGTTGCCGTATTGGCAGTCGCCAAGAGTGAAACGTACAGTTCCATCTACCGGTACCGTAATTGTGAAATTGCGGTAGCCGTGTTGGTCTTTATTGAACGTACCGCTGGCGGATACACCCTCCGGCAGAGTAGTAAAGTCATACTCCGATGCCATGTTGGACATGATCATCTCGAAATCCGTAAACGTACGCGCTACGTTCTCTACAAACTGGATTACCTGCAGACCCGTCTCTACGCCGTTATGACGGCACAGATAGATATTGTTCTGCGTCTCGCTCAACTCAACCGTTGCAAATCCATACTCTGTCAACTCTACCGTAGTGGCTACAAGCGTCATCTCCGTTTTGGCAGGGACAACAGTAGCGTCGCCTTCCCATGTGTACACATCGATGTTGGCTTTGTTGGAACCACTGCGCGGACCATAGCCGAGTTTCAGCTTTCCGGCTACTGCTGCTTTCGTGAAATAAGCGTAACCGCCGTCGTTGAGCTTGATTCCGTGAAGTCCGTTTTTTGTTCCGGCGGCATCAAAGAATGCATTTAAGAAATACAATCCGTTGTCAGGACTACTCGGAGCTTTTGTCGCCTCCGTGTAATCCCATAGCAGGTCATTCGCGCCTGCCCACATGGCTGTGCTCACCAGAGCCGCTGCCATCATTGTGAAAATCTTTTTCATTGTAATAAAATCGGGTTATTAAAAAGGTTAATTTCAGTTATTTTTTGTTGGCTATTTCTTAACACACACTTTGCGGCTGCAAAGTTACAAAAAAAAATCGACATACACAAGTGTGTATGCCAATTTTCTCTATTTTTGTGATTTTTCTCACTTCTTTTTCACCTCTTATCTCTTACATCCGGAAAGCTTTCTTTGCAGAAGCATTGGAAGTGGCGAAAACGGTCTTTGGCGCAACGGAAACGGACATCTTCCGGGGTGCTGTATATGGATTTGCAGAGCGATGGAAAGCAAAGTACATATTGCCCGTTGGACGGT
This sequence comes from uncultured Bacteroidales bacterium, assembly GCA_902799185.1. Lineage (GTDB taxonomy): Bacteria > Bacteroidota > Bacteroidia > Bacteroidales > Paludibacteraceae > Colicola. The sequence continues at coordinate 69,074 of CADBZO010000003.1, read as the reverse complement.
AGAGCAACAGCCAATGCTGCGTAAAGGTAACAATCTGATAATCAAATCTTAACGGCTCTGTCAAAGTCACGTAACGGGAGTTCGTCTTCTCGCCCGAATCATCCAATCCGTACGCATCATAGCCGTTACAATAAAGCGACAGTTTGCCTTCTGCAAAAGTCCATCGCACATCTTCCATGTAAATCATCACATACTCCTCATCACCCACCTTTCCGGCTTGGTGCTGGTCAGCCCACACCTCGTTGGCAAGAAACACTCGAAAACCGATTGCTCCATCCGGCTGCAACACTATTCCCTGTTCCTCAGGAGAACGGGCGTTGGAGTAATGTGTATCAGTGCCGGAAATCTGAAATTTCGAAGTAAGATCCCATTGTGCTACCAACAGACTCTCCGTGGGTGTCATCTCCGGCTCGGAATACTCGCTGTTCCATTCGGAGGGAAGCGCTGTTATCTTCTGGAAGTGAACTCCCACTCCGCTTCCTGTCTCCAATTGGAGCCTGTCGTTGCTGACTGAAGAGAGCACTATCTGAAGGAAATCGGATTTCCATTTCTCGTTTCTAAAGTCGCCGACATAATAATCCTTACCATTGGTTTTGAGGAACATACGGCCGGATTCCTTCTTGTTGAAGGCAACGGTTTTTCGGGTTATCGTGAAAGCGCCCTTCTCGTAACAAAACTCGCCGTTGCTCCGTATCTCATAACTCTCAAATGTAGCATCCGCATTCAGCCGGAAATAGAGTCCATACTCTGTTTCTTCATACGCGCCTTCTTGCACGGCACTCCACAGCCCGGCTATGTCGGAGGCGGTAAAAGCAGCCGGTTCCATTTCCTTTTCTTTGTCTTTTTTGCATCCCAAGAGGCTGAAAACCAGTGTCCCCAAAAGCAACACGGCTAAAAGAATGGTAGATTTGTTTTTCATTATGGTGATGTATTTTAATGAGTTGTATGTATTTGGTTTGTCAAATCGAACGCAAAGATACTGCTTTTTTTTGACATATGCAAGTCTTTGAAGATTTTTTTGAAAGAGGGGATTGGACGATACATGTTTTTTGTGCGACGCATTACCACATAGTATCATTTCGCATTTCGCTGAATTTCTGTATTTTATTTTCTCTTTCGCACATTTTAATGTGATAAAAGGAAAGAAAAGGTATTGCGCAGTTCATTTTTTTATAGTACCTTTGCACCGAATTTGAAATCAACACCACAACACTATGTTAGGAAATCTTTTCAGCGAAGCGGACATCATTATTATAGCCAACTTGGCGGTTTGGCTGGTCATCTGTTTGGTAGGAGGTCGGATCTTCTTCCTCAAACGCGAAGTTAAGGACATGCGAATCCGCATGCTCGCGCATCAGCTCGAAGAAGAAAAAAGGTACCGGTTATTGCTCCGCCAGATCAAGGAACAATCCGGCTCCCCACACGCATTGGACGATCTGCAACTGCTCTTCACGGACAAGGCAAAACGCATCAGGCGGCTATACCCGTCGCTCACAGACACCGACATGCAGGTGCTGACACTGATAGGACTCGGTGTGGACAACACAGATATTCTGCAATTTACAGGCATGTCAAAACGCACCTATTACAAACGCCGCCAACTCATTGCGCAACGCATGAATACCACCGCCGCGCAACTGGACGAATTGGCAAAACAATTATTCACCTCTAAATAAATAATCTTATGAAACGTTTTGTGCTTATTCTGCAAGTCTGTCTGGCTTTCGTTCTATGCGGACTCTTCTTAGGCTTCTCTAAGACTTTACATGGATGGGTTCTTTTGATTGCAGAGTGCCTCTTCTGCGGTCCCCTTTTTCTCTGGGGCTGGTTTGTTAATTACCGCAAGAACCCGGTGGTGCTAACCGAAGAGGAACTCAGCGCGCCGGTTACCGAACGGCAGGATTTCAGCAACCGTTACACCCTGATGGATTATGCCATGGCCCCTCTGTTTATAATTATAATAATACCGATGTGTGCGGTAGGGGATATTTTCCACGATGTATGGACAGGCTATACATTCGGAGACGCCTTGACCCGTTATTTCATAGTGCTTAAAGAGATAGGACATTCCGTTACATTTATACTGATGTGTGTGGTTATGGTTGCATTGCTGATAAGAACAGGCTTGCAACAGGGACGCAACAAATACATCATTGACGGGGATACGCTGATCATACAGGAGAACTGGGTCCTAAAATCAGAAGAAGAGGTCCGTATTCCCGTCAGTTGCATAGATGCCGTTTATACCTCCTCCGGGCTCTCCGCCAATCCGATGGTCTGGATCAAGGTCGACGGTATCTACCGCCGCTGCTATGCCGTCTCCCATGCTCGCGAACTAGCGAAAGCCATCTTGCAGCACAAGTACGCGTTGCAAAAAGGAGTCGCGTAAGGCGTATAAGACTCTCATAAGACTCTCATCGGACTCGGAACGTATCATACCACACCCTATATATACTAAAGTATATATTCCGTGATTTTGAAACAGCAGCCTGTTCTACACAAGCTGTTGTTCAAAATTATTGAAAAATGACAGAAAAATGGATTTTTCTTCATACGCGCTTGCGTATGTCAATTTTTTGTTGTATCTTTGTAGCCGATTTTGTGTTTTTGAACAAAAAAGGTACATTGAGAGAGACCAAGACGTATGCAAAAGAGTGAGTTTACACCGGAAGAAGAGCAAATGATCCAGCGGGAGTTCCAGTCCTTGTTGGACGACTACGCGCGCACGCCGCACAGGCAGAAAGTGGAGCTTATCACCCATGCGTTCAATTTTGCGAACCAGGCGCACTACGGTGTGCGCCGCTTGAGCGGAGAGCCGTATATACTGCACCCCATCGCCGTCGCGCGTATTTGCGTGAAAGAGATAGGTCTGGGCAGCACGAGTATCTGCTCGGCATTGCTGCACGATGTAGTGGAGGATACGGACTATACTGTGGAGGATATACAGGGGCTGTTCGGAGAGAAGATTGCCCAGATAGTGAGCGGGCTGACGAAAATCAGCGGCGGTGTGTTCGGCGACCAGGCGAGCGAGCAGGCGGAGAACTTCCGCAAACTGCTGCTAACCATCAGCGATGACATACGCGTCGTGCTCATCAAGATTGCCGACAGGCTGCATAACATGCGGACCCTGGGGGCACAGCCTTTGGACAAACAATATAAGATTGCCGGAGAGACCCAATATATATACGCGCCGCTGGCGCACAGGCTCGGTCTCTTCCCTATCAAGACGGAGCTGGAGGATCTGAGTTTCAAATACGAGCACCCGGACACATGGCAGGAGATACACGACAAACTGGAGGCGGTGAAAAGCAGCCAGATGGAGAGTTTCGAGCAGTTCGCCGAACCTATCCGCGAGCGTCTGACGAACATGGGCTATGCCTTTACTCTCAAAGCCCGCATCAAATCCGTCTATTCGGTATGGAAGAAAATGATGCGTCAGCAATGCGCCTTCGAGGACGTATATGATCTTCTGGCGGTGCGGATCGTATTCACGCCCAATGAGTCGATGAGCGAGAAAGACCAGTGCTGGATGATTTATTCCGCAATCACGGAGCTCTACCGTCCGCATCCCGAGCGTATCCGAGACTGGATATCTACGCCGAAAGCGAACGGCTACGAGGCGCTGCACGTCACGGTGATGGGCAACAACGGCGAATGGATAGAAGTACAGATCAGGACCGACCGCATGAACGAGATAGCCGAGCGCGGTTATGCCGCCCATTGGAAATATAAGACGGGCGAGAGCGACGACGGCGAGCTGGACAAATGGCTGCGGGAGATCAAAGAGATACTCGAGCATCCGGAGAAAGACGCAATGGAGTTCCTCGGCACGTTCAAACTCAACCTGTTTGCCCAAGAGGTGTTCGTCTTCACGCCCAAAGGCGAGATCAAGACCATGCCGTTGGGAGCTACGGCGCTCGACTTCGCCTTCCTGCTCCACTCCGAGTTGGGCGAGCACTGTATCGGCGCTAAAGTGAACCATACGCTTGTGCCGATGTCCTACAAACTCAAAGGCGGCGACCAGGTGGAGGTGCTCACCTCCAACAGCCAGCACCCGCAGAGGGAGTGGTTCGACATCGTAACAACGGCCAAAGCGCGTAACGCGCTGGGCCAGTATTTCCGGAGGGAAGAACGGCGTTACGTCAAGCACGGCGAGAGGCTGGTGGAAGATGCTATCAGGATGGACAAGGACCTGGCACAGAACCACGACATGGCTTTGGCACGGTTATTGAACTACCACCATATGACACAGCCCGCGGAACTCTACGCCCAGGTGGGACAGGGAGCTATCCGGCTGGACAACCTGCATGAGATTGTCTATCCGAAGAAAGGCTGGCGGTCGTATATACCGTTTATCGGGAAGAAAGACCCCACTCCGCCCCTCCCGTCCGAAGAGGGAGAGAAAGAAATCGTCAAACCCAAGAAAGGTCCGCATACCATCGTCCTGACAGATGACGAGTTAGGCAAGAAATTTGTTCTCAGCCCCTGCTGCCATCCAATCCCTGGAGACGAGGTGTTGGGCTACTTGGACGAGAAAGGACTGATGCACATCCATAAAATCGACTGCCCGGAGGCGAACCTGCTCAAGACCAGTTTCGGCAAACGTATCTACTCCGCCACATGGAACACCCACCGCGTACAGTCGTTCGTGGAGACTATCGAACTGAAAGGTATAGACAAGTTCGGCGTGTTCATCCAGGTGATGCAGACCATGACCAAGGATTTCCATATCAACATGCGCGCCATCAATATCTCCAGCGAAGACGGTATTTTCAAAGGCACCATGGAGATTTACGTGTATGACCGCTCCGAGCTGGACGAACTGCTCAAAGCGATACGCAAGATAGAAGACATCAAAGAAGTCAAACGAGTTAATATAGACTAATTAATTGTATGAAAAAGATTTTCAGTACTCTCTGCATGGCTCTCACAGCAGTAGCCATGATGGCACAACAGCCGGTGATTACATTCGAGAAGACCGAACATGATTTCGGTAAGATCCACGAGGAGAACGGCCGCGTGTCGGTAGTATTTGAGTTCAAGAACGAAGGAATGGCTCCGCTCGTACTGAGCAACGTCCGCGCCAGCTGCGGGTGCACCACGCCTACCTGGACCAAAGAGCCGGTAGAGCCGGGACAGACAGGTTCGATTACCGTCACCTACAACCCCAACGGTCGCCCGGGACGTTTCCAGAAAACCGTAACCATCACTTCCAACGCTACCGAGGCTACGAAAAAAGTATATATCAAGGGTGAGGTGATTCCGAAGCAGGCCAAACCGGTCAACAAATACACCATGACGGTAGGCGCACTGAGCATGAAGAGCAAGACGCTTGACATGGGCTCCGTTAAGAAAGGCGAGAGCAAAATCGCCGAACTGGAGTACGCCAACCTCGGTAAGGAAGAGCACTCCGTAGCCCTCGTCCTGGCTCCGGCCAGCGCAGAGGCGTATCTCGGCACCCAGGTATCGCTGCCTGCTGTCAAAGCCAACGAGATAGGCAAGTTCCTCTTTGCCCTGGACACCAAGGCTACCAAGCTTTACGGCCCGGTAGAGGCAGAGGCATACGTAGTCATCGACGGTAAGATGGAGAAGAGCGAGGAGTACAAACTCGTCATCAAAGCCGACATCTACGAGGATTTCAGCGCACTGAGCGTGGAGGACAAACAGCAGGCTCCTATCCTGGAGACCGCCAGCGAGATTGACCTCGGTACCATCGCTGCAGGCAAGGTAGGCAAGGCTTTGTTCAGATATAAGAACACCGGTGTTAACCCGCTGGAGATCCGCCGACTCTATTGCGAGGACGAGCACATCACCCTCAAAGGCGGTAAGACACTGAAATCCGGCAAGAAAGGTGCTATCACCGTAGAGGTCAGCACAAAAGGCCTGAAACCGGGCGCATACACCCGCCAGATGCTGCTCATCAGCAACGACTACGAGCACGCCAAGAAGAAAATCACGGTGAAGTGGACGGTACAATGATAGACCATCCTGAAAATAGTGCGGAATACAAAGGACTGACGGTGAATGCAGGCGTACAGAACCTGCCTTCCGTCAACCCGTACGCCACCTTCCGCCGCAAGAAGACGGTACTTACCCCCGAAGAGTATTTCGAGGGGATCCGCCGTGGAGACATGACGATCCTGAGCCAGGCCGTAACCCTGGTGGAGAGCAACCTGTTAGCCGACCAGGCAATCGCGCAGAAAGTGATTGAGCTCTGTCTGCCGTACGCAGGTAACTCCGTCAGAGTTGGTATAACAGGCGTGCCGGGAGCCGGCAAATCGACGTTCATAGAGGCGCTCGGCAGCGAGTTATGCGACCAAGGCAAGAAACTGGCGGTACTCGCCATCGACCCTTCCTCGGAGCGGAGCAAAGGCTCTATCTTGGGCGACAAGACCCGAATGAACGAGCTCTCCGTGAAGTCCAACGCCTTCATCCGCCCCAGCCCGTCGGCAGGGTCGCTCGGAGGAGTGGCGCGTAAGACACGGGAGACGATCGTCCTCTGTGAGGCTGCCGGTTTTGATACCATCCTTCTGGAGACCGTAGGCGTAGGCCAGTCCGAGACGGCGGCGCACTCCATGGTGGACTATTTTCTGTTGCTCCAAGTGACCGGTACCGGAGACGAACTGCAAGGTATCAAACGCGGTATCATGGAGATGGCGGATGGCATAGCCATCAACAAATGCGACGGAAATAATATTGAACGCGCACACGCAGCGCGCGTGAGTTTCAAGAACGCACTCGCACTCTTCCCGCCTCCCGAGTCGGGATGGAAACCCGAGGCAATCTGCTGCTCCGCCATCGACCACACCGGTGTGAAAGAGGTGTGGGAGAATATAGAACAATATATTGATTTCACGCGCAAAAACGGCTATTTCGACGCCCATCGTACGGAGCAGGCGAAATATTGGATGTATGAGACCATCAACCAGGCGCTGTTGGACGGGTTCTACAAGAACGAACAGATGGAGCACCGCATAGAAGTAGCCGAGAGACAAGTGTTGAACAACGAGGTAAGCAGCTTCATCGCTGCCCATAACTTATTAGCCGCATATGGCCATAACCAACAAAAACAGTAAACGCACGCCGCAGACGACAATCATCAAAGTAGGCGCCAATGAGATGGGTAAGTTACCCCCGCAGGCACAGGAGTTGGAAGACTCCGTGCTGGGTGCCATCATGATTGAGAAAGACGCCTACGGTACGGTAGCCGACCTGCTGCGCCCGGAGGTGTTCTACAAGGACCAGAACAGACTGGTCTATGAAGCTATCCGGGAACTGGCAAGCAAGGACCAGCCGATAGACATACTCTCCGTAGCTGAGAAACTGCGGAGCCTCGGCACGCTGGAGAAAGCCGGCGGAGCCGTCTATATAGCCGACTTGACACGGCGTGTGGCTTCCACCGCCCACCTACGCTACCACGCACAGGTGATTGCCCAGAAAGCTACGGCACGGGACCTCATCGCCATGGCGGCGCAGATAGAGGAGAAAGGCTTTGACGAGACCCAGGATATTGAGGAACTGATGCAGGAAGCCGAGGCTGGTATCTTCGAGATATCTCAACGCTCCCAGAAACGCGACGTGACGCAGATAGACCCCGTCATCGAAGAGGCTTTCGCCCGCATGGAAAAAGCGTCAAGGAACGACGGCTCAATATCCGGTATCCCGTCCGGTTTCCATGCGCTGGACAAGATCACCTCGGGATGGCAGACGCCGGACCTTGTAATCATCGCCGCCCGCCCTGCCATGGGTAAGACCGCTTTCGTGCTCTCCATGGCGAAAAACATGGCGGTGGACCGCAAGATACCCGTAGCGATCTTCTCGCTGGAGATGAGTAACGTACAGCTTGTCAACCGTCTGATTATGAACGTCTGCGAACTGGAAGGTGACAAGATTAAGACCGGTAAGATGACTAAGGAGGACACACGCCGGCTGAACACGAAGATCAATATCATGAAGGGTGCCCCGCTCTATCTGGACGACACGCCTTCGCTCTCGATCTTCGAGCTCCGTTCCAAAGCGCGCAAACTCGTGCGTGAGCATGGTATCCGTCTGATTATCATCGACTACCTGCAGCTCATGAACGCCCAGGGCTCTTCTTTCGGAAGCCGTGAGCAGGAGGTGTCTATCATCTCACGAAGCCTGAAAGCCTTGGCTAAAGAGCTGGACATACCTATCATCGCCCTCTCGCAGCTCAACCGTGGTGTGGAGGCGCGTCAAGGTGTGGAGGGCAAGACACCGCAGTTGAGCGACTTGCGTGAGTCCGGTGCCATCGAGCAGGACGCCGACATGGTATGCTTCATCCACCGCCCCGAATACTACCATCTCTACAACGATGACAAGACGGGCAAAGACCTGCGAGGTCTGGCGCAGATCATCGTAGCCAAGCATCGTAACGGTGCTACAGACAGTATATGGCTCCGCTTCCGAGGCAAGTACGCCAAGTTCCAGAATGAGGACGAGGCTGTCGATGCTGATGAGATGATGCCGATGGCTTCCGCCGCAGAGAGTATGTCGATACAGTCGAGTATGAACAGTTCCATAGGAGCCGTCTCTTTCGGACAACAGATGAGCCCCGACGGAGCTACCCTGAATAGTTTGGGCGAAAACATCGCACCCGCATTCTGATTGATCAAATTGATCAAAGAGAAAATATGTAAATGAGAAAATAAGTAAATGTTTTTATGCAAAGAACAGTAATTATTGACGCCCTCCAACGCAGGGATTTCGGAGCCGAGATCAACGTGCGTGGATGGGTACGCAGCCGCCGCGGCAACAAACAGGTATCGTTTATCGCCCTCAACGACGGCTCGACAATCAAAAACATCCAGATCGTAGTGGATCTGACACAGTTTGACGAGGAGAAACTCAAACCGGTGACCACCGGTGCGTGTATCTCCGCCACGGGTATTTTGGTGGAGAGCCAGGGAGCCGGCCAGGCTGTGGAAATCCAGCTCAAGGAACTGGAGGTCTATGGCACCGCCGACCCGGAGAAATACCCCCTGCAGAAGAAAGGGTTAAGTATGGAATACCTGCGCACGATTGCGCACCTGCGTCCGCGTACGAATACGTTCGGTGCCGTCTTCCGCATCCGCCACAATATGGCGATGGCTATCCACACCTATTTCCACGAGCATGGATATTTCTATTTCCATACGCCGCTCATCACAGCCAGCGACTGCGAGGGAGCCGGCCAGATGTTCCAGGTGACCACCAAGAACCTCTATAACCTCAAGAAGACCGAGGACGGACAGATCGACTACAGCGATGATTTCTTCGGTAAGATGACTGCGCTGACCGTCAGCGGACAGCTGGAGGGCGAGTTAGGCGCCATGGCGTTGGGAAAAATCTATACCTTCGGTCCTACTTTCCGCGCCGAGAACAGCAACACACCCCGTCACCTGGCGGAGTTCTGGATGATTGAGCCGGAAGTGGCGTTTATCCAGAAGGACGAACTGATGGACCTCGAGGAGGACTTCATCAAATACTGCGTCCGCTGGGCGCTGGAGCACTGTATGGACGATCTGGAGTTCCTCAACCAGTACATGGACAAAGGACTCATCGAGCGTCTTAAATCGGTAGTGGATACCGAGTTCGTCCGTCTGCCTTACACCGAGGGTATCAATATCCTTCAGGAGGCGATTAAGAACGGTAAGAAATTCGAGTTCCCCTGCAACTGGGGAGACGACCTCAGTTCGGAGCACGAGCGTTACCTCGTGGAAGAGCACTTCAAGAAACCGGTGATCATGACCGATTACCCGAAGGAAATCAAGGCCTTCTACATGAAACTCAACGCCGACGACAAGACCGTTCAGGGAACCGACGTTCTCTTCCCGCAGATAGGCGAGATCATCGGTGGTTCGGTGCGTGAGGAGAGTCTGGACAAACTGAACGCTGAGATCGAGCGCCGACACATCCCGATGAAAGACATGTGGTGGTACCTCGACACACGCCGTTTCGGCTCCGCGCCGCACGCCGGATTTGGTCTGGGATTTGAGCGGCTGATGCTCTTCGTCACGGGTATGCAGAACATACGAGACGTGATCCCATTCCCGCGTACACCGAAGACTGCTGAATTCTAATAAACTTCATAAAAAACACAAACAAACAATCGGTATGAAAAACGAAGTCAATCGTGCCATTTTGGCTAAGAAACAACTCTTTTCTCTGATGTTTGCTCTCTCCATCAGCATTTGTGCTGTAGCGCAGACATCACTTAGAGGCCAAGTTCTCGACGAAGCCACACAGACACCTATCGTAGGCGCGAAGATTACGCTGGCCAACCAGAACATCTCCACTACGACAAACGCCGCCGGTGAGTTCACGCTGCTCTATCTGGAGCCTATGGACGAAGAGGTGCTGATTGAGGCGGACGGCTATGTAGCCGGTCTCGAGTTGATTAACCTGCAGGCGAACCAGACAACGGAGTTAGGAAAACTCTCGCTCCAACAGGACATCGTCTCGCAGACACAGGACGAGATCCTGCTGAACCTCACCGAGGAAGAGATGAGCGACGACGAAGGACGCTCGCAGGCACAGGCCTCCTCCGCCTCCGCTTCCACGGATGTGTTCAACTCCACCACCTCCTTCGGTTGGTCCACAGCACGGTACCGTAACCGCGGATACCAGTCGAACGTAGAGAACTACTACATCGAGGGCGTGAACTTCAACTCGCAGGAACGCGGAAACTTCAACTACTCCGCCATGGGCGGTCTCAACGATGCCAGCCGCTATAAAGAGGTTCTCAACCCCCTGGAGGCGACTAACTTCACCTTTGGTGGTATCGGTCAATCGACCAACTACCTCATGGGGGCCAGCCGCTATGCACAAGGATGGAAAGTAGGCGCTGCGGGTACCAACCGTAACTACAAAGCGCGCGTGAACGCTACCTACGCTTCAGGCGTCATGCCCAACGGATGGGCTGTAGTAGCGCAGTTGGCATACCGCTTCTCGCCCTACATCGACAACAAAGGAATCATCGGCGAAGGTATCAAGTACTACTCGCTGGGCTATTTCCTCTCGGCTGAGAAAATATGGGACAACGCCCGCCTGAAACTCATTACCTTCGGTGCTCCTACCGAGCGTGGCCAGAACGCAGCCGTGACACAGGAGGCGTACGACCTGACAGGATCAATCTATTATAACCCCTACTGGGGCTACCAGGACGGCAAGGTGCGTAACTCCCGTATCGTCAAATCCTTTGACCCGACGGTAGTAGCAGCCTATGAGTATAAGATTGACGAGGATCAGCATTTCAAGGTAGCAGCAGGTTACCACTACTCCTGGTACTCCAACTCCGCCCTGAACTTCTACAACGCACCCGATCCCCGTCCGGATTACTACCGGAACATGCCTTCGTTCATGTGGGACGGCCAGCTGGCAAACCCGAACGCGAACCTCAAGCACTCGGAGATGCAGCTCGGTGACGACACCGGAGAACACTATCCGTGGGGGCTGTTCGTCGGAAATACTTTCAGCAACGGTATTCCCGGCAGCAGCCTGGGCTCCGGTTTCATCGGCGATGATGGCAATCTGGTTGGCCCGACGGTGGATATCAACCAGTATAACGCACTCGTCAACCTCTGGAAGAGCCGCGACAACAAGACGACCCAGATTGATTGGGATAACATCTACGCTGCCAACTTGGCGAATAACTACAACAACCCAAACGGCTCGGCACGTTATATCCAGGAGCGCCGCCACAATGATATCCAGGAGGCTTCCGCTTCGTTCAACTACGTCAATACCAAGTACAAACACCTAAAGATGACCCTCGGCGTTGAAGGCAAGTTCTCGCAAGGTATTCACTATAAGACGATTGACGATCTGCTCGGCGGTAACCAGTGGATTGATATAGACGCTTTCGCTGACCGTGATATCAAGGAGTTGGCTACCAACAGCGGATTCACCCAGGAGGATATAGCCAATGTCCGTCTGAACGAAATCCGTGACGGCTATGATGACGTCATCAAAGCCAACGGCCGCCGCTTCGGATATAACTACCGCATCAACATGGGCAATGTCAAAGCGTGGTTCCAGAACGAGTGGTCCTTCAACGAGGTCGATCTCTACTACGCACTCGCCCTCCGTTACTCCTCCATGCAACGCAGCACGGATATGTTCAACGGACGTGCTTGGTATCTGACCAAGATTGCGGCACTGACCGACTTGGAGAAAGGCACCGACGACTATTGGAAATACGTCGGCAGAAATGCTTGGGAGCAGATGCTCGACGGCAAGAAATTAGCAGCCGGAGAACGTCTGGTAGGCGAAGCACACCATTTCTTCGACCCCGCCTTCAAGCTCGGTGCTACCTATAAGATCAACGGACGCAACCACTTGAAATTGAACGCCATGGCTGAGACGCGTGCTCCGTACGCTCGCGATGCCTATATTTCGCAACGTGTACATGACCGCGTGGTGGATAACATCTACACCCACGATAACGCCAAGAACCTGACGGATTTCTATGCTGCCAGTGAGAAAGTTGCTTCAGCCGACCTCACCTATTCGTTCAACTACCCTATCGTCCGTGGTCGTATCACGGGATTCTTCACCCAGTCCTGGAACGGTACCGAGCTCAACGGTTACTACGACGACGAGGCCCGTACCTTCGTCAACCAGGCTATGACCGGCATCGACAAACGCTATATCGGCGGTGAGGCGGCGATAGCTGTGAAGATGGGTACCTACTTCACCCTCACCGGTGTCGCTTCCGTTGGCGACTACCGCTACACCAGCGATGCTATTGCCGTTCAATCAGCGGAAAATGGTATGCCGATGACCCAGAACGAGACGACAGGCGCTCTGGTGTTCGAGACCAAGGACAAAGTGCTCCTCAAGGGCGTACGCCTCTCTACAGGACCGCAAGTCAACGCCAGCCTCAAACTGAGCTTCTTCCACCCCAAGATGTGGTTCGCCGACATTACCGTCAACTACCACGATTGGAACTACCTCTCTGTTGCGCCGAGCCGTCGTATGCAAGGCTTGTACACCGGTATTCGTATGGACGGTACCTCTGTCAATGGATGGTTCGGAGACAGCTATGCCAACGCCATCGAGACAACGGACGGCAAGGCTCTCCGCGTTTCCATGGAGGAGAACGGCAATGCGGTATATGAGAACGCAGTGCTGGACGCCAACGGTGTTCCGCAACTTAAATATCCGTACAACCTCATGACCATGCAGGAGGAACTGGCGGCTACCAACCCGCTCAACCGCTTCATCATCGACGCTTCGGTGGGAAAACTGATCTACCTGCCTAAACGCCAGTCGCTGTCTATTAACCTGAGCGTGACGAACCTCACCAATAACACGCATTTCAAAACCGGCGGTTACCAGCAGGCTCGTCTCCCGCGCGGCGTACTGCAAGGCGAGAAAGACTACCACAACTCCGTCATCACCGCCAATGCTTGGAAATACCCGTCCAAGTACTACTACGCTTGGGGCGTGAACTTCTTCTTAACAGTAACCTATAAATTCTAAGCAATTATGAAGACGAATAAATATCTGTTGTACTTTGTACTGTGCTCTTTCGTACTTCTGGTAAGTTCATGCGAACCGCGTGCATTGACCGAGGAGGACGTGTTTGTCGAGGCGGACCCCTCCTCGCTGGAAGCGATGCTTGAAGAGGAGAACCCGGACGGTTACAAACTCTATACCATCCATGAGTTCCTCGATGAGTTCATGACGGAGAAAGGTGATTTCGGCAACGACACCACGCCTTACCGTAAGCGTTCCACCAACGGCGAGGACGGCATCTATCTCTTCTCGGTAGATACCATCCCGACAGATACCATCGGTATCTATCTCCGCGGACGTGTCACCACCGATGACTACTCCGGAAACTTCTATAAGTCCATGGTTATCCAGCAGGCTGTCAGCTGGTCCCTGCCGGGAACCGGCGACCTCAAGCAGCAGAACCTCCGTCTCTCGGTGGACATGGGTTCGATGGGTGGCATGTTCCAGATAGGACAAGAGATACTCATCCGTTGCAACGGCTTGGCTATCGGACGTTATGCCAACCAGCCGCAACTCTGTATCCCTACCTACAACAATAATATCTACGCTTCCAGCGCACAAGAGAAAGTAGGATGGGCTCCGGGACGTATTCCGGCGGCTAAGTTCCGTAATGCGGTCAAACTGATCGGCACGCCGGACCAGTCCAAACTGATCTACGACGAGTGTACCCTCACGGACCTCTATAGCGCACGCGGAATCCGGTTCAAGATGTCGAACACACTGAGTGATATGCAGCTCATCCGCAAACTGGACGCACGTCTGGTCAAACTGACCAATGTCCACTTCACCGGCCAGTATTACACCCAGGACGGCGTTATGGCGGATTGCGTCTATGCGCATCCGGATTCGGTGGACTACGCAAACGTCTTTGCTCCTACTACCAAGAACCTGGGCTACCCCCAATCGCGTATCATCGCCAATAAGTCCGGCCAGCAAACCATCTGCGTCTCCAGTTCGGAGTACTGCAAGTTCGCCAACTATTTCCTCCCCGGCGCACAGCCTGATTTGACCAACGCCGTTGTGAACTGCGCGAAATGGTCGGGAAATATCACTGGTATTCTGGGATGGTATTGCGATAATGCGTCCAGCACATATGCCGGAGGCCTGAAGAACCTGACCGGAAAAGAGTGGTCACTCACGCCGCGTGGAATCCCCGGAATCGGTATCGCCGATATTGACATGAATAAATACCAGGCGGATAAATTCTCTCCGGCGGTGGATAGCACCTGGACCCCGGTAGAGTTTGATCCGGAAGAGTACAAGTACTACAAGCTTCAATGAAAGGAATCAACTGGTTGGACGTTCTGATTCTCCTGCCGCTCCTGGTAGGATTGGTCAGAGGAATCATGCGCGGGTTCATCTCCGAAATCATCGCCTTCGTGGTGGTGATTTTCGGAGTGCTCGGCGCGCGTATGGTTGCGCCCTCTTTCTCGGCTTGGCTGCTCCGCTCGTTTGCATGGCCGCAAGAGGTGTGTAACGTAGTGGCATACGTGCTCGTCTTTCTGGCAATAGCCATCCTCCTGTCGCTGCTGGCGCGTATGCTCACACGCCTTCTGAGAGTCATTCATTTGGGATGGATCAACCGCACGCTGGGAGGAGTCTTCGGCTTGCTCAAATTCGCTGTCCTGATTTTGATAGTCGTTTTTGCCATGGAGCATACCAACCGCACCTTCCATTGGCTGGACAAGGCGGAGATTGTCAAGACATCCATACTCTACCCTTACGCCGTGGAGGCCGTGGATCAACTCGAAAAAGCCGTAAAATAATCCCCTATCCCCTCCCCCCTTTCACCTTTCACCTTTCACCTCCTCCCTTTATCGGACTTTCATCGGAGTCTCAAATGATATATTATCTCTCTTTAGGCTCAAACTTAGGCAACCGCGAACAAACACTCCGCCAAGCCGTACAACTCATTGAGCAGCATATCGGTCCCGTCCGGCGCTGCTCATCCTTTTACTACTCCGAACCCTGGGGCTTTGATTCGGAGAATAAGTTCTGCAATCTCTGCTGTTCACTCGAATGCGACAAAACGCCCTTGGAGGTATTACATCTCACCCAATCCATCGAACGCTCCTTAGGGCGTACGAAAAAGACGTCTCCACAATCATCTCTCTCTACTCTCCCTGCCTACTCCGACCGCCCGATAGACATTGACCTCATCCGTGCTTTTGATGATTCCGGTGCAGAAATCAAATGTCAAAATGTTCAAATGGTAAATGGCAAAATGGTAAATATCCTCACGCTTCCACACCCTTTATGGCAGGAAAGAGACTTCGTTAAGGTCCCTTTGGCAGAAATAATGCAGTAGAAATGCATTTTTTTGCCAAAATATTTGCATATGTCAAAAAAAAGTAGTACCTTTGCACCCGCTTTTGAAAAAAGGCGCCAAATGGAAGTTGACTAAATGGCCAAATAAATGACCAGATAGTAAATGACCAAATGGTAAATGTACATGGTGGTCATAGCTCAGTTGGCAGAGCATCGGATTGTGGTTCCGAGTGTCGTGGGTTCGAGCCCCACTCTCCACCCGAAATAAAAACAGCAACCGTAAAGGCTGCTGTTTTTATTTCGTAGAGGGAGACAATGGTCGCACTTGCCGGATACCGACGAGATACCGTGCGTCAATCTGATCTTCGGTGCTGTGGTCCAAAACAGACAGAATTGCATTCTATTCGTCAAAAAATACTTCAAAAACTTGCATATGTGCAATTTTTGTTGTACCTTTGTAGCCGCAATACAAAAGAGATCCATAAAACAAAAATACTATGAACAGAGACACAGAGATTTTTGATGTCATCCGCCGGGAGCGTGAGCGTCAGACGAAAGGCATTGAGTTGATTGCAAGCGAGAACTTCGTGAGCGACCAGGTGATGGAAGCGATGGGCAGCGTATTGACCAATAAGTATGCGGAGGGCTATCCGTCTCACCGTTATTACGGCGGGTGCGAAATCGTGGATATAGCGGAGAATATTGCCCGCGAGCGGCTGAAGAAGCTCTACAACGCCGAGTACGTGAACGTACAGCCCCATTCAGGAGCCCAGGCGAATATGGCGGTATTCATGGCGTGCCTCAAAGCCGGCGACACGTTCATGGGGCTTAACCTGAGTCACGGCGGTCACCTAAGTCACGGTTCCGCGGTGAACTTCAGCGGACTGATGTTCAACGCCATTGGTTATGACCTGAAGGAAGAGACAGGACGCGTGGATTACGACGATCTGGAGCAGAAGGCGCGCACGCATAAGCCGAAACTGATCATCGCCGGCGCGAGTGCCTACAGCCGCGAGTGGGACTACGCCCGCATCCGGCGCGTAGCGGACGAGATAGGCGCAATCT
Source organism: uncultured Bacteroidales bacterium (assembly GCA_902799185.1). Taxonomy (GTDB): domain Bacteria; phylum Bacteroidota; class Bacteroidia; order Bacteroidales; family Paludibacteraceae; genus Colicola. The sequence continues at coordinate 52,223 of CADBZO010000003.1, read as the reverse complement.
TCATGGTCGATATGGCTCACCCGGCAGGTCTGATTGCCGCAGGGCTGTTGGAAAATCCGCTCAAATATGCACATATAGTAACCTCAACCACGCATAAGACTCTCCGCGGTCCTCGTGGCGGTGTGATTCTCATGGGTAAGGATTTTGACAACCCATGGGGAAAAACCACGCCGAAGGGCGAGCTCAAGAAGATGAGTACCCTGCTCGACTCAGCAGTGTTCCCCGGCACACAAGGCGGTCCTTTGGAGCACGTGATAGCAGCCAAAGCGGTTGCTTTCGGAGAGGCGCTGACCGACGGTTTCAAGACCTACCAGCAACAGGTGAAGAAGAACGCGGCCGTCATGGCAGAGGCGTTCATGGCCAAGGGATACAAAGTTATCTCCGGCGGTACGGACAACCACTCCATGCTGATTGACCTGCGTACAAAATTTCCGGAGCTGACGGGAAAAGTAGCGGAGCAGGCACTCGTCTCTGCGGATATCACGACCAACAAGAACATGGTCCCGTTCGACAGCCGTAGCGCCTTCCAGACCTCGGGTCTCCGTTTCGGCACACCGGCCATCACCACCCGCGGTCTGAGAGAAGACAAGATGGGCTGGATAGTAGAACTCATCGACCGCGTGCTGACCGACGTACAAGGAAACACGGTACAGAGCACAGCAGTCATCGAGATGGTGCGCGAAGAAGTCAACCGCGAGATGGTACAACATCCGTTGTTCGCCTGGTAAAAGCGAGCCTGCATGCAGGCATTCACGCGTGCATGCCTACGAAAAATCCTCCGCTGTCCGAGCGGAGGATTTTGTTTGTCTGCCGGCTTTTACGCCATCTTTTGTTTTCGGAAATGATTCGGAGTCATGCCGGTATGCTTCTTGGTGTACTGGCAGAAGAAGCTGGCATTAGGGAACTCCATCACCTTGGCTATCTCGCGTATAGGCAATGTCGTGTTACGCAGGTACTGCTTGAGCTCCGAGACCGTGATATCCGCTATCCACTCGCTGGCGGAACGTCCGCTACGCTCCTTGCATATCTCCGAGAGATATTTGGGCGTGATACCCAACTCCTTGGCATACCACTGTACTTCACGCTCGTGCGGGTGCTCACGCAGCATGTGCATGAACGAATGGAACGTGTAATCGCTGGAGTTCACTGTCTGGCGCGATATTTCATGCTCCGTAAATTTCACTACTTTGTCCATATAGTTGAGCAACTCCATGGTAGCGGCGCGAGCAATAAGTTGCAGGATCTGGTGGCGGTAATCCGAGAGTCTGTCATTGAGCTGAAGCGTCAAGAGATGCACGTACGTGTGAAAGAACTCCCGGGACACTTCATTGAGAGGAAAAATAGGATGCGATTTCAAGTACTCCAACTTCTGCCACCACCTGGGTTCTACACGCATATGGTCGAGCATCAGTCCCTCGAAGATAGTGTTCGGGATAGCAATCATTACAAACTGGAAATCCGGAGAGATTTCATACGGCCCAAGCTCCGTAGCGTTGGGTACTCGAACGAATAGGTCATTCTGATTGATACGAAGCATCTCGCCGCGGTAGTACACATTAATGTGACCTGCGGTACACAAGATGGCCGTCGTGGATGTCTCAGAGCGTGTCTCGCGGCACTGCTTGAAACCTTCGACCTCATTCGTGAGAAAAATAAAATCAGTGAACAACGTCATGTGAGTAGCGGGATTAGATGTTAATTTTTTACTCATTCGGGTGCAAAATTACAATTTTTTTTTGATATATGCAAATTTTTTAGTAATTTTGCACAAAAAAATTGACGCAAAGATGAAAAAAATGTTGTTTTTAGCGCTGAGTGCGCTGGTTTTAATGAGTTGCAGCAAGAGCGAGCGACTGCTCACTTCGGCTACAGGGAGTATCTATGAGTGCCTGGTGGTTAGCGCCGGTGGCGTGAAAGAACCGATATGTGCCACGATGGGAGCAGACATGTATGGTCTGCCGCAGATGGAGCCTGTATTCACCGTCTCGCACGTGCCGGTGGCTCAGTTTGACAACTTCCTCAAGTCCACACGGAATATCCTGCTCGTTGATATCGACGAACACAAATATACAATGGTACAAACCAAATACAGCCGCGATATATGGTCCAAGCCGCAAGCCATGGTACGTATCCAGGCACCGAGCGAGGAGGCGTTTCTGCAGTATTGGTCGGAGAACGGCGAAGCGGTGCGCGAATGGTTTGTACGCGAAGAGTTAGCGCGGCAGATCCGTTTCTATCGCGCGAATACGAACAAGGACGCACGTGCGATACTGAACAAACAGGGTTACGACCTCCTTATCCCCGAGGACTACATACTGATCATGGACACCGTCCTGTCCATAAATGACCAAATGGTAAATAACCAAATGGTAAATGTCCTTTGGTGTTGCAACAACAAGGGCCCGATGCGTAAGGATGTACTCGTTTACAGCTATCCATACACGTCTCAGGAACAGTTCTCCAACGAGGCACTCGTAGAAATGCGCAATGCGGTGTTAGGGCAGATAGTGACCGCCCAGGTGCCCGGCAGCCATATGGGAACGGAGTACAAACATTTCCCGCCGGTGAGCCGCTCCGTCCCCATGCTACGCGATACCGTAGGAGGCTTCTACGGAGTAGAGACCCGCGGGTTATGGAAGATAGAGGACGGCGAGGCGATGGGCGGTCCGTATGTATCGCTGACCCGTCTGGACCAAGTCAACGCACGCGTAGTGACAGCCGAGACGTTCCTCTTTGCCGCCGGCCAGAAGAAACGCAACGCCATGCGTCAGTGCGAGGCTGTTCTTTATACCTTGAAGATGCCGAACGAAAAGTGAAAGGGTTACGGGTTATGGGTGAGAGATTTCCAGCGGTGAAGGCCGTAGAGGCAGTTGGCGCACCAGAAAGCGTACTGCGCCGTCATGCAGTAATCGCCTGCCCGGAGCCATAACACCACACTCAGCACATCCACGGCGAGCCATATGAACCAGTGCTCGCGATAAACCAATATCATCAGTACCTGCGCCACCAGCGCGGGTACTGTCGTATAAGCATCGAGATAAGGCTGGGTGTCGTCCGTGAAAGTAGCCAACCCCCACCCTGCCAACCAGGAAGCTAAAAACGTGCATACCATCAGTCCGGCTATCACCGGCCGCGACAGACTGCGGGGAACGACCGTCGTATGGGTGTCCTCTTCAGCTCCGGTTTGCAGGCGCTTGCGCCATACATACACGCCGTATATCATCGTTACGAAATAATAGGCGTTGATGGCTATCTCGCCGTAGAAACGCTGGGTAAGACACAAATAGGTATAAGTACCCACTTGCGCAAATCCGAATGCAAAAGTAAGGATATTCCCCTGCGCCGTAAGACACACCGAGCATATCCCAAGACAGCCGCTGAGGAGCGAAAGCCAACTATCGTGCGGCATGAGAAAGAACGTGACAATCTGGATCAGCAGACCGAACGCCAGAAAACCATTATCGAACCATTTACGGCGTTGCATCTTATTTCTTCTTCATCGCAGCCGCGGCGGCTTTGATCAGTTCCTTGGGTTTGGCTTCCAGTTGCGGTACCGCCAGATAATTCCACTCCTCCTCAAAATCCCAGTTGGATTTCGTCTGCAGTTTGTCCGGGAAATAATACACCGGTTCCGGCTGCCTGTGGTCTTTCCACGAGCCGGTTGTCCACTGCCCGTCGCCGTCCTCGTCCAGATAGAGGCGCAGGTAATAAGTGTCGGGCTTGAGGTAGTTGAAGAACGCCCCTTCGGGGACAGCCGTCAGTTCCCGCAGTACCTCGTCCTTGGCGTTCAGCACCTGGATACGCGCATTCGCCATGAACGGAGTGAGTTTGACACGGAGCGTAGAGTAATCCTCCGGGGTCTTGAGTTGCAGGGAGAATTTGACTGGTTTGTTGGTCACCCCATAGACGTCAAAGAGCGCCGCGGAGTCCAACCGGATTTCGTATTTCTTACCGGCACGCAGAGGTGCTGCAAAACGCAGCTGCAACGGTAGCGTATCGTGTTTTAACAGCGTGAGAGCCACCGGCTTGAGCACCGTGTCAACACGCTCGAACAGATGGATGGAATCCATCATCACGGATGCTATGGGAGAAGCGCAGCTCACCGCGATAGTGTCGTAGAGTTCGAATCCGTTACGGGCATTGGATTTGAGTTCCAGCGTACGTGCTTTGTTCCTCCGCTCCAGCGCAGCTTTGGCTTTGGCCGAGAGACGCGGAGCGCGCCAGATAGCACGGAGAGTATCAGTAGCCCACTCCAACTGATAGAGGCTGTCGGTACGGCGGTAACGGACCTCCAGGAAGATCGAGTCCTGCGCGATAGCGATACTATCCGTCAGCCAGAGCGTGAGGGAGTCGTTTTTCTCGCTGAACTGCGTGTGGATATACGGCATAGGATCCGTCCAGATGGAGTCCGTTCGGGTGCTGTCCACTGCGTAGGGCGGCAGGGCGCGGAGGGAAGGCAGGCTGTCCGGCGGGGCGGAGAAAGAGAACCGGATAAGGTGCTGCTGCTCACGGGTGGTGGATTGCAGATAGAGCCGCTGCTGGTTCTCCTTGAAAAGCCATAGTATCAGATCCGCGGGACCGTAGTCATACCCCAGGAGCGTGTCACGTCCCAGCGAGTCGGTCTCATAATGCGGATGCACCTCAGGCGTGAGGATACTGTCCGCGAAAGCCAGTGCCTCACCCGGGGTAAGACGGTAGTCGCGGCTGACCTCATCCACGGCATAAAGCCGGTAGCTGCCGGCATGGATATTACTGATAACGAACGCACCCGCGGTGTCCGTCCGCGCGATACGGTCAAAAGGCAGACGGGTGAAAGCCGAGTCTGCATGATTGCTGTGAATGCCGACAAAAATCTGCTCCATCGGGTTCAGCGTGCGGGCGTCATAGACCTTACCTCGCACCTCCAGCGTATCGATGAACGGACCTGTGGAGAAAGCAAAGAGGTAGTTCCGTATCGGGTTCTTCTCCGTAAAGTCACATACCGCATTCCCGAAATCAAGCGTGTAGGTAGTACTGTCCCGCAGGCTGTCGGCAAACTGCACCAGCAGTCTCTTACCGCGCACCTTGACATCAGGCGGCCGGTTCTGCGGAGGGGACATAATCAGATTCTGACCGATATTATCGAGCTGCAGATACTCATTGAAAGCTATCTCCAGCCTGTTACCATGAAACTCCACCGCGCCGTTCTCCGGCACAGAACGCAGAGGTGCCGGCGGCACCGAGTCTTTCGGTCCGCCCTGCGGTCCTATGCCGCGATTGGCACAACCGATGATAATCCACGGCAGGACGAGTATGAGCAGGTCTTTGCGGGTCATGGACGGTTATTTTTTTCTGTCACTACCTTGGCGGGCTTGCCAATGCGCTCAAAGGCTTTCAAGAGCTCGTCGATAGTAGTCTTGCGGGTGTCGAAGGTAACAGTAACGGTCTTGCTCTTGAGGTCGCATTGCAAGTCCTTCACGCCTTTCTCAAAGGCGATATTCTTCATAACCTTGTCGCAACAGCCCTGGCAGCGCAGGTCGCAGGCGAGGACCTCAGTCCGCCGGTCCGCCTTACCGGTATGGACTCCCCAAACCGGCATGAGCGCTAATAAAAGGATGAGTATTTTTTTCATTGTATTACCAATTTGCGTGCAAAGGTAGTATTTTTTTTTCAATTATGCAAGAAAAACGAAGATTAATCGTTCCTAAGCATAAAAAAACCGCCCGTTTGAGCGCTTTTATAAGCCGGAACCGTCAATCGTCATTGATGTTTGGCTTCACCATCTGGGTCTGCCAGGAGGTGAAACGCAGGCGTATTGGCAGTATCCATCGCTCGATACGTTGCGAGAGCGGAAGCTCCGGATCCGGTACTGTCTCCGCTGCCACCAGATGGAAATCATTGGCATCAACGGCATAGTAGCGGCTGTCCGTAACCGTATATTCAGTGATTGTCCAATGGAACAGATCGCCCACTATGGAAATCTGCATTTGCTGTGGATCATAAAGAAGATTTACCATTTGGTCATTTACCATTTGGTCATTTTTTCCTATCTCGGCTAACTGACCATCGGAGCGGACGGCGAAGAGGCGATTGTCCTCGCTGACAACCAGACCGATAAGTTTGCGGTTGGCAGGCTCCAACGTGAAAAGTTGCTTCCATTTACCAATTTTCTCATTTCCGCATTTACTTATTTTCTCATTTAGGATTTCCCTCACCCACGGCATTCCTTTGACCATCTTCATCTGGTAGAGTTTGTCCTCGCTATCGGTGAGGAGAAAACCGTTGTCGTAGTCCTTGCGGGTGGTACCGTTGCCCCAGATGAGATGCACAGGGAAGACAAATCCGTGTTTGGCCAGTTCGCGGGAGAAAGAGAGGGATTTGGCTCTATTGACGGTGTTCGTCTCACAATCAATGAACTCCAAGCCTTCGTCCGTCAGGCGGAACACATCGGGCGGGAGCACCAAGTCCACATTGCCCGAAGCGGACTCGAACATCGTATAAAGTCCCACGGCGGGTTTGTTCAGTTGTTTGGGCGAGGTCTTGAAATGGAAGGCGTTCTGTTGGATCAGTTTGGGCGTAAGCGCCACGCCATAGAGCGAGTCGGGCAGCCGTCCTTCGGCTACCAGCTGGCGGAAAGAGAACAACGGCAGCAGGCTGTCCGCCTCGGCTTTGGTGAACTCCTGTCCGCGGAAATCCACATAACGCACCTGTTTGTTCTCCTGCGTCTCAAAACAGATAAACGTACTATCCAGACACGAATAGACCACAAAAGGCATTTTGCCCGTACGTGGAAAAACTATTTCATAGAGCGCAGGCAACAGCCATGCAGCAACCATGACTGCCAAAACAATGATAACATATTTGAGGCTTTGTACTTTCATCATAGTCCTTTCCCCTGTTTGAAACGATAAACACTATAGAACGGCAGCCAGACAACGGCTACGAGCAGCAACGCCAACCACGGTAACATGGTAGTGTAGCACGCCGGCTGGGCGGTGAGAAAACAGAGCGCCACGAGCGGTGCGCCGATCAGTCCGTTTACGCACCGCATCGTCCATTGCGGCTCCACGATACACCATGACGCCACGTTATACCCCATCAGTCCGCCTATATACCACGGCAGACAGGTGAGGAAAGTCCGCCATACCAGTTCGCGCGGCAGCCAGAGTTGTTCCACTACCGCTAATACAACCGCATCCATGGCGAACAGCAGGCATAAGCCCGCAAGCGAACTCATCAGCATGGCGCCTATACTGAGCGTGTAATCAACCGGCAGATGCAGGGTGAGGCGGATACGTTTCTGCTGCATCTCCGGCAGCCATTGGCAGATAGCGAGCACTACGCCTGTCACTAACGGCACATACATCAGCCGGTTCACCATCAGCACGTCGCGTCCGATCATCGTCGCCCAGGTCTCCACTACGCCCGAAGCCATCAACGTACTGCGCAGCGACAGCAGTATATACGCCACCATTCCTATATGCACCGCTACTGCCAGCCCCCAGAAGATCCGCAGCTTCAGCCATTCCTTATAAAAGATTGATTGTATCATGTGATCAATATTTTCCCGTTAAATCTATAAAGGTATCTTCCAGCGTCTTGTCCGGCGTGATGAGTTCGGACACGGGACATTGTTTGAGAATGCGTCCGTAGTCCATGATAATACAGTCGTCCACCAGCCGTTCAAGATCCTGTATGATATGCGAGGTCAGGAATACCGTTTTCTCTCCGCGCTTGCAGAAATCCCGCAGGTACTCCACGAAGAGCCGTCTGTAGCCCGGGTCAAGCCCCAGCGAGAAATCGTCCAATATCAGTAACTCGGGATCCTGCGCCATCAAGAGACCGAGCGCCACCTGCGAGCGCTGACCGTTCGACATCTGGCTCAGCAGCTGGTAGTCTTTCACCTTCAGCAACCGCATCAGTTCGTAGTATGCCTCCTTGTTCCATCTGGGGAAGAAAGGCGCATAGAATCGCTCTATCTGCGCAATCGTCATAAATGGGTATTGCACGTGCCCCTCCAACAGCAAGCCTATACGCGCACGTTCCTTAGCAGGCATCGTGCGCGTGTCATAACCTAACAGCCGGCACGAACCGGCATGGGGCTGTATGAAGCCCGACAGGATATTGATAGTGGTGGTCTTGCCGGTTCCGTTCTTGCCCAGCAGGCCTAAAATCCGTCCGCGTGGCACCGAGAACGACAAGTCTTCATATATCAGCCGTTTGCCGTAATAGTGCGTCACGTGGTCAAAACGAATCATCTCATCATTTGCCATTTGGTCATTTACCATTTTGTCATTTTACTCATTTGCCGTGCAAAATTACAAAAAAAACTGCATATATGCAAATATCTACCATTTAAATCCCCACAAATGGGGATTGCCTGTTCCGGAAAAAAGCAGTAATTTTGCACTCAAAATCAAAGTGTCATTGAAAATAAGAAGCTTTTTCATAAGTCTGTTATTGACTGTACCGGTTCCCGGCACGGTTGCGTTGCCATTATCTTCCCCGGATTCGATGCGGTGGAACAGCACACAACAAGCCATGTTGGACAGTGTCGAGCGGATGTTCACGTTGCAGGAAGTGGTGGTGACGGCGCAGGAACAGACCGCCCAAAGCAGTGCGTCGGTCATCGGCAAAGAGGCTATGCAGCACTTGCAGCCCTCCTCATTCACAGATATTCTGCAAACCCTGCCGGGCGGTACGACCAAGGACCCGAACCTGACCAACGCCAACACCATCCGTCTGCGCGAGGCGACGAACGGCGCCGGTAGCGGCGACTACGACGCCTCGTCGTTAGGCACGTCGTTTGTAATTGACGGCGCGCCGGTGAGCACAGACGCCAACATGCAATACGTACAGTCGGACGTGAGTGGCGCGGACGCCAAACGCAACAGCGTGGGCGCGGGCGTAGATATGCGTACCATCTCGACGGACGACATTGAGAAAGTAGAGATCATCCGCGGTATAGCGGGAGCCGAGTACGGCGATGTAACATCCGGCGTAGTGCGTATCGAGCGCACCAGCAAGCCCACTCCGTGGCGTGCCCGCTTCAAAGCCGACGGGTTCAGCAAACTGCTGTTCTTCGGCAAAGGTATCGGATGGAACAACGAACAGACGGTACTCAATTTCGGACTGGACTACCTGAACGCCAAAGCCGACCCGACGAACACGCTGGAGAACTACCAGCGTATCACAGGCTCCGTGCGCCTGCAGCAGAAATGGCAGGCAGAGGACTACCGTATCCGCTGGCAGAGCCATCTCGACTACACCGGCAGCATGGACAACGAGAAGATAGACCCCGACATCCATAACAACCGCGAGGACAGCTACCGCAGCCAGTACCATAAACTGAGCTGGAACAACACGGTGGTCTTTAGTCCAAAGTCAAGAGTAGAAAGTCAAAAGACCTACTTCGACTGGAGGCTGAGCGTACAGGCGAACCTTTCGGGCGAGATTGACCGCATTGACCAGACGCGTTTTGTCCAGTTGACTACGCCTAAGAACCCGGCTATCGATAATATGCAGGAGGGCGAAGCCACCGTAGCGTTCCTGCCCTATAAGTACACGGCGCAGCACACGGTAGAGGGTCTTCCGCTCAACGTGTTCGTGCGTCCCAAAGCGGAGTTCTATTTCTCCACCTGGCGGCTGGACCACAAAGCGAATATCGGCATTGAGTGGCGATACGCGAAGAATTTCGGTCGCGGACAGGTCTATGACCTCAGCCGTCCGCTCAACTACTCGTCGCAACTGCGTCCGCGGGCGTACTACGACATCCCTGCCACCAACCAACTGGCATGGTATATCCAGGACGACATTACCTTTCCCGTACACGAGCACGTAAGCCTTGACCTCAACATCGGTCTGCGAGGCACATCGCTGCTGGGGCTGGGGAGTGCGTATGCCGTCAGCGGCAAGTGCTATCTCGACCCGAGGGCGAACCTGACCGTCAATTTCCCGTTTGCCAAAGGCAAGGTCTATATAGCCGCAGCGGTCGGGCAGCACACCAAGATGCCTACCCTGCTGCAACTGTCGCCCAACCTGCTCTATATGGACTTGCAGGCACCCGACAAGCCCATCGCTCCGGCAGACGAGACCATGCAGATATACACCCACATCGTCAATCCGACCAACTACGCCCTACAGCCGGCACGCAACCTCAAATGGGAAGTGCGGGCAGGGCTGGACATACAAAGACACCGTCTGAGCGTCACCTATTTCGAAGAAGACATGCAGAACGCGTTCCGCGGTATGATGCAAGTGGAGCCTTTCCGTTATACTATCAGCGAAAGCACGTACAACCGGCTGCTACCCTACTCCTCGACAGCCAACGGCAGCCGTGTTTACAAACGCGGCGTGGAGTGGCAATACCAGAGCCCGCGAATCCCGGCTATCTGCACGCGGTTCACACTCAACGGAGCCTGGCTCAGAACGGTCTATAGCAACAGTGAGCAGATGTTCTCCACAGAGAAAAGCCCCGGCATCATCGACGGCGTGAATGTGACCGACCATTATATCGGTCTCTACGACTGGACGGAGGGGTATATCCGCGAGAGTCTGAGTTCCAACCTCGTGGCGGATGTGTATATACAAAAGATTGGCCTGACGGTGAGTGCCACATTAGAGACTACTTTTTACACCGCCTCGAAAACCATGGAGAAGAACGGGAGACCGGTAGCATATATATCATCGGGGGACGGAAAACTCCACCCGTACGGCAACGCGGAGGCGGAAGACGCGATACTCAAGACCCTTATCTTTGATTACAACACCGGTCAATTCATCCGCCGCACGGTGCCGTTTGAGGGATACCTGAACCTGCGAGTACAAAAGAGCATCACACGGTTTGCCTCTATTGCCTTGTATGTCAACCGATTACTGGATATACTGCCGGATTATCAAGTGAGCGGCACCAACGGAGGAATGGTAACCATCCACCGCACCTCAAGCCCTTATTTCGGAATGGAGATAAATCTGAATATATAGACAAGAGAAGAAAGACAAAAGACAAAAGACAAAAGACAAAAGACAAAAGACAAAAGACAAAAGCAGATATGAAAACAAACTATAAAAATTACTTCGTTCCTTGGTACTTGGTACTTTGTCCCTTGGTACTTGGAACTTTCGTTGGCTGCGAGCAGCAGACCGCAGAAAATACAGCGCGGCTGACTGTGCTGCTCCATGCGGAGGGCATTGACAGTATCAGCAACATATATCTCACGGCGCATGACATCAACATGAACAAGGATTACAAGGACAGCGCCCTGAGCCTCACGCTGCCGCAAGGCTACTACGACCTGTCTCTCTCCGCTACCGGCGACGGACAACCCATCCGCGCTTACAAACGCGGCGTAGCCCTGACCGAAGACTGCACCGTAGAACTCAAAGCGGATTTTGTCACCAAGGGCAATGTCGGTTTTGTGCTGGCGGAGATCTTCTTTGCCGGTACCGAGACGCCGGAAGGCAAACGCTATGTCGGCGACAAGTATTTCGTTGTATTCAACAACTCTGCCGACACTCTTTCGGCAGACGGACTTATACTGATAGAGGCGGATTTGAACTCCGTACAGAAATACAACCTCGACAACGATTTCCGGGACAAGTATTTTGCCGTGGACGCCATGTACCGGATTCCCGGTGAGGGCGACACCTACCGTGTAGCACCGGGCGAAGCTGTTCTTATTGCCGATAATGCGATGGACCACACGGAAGCGAACACCAACTCATTTGATCTGAGTGCTGCGGACTTCGAGTGGTATGACCTCTCGTCCTCTGCCGGAGTGACGGACGTGGACAATCCGGAAGTGACCAACCTCGACAAGCTCTATTGCTATACCTATACTATCTGGGTGCCGCACAACCAGGGGCACAAGTCCTTCGGCTTGGCGCGTTTCCCCGAAGGTGTGACTGCCGAGCAGTATTTCGCCACCGACTCGCTGTACGTACAATACAACTACGAGTTAGTGACCGCTGCGGGTACGTTTTCACAGTCCAAGAAAAGTTATATGATTCCCAACGAATGGATTGTGGATGCCGTCAATCTTGCGCCGTCCGAGACCTTCCAATGGCTCACTTTCAGCGACCGTCTGGATGCCGGCTACACTTACGTGGCACCCACCGGCAGCGACAAGACACGTTTCGGCAAAGCCGTACGCCGCAAGACCCTCGGAATAATAAACGGCAGACGGCTGCTGATGGATAACAATAACTCAACCGATGATTTTGAGGCAGGCGTAAGCGCCGACCCGTTCTACTTTATAAATTGAAAGGTGAAAATTGAAAGGTGAAAATCTTATTAGCCATAATAACTGCATTGGTCACGGACACGGCCCGCACGGACCTTACCCTCTCCGGCTCGTTCGGCAGGGGCACGCAGGTTATCGAGGGCAGGCAGAGAGGCGGTTTTGCCGTTCAGGCGCAGTCCGTGTATGATTTCAATGAGGTGAGCCGTGTTTTTGGCGAGGCGTCGTACCGCTGGGAGGACAACCGACAGACACGCTATGTGGACAATGCGGATTTCCGCCTGACGGCGCCATACCTGACGGTGGATACCATCGGCGGCGACATGCGGCGTGAGACCTATTCCTTCTACGGTGGCTACCGAATGCGCAAGAACCACCTTCTATGGCACGCCGCGCTGCAGTTCCGCGCCGAACAGAGTTATCGCATGCGCGACCCACGTGCGAAGAACAAGGTATCCGACCTGCGCATAGAAGCTTCCGTAGGCTATCAATGGCAACGCTATGCCCTGTGTCTCATTGCGTACGGAGGAAGGTATAAACAGAACAACGAGGTGCGGTTCTATTCGGAGTTGGGGGAGACGACCATCTATCATATGGCGAACGACACGGAGCCGTACACGCGTTTCTCGTCGAACAACAAAATCAGTTACTACAGCGGCTATCGTGCCGGCGTAGGTATCCAACTACTGCCTACAACCGGCTTCATGGCGGGTGTGCAGTACGACTGGATTCATCTGACGAAAGAACTGACCATCAACACCCAGGTTCCTATCGCCGGTCTTCACACCCACACGCTGACGGCGCAGTTGGGCTATGCCGCTGAGCGCTGGCGCGTACTGGCTACCGCAGCGCTCGAACTCAAACGCGGCAGCCAGTATCTCTACGGGGACAATGCCAACAACTATTACCAGTTGCTGCTCATCGCACGCAACTACCGCCTCAACACCGTGCTGGCGAATGTATATGGCGACTACCGTCTGCCGCTTCCTGTGGGTGATTTGCTGTTTGCCGGAGAAGTGGATTACGACGCCTTCATGCAGCATGTACAGGAGTGCGTACATCTGCAATACACCTTCCCGCTGAAAGGCAAGTTCTCCTGGCTCGTGGGTGCGCAGGCGCGACTCCATCAATACGAGAACGCACATGCCTGGCAGGTAGGTATCGAAACAGGATTAACTTTTTAACCATTATAACAATGAAAAAGATTCTTTTGATGATGGCAGTAGCGCTGGTAGCGTTTACTGCGTGCCAGAAACAGGCACAAGTGCAAGAGACCGTTTATTCGGTTGGTGACGTATTGACCACAGGTGACTCGCTCGCAGGCGACACCATTCTCGTGGAGGGCTATTGTATGCACCTCTGCAAGCACGGCGGACGCAAGGCGTTCCTCAACGGCGGTGAGCAAGGCGTATTCCTGCGTTGCAATGCCGTAGGATTTGAGGCGTTTGCGCCTGAGTGCATCAACAACACCCTGCGTGTCCGCGGAGTAGTGCAGGCTATTGACGTACCGGTAGAAGGGCAACCGGCAGCAGAGGAACACCACCACGAAGGTGAAGAGGCCTGCGCTTTCTCCTCCACCGTCCGCAAGTATTACGTCAATGCCCTCTCCTACGAGATCATCACGGAGGAGTGAAAGACAAAAGTCGAAAGTCGAAAGACAAAAGACAAATACGGCCCGCATCACTGCGAGCCGTATTTTTTATCTTATGGCTTACCGGATTCTTAGAATCCTAATACATTGTACGTTCTTCCGTTATAGCGGATATAGAGTTGACCGTTCTTGATGAACTTGGTACATTGTACATTTTCCCCTTGTACATTCTCTACGCCTGTATCCTCTTTCTGACCTGCGGTATTCAGCACGGCTAACACGCTGTACCAGTTGGTTTTGTCGGCGAAGTTCATTGTCTCTCCTAAGAGATTGAAGTCTGCCGTTGTGCGTGCGCGAAGCCCTACTGCGGTCTTCTTACCGTCGGCACTGCGTCCAACCACCGAGACGTTTGACGAACCACCGCCTGTAGCCAGCGTATCGGTGCTCACCAGATTCATATTTTTGTCATAATGAAGAGCTCTCAGACTTCCAAATTCATAGTTGTATGCAACAACTCCATCATTGGATACGAAAGCTGCAATCGTAATATTCAATGCATTATTTGCTGCCGAATATACTGCGGCATCCACTACCGAACCGTCTGCCATGCTCATCACATAGACCAGACCGTGGTTGAAATTACCGTTGGTAGCGAGGGTCTTGTCGCCCACGGTAATACTGCCTTTCGCCAGACCGCCGCAAACATAGATCTTGCCGTCTTCGAACTTGGTCTGCTGGAACTGCAGCGAACCGTTTACCGGGTGGTACTGGATATACTCGCGGTTGAGGTTCTTGTCATAGCGCGCCGCATAGATACCGGTCTCAGTGCCGTTGCTGTACGTACCGGCTACATACAGTTTGCCGTTCTCGTAGTGCAGACCGAGCGGACGGTCATACACCAGTTCGTCGCTGTTGATTACGGCGCCTACATAGTCCAGGTCATGAAACTGGTTGTACTGCGCTTTGTATTTCAGAATAACCGTATTACAGTTGCTGCTCATGGCGCCTTTGGTGTTCCAAGCCTTACGCGGGAAAATCGAGTCGTTCCATACCGGCAGAAGGGTGTCAGCCTGAGCACCTGCCACATATACGAAACTGTCCTCGCTCAACGCTACGCCTGCCCATGAGAAAGCCTCTTTACGGAATACTTTCTTGCCGTCCACTACGATAGAGTCGTAGTTGGTGAACGACATGTTATTGCTGCCTACCACGTTTCCATTCTTGTCATACACATTGATAAAGCCCATATACACGCCCTTGCGGGTGCGGAACTTGTCGGCATAAATGACACCGCCGTCCGCGGTAGCAGCCACTGCCGTATTTGCCAAATCATAGTCGCCCGTCGTGTCGGCGCGAGCCCACAGCAGATCGCCGTTGGCGTCAATCTTGGCAAGGAACGAGTTGCGCAAGTTGGAGTATTTCATATCTCCGGCACGCGAACCCCACTTGCTGGCAGTGGCTCCTTGGTAAGTACTGCCATTGAAATTCATACCCACCTCTTCGGCGGAAGCCGTCTGGTAACTGGATAGCAGATACAGACTGCCGTCTGTACTATACTCCAGCGCGTACAACTGGGTCTGCCCCTTGGTCGCATCCGCCTGCTCGTCAATAAGTGTTTTGTAATAGTCCAACTCGACGGCCTGCACCATCGCACTCAGCCCTAAGGCTGCTAAAAAGAACATTTTTCTCATAAGCTTGTTTTTTTTATTATTAATTGTGTATTGTTAAATTTTGTGCAAAATTACAAAAAAATCTCCTTTCCTGCAAGCCCGGAACGCAATTTCACCACTATTGGGGAGAGGCGTGAGGGTAAAGCCGATAAAGGTCCGATGAGAGTCCGAGAAAAGGTCGGCATGTATGCCGACAGTTAAACACGATAAAAAAGCGGTAGTCCGTTTCAGGCTACCGCTTATCAAATTCATGAGACAATATGCTTCTCAAAAACACAAATCTACGTTCGTCGGGGCTTTATTTCACGTCTTGCATAAGGCGCACCGAGTAAACCATCGTATCGTTTACGCACACGATATACCCGATTTACGCACACGATATACCCGATTTAACAGAAACACGTCCGTACAAATCGCGCGCATGCGAAGGTTCACGCTGCCAGAAAAAAGTCTGTGCTATTTGTTAACTAACAGAACAGGTATGTGCCAAGACTTGTTCGCCTGCCGCACTTCGACAGTGTTACCAAAGTAAAAGGCATATTTCTTATCATAATATGCCGTTGTAAACGACCAAAAAGCGAACTTATCCAAATCATGGGGTTTCGAGCCCATAGCCATCATACCCATTGAAGGTATAACCAAAGTATTACCGTTCTTTCCTGTTAATTTCAAAAAAGACTTTTTGCCATAGTCCTCTTCAATGTCGCAGCTTTTGATGAGTTCGTCCCATTGCCATTCTGTAGGTAACTGCCCGCCGAAAGCCTCTCTTGCCTGATTGTAGGTATAGTATCCCTCTTCGGGCTGAGCAGCCCAAAGCGTACCACTCGGCAACGCCAAATCCACCCATTCTCGTTCAATTTTCTGTGCCGGTACCACTATCGCGGCACTAAACAAAAGAGCAGTAAGAAGTAAAAGTTTTTTCATATTATTGATGTGTTTTATTGGTTATGACTGCAAAGGTACATATTTTTTTGGAATTACGCAAGAATTTCAGAAGAAAAATCAATTCTGCACGGCATTTTGGAGATTTTTATTTGCACAATTCAAAAAAATGCACTACCTTTGCAGCCTGATTGAAGAACATGTACCATCTGATAGGAACCGGCATAGAAGCGGACCGCGAGAAGCGGGTTGTCCGGAAGGACGGCAGGGAGATACGGTTGACCGGACTGGAGTTCGGGCTGCTGGATTACCTGTCTTCGCACGCCAACCATATATGCACGCGCGACAAATTGTTGGAGCGCGTATGGGGCGAGCGCTTCCGGTACGACACGGGGACCATAGACGTGCACCTGAACGCCCTGCGGCGCAAATTAGGGTTTTCCAAATCTGCGCCTATCGAGACCATCCGCGGCACCTACCCGGACTGCACCTACGCCGGTAAAATCACCCAACTCAAGAAATGACAATATGAATTACGAAGGACTGTTATTAGGCGCCGGTGCCTTTCTGTGTATCGGCCTCTTCCACCCGCTGGTGATCAAGGCGGAGTATTATTTCGGCGTGCGCTCGTGGTGGGCGTTCCTCATCGTAGGACTCATCGCCGCCGGCGCGTCGCTGTTTGTAGCAAACACGTACGTATCCATCTTCCTGGGTATCTTTGCCTTCTCCGCTTTCTGGGGCATCGGTGAGGTCTTCAAGCAACGCGACCGCGTTCGCAAAGGCTGGTTTCCCAAGAACCCCAAGAGGAAATACTGAAGTACTAAAAAAAAGACATTTCGGTGTCTTTTTTTTTGCATATATCAGAAAAAAGTAGTACCTTTGCATCCGCAAAAGTAATGAATATGGAAAAGATGACCAAAGAGAGACCTACGATTATTGATTTCGTGGAGCACTACACGCGCCGTTACAGCGAGCATGTATTCCTGCGCGAGAAGATTAACGATAAATGGGAAACAACCTCTTTCCGCGAGACGCGGGAGATAGCCCACCGCATCGGTGCCGGCATGATGGCGCTGGGGTTGCAGAAAGGCGAGCGCGTGGCACTCCTCAGCCAGGGACGCAACCTCTGGGTCACGGGGGAGTTAGGTATCCTCTACGCCGGAGGCGTGAACGTACCGCTGAGTATCAAGCTGGAGGAAGCAAGCGATCTGCTCTTCCGTATCCGGCACTCCGACGCACGGTTTGTCATGTGCTCCGGCCAGCAGCTGCCGAAGATCCGCAAGATCATTGCCGACTGCCCGCTGGTGGAGAGAGTGATTGTCTTCGACCCGCTGGAGAGTTATGAGGAGAAAGAGATTCACATCGACGAGGTGATCCGGCTGGGCGACGAGTTGCTGGCCAAAGACCCGGCTTCCTTCCAAGCCCGTTATTCCTCCGTCGGACCCGACGACTATGCCAATATCAGCTACACCTCCGGTACTACGGCTGACCCGAAAGGTATTCTCCTCACCCACCGCAACTACACGGCGAACGTGGAGCAGGGCAGTTCGGTTATCCATTGCGATATAGATGACGTCATGCTCATCATTTTGCCGCTGGACCACTGTTTTGCGCACGTAGCGGGCTTCTATACAATGATGAGTTACGGAGGCTCCATAGCTACCGTGCCGGTAGGCAAGACGGCGATGGCAACGCTCAAAAACATCCCTGTAGCCATCAAAGAGGTGCGCCCCCATGTGATGCTCTCCGTACCGGCGCTGGCGCGTAATTTCCGCAAGAGCATCGAGACCGCCATCCATGCCAAAGGGCCGAAAGTGGAGAAACTCTATAACTTCGCCCTCAACAACGCCATCGCCTATAACCGCGAGTACTGGAACCGGGGCGGATGGCGCAATGCATGGCGATGGCCGCTGGTGAAGCTCTTTGACCGCCTCATCTTCAAAGCCGTACGGGAGAACTTCGGCGGACGGATGAAGTTCTTCGTCGGCGGCGGCGCACTGCTCGACATTGCGTTGCAACGCTATTTCTGTGCGGTAGGGATGCCGATGTTCCAGGGCTACGGACTGAGCGAGGCTACGCCTATCATCTGCTCCAACTCCCCCGACGGAGCTATCTTCGGGTCGTCCGGACGCATCGTCACGCCGATGGAACTGAAGATTTGCGACTCAGAAGGTAATATTGTGCCGGACGGCGAGCGCGGCGAGATAGTCATCAAGGGAGAGAACGTGATGGCAGGTTACTGGAAGAACCCCGAGAGCACCGCAGCCACCGTCATCGACGGATGGCTCCACACGGGCGACATGGGCTATGTGACCCAAGAGCACCCGGGCTACCTGTGGGTAGTAGGACGGTTCAAATCGCTGCTCATCCGCGCCGACGGCGAGAAATACAGCCCGGAGGGCTTCGAGGACTCGCTGACGGACGGCAGTGTATATGTCGATCAGTGTATCCTGCATAACAACCAGGACCCTTATACGATTCTCCTCATGGTGCCGAACAAAGAGGCGCTGCAGGCGTGGACAAAGAGTCAGGGCAAAGACCCCGCTACCCGCGAGGGCAAGGAGTGCATGCTCCTCAAGATCCAGAGCGAGGTGGACTCCTATCGTCCGGGCGGAAGCCGGGACGGTATCTTCCCCGAAGCCTGGCTGCCTGCCGCTATAGCGGTACTGGACGAGCCATGGACGGAACAGAACCACCTGGTCAACTCCACGATGAAGGTCGTACGCGGAAAGGTGGAGACCTACTTCCGAGACCGTATCGACTACGCCTACACGCCGGAAGGCAAGGAACTCATGAACGAAAAAAATCTCGCTGCTTTATAGCGAGATTTTTTTATGCCCTTGGGGTCCGGGTTACAGACGGTAGTTGTTGCGGAGCCTGCCTTTATAATGCGCCTGATGAGCGCGGCTGGCTACGCCGCGGTTAGCTACATAACGCTCATAATAACTGATAATCAGCGTCGTCACCGGCAGGGCGATAATCATTCCTATCACGCCGCAGAGCGCGCCCCAGATACTGAGGCTGAGGAGTATTGCCGCGGGGCCCATGCCTGTCACGTCTCCCATGATCTTAGGCGTCAGAACGAGATCCTGGATCGACTGCACCACCACGAACACAGCCGCCATCATCAGGAGCGTGAGCCACACCGGCTGGCCTGTCTGGGCAGACTGGATGAGGCAGAGGACGATACAGGGCGGAATACCTAATGCCTGCATGTACGGCACCATATTCAGCAGACCGATGATCAGTCCCATGGCGATACCCATTGGCAGACCCGTGATAGTGAAGCCGATTGCAAAGAGGATTCCTACGCACGTCGCTACCGTAGCCTGGCCGCGGAAATAGGCGTTCATGTTCCGATCTATATCACCCATGAGCGTCACTACCTGCGGACGGATCTTCCGGGGTATGAACTTGCTGTAACCGGCACGGATATTCGGGAAATCAATCATCAGGAAGATGAGGTACATCAGTCCGATGAAGACTACCATCAGCTCGCTCATCCAACTCAGCCCGCCGGTAATCCAGTTACCTATCTTCGGTACCAGCTCCTTGAGGGAGTTGGACAGCTCCGGGTTGGCAAGCACCGAGTGCCAATCCCATTCGGACTGCCATTTGAGCAGTTTCTCCTGGGTCTGAGCCGAGACATAGTCGTTAATATCGAATGCCGCTACGTAACTCTGGAAGCCCGCCCAGGCGGCATTGACCTGCTCGGTAACGGGTTTGCGGAGCGCGGCTACGGCACCTACGACAATCCCCACGGCCAGCACAAGCGTCACCATCACCGCCAGTGCGCGGTTACGCACGCGGCATTTGGTCTGCACGAAGCCCACTACGGGATCCAGAATATACGCCAGCAGAAAGCTGACGAAGAACGGCAGTAACACGCCGTATAGACGGGAAAACATTTACTTGCCTATTTTACCGGTTATCCATGACCATATACGGGAAGCGAGGGAGGCATAGAGGCTCAGCTCGCGGGTGGCGTTCTCCACCTTCGTCTCCAAACGGATATACTGTATCTCCGCTTTGTGCTCCGCTTCCATGGTCTTGAGCGCCAACTCTTCCTCCGTGTTAATCTCCTTGCTCATCAAACGGATGAACGGATGTACGAACAGCGGCTTGCGGCACACTACGGCTACCGCTATCAGGAGCACATACAAACTCCCCATGATCAGCGCCGCCGCCCAGACAGGCATCACGGCCGAGAGGGCGTCAATAGCCGCTACCGATCCGAAAGCCAACAGAGCAAAGACCAGCAGAACGACCGTGAAGATCATCAGGAACAGACCTAACACACGGCTCACGATACCGATGAGGCGCAGCTGGCCTACCTTGCCGAACGACTCACCGCAGGCGGTGACGTCGGATTTGAGTTGTTCGAATACTTCGTTTTCCATCTTATGCCTCCTCGGTTGCAGGTTCAGCGGGAGCTTGCGCTTCCTCGATCTCTTTCTTCACTTGCTCGCAGTAGTCCTGCGCGCGTTTCTTAGCGTCCTCGGCAAGGTCGTGGAGCCGATTACGTACCTCCTCGCCGGTCTTCGGGGTGAGGAGCATCGCGACAGCGGCACCTACGGCAGCGCCGGCGGCAAAAACAATCGTGGTCTTGATCAGATCTTTCATTGAGTTAATAAGTTTATGGGTTTATAAGTTTATGGGTTTATTGCAAAAATCGCTTGCGCAACAATTGTATATCCTCGCGGGAGAGGAGAAGCTGTTCGTTGAGGTAACTCATCATTCCGCCGAACTCACGGTCGATTAGGTCGAGCGTACGGATGAAATTAGGCGTAGAGACACCCATGAACGCCAGCACCACTTCCTTCTCCGCCTCGCCTCCACCACGCGCTTCTATCTCGGCGTAGAGGCTGTTGACCAGCTCGCGGTACGCGGTGTTGGAGAGGTCGAAATCTGCGATGATATCTTCACGCGACACCCCTAAGGCGGAGAGCAGATAGGCAGCGCCCCACCCCGTCCGGTCCTTTCCCTGGAAGCAATGCCAGAGGATGCCGCCGTCTTCGGGAGCTTCCACGATAAGCCTGAGGAATGCTGCGTATTGGAGCTGTGAATACTCGCTCCGGATAAGCGAAGGGTACATATTCCGCGCCATAGCCTGCACTTCGGGATAGAACGAGTAATTGACAATATGTCTTTCCAGGTCCAGAAACGCCTCCTGCGGGATAGGCTGTTCCGTCAGTTTCTCCGCCGAGAGATCAATGGTCGGCAGCAGATGATGAGTGGCGCCTTCCACCTCCCGGTCGGGCAACGCAGCCGCTTCTCCCAGGGAACGGAAATCGAAGATCTTCGCCAGCCTGTACTCGTTACGCAGCCGCGCCAGATCTTCCGGCGAGGCGTCGTGCAGATGCGCCGTACGCAGCAACCGGTGCGGACGGACGGTCTTGCCGCCGGCTCCTGCTAACCCGCCTAAATCGCGTGCGTTAACGATATTATCGAATTGTACGTACATTACTCCTTGGTACTTGGTCACTTGGTACTTAGTCTCTTTGTCCCTTCCCGAATACTTCGTCAATGAGCCGCACGAACTCGCGGTAGGCAAAGGTGTCGCCCAGCTCCGCGAGGGAGACGGCGAGGCCGCGGTAATGCCACTCGTGCGAGGCTTTGTCCTTCACATGGAAGATCGACCAGAGCGCATCGCCTTTCGTCTGGTAGTCGCGCCAGATAGCGCGCATGTTGCTCAGTTTGTCACCCATCGCTACTATCTTCGCGTCATGGGAAGCCGCCGCCAGACGGTCTATCGCCGCCTGCTTGCGGTCGTGCCAGCTGTCCTCCTCGGAGACGCCTTCGGTGAAACGGTCGCTCTCGGCATGTACCAGCGCGGCTACACGTTCGCCGAACGCCTCACGCAGTTCCTCGACCGTGACGTCGGTGTCCTCTATCGTGTCGTGCAGCGCCGCAGCCGCCAGCAGCTCCTGGTCGGACGTGATAGTTGCTACGATTTCCACCGCCTCCATGGGATGGACGATATACGGAAAACCCTTGCCGCGGCGCTCCGTGTCATGGTGCGCTTTGACCGCAAAGATAATCGCGCGGTCCAGCAAGTCTGTGTCTAAATATTTATTCGCCATCAAATATCAAATGTCAAATCTCAAATGTCAAATCTCAAATGTCAAATCTCAAATCTCCTAATACACCGTTCCCTCCAGCATAGCACGGAACTGCGGCATAGGGCAATGGGTGTCACGCTCTACCATCAGAGTCTTGATACCGGCATACACACGCACCTCTTTCTCCACCTGCTCCAGATCCGCCTCCGGGCCGAAATACTCGCGGGCGAAAGCGTCCCAGAAACGGCGGGCGGTGGCATTGGACATATGGTTGACCTCCTGCGTCCACTCTTCGTTATTGAGGCAGCAGCAGAGATACACCATTCCTAAGTCGAACATGTAATAGCCGTAACTGAAATCGCCCAGGTCGATGAAATACTGCTTGCGCTCTCCGTCTTTCTCCACGAAGATACCGTTGCCGAACTGCAGGTCTCCGTGCAGCGCCGTATCGGCGTCCGGAGCCGCAGCGATGAACGCACGGATCTTCTCTTTCTGCTCCGGAGTGAAATCCGGGTTGGCGTCCAGCATTGCGTAGAAACGGTCTTTTACGTTCTCAAACTGAGTGGTGTCCACGTGGGTGGCGTGCAGCTGCTTGCACAGCCGCGCGAACTCCTGCGCGTACTCTTCGGTCTTCTCCGGGTTGTCGCCGCAGGCACGGGAATAGGATTTCTTGCCTTCTATGCGGCGAAAACGGATACCTGTCTGCTTGCCGTCGGTGACGAGGTCGCCGGGTTCGGGTGTCGGGATGCCCATGGCATAGACCTTCTGCGCCAACACCAGCTCTTTCTCCGCCGCCTCGAAATTGCGGAAATAGAGTTTGAGCATGATATTGGGGTCGGTCTTATGGTTATAACTGGCGCCGTTGGCTCCTTCGCCGGTGCGCACATAGTCGTTCAAATCAATCAGTACGGGTTTCATATCTATTTGTTCATAAAAGGTAAATTCGATGCTTGTTCATAGGTCAGAGCGGCGAGGGCTTCGTTCTGGCTGTTATGGCCGTTGAGGGCGTCGAAGAGGCGCTCCAGGCCTATCTTCCCGCCACCGGTGGAGAGGATGCAGACGATACAGATATTCTGCAGTCCCACGGCAGAAGAGATGATATCGAGGTCGGTGTTGCCTAACTGGTGCCGCGCCAGACGGTAGGCGTCATCCTCGTATTTGCGGATGAGCCGGCTCACGTCGCCTAAGGTCTCGCAGCCGAGTGCTTTGAGGACACGCAGGTAACGGATGAGCGGCACCTCCTGTATCTCCGCCTGGTTGATGGCGGCGATACGTTTGTTGAGTGCCTCCAGCGGCCGTGCCTGCAGATAGGAGCGGAACGTGTCGCCGTCCAGCAGCACGTCGTCCAGTTTGCCGTTCTGCACCAGCTGCTGCACCCTCCGGCGGTAGTCGTTGATCTCCGTACGGATACGGCTGAACTCGTCGTCCGCCATCTCCAGCATACCCGCCAAGCGGTTGAGCTGACGGATATACTCCCGCGGGATCTCCACGCCGGATTTGTAACCCGTGTCGTGGTTGATAGCCGCCCAGGCGTGCTGGAGCGTCGTACGGAGCTGCAGCTCGAACCGGTACTCATAGCCCGGCAGGCGGCATATATAATGCAGCGAGTTATAACCGAAGCTGTCCAGTTGGTGGAGCTTGCGTTTGTCCACGGAGTTCTGCCAGTCGATGTCGAACAGCTGCTCCGCCATGGAAGCGATACGGTCCACGTCGTCGGTATAGAACGTGATGATTCGTGCGCCTACGAGGTCGGTGATGTCGCTCAGCGTGGCGTACTTGGCTCCCTTGAGCGCCAGCTTGCCCGCCAGGCTCTCTTCCGTCTTCACCCGCGCCTCGACTGCCGTCACCACCAAACCGTTGCGGTCCAGCGCCTCACGTAACATCGCAAGGACCTCCGTCTTCATGCGCTCCAGTACCGGCTGCGCCTCGCGGTAGTCCTCCACGAGCATTTGGCAGTGTAGATCCAACCCTTCCATTACTGTATCTCAAAAAGGCTGATGAATCCGGTCATCATGAACACCTGACGGATGTCGGCGCTGATATTCCGGACAATCACTTTCGAGCCGTGTGCCGCTGCTTCCTTACGGATAGAGAGGAAGATACGCAGACCCGACGAAGAGATGTACTCCAGTTGGCTGCAATCGAGGATAATCTCGCTGTTGGCCGCTTCCATGAGCGGTTTCACCTCCTCGGCGGTTGTGACTGCGGCGGCGGTGTCCAGACGGCCCTTGAAAAGCGCTACCACCTGGTTGCCGTTTTTTTGAATAGTTGTTTCCATATATTTTTTCCTTTCAATTTTCCTTTCACCTTTCAATTTTCACCTTTCAATTCTCTTAACCAGCGTCAGTACATTCTTCTCCTCCACCCGCTCGTACCGGATTTCGTCCATCAGTTGGCGTACCAGGTGGATGCCCAGACCGCCTATGGCGCGTTCCTCGGCGGAGAGGGATATATCCGCCTCCGGTGCCTGTGTGGGGTCGAACGGCACACCGCAGTCAGAGATAGTGAAGACGAGCGTCTTCTCATGCTCGTTGTGGTTCTCGGCGTACTCTACAAAGACTTTTCCGTCCCGCTGACCGGGGTATGCGTACAGCATGACGTTCGTCACCGCCTCCTCCAGCGCCAGGTTCACCGGCATATTCAGCTCCTTCGGAATATCCAGTCCCTCGATCCATTCGGAGAGAGTCGGTATCTGCTGGATATCGTTGCGCATGACGATTGCCGGGCGTTGGTAACGGACTGCGAGCATCGTCAGGTCGTCGCTCTGCTGCGCCTCGCCTACGTAAGCCGTCACCGCCTCCTGCATCTTCATCACCAGATTACGCGGCCCCAGCTCCTCACCTTTGGCGGCAGCCAGCACCCCGTTCATCCGCTCCTCGCCGAAGAGCTCATGACGTATGTTCTCCGCCTCCGTCAGACCGTCGGTATAGAGGAACAGCACGTCGTCCGGCTGCATCTTCGTCTTCTGGGCGGTGAACGTAAAACCGCTCATCACACCTAACGGCAGATTAGGTAGCACCTCCACCTCTTTGACCGACCGGTCGCTCGGCAGGAGCACCGGCGCGTTATGGCCGGCGTTGCAGTATTCCAGCACGCCCGTATTCAGATCCAGCACGCCCAGGAAGAGCGTCACGAACATGTTCTGCTCGTTGTTCTCCGACATAGCGTCGTTGATCTGACGCATGATAGCCGCCGCTTCTTCCTCATGCGAGGTGATCGTACGGAACAGCGATCGGGTCGTCGCCATAATCAGCGCCGCCGGAACGCCCTTGCCGCTCACATCGCCGATACAGAAGAACAGCTTCTCATGGCGGATATAGAAATCATACAGGTCTCCGCCTATCTCCTTCGCCGGCTTGACAGAACCGTATATATTGAGGTCCTTGCAATCCAGGAACGGCGGGAAGACTTTCGGCAACATGGCGTTCTGGATGGTCTGCGCGATCTCCAGCTCGTTCTCCATGCGCTCTTTCTGGGTATTGACCGTAATCAGACGCTGCATATTCATACCGGCGCGGTACATGATAAACACCAGCAGCGCCAACCCCAAAAACATCAGTATCGTAATCAACATGCCTAACTTCTTGAGATCGGCATACAGAATATCTTCGGGAATGATGATCGACATATGCCACCCCGTAGCGTCTATCTCCTCGTCGAAAGTCAGGTACTTGCGCCCCGGCGTGGTGTCCGGCCGTTGTACCAAGTCGGCCCCCGTGGAGGAACGGATGGAATAATAACTATCCTTGAACACCTGCAGGTATTCGGACACCTTGGTCAGTTTGCTCAGCGAGAGGTCGATGCACACCACCGCAACGACCTTCCCCTCCCGGCTATGTACGGGATACGAACAACTGACTACCATGGTCTGCGCCCCCGCATCGTCGAGATACGGCTCGCACCACCACGCGCTGTCGATACTAAGACCGTTATGAAACCACTCCGCCCGGAAATAGTCATGCTCCGGTCCGCCTATCTGACGGGTGTATATACCGCCCGGCGCATCCGCGGCACGGCTGCTGCACACCTCAAACCAATGACCGCATTCGGGGTAGTAATCCGGGATAAAAGCGATACCGGCGCTCTCTACATTAGACAGCGTATTCAGCAGGATACGCGTCATGCCGTACATCATTTCCGGCTCTTCTATATGGTATTCCGCCATAGCGGCTAACATCTTCGCAGCCGCTTCCATCTCGGCAGTGTGCACGTTGATTTCCAGCTCCGCTGCGCGCAACTCCGTCCTGGCGCGGGTACACGCCTCCCTCCGGATCGCCGCACGGCTGGTGAAATACTGGATGCACGCAATGCTCTCTAACAGCGCAGCCGCTACCAGCAGTATCCAGAACCCGGACTTCGACCGGATTGACATTTTGGATGATTTTGACATATTGGACGATTGTTTTTTCATTCGTTTTCCACTTTTTGGCAATGCAATCTTATTGCGGGTGCAAAGTTACAACAAAAATTGCAAATATGCAAGCGTTCTGGTATTTTTTTGAGAGATTACGTTTTCAAAATCACGGGATATATACTATGTATATATAAGGTACGGTAGGATACGATGCAGGTCCGATGCAGGTCCTATTTTAGTCTGATGCGCTCCTTACAAGAGGGCTACGGGAAGGCTAAACCTATTTCAGTATAAGACAGGGTTTGGCCGGCGGATATATACCAACACGGGCATTTTTTGCAAAAAAACAGCCGAACGCTTGCAGAAAAAATGAATTTTTCTTCATATGCACTTGCAGAAAAAATGAATTTTTCTTCATATGCACTTGCAGAAAAAAATGAATTTTTCTTCATACTCATTTGCAGAAAAAATGAATTTTTCTTCATATGCACTTGCATATGTCGATTTTTTGTTGTAACTTTGCACTCGCAAAGGTTTTAACGGAGCAAATGAAGATAGCTTTTACCACAGAATTGCCGGCGGAAGGGTTCAGGCGGCTGGGCGGACAGACAGAAGAGACTGTAAGTCTGCTGATGCCCGGTGAGGCGGACCGGACGGATGCGGAGGTGCTGGTGAGTACGTTCGACTACCGGGTGCCGCGGGAGCTGATAGAAACGATGCCGAACCTGAGGCTGGTGGCAAACTTCGGCGCGGGGTACAACAATATTGATCTGGATGCGTGCCGCGAGCGCGGGATCCGCGTAACGAACACCCCGCAGCCGGTAATCGAACCCACGGCGGAGCTGGCTTTTGCGCTGATGATTGATGTGGCGCGGAGGGTAAGCGAGTTCGACCGTGAGATGCGGGCCGGCAAAAGCCGGTTCGGCGTGATGCAGCACCTCAGTCACTCGCTCTACGGCAAGACGCTCGGCATCATCGGCATGGGACGTATCGGCCAGGCGCTCGCACGACGGGCGCTCGCCAGCGGAATGAAGGTGATTTACCATAACCGAAAACCTATTGATGTACAAAGGGACGATATACCATGTACAAAGGACTGGCGCAGGGAGGTAATCGAGCAAGCCGGATACGTAGATTTCCAGACACTATTGCAGGACAGCGATTTCGTATCGCTCAACCTGCCTTACACGCCGGCAGTACACCACCTGATCGGCAAGCCGGAGTTAGGGATGATGAAACGGAGCGCGTACCTCATCAATACCGCGCGCGGAGCACACGTAGATGAGGCAGCCCTGACAGAAGCGCTCAAGAGCGGAATCATCGCCGGCGCGGCGATGGATGTGTATGAACACGAACCGCAGGTGAATGCAGAGCTGCTGAGCCTGCCCAACGTAGTCCTCTCGCCGCACACCGGCACCGGCACATGGGAAGGACGGATTGCCATGTGCGAGAACGTAACGGACAACATTTTAGCGTTTATGAATAACGACATTAACAAAATGAATATAGTATTATGAAAAAAAATGTGATTTTGACGGCAGCCGTCATTCTGTTGAGCGGCTGCGGATTCATGCAGAACAGCACCAGTAGTAATGTACCAAGCAACAATGTACAAAGTACGACCACTCCGGCCGTGACAGCCACTCAGGGCACAAACGCCGCCATGGGCGCTGGCCAGGGAGCAGGAGCCGCCATGCAGGCTCTCTACAAACAGTACAAAGCCGACGGCAACAAGTACGACTACACCAATCTCCAGAACGCGATGAACACCATCACGCTCATCTCCAACTGCCAGGGACTGAAAGAGAACTACAAGGACAAGACTTACCTGACTGAGTTCGGCAAGGGTCTGATCGCCTCTTCGTTAGGTCTCATCACCCAGAACAACGTACAGACCGTAACCAACAGTCTGGCAGAGATGGTCAAGAACAACGAGACCGTACAGAGCACCACCACCAAGATCAGCGAGGGCGCTAACACCGCCGCCCAGTACGCCAACACGGCCGCCCAGTACGCAGGCGCACTCAGCACATTATTAGGAGCTTTCGGAAACAAATAATCCAATAACCCCACCCGACCTCCCCACAAGGGAGGTGAGACAGATGAATATAACAGACAGATTTCTGAAATACGTATCGTTCGAGACAACAAGCGACGAGAACAGCGGCAAGACGCCTTCCACCCCGGGCCAGATGGTCTTTGCCCGGTTTCTGGCGGACGAGTTACGGGCTATCGGCCTGAGCGAAGTGACGCTGGACGGAAACGGCTATATCATGGCGACGCTGGAGAGCAACCTCTCCCCGACCCTCTCCCAAGGAGAGGGGGGTAAGATCCCAGTGGTTGGTTTTATCGCCCATATGGACACCTCCCCAGACGCCAGCGGCAAAGACGTGAAGGCCTCTATCGTCAAGGCGGAGGAGCGTGCGTATATCGACGAGCGGTACCATGGTCAGGACGTGATTGTGACGGACACCACCACCCTGCTCGGCGCGGATGACAAAGCCGGCATAGCAGAGATAGTGACCGCCATGGAGTACCTGGTCTCGCACCCGGAGATCAAACACGGCAAGGTCCGTATCGGCTTCACTCCGGACGAGGAGATAGGTTGCGGCGCGGACCATTTCGACGTAGCGGCCTTCGGCGCCGATTGGGCCTACACCATGGACGGCGGCGCCGTCGGCGAGCTGGAGTTTGAGAACTTCAACGCCGCGGCGTGCAAGATACGCATCCACGGCGTGAACGTCCACCCGGGTACGGCGTACCATAAAATGCGCAACTCGATGTACATCGCCAATGAGTTTGCCTCCATGCTTCCCCCGAGCGAAACGCCGGAACAGACCCGCGGGTACGAAGGGTTCTTCCACCTCACGGGGATGAGCGGCACCGTAGAGGAGTCCACACTCAGCTATATCATCCGCGACCATGACCGCGCACGCTTCGAGAGCCGCAAACAGGCGATGCAAACCATCGTCACGCATATCAACGAGAAATACGGCGAGGGCACGGCGGAGATAGAACTGCGTGACCAATACTACAACATGCGGGAGAAGATCGAACCGGTGATGCACGTGATCGATCTGGCCAAAGAGGCTATCGAGGCAGCGGGCGTGACACCGGTTATCAAACCCATCCGCGGCGGCACTGACGGCGCAAGGCTCAGCTTCGAAGGCCTCCCCTGCCCCAATATCTTCGCCGGCGGAGAGAATTTCCACAGCCGCTACGAGTACCTGCCTGTTCCATCGCTGGAGAAAGCCATGGAGGTGATTTTGGAAATCGTCAAGAAGGTCGCAGAGCGACATTAAATAGTTCAAATGGTCGCAGAAGCGACGTTAAACAATTCATATTATGCTAAAAACCACACCGTTTACAGACATTCACATTGCGTTAGGCGCCAAGATGGCCGAGTTCGCAGGGTTTAACATGCCTATCCAGTACCCTACCGGTATTAACCAAGAGCACATGATCGTCCGCGAGGGCGTAGGCGTGTTCGACGTGAGCCACATGGGCGAGTTCTGGGTCAAAGGCGAGCACGCGCTTGATTTCCTGCAGTATATCACCACCAACGACCTCTCCGTCATCGCCTCCGGCAAGGCGCAGTACACCTGCATGCCGAACGGCAAAGGCGGTATCGTTGATGACCTGATCATCTACAAGTACTCCACCACGAAGTACCTCATGGTCGTCAATGCCGGCAATATCGACAAAGACTGGGAATGGGTGAACAAGGTACTAAGGGACAAAGTACAAAGTACCAATCCCGAATGGGCGGATGTCAAGCTTGAAAACGCCTCCGAGCGTTACGGCCAGTTAGCCGTTCAGGGCCCCAAAGCCGTGGAACTGCTGCAACTGCTGACCGACGCCGACCTGAAGTCCATCGACTACTATGCATTCCGCGAATGGAGTTTTGCGGGCGTTCCGGGCGTTATTCTCTCCAATACGGGCTACACCGGAGCCGGCGGATTCGAGCTCTATTTCCCGGCGGAGAAAGGCAAACAGATTTGGGACGCACTCTTCGAAGTAGGCAAGCCGTTCGGACTCGCGCCGATAGGTCTGGGCGCACGCGACAGCCTCCGTCTGGAGAAATGGTACTGCCTCTACGGCCATGACATCGACGACACCACCTCTCCGCTGGAGGCCGGTCTGGGATGGATTACCAAGCTCGATGCCAAAGACTTCATCGACCGCGACTACCTCAAGGCGCAGAAAGCCGAGGGCGTGAAACGCAAACTGGTACATTTCGAGTGTCTGGAGCGCGCTATCCCGCGCAACGGCTATGAGATATGCGACGAGGCGGGCAACGTAATCGGACACGTGACCTCGGGTATCATGCTGCCGAACACCAAGGTAGGTATCGGCATGGGGTACGTACAGACACCTTTCGCCAAGAAAGAGACCGTCATCTATATCAAGATCCGCGAGAAACTGCAACCGGCGAGGATAGTTTAAAGTTGAGAGTTGATAGTTGAGAGTTGATAGTTGATAGAGAAAATAAAAACGTAGCGCTGGTTCTCGGCTCCGGCGGCGCAAGAGGACTCGCGCACATCGGAGCCATAGAAGCTCTGGAGGAGCACGGCTATACCATCACGAGTATAGCCGGCTGCTCTATGGGTTCAATCATCGCCGGCATGTACGCCGCCGGACAGCTCAAAGAAGCCAAAGAGTGGTTCCTGCAGGTCGATAAACAGCTCATTCTGAGAATGATGGATATCAACTTGCTCAGCGGCAACTCACTGGTCAAAGGCCAGCGGATCATCGAGGAGCTGGAGAAAGTGGTGCCGGACAGGCCGATAGAGGAGCTGAATATCCCCTGTACCATCATCGCAACGGACATGAGTACCAGTGAAGAGGTAGTCTTCCGCACCGGAAGCCTTTTCCAAGCCGTGCGTGCGTCAATCAGTATCCCGCTGTTTTTCGAGCCCGTACGGATGGACCACCGCGTGCTCACCGACGGCGGCATCGTCAGCCCGCTGCCCCTGCACGCCGTAGAGCGGCAGAAAGGCGACCTGCTGGCAGCCATGGATATCAGCGGCAAGGACTCCAAGCCCATGGAGCGCGCACGTTTTGTCGGTATCCTCGACCGCATGAACGACATCCAGATCCAGCAGAACACGCTTCTCGAATGCCGCCTCACTCCGCCGGACATCCACGCTGTGATGCGCCAGTACGCCTACAACACCTTTGATTTCGACCGCGCAGAAGAGATCATCGCAGAGGGTAAAAGGCTCATGAGCGAGGCTATATTTAAATACGAACGCGCGCACGCGTGATTAGACATGAAAGACCGCAGGGACTATATCATCCGCAAAGCCATGGAGCTGTATGCGCTAAAAGGATTTCAGAACGTGAGTATCACGGATCTGCAATACGCGCTGGACATGGGTCGTGGCACACTCTACTATTATTTCCGCGACCAGGACGAGCTCTTCCGGATATGTATGGAGCGTTATTTCCTGGAACCCAAACAGCGCGCGCTGAACTCCGTGCCGGAGGACGCCGGGATAGAAGAGATGATTGCCGCTATCCGGGGGTACCTCATGAGTCTGGAAGAAGCGCTGATGACCTTTGATGTCAAAAATATCAATACGGGAAATGTCAATAACCTGATGTTCACCGCCTATAGCCGTTTCCCCGCCCTCCACCGCAAAGCCCAACGTCTGGCGCTCAAAGAGGTGGAGCTCTGGCGCAAAGCTATTTACCACGACCAGCGCGCCGGACTGATCCGTTGGGACATAGACCGGGACCAGATGGCGCTGATGTTCTCACACGTCAAAAACAGCTACGATTCCGGCCTCGGTCAACTCCCAATGGACTTTTCATTATTGGATAAAACATATTCAGAATTACACAAATTACTGAAAATCTAAGAAAAAATCACTCTTTCGAACAAACATTCGAAAACAAATGAGTACCTTTGCAGCGAATTAGGAAAGAAACTTACAAAAGATGGCAACAAAACATTACCTTGCGTATCTACAAGAAACGATGGCACGCCGCTGGGACAAACTCGCATTAGCGGATCTGGACGGCGTGAACAAATATACGTATGCCGAGTTGGCGGCAGCAATGAAGAAGCTCCATATTACCTGGCAGGAAATGGGCATCAAGGAGGGCGACAAGATCGCGCTCTGTGGCCGTAACTGCGCCAACTGGGGTCTGCTTTTTCTGGCTGCGGAGAGTTACAAGGCAGTGGTAGTATCCATTCTGCCGGATTTCACGGCGGACGGCATCTACAGTCTGGTGGACCACTCGGGCGCCGTGCTCCTGTATGTAGGCCCGAATGTCAAGAAGAAGATTGACACCACCCAGATGAAGGGTCTCAAGGCGACGATCTTCATGGACGACATGACCATCGTGGATGCCGACCCGGCGACCCGGAAAGCCTTCGAGGGCGCAGAGGCTGCGTTTGCCAAGGCCTATCCCGATGGCGTGAAGCTGGAGGACATGAACCTGCCTACCGATAATCTGGACGAGCTGGCGGTGATCAACTACACCTCCGGTTCGACGGGTAACCCGAAAGGCGTGATGCTGAGCCATCTGAACCTGAGCGGAAACGTAGATTTTGCATCCCACCGCATCCCCCACAAACCGGGTGACCGCGTGCTTTCCATGCTGCCTATCGCGCATATGTTCGGTCTGATGTACGAGTTCCTCTATCAGGTATGCGAGGGCGCAGAGACCTATTTCCTGACCCAGGCTCCTACTCCGACCGTGCTGATGAAGGCTTTCGCGCAGGTACAGCCGTTCATGATTCTGACCGTACCTCTGGTGATTGAGAAGATTGTAAAGAAAGGCGTACTGCCGAAAATCAGCAGCCCGATGATGAAGATCCTCTGGAAGACTCCGGGTATCAACCGCATCATCCGCGGCAAGGTCAAAGAGGGCTTGGACAAGACGTTCGGCGGCAAACTCCGTTACCTCATCATCGGCGGTGCTGCCCTCAACGGCGAGGTAGAGCAAGTGCTCCATGATATCAAATACCAATACTGTGTAGGCTACGGCATGACCGAGTGCGCACCGCTGATCAGCTACGAAGACTGGTGGGCATACAAGTTCCACAGCTGCGGAAAAGACCTGGAGCAATGCCGCGTACGTATCGACAGCGAAGATCCTATCCATAAGGACGGCGAGATCCAGGTGAAGGGTGTCAACGTCATGATGGGCTACTACAAGAACGAAGAGGCTACCAAGGCTGTCTTCACCGAGGACGGATGGATGCGTACCGGCGACCTGGGCGTACTGGACAAAGAGGGAAATATCTTCATCCACGGACGGTCGAAGAACATGATCCTCGGACCTTCCGGCCAGAATATCTACCCGGAGGAACTGGAGGACAAGCTCAACTCCATGCCGTGCGTAGTAGAGTCGATTGTAGTGGACCGCGACCATAAGCTGGTAGCACTCGTCTTCCCCGACACCACGCCGGACGGCAAGAAACTGCTGGGCACCAAGAGCCTGACACAACAGATGGAGGAGAACCGAGTGGCGGTTAACAGAGACCTGCCGCAGTACAGCCAGATCAGCGCGATAGAACTCGTAGCTTCGGAGTTTGAGAAGACGCCGAAACGCTCTATCAAACGCTATTTGTACAAGTAAATACCCATATACAACGTTCTGTTGTATATTTAAATAAAAAGTGAGTAAGTAGATGGATTTCTCTGAAATGGGAAATCAAAGCTGGCGCATTACCGAGAGGCCGTGCGCCTGTTTTTTATAATAATATTTGCATATGTCAAATATTTTTTGTAATTTTGCAGGCAAAATTGGTTTGGTTATGCAAAGACACTATTTACATTACCTGACGGATGTCATGGTTCATCAGTGGAACGACGCGGCTCTGACGGATTACGGAGAGGAGCATGAGTACACTTTCGGCGAGCTGGCGGTAGAGATGCTGCGTCTGCATGTGTTGTTTGAGCAACTGGGGATCAAGCGCGGGGACAAGATCGCGTTGGCGGGTCGCAACTGCGCCAACTGGGCGGTAGCCTATCTGGCCATCGCGTCGTACGAAGGCGTGTGCGTGAGTATATTGCAGGATTTTACGGCAGAGGATATCAACCATCTGCTGGACCACTCGGACAGCGACCTGCTCTTCGTCGGCCCGTATGTATGGAAGGAGTTGCAGCACCAGCCGCTTCCTGCGCGTCTGAAAGCCGTACTCTCGCTCGAAGACTGGCGACCACTCTATCTCAGTGAAAAGCTCGGGCTCAAAGAGCAGAGTCTCAAAAGCAAATGGAACGAGGCTTTCCAAGCCAAATATGTACATGGCATCGAGCCGGAGGACATCTCTTTCACCGCCGATCCCGATGCCGTCTCGCTCATCAACTACACCTCCGGTTCTACGGGCAGTCCCAAGGGCGTGATGCTCAATGGCCGCTCACTGAGCAATAACGTGGAGGTGGGAATGAAAATGCTGCCTGTAGATCCGGGTCAACGGCTTGTCTCGATGCTGCCGCTGGCGCATATGTTCGGCCAGGTTTGTGAGTTGCTCTACCCCCTCTGCTCGGGCACACATATCTATTTTCTGACCAAGAGTCCAACCCCCTCTATCCTGCTCAAAGCGCTCAAGGACGTACAGCCGTACCTCGTGGTCACGGTGCCGCTGGTGATCGAAAAAATATACAAGAAGAACCTTGACCCCACGCTCAGCAAGTGGGCCATCCGTGCATTCTGGCACGTACCTATCGTCGGCGATCTGCTCAAGGCACGCGTCAAAAGCGGCCTTCGCAGTGCTTTCGGCGGCAAACTGAGATATTTCATCTGCGGCGGTGCTGCGATGAACCCCATCGTAGAGAAATGCCTTATGGACATCCATTTCCCGCTATCCATCGGATACGGCATGACGGAGTGCGGCCCACTCATCGGCGGCAACCCGCCTAAGTATTTCAAAGCCCGCTCGGGCGGCGTGCCGGTGACGAACATGGAGGTGAAGATAGACAACCCCAACGAAGCGGGTATCGGCGAGATACTCGTCAGAGGCGAGAACGTCATGCTCGGGTATTACAAGAACGAAGAGGCTACCAAAGCCGTCTTCACGGAGGACGGATGGATGCGCACCGGCGATTTAGGACGGCTCGACAAGAAGAAAAACATCTATATCAAAGGCCGCTGCAAGACTATGTTCCTCGGTGCTTCGGGACAGAATATCTACCCCGAGGAGATAGAGGACAAACTTAATAACCAGGAGGCGGTAGGCGAATCGCTCATCGTTGAGCGCGAGGGCAAATTAGTGGCACTCGTCTTCCCCGACGAGACACTGACCAAACGAATGACCCTTGATGAGATTCAGCAGTTGATGAAAGCCAACCTCGAGAAACTCAACAACCTCATCCCTTCTTACAGCAAGGTATCGAATATCGAGGTGCAGGAGAAACCGTTCGAGAAGACTCCGAAGAAATCCATCAAACGATTCCTGTACAAGTAACAACAAAA
>CADBZO010000003.1:14756-15957 GCA_902799185.1 uncultured Bacteroidales bacterium | reverse complement strand
CATCCTTGATATCTTTCTTCTCCTTGATAGCCTTGGTGAGCGGTACATAGACCACATCGCCGTTCTGGAGCCCTACCATGATCGACCGCTGCTCCTCCATGAGAGCTTGCACGGCGGCACATCCCAGACGAGATGCGAGGATGCGGTCAAAAGCGGAAGGCGAACCGCCACGCTGCAGGTGACCCAGGATCGTCACGCGCGTGCCGTATTCCGGATGGCTCTGTTCAATGACTTTCGCTACCGCCTGCGCTCCGCCGGGGATGGCATGTTCCTGCACCAGCACGATACCGCTGTTCTTGTGCTTTCGCCGCCCCTGACCGATAGCAGCCTCCAGCTGCTCCTCCAGCGTTGCACGCTCCGGGATGATGGCCGCCTCGGCACCGGCAGCTATCGCGGCGTTAAGCGTCAGGAAACCGGCGTCGCGGCCCATGACCTCTACCAGGAACAGCCGCTCATGGCTCGTACCGGTGTCGCGCAGCTTGTCCACACACTCCATGATCGTATTCAGCGCCGTGTCATAGCCGATAGTCGAATCGGTGCCCCATAGGTCATTGTCAATCGTGCCGGGAATACCTATCACGGGGATGTTATACTCCTGCGCGAAGAGCCGCGCACCGGTGAAAGTGCCGTCACCGCCGATGACGATGAGGGCGTCTATCCTTTCATTCTGAATGGTGTCATACGCACGCTTGCGTCCTTCGGGTGTCTTGAACTCCTCGCTACGGGCGGATTTGAGGATCGTTCCGCCGCGCTGGATAATACCGCTCACGTCTTGCGTTGTGAACTCCTGCACCTCGCCGTCCATCAGACCTTTGTAGCCGCGGAAGACAGCCTTCACGCGGATGTTATTAGCTAACGCTGCACGCGTTACGGCACGCACGGCAGCATTCATTCCCGGAGCGTCTCCACCGGAGGTCAGCACTCCTACTGTTTGAATCTTGTATTCCATAATATATATTATTTTTTGAGTTTAGTCATTTCTACATACATTAACAGCACGAGGTTCATCGCCAGCGCACAGATGATTGCCGGTACGGCGATGATCTCATTGTTAAATATCACGGGACTAATGGCGTTAGCGGATAGACAATATTTGTAATCAGTATATTCGCTGCAAGTATAATTAGGTTCATCCAGAAACCTATCCGCAGAAAATCCGTGAACCGGTAGCCACCGGGACCGTACACCATCATGTGCGTAG
>CADBZO010000003.1:0-14736 GCA_902799185.1 uncultured Bacteroidales bacterium | reverse complement strand
TCAAGGCGATGAGGAACGTCACCGGTTCATACCCCAACTGGACAGCAGCCTGATACATGATCGGGAAGAACATGGCACCGGCTGCCGTATTGGAGATAAACTCCGTGATGAATGTAGCTACCAGACACACCGCCGTCATCACGATGATTGGGTTCGTACCGCATATATCTAAGATACCCGTTGCCATCCGCTCGGCAATACCTGTCTTCTGGATGGCGAGTCCCAATACTACAGAGCCGGCGAAAACGACCAGAATACTCCAATCAATGGATTTCATAGCTTGGTTGGGCGTGCAGCAACGGGTAATCACCATTGCCAATGCCGCCAGGCAGGCACACATCAGCAGAGGCATGATACCCAATGCGGACAATACTACCATCGTAATCATAATCAGCGACGAGAGAAGGGTCCTGATACCTATATCTACCACCTCATCGCCCAGCACCAGCCCGTGCGTCTTGGTCATTTCCGTGATGGCTTTTATATCTCCGGCGAACACCAGACGGTCGCCGCCCATGATAAACTCATTCTCATCAATCGGAACCGCCACGCCGTCAAAATGGTGCATCTTGACCAGCCTGCCGCCCTCCACATTCAGCAACCCCGCATAGCCCAGCGTCTCGCCGATGAACTTGTTGGTGGACGGTACTAACATCTCCACCGTGTATTCCGTTGTTTGCTCAAATGCCTCTTTGGGTGCTTCGCGTTCGGGCAGCAACCGCCGCAAAGCGATGACCGACAGCACACCTATTGCCAGGCAGAACAGTCCCGGAATGGTTGTTGCCAGCACGTTCATCTGCATGCCTGTCTCTTCGGCATACAAGCCGCTGATGATGAGGTTCGGGGGCGTACCGATCAGCGTACATACACCGCCCATACCCGAGGCGTAACTCAGCGGAATCAACAACTTGGAAGGGGCGATACCTAATTTCTTAGACCACATCTTCACAATGCCGATAAACAGTGCCACTACCGTGGTGTTGCTCAGAAACGAACTCAGCCCCGCTACCGGCAGCATCA
This sequence comes from uncultured Bacteroidales bacterium, assembly GCA_902799185.1. Classification (GTDB taxonomy): domain Bacteria; phylum Bacteroidota; class Bacteroidia; order Bacteroidales; family Paludibacteraceae; genus Colicola. Next base: position 13,716 of record CADBZO010000003.1, on the reverse strand, counting down.
GCCGGACGACGGCACTACTCCACCGCTTGGGTTGTCCCAATAGGTTCTTGACTATCCATTGCAGCACACCGGTGTAAGTCAATCCGGCCACTACTACAAACAGCACACCTACCACCACCACGGAAGACTGGCTCAGACCCGAAAAGGCCTCCTTGGCGTCCAATACCCCCGTGACATACAGGATAACCATCGCGCCTAAGAAAACGGCATCCGCACGTACTTTGGTGAACAGCAGAATGCTGAACATTGCCAGCACGGTCACTATCGTGATCCATGCATGCATATTAAAACCTAAAAAAATGAACTCTTCCATCAGTCTTTCAATCCTTCAGTCTATTCATTACTTGCGTCATGCAATGCGCGGCGCCGTAACCGTCTATCAGGCTTTCCAACGGCACCCACTCTACTTTCACTCCGGCATCGCGAAGCCGTTGCTGCAATGCCGCACTCTGACCGCCCACCGCCATGATATGACGTGGCGCAATGGTCAGATAATTATTGGCATAGTGCATCTCGTCCTCACGGTCTATCGGGATAATCTGCATACCCCGTTCGCGCAGGAAACCCACAAACGGCATATCTTCCGTGATGAGGCGATACTCCTTCTCTCCGGCTGCACGGGCATAGATGTCGCAAGTCACATACTCCGGTTCATCCGGCATTGCCTCTAACCGGCTGCGCACCATGGTACACAGGTCACGGTCGATGATATTGAAATATGTATCAAGGTGCATTTGCATCTGCCATAGCTTGTGGTCACGCACTACCACCACGGTGTCATGCCCGAACGCGTCCGCCTCCATCACTTGGCGGATACCTTCCCGGTTCGTCCGCATACCGCAGCCGATGAGCGAAATCGTGCCGGCAGGAAAATAATCACCGCCTTCCAGCCTGCCCTCGCCCTCAATACGCAAAACCGGGCGCACGCCCATATGGTGATAGCACACCTCGATAATATCCGTTTCCGGTGCACGTTGCGAGGAATTCATCTTGCAAATCACATGTCCGCGCGGAGTGGTAATACTCTGGTCCCGCGTGAAATAGAGGTTCATCAGCGGGTTCTGGATATACTGCGCCTCGTAGCCGGTGTTATTGTCCGTGCAGCTGAGTTTGACCGTCGGTTGCAACAAGATGCAACGGATCAAATCGCCGCGGCTCATCTCTCTTATCGTCTGCTCGCGGTATAATTCCGAAGCCTCGGCGTCCTCACCGGGGATAGCGGATATATCGTACCGCAGCACCTTTCCGGCAAGTGCCCGCAGCGTATCTATTCCCGTCTCATTCAAAATCTCCTCTACGGTGTGTACACGGATGCCGTTCTGCTCTAACAGACGTATATACCCGCGATGCTCCGCAGCGGCCTTCTCTACATCAAAATAGTGTTCAAATAGTCCTGCCGAAGGATGAATCACGCCGTTGAAGAGTTCTGGTCCGGGCGTGTGCATCAGTATCTCGCCGGCATTACTCCATTCCGCCTGCGGGTACGCCATTTCGCCTTTCGGCGTTGGTTGGCAAGCCACCATGCAAGCCATACATAGTGCCGCCGATCCGATTAAAAGAAAGTGCTTTTTCATCTGCTTTATACGTTAGGAAACATGGCAATTATACGACGCAGGTACCCAAGCCATTTTAATTCCGGACACAAAGGTACTACAAAAATTTGAAATATACAAGAGTTTTTCATAAAAAAAATGCAGCTCAGGGCAATACCCCAAAGCTGCATTTCTTGTCTCTCCTTCCTACTCCTCGTCCGGGTAGTAATATCGGCACTTGGCTACACGCCCCTCTACCGGGTTCTTCGTCTTGATCGGACCGGTGAACTCCTTATGCAGACGCTCGGCTGCGATGCCGTGCTCAATGAGGTAGTTGTAGATGAAGTCCGCACGTTTCTTGGACAACTGCACGTTGTAGTTATAGTTGCCGTCCATGGATGCGCAACCGGTGACATGCAGGTGTACGTCGGGATAAGTCTTCATGAACTCAATCCCCTTGTCCAGTTCATCGTACCAGGTCTGCTCGGGCACGGATTTTCCGGATGCGAACTGAACCACCAGCATGGAGCGGCCTGCGCGGACGGACTCGCGTACGGCGGCTGCAGCGGCGGCGATAGAGTCAGCTTTGGCCTTCTCGGCAGCAGCTATGCTGTCCAGTCGGGCCTGTTCGGCTGCTTGTGCGGCTGCGAGTGCAGCGGCTATGGAGTCGGCCTTGGCTTTCTCGGCAGCAGCTATGCTGTCCAGTCGGGCCTGCTCGGCTGCCTGTGCGGCTGCAAGTGCATCGGCCGCGGCGGCCAGCTCCTGAGCCTCTTCTGCTTTCGACTTTTGACTTTTGACTTTAGACTTATTATCGTCCCAGCCGAAGTCTATAGCTACTTTGATACCGGCACGAAGCAGGTTCGCTTTGGAGGTCTCCTTGCTGTCAAATGTGCCGTGGTAATCTATCTGCGAGGGGTCGGAGGTGTTGACTGTAACCAGATTGGAAGTCTTGGCACCGGCAAGCAGATTTGTAAAACCATAGGCTATGTTGACGCCCATGTACAATCCCCAGTGGTCTTTGAGGGCTACGCGGAAGCCGAGGTCGGCAAGAACCGAACCTCCTGCTGTGGCGCGGTTGTTGACCTTCGCGCCCTTGGTGTTGTCATACGTGCTGAAGCCGTGTTCCGGCAGATCCTTGATGAGGTACGTACCCAGTTTAGGGAAGATACCTGCGGTCTCGTAGTTACCGCCCTTGGGACTATAAGCACCATGAATCGGGAAATCCACACTGGCGCCTACGCCGCCTATGAACATCCATCGCGGGTTGAGTTCCTTGCGGAAGAGCACCTCCACCGGGATGGAGAGTACACCTACGTTCTGACGCTCCTTCCAGTTGTTGAACTGCGAGTGGAGGTTATAACTCAGATAGGGGTTGTCGGCATGGGTGACTCCTTCGCCTGTCTCACCGAAGTTATAGGTTGCATAGGCGTTCGCCCATGAGTAGTTAAGCCCTATCCCCAGACCTACTGTGCGGTTGAAGAAACGGGAATAGAACAAACCTGCGTCAAATCCTGCACCTACGGATTGCTTGCCGTCTGCGGTTTTATAGAGCATGGTATTGAGTCCACCGCCGAAGTTCACGCCGATATAGTTATCGTAAACCGCCTGCTGCGCACTGACCGGTATGGCCAGTGCAACAGCTGCGATGATGGTTATAATACGATTTATTTTCATAATTGCTTGATTTTAGTTGACGACTTTATTTTACTTCTTGATTACCTTGACTACAATGCCATCTACAGAAATCATGTAGTGTCCCGCCGTACAGCCGGTGAGGTTGATGGTGGTCTCCATGCCCTCGAACTCGCGCTGTTCAACCTGCCATCCGTTGCCGTTGACAACGCGGAGAACATGGTCGAACGTGTCGGAATCCTCGATGGTGACGGTAGCGGTGGAGACAACCGGGTTCGGATAAACCGATACCTTGGCCTGCTTAGCCGCTGCATCGCTCTGACCGTAGAGGGTCTCTACGTCGGTTTGCGGACAGGTGAAGGTCGCTACGCCGTTCATCTTAACCTTTGCGAAATACTCGCCGGTCAGACCGCCTTCTTGTTTGTAGTAGTAATTCGTTGCGCCCGGAATGAGTTGCCATTCGTCAGTGCTCTTCTCGCGGTGGTACCACTGTACATCGGTCAGGCACTCGCAGGTATCTACCAGGGCGATTACGTTGTCAAACAACGGCATCGTGTAGGTCTCCGGCAGGTTGACGTTGAACGAAGTGGTGAACGGAGCGGACTCCAAGGAAATACTTGAACCGTCGCTGAACGCAATATATCTGCGGAAGGTAACCGTCATGGAGTACATGCCTGTAGGCAGATCAACCGGTACGTTAATGTCGATATATCCGTCACGACCGCGGGCGCCGTTGATAACAAGGTCTGTCCAGTCAACATCGGTGAAGCGGCTGTCGGGGAACTCAATCTTGTATTGGTTCGGGTCACCGCTCTTGAGGTGGTAGCCCAGGCTGTAGTCCTCGCCGTGGCAGAAACCGTAAGCATTGACCTCGATACCCTCCTTCACCTCCTGGTCGGTTGTTTCCGGAGTAGCATCGTTGTTCGGAACCATCGGTTCGATAATCACACCCTCGGTGGTATAAACCTCTGTGGTGACAGGGAAGTCGTAGTTAGCCAGCACTGCGGCGTCTGCGACGAGCGTGTAGCTTACTGTAATGGTCTTACCGTCACCGACCTCGGCGTTGTCATAAGCCGCAGTGGTGGTCAGGGTGATTGCATCGTCGCCCTGAACGCCGTTGAGCACGCCGTGGATAGTAACCTGGGCGTTGGCATTGCCGTCGGCGAACTTAGCCTTCACTACCTCTACCTCGCTTACTGAGAGCGTTGCCTTGGCAATCGTCACGGTCATACTCTCAGGCTCGCTGTCATTGTGGTTAGCGTCACCCTGTACCTTGTAGTAAACGGTGTACGCGCCGGCATTGGTAGCGGTCGGAATCTCCGTACTCCAGTTCTCGCCATCCAGGCTGTAGAGCATCGTACCGTCTTCGGTAGCACCGGCGGCAATCAGTGCCTGCGGCTCGCCGTTGTAGGTCGGCTCATTGGCCTCAGGAGCAGTAAACTCAGCTTCAGCTTTAGCAATCGTCACAATCACACTCTCAGCCTCGCTGTCGCTGTGGTTGTCGTCGCCCTGTACCTTGTAATATACGGTATAGTCACCTGCATTGGTAGCGGTCGGAATCTCCGTACTCCAGTTCTCGCCGTCCAGACTGTAGAGCATCGTACCGTCTTCGGTCGTACCGGCGGCAATCAGTGCCTGCGGCTCGCCGTTGTAGGTCGGCTCGTTAGCCACCGGTGCGGTGAACTCAGGAGCAGCCTTAGCAATCGTCACGGTCACACTCTCGGGCTCGCTGTCATTGTGGTTAGCGTCACCCTGTACCTTGTAATATACGGTGTACTCGCCGGCATCAATAGCGGTCGGAATCTCAGTACTCCAGTTCTCGCCGTCCATGCTGTAAAGCATCGTGCCGTCTTCGGTCGTACCGGCGGCAATCAGTGCTTGCGGTTGCTCGTTGTAGGTCGGCTCGTTAGCTACAGGAGCAGTGAACTTAGGAGCTGCCTTGGCAATCGTAACGGTCACGGCAAACTCTTCATCCTCTGCGTTGAGGTGGTTGGCGTCACCCTGTACCTTATAATATACAGTGTACTCACCAGCATTGGTAGCAGTCGGAATGGTCTCACTCCAGTGCTCACCGTCCAGACTGTACTCAAAGTAACCGTCCTCGGTCGTACCGGCAGCAATCAGTGCCTGCGGCTCGCCGTTGTAGGTCGGCTCATTAGCTACAGGAGCAGTAAACTCAGCTTCAGCTTTCGCAATCGTAACGGCCACGGCATACTCTTCATTCTCTGCATTGAGGTGGTTAGCGTCACCCTGTACCTTGTAATATACAGTGTACTCACCTGCATTGGTAGCGGTCGGAATCTCCGTACTCCAGTTCTCGCCGTCCAGGCTGTAAAGCATCGTACCGTCTTCGGTCGTACCGGCGGCAATCAGTGCCTGCGGCTCGCCGTTGTAGGTCGGTTCATTAGCCACCGGTGCGGTGAACTCAGGAGCAGCCTTGGCGATGGTGACAATTACAGTTTCAGGCTCGCTGTCGCTGCGGTTATCATCACCCTGTACCTTGTAATATACGGTATAGTCGCCTGCATTGGCAGCTGTCGGAATCTCCGTACTCCAGTTCTCGCCGTCCAGGCTGTAAAGCATCGTACCGTCTTCGGTCGTACCGGCAGCAATCAGTGCCTGCGGCTCGCCGTTGTAGGTCGGCTCGTTAGCTACAGGAGCAGTAAACTCAGGAGCAGCTTTCGCAATCGTAACGGCCACGGCATACTCTTCATCCTCTGCGTTGAGGTGGTTATCGTCACCGATGACGCGGTAGTAAACGGTGTATTCGCCTGCATCGGTAGCGGTCGGAATCTCCGTACTCCAGTTCTCGCCGTCCAGGCTGTACTCAAAGTAACCGTCCTCGGTCGTACCGGCAGCAATCAGTGCCTGCGGTTGCTCGTTATAGGTCGGCTCATTTGCTACAGGAGCAGTAAACTCAGGAGCTGCTTTGGCAATCGTCACAATTACACTCTCAGGCTCGCTGTCCTGGTGGTTCTCGTCGCCGATAAAACGATAGTATATACTGTACTCGCCGGCGTCTTTCAAGTTCGGAACGGTGTCTGTCCAGTTCTCGCCGTCCGGGCTGTATTGGAACTTACCGTCCTCGCTGGTGCCGGGGACAACAGGCATTTGTGGCTCGCCGTTGTAGGTCAGTTCGATAGCCTCCGGCTCGGTGTACTCCGGCTCAGCCTTGGCAATCGTCACCTCAATAGGTCCGCCTACTTCGCTGTCTTTGTGGTTAGCGTCACCCTGTACCTTGTAATATACGTTATACTTGCCTGCCTCCAACCCCTTCGGCAGTGTGTCAGCCCAGTTCTCGCCGTCGAGCGAATAGAAGAACGTGCCCTTGCTGCTCTCGCCTTCCTCAATCAAGGTCTGCTTCTCACCGGTATATTTCAGCCCCTCGATTGCCTTCGGCAGCGTGAGGGATGCTGACGCAGCACCGCCAATCAGACGAACCGACATACCGCAGGGACGATCGTTATAATCATCCTTCGCCATGAAACTCTCGCTCCACTGACCGAACACCATAGAGTACGGCTTGTACTCACTCATGCTTGCTGACCAGTAGCAGCCGTACTCGCCAACCGAATTAACGCTGTTAAACCATCTGTTGCCACCGGCGGGCAGGAACACGGCACCGGCTGCTTCCATCACTGCCCATTGTGCGGCGGTGTAACTGTTGATATCTGCAAAACCTTCACCATCTACATCGGCGTTGAAAGTCACATCGTCCGGGGCCACCCATGCGTCAGGCAGGACAATCAGACCGTTCACACCGTTCACCGTTGCCTTACCGCGCAGATTGGCTGCGTTGGCACGGGTGTTGAACAGGTAATCCCACTCGTCGCCGGTAGGAGTACGCCATGTGCCTAACGAAGCCGGTAACTGTGCACCCCAGTCGTTGAACGTGGCGTATTCGCTTTCTCCATAATATTCGCTATAGGTAGGATTAAGACCCGTCCCCCAGCCGAACAGATCAATCCAATCGGCTTGTGTAGCACGGTCGGCTTCCTCGGTAGTGTTACCGGCTGCATTGCCGATAGCGTCCCATTGGTGCGCTGCAAAACGCCATGTATCGGTGCTTGCCTGATATTGCAAGTTACCCGGTGCAAAGCCGACTTTCGTTTTCTCGGATATGGAGAAACCGCCGATGGCGCCTGCGCTGCCTCCGCCATTGAGGTCAATATCCGCCTTGGCTATCGATGCTATTACAGAAGCGGGCTCTGCATCAAGGTAGTTGTCATCGCCCTTTACCTTATAATATACGGTGTACTCGCCGGCATTCAGTCCTGCAGGCAGCGTAGTAGCCCAGGACTCCTCGTCATCCGGCGTGAGGGTATAGAGCAATGTGCCTCCGGTGGTTGCACCGGCGGTGGTCAGCGTCTGATTCTCGCCGTTATATACCAACTCAAGAGCCTCAGGTGCGGTAACCACAGGAGCGGCCATGGCGATGTGTATCTGCACTTTATTGTCGGCATTATAGGGGATGTCGTTGTAGTTGTCACCTCCGAGGACGCGGTAGTATACTGTATATTCGCCTGGAGCCATACCTTTCGGCAGTTCTGCCGACCAGGGGCCTTCTTCGCCATTGAGACTGTACAGCATGGTTCCGCCGGTCGTTGTTCCCGCTACAACAAGTTCTTGTGCCCCGCCGGTGTAGGTCAGTGTGTCGTAGGCTGTCGGAGCCTCTATAACCGGTGTTGCCTTGCCGATAAAGGCAGTCACGTAGTTTTGCGGATTGTAGTTAATATCGCGATATACATCATCACCGACGATACGGTAATATATCTTGTATTCACCCATCTCTGTACCTACAGGCAGTGTTGCTGTCCAAGTTAGAAGCCCGCCGGTTGCTATAGCATACTGGAATGTACCTCCGGTGGTAGTACCGGCTGTCTTGATTAGGGTTTGCGCTTGACCGTTGTAGGCGAGGTCGATGAACGGCTCGGGAACGGTGTACTCAGGCATAGCACGGAACTCAAAATATTTCGCATAATAAGGTGCTGCCTTATAGGTATCCATACATCCCTCCGGAACAACGATGGTAATCTTGGGATTATTATCATCATTAATATGATCTCCGGATCTTAAGAAGAATCCTAATACGCCATCTTCAGATGGTTTTAATACAGGAGGTGTTATGTCTTCAAAGATTACACACCTCAAACTCCTGCAGCCTTCAAAAGCTGCATAATGTATTGTATCTACCGAGGCAGGAATGGTAATGGTATCCAAAGCTTCATTAATAGCGAAAGCTGAGAAACCTATCGTTTTCACTGTACTTGGAATGGCGTTGTATTTGGCAGCAAAATGGCGTGCAAATACCACATTTCCAATAGAGGTCATTCCTTCCGGGAGATTTATCAGGGTAATATACTCACTCACGTTAATACCCAATCCTTGTTTGCCTATCCAAGGCCATGAATCGGGATCATTTGGATTGCCGCTAAAGTCTGCCATGGGACCTGAACCGGTTATGTGAAGCGTATGCGCATATTCATCGTAGTCCCATTTCAGGTTGTCTGCAAACTCCTGGGTATCAGCATTGTACGGACCGCAGTTGCCACGGTAGATACCTTGTAATTCATGTGTATAGGTTACGTTGGCATCTTTGTACAAATCGTGGTCGACATATTGGTTATAATAGTTTCTTGGTAAGTGGAAAGTCGTGGCCTTTCCTTGTTTGAAATCACTTCCGTATGAAACCCAAGTCACTTCGTTTGCTTTCACATAGCAATACACATCGGTCAGCCCGAAACAGCCATAGAATGCAGAGCCACCGATAAAGGTAACTTTATCAGGAATTATGATTGAATCCAAACCGATACATTGGCTGAATGCATACGCGCCGATAGAGGTGAGCCCCTGCGGGAACTCTACCGCCTTTATGGAAGCGGCATATCCACGCCATGGAACAGCAGACTCTGACGCCCATGCGTACATATTACCGGATCCGGTGATCTTTAGTGCGCCGCTGGCAATATCATACTCCCAATACAATTCATCGCCGCATTGGCCCGAAGTAGGAGCAACACCCAAGTCAAATTCCTTCCATTGTGCTGCTGTGCTATAGGCGCTTACACCTGCCTGTGGCACATGTAACGGAATTATGTTGGTGCTAATACCCTCAAATACGTTATCGCCGAGTGCCGGCGGCACTGTGGCTTGCGAGGTTAGGGTTACCAGGCCGGTGCAGCCCGAAAAAGCCCGATCACCGATACTGGTGACATTAGCGGGTATCGTCACTGAGGTCAGACTGCTGCATTCTGCCAAAGCCGAAGCACCGATCGTGTTGACGGTTTGGGGAAGTACGATCATATCGAGCGCACTACAGCCGCTGAATGCCCCGGTCCCAAGGGTGGTAACGCCTTCGGGCAAATTCATGATTTTCAGTGATGACCAACCGGCAAAAGCGTAGTCGCCGATGCCGGTAACGCCGTCAGGTATTGTGACTGATGTGACGGAGGAGTAGCCGTTAAAAGCATTGTTTCCGATGCCGGTAACACCGTCTTTTAGCACTACTGCAGTAACATCATTTGTGTACTGATACCATGGCACTTCGCTGGGAGAGGCCCAACTTGCCATATTGCCTGTGCCGCTGATGGTCAGAACGCCGGTTGTGGTGTTAAACTCCCACTTGAGGTGATCACCATTCTCGCCACACGCGCCGTTGGGGTAAACAATACGCTGGATATTTGTAAATTTCTTCCAGTAAAATGCCTCTTTATAAGCAGGTATATAGTCTTCCTGTACGTACAAAGGAATGTCGGTTGAGTTGAACACACTCTTGCCGTTCAGGAGAAGAGCGGGAGGAACCGCAGCCTCGCAGGTGATGGAACTTAGTCCTACGCATGAATCATCATACGGACCACATACACAGAATGCATCGCTTCCTATGCCGGTTACATTGGCTGGTAACCAGATTGATGTCAGTTTGTTACATCTGTAAAAGGCTGACTTTCCAATGGTGGTAAGACTACTGGGAAAACTGACAGACGCCAGCTTTTTGCAACCGTAGAAAGCCGCTTCTTCAATAATCCGGAGTCCCTCATGGAATGTAATTGAGGTTAAGCCTTCGCAATCCATAAAAGCAGAGGCTCCGATGCTGTCTATAGCAGCAGGAAAATCAAAGGATGTCATACCGCTACAGCCCATGAAACCACGCATACCGATACTGGCTACGTCTTGTCCTAATGTTACGGATGTCAGCGACATGCAATAATAGAATGCATTGGCACCCACACTGGTAACACCATCATTAATCACTACCGATTTGATTTGGCCTGCATAATCACTCCATCCTCTCGTCGAGTAGCTCTCAAAATCCTCCATTGCACCGGTACCGCTAATGGTCATCAAGCCGGTTCCTTCATCCAGCTCCCATGTAACATTTGCGCCGCATGTACCGGATGCAGCCCACATACTCGCCGCACATAGTAGCACCGCAAGCAAGGAAAAGAGTCTAAATCTTCTCATTGTTCATAATTTTAGGGTTAATAATATAGTTGTTAGTTGATTAATTAATTGTCACTTACAAGATCGTTCCCTCCTACTCTCTCACGCATTTTGAGAGCACGGTATTGGGTCGGCGTTACGCCTGTATGAGCCTTAAAGAGGTTTTGGAATGTGCGTCGCGTGGTAAACCCCGCCTCGGCACTGATTGCCTCGATGGTCCATTCAGTGCGGGTCTCCAGCAATCGGCAGGCGCACTGCACGCGTTTGTTGGCAATGAGTTCGGTCAGCGTGCCATAGGGAGAGGCGGAGAGCACCTCCGACAGGCGTTTCTGACTAAGACCTAATTCACGGGAAATACGTTTGAGCGAAGTGTCGCTGTCGGCGTAGAGACGCCGCTCGTCTATCTGTTGTTCTATCCAAGCGAACAGCTCGTCGTCCGGACGGGCATTGGTCTGAGCCATCTGCTCCGCAGCCTCGCTCAGCTCACTGTCACGCAAAGGACGGTGCTTGGATTCTACCGCTTGTTTATGCAGCATATCCGCCAGATGTTTGTTCTCCTCCTGCATGCCGCGGGTCACTTTGTAGGAAAACCATATTGCTATAACAAAGGCAACCAACATGGCTGCCACAATCACAAGAATAATTATAACCGTTATATCAGACATACATAAAGAAAAATACAAATTTGATACAAAAGTACTCAATTTTCACCATTCGCGCAAATAATTGTCAGAATTTCTGTGTGACTATTATGGCAAAAAAAGCGATTTATGGAAAAATTACGCATTTTATTCATCTCTTGGCACAAGAAAAAGCCCTTACATTTGCATATCTGAGATATTTGTAGTAACTTTGCAGCAAATAACCAACGGATAGATTATGGAAACGACAACCGTTTATCATTTGGAATCGCCGCTGCCGCGTTGGGCGATAGAGACGGCTTTCGGCATTATGGTGCTGGCGGCGGTACTGACGATTTCGCCTGTATCGCAGTATATGTATGCGCATTGCGCGTGGCTCAAAGCCTTCATCAACACCATAGGCGACGTAGTGATATATACAGCGTTATGCCTGGCTATGCGCAGGCTCCCCCATCCGCTGAAGGGATGGTGGATAACACTCCTGGTGCTGGTGGTTGCCGGCTGCACGACCTCGCTTCTGCGGTCGGTGGAAGCATGGAGAGACGCCATGGAGATAGGCGACGTGCTGATAGCCGGAATGACGCCGCTGGTCTATATCCCGTTGGGCGCATTGCTGCTGGCTTATTATCGCGGCGCTCTCGCGCAAGCAGGCGTGTGGATGATGATACGGAGCATCGTGTGCAACCTCCTGCCGATAGTATGGGTCTTGATGGGTGTCAACGATGATTTCATAGTACTGGATATCCTATACGTTGCGATGAACATCCTCTACGCATGGTCTCTCCGCCGCGTCCTCGTCAGATAAAGATGTGCCTTACCGGTCATATACGGCTGTACGTGCTGATTGCTATCTGTATGGTGCGCCTGTCCGCCGTACTGGGCGGAGAAGTGCCCAAAGTGTTCATCGGCAATCTGCCCGAACGCGTCAGCACACGGCATTTCACCCCCGCTACTATGACCATTGTGGAAGACGGCGATTCGTCGGAGTACGCAGTGCTGCTGCGCCGGCGTGGAGCCTCGTCACGGATGTTCGCCAAACCCTCCTACTCCGTCAAGATACTCGATGCCCGGGGCGCGCTGTTAGGCATGCGCCCGGACGACGACTGGATATTGGACGGCATGGTCAGCGACCCCACACGCATGCGAAACCGCATGGCTATGGATGTGTGGAACGAGATAGCTCCCGCACCGTGGTATCACGAAGAAGAACCTGCGGCGCGGTACGGATACGAAGGAAGGATTGTGGAAATGGATGACGGCAGACATAGGGGTATCTACTGTCTGAGCGAACGGATCGACCGAAAACTACTGCGGCTGCCAAAAACCGATAGAACGGACAGCGTAGTACACGGAGTCCTGTTCAAGACATCCGAATGGAAATACACCACTTTCCTGCCCGCACAAGGAGATATGCCCCGCGACACCGCCTCACGATGGGGAGGATGGGAGATGGTATATCCCAAAGAAACCTGTCTGCGCGCGGATGCATGGCATGCATTGAGACGGTTTTACGCCATCGCTGCCGAGAGCGACTCCGCACTCTTCGCGGACAGTATAGCCTGTTATCTGGATATACCCGCGTTCATGCACTACACACTCCTCGTCATGCTCGCCGGGGCTTATGACAATGCCGGAAAGAACTGCTACTGGGCGTTTTACAACATCGCCGCCGGCGATTTGAAAGCTGTAGTCGTCCCATGGGATATGGACCTCTGTTTCGGACGCCAATTCATGGCACAACCGATGCCGTCTGACATCATGCCGATGGACCGCAACATGCTGCACCGGCGCATGATGCGCTATTACCCTCATTACAGCGACAGCCTCCGGCAATGCTATAGCCGGCTCAGACAGCGCGTCTTCTCTATCGGGCATCTTGACAGCATAGCGGCTTCCTATATCAGCCTCTACCAACGGACAGGATTGGACTCCGTCGAACAACAGCAATGGGACGACAGACGCATACCCGTCTGTATCTCCTCCGAGCAGACCTATATCCACGCATGGCTGGAGAAACGCCTGCGCTTTCTGGACGAACAGCTCCTGCTCAGCGGTGATTCGGCAGCGTCCCGAACAGACACCGCCGGAAAAGGGTCTTGGCGGCAAACCAATCAAGCTTTGAGCCATTCATATTTGGCTACGGAATAAATAGGCAGTAACGGTATCAGGATAGGCGTTTTCTTCACATACGCCTGATATTCGGGGTCATTGCCGTAGGCGGCGTTCTGACGCAACTCCAACCGGCGTGCGCCGCTGAACATTACAAACACGATGCCTGCGTACCCTATTCCTACTATCAGCCATTGCCACCAATTGAGCCCTGCGCCAATCGCGCTGAGCAACGCACCCGTCCAGATGGTCACTTCGCCTAAGTAGTTCGGGCAGCGGACAATACGGTACAGACCGGTATCCACAAACCGCTTCGGGTTCTTTTTCTTGGCGGCACTCTTCTGCGCGTCGCTGATACTCTC
>CADBZO010000002.1:45030-142277 GCA_902799185.1 uncultured Bacteroidales bacterium | reverse complement strand
CCCGGGCCCTGCCCGGCGGCGGCGAGCGCGGCCTCGGCCTTGTCCGCCGCGGCCTGCGCGGCGGGGTCGTCCTTGAACGAGCGGAGGTTCTCCGCGATGATGCGCGCGTGCTCCCAGTCCTTCTGGCGCACCAGGACGCCCGCGAGGCCGCCGAGCGCGCGGATCTGGCCCGCCGCGTCGCCGACCTTGCCGTAGGCGACGGCGAGGATCTCCAGCGTCTGCCGGTCCTCCGGCATCGCCTGGTGGAACTTCTCCAGCTCCGCGATCGTCTCGCGAAGCTGCTTCATCTCTTCTTCTTCGGCGCTCATGTGGAGGTCTCCTGCGGTGCGGAATGGGCGGAAGCGTCCGCGGCGCGGCCGCGGCCGCCGACGGCGAGGCGGTGGCAGAGGGCGTAGACGGCGACGACGAGCGCGAGCCCGGCGAGGATCCAGCCGTAGTGGTCCGCGACGAGCGCCTTGCCGCGCGTCACGAGCTCGAGGTAGGTCATCTCCTGCGTCTCGCGCCCGAGCCACGCGCCGACGGCAAGCAGGATGAGGTTCCAGATGCCGGCGCCGAGGACGGTGAAGAACGCGAAGCGCCCGAACGGCATCCGCGCAAAGCCGGCCGGGATGGAGATGAGCTGGCGGATCACGGTGACGAGGCGGCAGACGAACGTCGTCACGTCGCCGTAGCGCCGGAAGAGCTCCTCCGCGCGCTCCAGCGTGGCGGGCTTGAGGAAGAACCACCTGCCGTAGCGGTAGAGGAACGGCCGCCCGAGCTTGAGGCCCAGCCAGTAGTTCACGCACGCGCCGGCGAAGGAGCCGAGCGTCCCGAAGAAAAGCGCCAGCGCGGCGTCCGGCCACGGCGAATGGAGCGTGAGCTCGCCGCGGAACGCGAGGAAGCCGGCCGGCAGCATCACCACCTCGCTCGGGAACGGGATGAACGAGCTCTCGACCGCCATGAAGAAGAAGATCAGCGCGAAGCCCCAGTGCGGGGCCAGCGCGGCGATCGATTCGAGGTGGGAGGCGATGGTTTCGAGCATGGAATGCTGAATGCTAAATGACGTGAGACCGTGTGACCGTGTGACCGTGTGACCATGTGACCTAAAAGAGCGGCAGCTGGCCCGAGACGACGAGCTTGTGGCCCTTCTCGACGTCGGGGTCGGACGTGTCGTAGACGACGAACTTCACCGACGGGAACCGCTCGGCGAGATTGTGGCGGATGAAGTCCGCGACGGCCGCGACGTTGCCCGGGTCGTCGTCGGAGAAGCCGACGGAGATCGGCTTGCGCGCGCCGATGCGCTCGATCATCCGGAAGAGCCACTCGAGGAAGTCGAGGATCGCGAACTGCTTGCGCGTCTCGGACTTCTCCGCGCCGGGCGTGCCCTGCGCCTTCACCGCCGCGATGAACGCGGGGTTGGTGACGGCGTGGTAGCGGTTCATCGAGAGGTAGTTGTCGACGACCTGTTCGTCCGTCATCGCCGCGTTGGCGGCCTCCCCCTCGTAGCAGACGATCCAGCCGCGCAGGTTGCGCACCATCTCGGCCTTCTCGGCGTCGGAGAGGATTCGGTCGATGAACATCTCCACGCCCTTGCGCAGCGTGGCGGGGTCGTGGCCGCGCGCGGTGACGATCGCGAAGATGCGCCCCTCGCGCAGGATCTTGCGGAAGGTGTTGAAGGATGGCGGCTGCTTCTCGACGCCCTCGAGCAGGCGGTCGATGGCGGTGCGCGCGTCGGCGAGGAACTTGCTCTCCGTGCGCTCGGCCGGGTCCCGGAACTCGACGAACGCCTTCTCCCACTGGCCCTGCGGCGGACGGTAGTTCACCGTGTCGTTGCGGATGACGGAGAAGAGCGCGGTCGACACTAGGTGCGGCACCCACGAGCCGTCCCGCAGGCGCCGCTCCAGATGGATGTAGGTCGGCATCCGCAGAATGTTGTCGTCCCAGTCGAAGATGTAGTACTTCAGGTCGCGCCGGGCGATGTCGGGATTGTAGTCGTCGACGGGCATGGTCAAGGGGACGAGTGGCGGGCGAAAGGCGGGGAACGATGTCGGCCCGGAGTCTACCACATGGCCGCTCCGCGCGCAAATCCCCGCGCGATTGGGGCTTGAACCGAGCGCCGCGGCGGTGTATCATCCGCCGCACGCGAGGAACACACGCACATGGCACTCAACATCGGCATCGTCGGCCTGCCCAACGTCGGCAAGTCCACCCTCTTCAACGCCCTCACCCGCGCTCAGAACGCGAAGGCGGAGAACTTCCCCTTCTGCACGATCGAGCCCAACACGGCGGTCGTGCCCGTCCCCGACCCGCGCCTCGCGGTCCTCGCGGACATGGTCCACCCGCAGAACGTCATCCACGCCACGGTCGAGTTCGTCGACATCGCGGGACTGGTGAAGGGCGCCAGCAAGGGCGAGGGCCTCGGCAACAAGTTCCTCGCGAACATCCGCGACGCGAACGCGATCCTCGAGGTCGTCCGCTGCTTCGAGAACGGCGACATCGTCCACGTGGAGGGGTCCATCGACCCCGCGCGCGACGTCGCGATCATCGAGAACGAGCTGCTGCTCGCCGACCTCGAGGTGCTCGAGGCGCGCGTCGCCCGCGTCGGCAAGCTCGCCAAGGTCGACCCGAAGGTCCGCCCCGAGCTCGAGGTCCTGGAGGCGCTCAAGGCCCACCTGGAGGGCGGCGCGCCGGTGCGCACCTTCGACCGCCACGACGACGACCTGCTCGCCGAGGCGCTGCGCGAGGGCCGCTACCTCACGGACAAGAAGGTCATCTACGTCGCGAACGTCGACGAGGCCGGCCTCCCCGCCGGCAACGCCCACGAGGCCGCGCTGCGCGCCCTCGCGGAGAAGGCGGGCTGCGAGTGCGTCCGCATCTGCGCCGCGGTGGAGCAGGACATGGCGGGCCTCTCCGACGAGGAGCGCGCCGAGTTCCTCGCCTCCTACGGCATCTCCGAGAGCGGCCTCGACGTCATCGTGAAGACCGGCTACCGCACGCTCGGCCTCGCCTCGTTCCTCACCGCCGGCCCCAAGGAGGTGCGCGCCTGGACGTTCCGGCGCGGCTGGAAGGCGCCGAAGTGCGCGGGCGTGATCCACAGCGACTTCGAGCGCGGCTTCATCCGCGCGAAGGTCGTGCGCTACGAGGACTTCGTCGCGCACGGCGGGGAGCTGAAGTGCCGCGAGCTCGGCCTTGTCCGCGAGGAGGGCAAGGAGTACGAGATGCAGGACGGCGACATGGTCGAGTTCCTGTTCAACGTGTAGGTTTTCCTGCGGCTCTCCGCGCCGGAGGCCGGGCGAAAGTAGGTACGTCCAGGGGTCCGGAACGAAGTGGAGGACCCCGGTCGTTTTACCGGAGAGAGCGGCGAGCCGGAGTCCCGCCGGCTTGTAGTAGAGGTTCACCGGGCGGGATTCGAGGTGGATCGCGCTTCCGCCCGCGCCGAGCGCGGCGTCGAGCGCGCGCTTTTCGCCTGGCGAAACCGCGGGCGAAACCAGCACCGCGCCGTGTTGGGCGGCTGCCAGCAGCGCGTCGTACTTGGCCTGGAAATGCTCGGTGCGGAGGCGGTAGTAAACCGTCTCGTTGGGGTGGGTATGGGTGTTCTCGCTGATGGACAGATAGCCGTTGCCCAGCATCGTGTAGCCGGAGGTGTTGCGCCCCTCGCGCGCCACTTCCGTCCATTCGGAGTTATTGGTGCTCTTTTCCCAACGCGGCGTCTCCTTGTGCTCCGAGCCGCCGGGCACAATGCGATAGAACACCCAGGAACGGTTGATATCTCCGCCCTCGAAACGTTCATTATCTACTATATGAAAAGCATTGCTGGTTCCTGCAGCGTTCTTGGCGTGCAGGTATCCTTTTACACTGAGCGAACTGATACCCAGGATAGAAGTATATTTCATGAGCAGCTGTACCGTATTGGACATGCCGGAGGGAGTTTCGGAAGGAGTAATGGCACTATAATTGATACTATACTCATACGCCCACCAGTGGCTGGGCGTCCACTGCATCGCCCAATTATCCAAGAAAGCACCACTGCGGTTCGCCGTGATATAATAATAACCATTGTATGCTACCTCTATCTGTTCCCCTTCTTTGGTGAGGGTGAGGCGGTAGGCGTTCTGCTTCATCACGTGTTCCTCCAGCCATGTTTCAAGCTCCTCGGCAGAACTCATGGTACTGCTCCAGCCGTTGTAGTTAAACGTCGTGGATCCCCTGTAGCCCAATGCGTAACCGCCCGTGGCACGCGGGTTCACCATCAGGACAGTGTA
This sequence comes from uncultured Bacteroidales bacterium, assembly GCA_902799185.1. Taxonomy (GTDB): domain Bacteria; phylum Bacteroidota; class Bacteroidia; order Bacteroidales; family Paludibacteraceae; genus Colicola. Next base: position 138,036 of record CADBZO010000002.1, on the reverse strand, counting down.
CGTGCCGTCCGGCAGGTTGGTGAAATCAATCAGCTCCAGGTGCTCGTCTCCATCCGTACGGCTGCGTCCTATACGGGCGTACGTAGCTGCCTTGTTATAATTTTCATAACCGGAGTCGGGGTCTGTTCCCGTATCGGCGTCTTTGGCGTTGTAGTAATAGATATATTGCAGGTGGTCCTCCACGTCGTTGGTGTTCTTGTCGCTCACGGGGTACTGCTGCTCCAGCGTGATGGCCCTGCCCGCCGGTGCTATTACGGTGTGTTTTTCCATCCACTCTTCTGCTCCGGTGCGGCAGCGTGCCATCTTGTCTGCCTGCTCTTTCGCCGGACGGATGTCAAAAATCTGACGGTAAGACAGCGTCGGTTCGGTCAATGCCTTCAGAGACACACCGACCACGCCGTCGGCATCGAGACGGGCGTCTGTTTGCCTATTGTAAAATGGTTGTTAATAGCCATGTCCCACCGTCCGCGGGAGGTGTTGTCGGTAGTGGGGTTGATGGGCATGAAACTATTCAGGTTGGCGTCCTCCAGATGGTTCGTCGGCTCGGCTTTCCATGTCCAAGTGCCGCCATAGAGCAAATCCCGGTCTTTGTTTGCCCCGTCGTATTGGAACCAGCGGTAATAGCCCCATAGGTCATAATGCACCGGCAGTTGCAGCTCCTCGCCCGGGATGGCATAATAGGTGTATGTCTTCTCGTGAACGTCCTGCAGCCCGTCTCCGTCGTCATCGCCTTTGTGGCTGAAGACATAGATCTCAGCATTACCATCCGCCTTACCTTTCTGCGTAATCCACAGCGAGCGGGTGGCGGTGGCCTCGTCCCCTGTCGCCGAGGAGTGGACGTAATGATAAGTGTACCGTATCTGCGCCACGCGGTTCTCCGCAGAGGTGTTCTCCGTGGCGGTAGCGGTAATGGTTTTCCCTGATTTGGCGGCGGTCAACCATGCCTTCCCGTCTTCAAAAGCCTCTCCGTTGGCGTCCAGGACCTCGATGGTCAAGTTGGCTTCTTCAACGGTCAGGTCATCCTCCTCCAAGATCATCGTTTCGGCAACAGCGCCGCCGGCAAACAGGATACGGTTGCCGGAGGTGTAATGCGCAGCAATCGTGAAGTCCATGGAGCCCGCTTCTTTTGCCAACACACCGTCGTTCGGACTGGAGGACAGGTTCAGCGTGGTGAAGGGCTGCTCGTGGAAGACCTGGCGAACAAACAGCGCCGAGTCGGTGTACTCCTCGCCCTCGCAGCGGAAATGGATACGCAGGTAATCCATATGGTCCACGTAATAACCTGCCTCAGGATCGCCGCCGGTGCCCTTGCCTACAAAGCGTGTCTCCTCCCTGTCGAACGGAGCGGAACCGATAGCGTACAACGTGTCGTGCCAAAGACCGTCATTGCCGCGCGTAAAACCTTTGTTACGCACATGCAGTAGCGTACTGTCGCGCCATGCGCCCACAATCTCACTCGACCCACTCGACTCTTTTACATGGTCGTAGGTGTTGTAATATTGCATCCTCGAGTTGCCGTCGTAGGTATCCTTGTCTTTGAAAGAAGCGGGTTTCTGCCCCTCTGTACGCGGGTGGGACGCCCATTCGTAGTAACCGAACAGCTTATACGGTTCTTCCACCAGCACCTCCTGGTTGTCCACCTTCTCCGGTTCGCGGGCATAGACATCCATACGTCCCTCCCGGCTGCGGAAACGGTCCACATTCTTGAAATAAACCACCTTGGAGGTCAGCGGCAAGGCGGTGGTATCACCCGTTGTCTCCAGACCGAACACATACGTCTCCGGCGTGAACTCGAACCGCAGGTCATTACCCGTCTTCCGTTCCCACACGAGCATACGCGTGGTTACCGCCGGACGGCCCGGCAGCGCACGGCTGAAACCGTACAAGGGGTCGTAACTCAGATAGCGATAGACCTCCACACCGGTCGCCGCAGAGTAATAATAGAGATAACCTTCGATAAACCTGCCGCTCTCAATCCGGTCTTTTTGTGCAAACCACAGGGTGGCCTGAGCCGTGTCGCGCAGCACTACCGGGCTGTACGTACCGCGGTCGGTACCCAGCGAGAGGTATTTGGGCCGGCTGCACCGCTCGGCAATCCACACGCTTTTGAGCGTACGGAGGTAGTTCTCGTCGTCCAACCTGGTTCCCGTAGGGCTGTACAAACCGCCCGCTTGCCACATAGCGGCGTAGCACGGTCCGTCGTACCAGGTTACGGTGTCTTTATCGGCCTTGGCCTGCACGGTGTCTATACCCAAGTAATAACGCTTGCCGTTATAGACGGTAGAAAAGGTGACATACGCCCCGGCCGGAACGGACACTTCGGGGTCGTCCACCAACCCCGCTCCATATATATATACGCGGGCGGGCGTTACGCATAAAAATAGGAATACGTAAAAGAAAAGCAACCATTGTTTCATGGTTGATACAGTCTTTGAATATAACATCACTATACCTTAAATTGTCAAAATTTCACACAAAGGTACTGCTTTTGAGGGACATAACCAAATAATCTGAACAATTTTTACGGATTATTGGCAAATTGTAAAATCTATTTTGCAAATGTTCGACTTTTGGTATATTTCTTAGCCCACAAGGGGCACGATTATTTCACAATTTTCTCAGAGAAAATTGACGAGGGCGAGGGCGGTCATGGCTTCGACGACAGGCACCGCGCGTACAGCCACGCAAGGATCATGGCGACCGACCTTTGTACATTGTACATCGTCCCCTTGTACATTAGTACATGGTACATCGTCCCCTTGTACATTAGCAAGTGCCTTGGGTGTGGAGGGTGTAGGTTTGAAGACGGCGCGGAAGGTGAGGGGTGTGCCGTCTGAAATACCTCCGGCGATACCTCCGGAGAGGTGGTTGATGGCGGAGCCGGGCTGCGTGACTCCGGCGAAGCCGGTGCCGTACTCGAAGCCTTTGCAGGCGTTGATGGACATGACGGCGAACGCCAGTTCCGCCTGGAGCTTATGGAAGAGCGGTTCTCCTGTGCCGGCAGGCAATCCGGTGACGGTACACTCGACGATACCGCCGATGGAGTCGCCTTGGCGTTGGTAGTCGGCGATGGTCTGGGCGAAACGTGCGGGGTCGGTCTCGCTGCCTACTTGGACTAAGCGCGCATGGATGTGCACACCTTTGGCGGCGAGGTGCTGTTTGGCAATACACCCGGCTACGACGCGTGCGGCCGTCTCCCGTGCGGAGGCTCTGCCTCCTCCGCGCCAGTCGCGGATACCGTATTTGAGTTCATAGACCTTGTCGGCGTGCCCGGTGCGGTAAGAGTGTTTGAGCCACTCGTAGTCCTCCGGGCGCGCGTCTTTGTTCCGGATGATAAAGGCGATAGGAGTACCGAGGGTGACAAGGGCAGTTGAGTGTTGAGTGTTGAGTGTTGAGTGTAGTTGAAAGTTGACAGTTGACAGTTGAGAGTTATCATTTATGACGCCGGAGAGCCATTCGACCTCGTCGGGTTCGCGCAGGGCGCGGGGAGAAACGGGGGGAGTGGGGACACCCCCCGACCCCCTCTCAGAGGGGGAGAAGGGAGTTGGATTGGGGACACCCCCCGACCCCCTCTCAGAGGGGGAGAAGGGAGTTGAGTGTTGAGTGTTGAGTGTTGAGTGTTTGCCGGCGCGGCGGGCAAGTTCCTCGCGGATCAGGTTCATATCTATATGCAGGCCGGCAGGCACGCCGTCGAGCACACCGCCTACGGCTGCTCCATGGGACTCACCGAAAGAGGTGAACGACCATTTATCTCCGAAAGTATTGTTATTCATGCCACAAAAGTACTGCTTTTTTCGCAAATATGCAAGAAAAACGTAAAAAAATGCCGAATTATTTGGTCAATTCATAAATTTGTTGTACCTTTGCATGCTTTTTTGCGAGAAAAGGCGCCATAACAGGCCTCTGGCGATTGAATTAGGTCCGACCGAATAGTAGTAAATGCCTGTTGTGAGATTACTAATCCATAAAAAAGAAAGAAAAAATGGATTTGATGAAAGTAGCCGAGCAAGCTTTTGCCGGCGAGAAGAAAGAGTTCCCTGCGTTCAAGGCAGGCGACCAGATTACGGTAGGCTACCGTATCAAAGAGGGTAACAAAGAGCGTGTCCAGGAGTTCCGCGGCGACGTGATCTGCATTCACGGCAGCGAGGACAAGAAGCGTTTCACGGTTCGTAAGATGAGCGGAAACATCGGCGTAGAGCGTATCTTCCCGATGGACAGCCCCTTCATCGAGAGCATTACCGTGAACAAGTACGGTAAAGTACGTCGTTCGAAACTGTATTACCTCCGCGAGCGTACGGGTAAGAAAGCCCGCATCCAAGAGCGTCGCGTTAAGTAAGATCAAAGGGGAACCAAATGGCTCCCCTTTTTTCTATGCGGACTAGGATGAATAGGACGACTAGACAGACTAGAACAACTAGAATAACTAGAATAACTAGGATGACAATAGATGTTCCAATTAGAGAGTCCATACAAGCCTACGGGTGACCAGCCGCAAGCGATAGAGGCGCTGGTAGCGGGTCTGAACGCCGGCGCGGAAGCGCAGGTGCTGCTCGGCGTGACGGGCAGCGGCAAGACATTCACGATAGCCAACGTCATCAAAGAGGTGAACCGCCCCACCCTCATCATGAGTCATAACAAGACCCTCGCGGCGCAGCTCTACTCGGAGATGAAGGCCTTCTTCCCGCATAACGCGGTGGAGTATTTCGTCTCCTATTACGACTACTACCAGCCCGAGGCCTATATCCCCTCCACGGACCTCTATATCGAGAAAGACCTGAGTATCAACGAGGAGATCGACCGGCTGCGCCTCTCTGCCGTAGCGGCATTGCTCTCCGGGCGGAAAGATGTCATCATTGTTTCATCGGTGAGCTGCATCTACGGCCTGGGCAGTCCGCAGGACTTCACGCAGAACGTCATCGAGCTGGAGCGGGGCAAGCAGATGCCGATGGACAGCCTGCTCAAGCAACTTGTCTCCGCGCAGTACGTGCGTAATGATATAGAACTCGCGCGCGGGCGGTTCCGCGTGAAAGGCGACACGATAGACATCGCCCTCGCCTACGCCGACTATATCGTGCGGATTGAGTTTTTCGGCAACGAGATAGACGCTATCCTCACCATCGACCCCATCAGCGGGCAGGTGATCGAGGAGTTTGAGCACTACAACCTCTCGCCCGCTACCATCTTCCTGACCTCCAAGGAGCGTATCGCCGCCGCCAAAGAGCAGATACAGGCGGACCTCGCCAAACAGATAGAATATTTCACCTCCATCGGCGAGGAGCTGTACGCCAAACGTATCGAGGAGCGGGTGAAATACGACTTGGAGATGCTGGACGAGTTGGGCTACTGCTCGGGGGTGGAGAACTACAGCCGTTATTTCGACGGCCGGGAGGAGGGTACGCCGCCTTATTGCCTCTTGGATTATTTCCCGAAAGACATGTTGCTCGTCATCGACGAGAGCCACGTGACCGTCCCGCAGATACGGGGCATGTACGGCGGCGACAAAGCCCGCAAGGACAACCTCGTGACCTACGGTTTCCGGCTCCCGGCGGCACGGGACAACCGTCCGCTGAAGTTCGACGAGTTCGAAGCCAAGACCGGACAGACGATATACGTCTCCGCCACGCCGGACGAGTACGAGTTGAACCGCTCGGAGGGTATCGTCATCGACCAGCTCATCCGTCCTACGGGCCTGCTCGACCCGGAGATAGACGTGCGTCCGACGGAGAACCAGGTGGACGACCTCATGGACGAGATCAAGACGCGTATCCATCGCAACGAGCGTGTGTTAGTGACGACCCTGACCAAGAGGATGGCGGAGGAACTGGACGAGTACCTGCGGCGGTACGGAATCAAGTCCGCCTATATCCATTCGGACATAGACACCATCGAGCGCGTGAAGATCATGGAGGACTTACGGCGCGGGGAGTACGACGTGCTGGTAGGCGTGAACCTGCTGCGCGAAGGACTCGACCTGCCGGAGGTCTCCCTGGTAGCCATTCTGGACGCCGACAAGACGGGTTTCCTGCGCGACCAGCGGAGTCTGACGCAGACGGTAGGCCGTGCGGCGCGTCACGTGAACGGCAAGGCGATCCTCTACGGCGACAAGATCACGCCCGCCATGCAGGCTACCATCGACGAGACGAACCGCCGACGCACTATCCAGATGCGCTACAACGCCGAGCACGGCATCACACCGACGGCTATCAAGAAAGAGATCAACACCTCCGCTCTGGCGAGTCTCTACAAAGACCCGGAGGCGGAGAAACAGCGCGTAGAGGCGGCCATCCGCGAGAGCTGGAAGACTGCCGAGTGGCAGAAGATGAACGCCGGGACGCTGGAGAAAGCCATCGAGAACAAACGCAAGCAGATGCTCGCCGCCGCCAAGGCTACCGATTTCGAGACGGCAGCCCGCTTACGCGACGAGATGATCGAGATGCAGAACAAGCTGCAGGCACTCAGCTGAGCAGCATTCCCACCTGATACACTACAAACGACACGAGCCATGCGAGGGCGAGGGAGTGGAACACGGTAAACCACGCCCAGACACGCCCTGCCTCGCGACGAAGGGTAGCTATAGTCGCCACGCAGGGGAAATAGAGCAGCACGAAGAGCAGGAAAGAGAACGCCGTGAGCGGCGTGAAACCCGCCGCCGAGAGGTCCCCGCCATAGAGGATAGCCAGCGTAGAGACGATAGCCTCTTTCGCCGGCAGGCCTGTGAGCAGGCAGACCGACATCTTCCAGTCGAAGCCTAACGGCGCCAGCAGCGGGGAGACCGCCTTGCCAATCATGGCAAGGTAAGAGTTCTCGAGGTCATTGAGGTCCTGCGAAGGGAAATACTCCAATGCCCAGATGATAATCGACGCCCAGAGGATGACCGTACATATTTTCTGCAGGTAATCCGCTACGCGCTCCCATATATGCGCCGCGGTGGCACGCGCCTTGGGCATCCGGAAATCCGGCAACTCGTTGACCGAGTCGTCACGGTCCTGGCGGAACCACGGCGTACGTTTCATCACCGCCGCAAAAAGGACGGACAGGCATATACCTATAGCGTAGAGGGAGATCATGACGAGCGCCTTATGGCTCGCGAAGAACGTATCCACAAACAGCATATACACCGGCAGCCGTGCCGAGCACGACATATACGGCACCATGAGCATCGTCAGCACCCGGTCCTTGGGGTTCTGTATGTCCCGCGCCGCCATGATAGCCGGTACGTTACAGCCGAAGCCCATCAGCATCGGCACGAACGAACGGCCGTGGAGCCCTACGCGGTGCATGACGGCATCCATGATATACGCCTCACGCGCCATATATCCGCTGTCCTCCATGAGGGAGATGAAGAAAAAGAGAATGATGATATTCGGCAGGAACGCCAATACCGCCCCTACCCCTTGCAGCACGCCGTCGATGAGCAGTCCGGAGAGCCAGCCGTCCGCCATATGGGCGTGGCTGAAGTCGCAGAGGGCGTTGATCCCCTGCTCTATCCAGTCCTGGGGGTACGCGCCGAGGGTAAAGGTACACCAGAAGACGAGATACAGGATACCGAGCATGACGGGGAAACCGAGCCAGGGGTTGGTCAGCACCTTGTCTATCTTCTCCAACCGTGTCTGGTGGGCGTCATTAGGGGCGTGGGTAAGCGTCCGGGTGAGCACGCCGTGGACGTAGGCACGGTAGGCGTCCTCCTCCGCCTGGTCGCGGAGGTGGTAGATCGGGTGCGCCGTGGAGAGAGGCCGTTGCACCGTAGTGACGAGCGTGTGGAGACACTCGTCCAGACCGTAGTTCTGCCGCACCGACACGCGGCAGGTAGGCACGCCGATGAGCTGCTGCAGCGTGGGGATGTCGAGCGAGTGGTCGGTAGCCAGCAGGAGGTCGTACCGCCCGATAGCCAGCACAATCTTCTCATGCTCGTCGATAATATGCGGGGTGAGCATGAGCGACTCCTCCAGCCGCGTCGAGTCCAGCACCTGCAGCACCAGGTCGTAGGCATGGCCGTGCAGCTCGTCGGGGTGGTGCACCTCGGTAAACTGCAAGGCGTGACCGCCCTCCTGCGCCAGCTTCTGCAAAGCCCGGGTGAGGGCACTCTTCCCGCTCTGCGGGAGTCCTATAACGGCAACTTTAAACAATTTATAATTAACAATTAATAATTAATAATTAACAATTAACAATTAACAATTATCAATTAACAAAGGGCTTACGGGGTTTGGTACAATATTTTAAGATACGTACTAACTATTAAGTTTGTACCATAGTTGCCAGAACGCTTTGTAAATTGTAAATTGTAAATTGTAAATTGTACATTGTACATTGTACATTGTACTTTGTAAATCGGCTACAAAGGTACTGCTTTTTTGCGACGTGTGCAATCCCCAATTATAGGGATTTGAGGGTTTGGCAGAGCCAGCGGTAGCAGCGTTCGGTGGAAGGAATGGAGAGACGCTCCTGGGGAGAGTGGACGCCGTACATCTGCGGACCTACGGAGACCATGTCGAGGTACGGGTATTTCTCCAGGAAAAGTCCGCACTCCAGTCCGGCGTGGATAGCCAGCACTTTGGGTTCGTCTTTGAAGAGATCGACATAAGCTTTCCTGACCGTCTCCAAGAGCGGCGAGTGGGGATTCGGTGCCCATCCCGGATAGCCGTCGCCGTGGGTGACCTCGTCGCAAGCCATCGCCAGCGCCTGCTCCACCGCCCATTTGAGATGGTGCTTCGCTTCCTCCTTGGACGACCGCTGGGAGGTATTGATCTCGATAAATGATCGACCATGCATGGTCGATTCATGGCACATCTTGATGGAGGCGAGGTTGGTGGAGGTCTCAACGAGTCCGGGCATGTCTTTGGACATGGCGATCATGCCGTGGGGGCACTCGCAGAGCGCCATGACAAGGCGGTAGGCTTTGTCGGCAGGGATGAGCGTTGCGGGCATGTCGGTGGTCTCCAACTCCAGACGCATGTCTTTCTCCACCTCTCCGAAGACGCCTTCCATCTGCGCGACGAACTGATTCCACTCGATACGTATCTGCTCCTTGTACGCCATCGGAATCACCACCACCGCCTCCGCCTCGCGGGCGATGGCGTTGCGGAGGTTACCGCCGTGGATGGAGGCGAGCTGCAGCTCCGTCTGCGGCCATATACGCGCCAGGAACCAGACGATGAGCTGGTTGGCGTTGGCGTGACCCTTGTTGATATCATCGCCGGAGTGACCGCCGAGCAATCCGCTTACGGACAAGCGGATAGCTAATTTATTCATTTGGTCATTTACCATTTGTTCATTTACCGGCTCATAGTGCATCTTGGCGAGGGTGTCGATACCACCGGCGCAGCCGATGAATATCTGGCCGTCGTCCTCGGAGTCGAGGTTGATGAGCCGTTTGGCACGGAGCATGCCATCCTGCAGTTTCATGGCGCCGGTGAGTCCGGTCTCCTCATCGACGGTGAAGAGGCACTCGATAGCGGGGTGCTGCAGTTCGGAATCGGTGATAGCCGCGAGCGCCATGGAGATACCGATACCGTTGTCCGCGCCGAGCGTCGTGCCTTTGGCTTTGAGCCACTCGCCGTCCACATAGGTCTCGATGGGGTCTTTGAGGAAATCATGCTCTACGTTACCGTCTTTCTCGCACACCATGTCCATATGCGCCTGGAGGATCACGCCTTCGTGGTCCTCGTAGCCGGGAGTAGCGGGCACGCGCATGATGACGTTCATCGCCTCGTCGGCGACACACTCGATACCGTGAGCCGCAGCGAAGTCCTGCAGCCAGCGGCTGATCTTCTCCTCGTGTTTGGAAGGACGGGGTACTTTGCATATTTGAGAGAAAATCTCAAATACATTTTCACATTGGGTCATTTTCATATTTGCTCATTTTTTTCATTCTTCTATTGAAACGTACATGGAAAAGGACGGCGGGGATAGCCAGCGCAATCACAAACGCCAGCCACATTCCTTCAGCGCCCATCCCGGCAGGGAAAGTGAGTACGAGCCCTAAGGGCAGGGCTATACCTATATAGGCAATCAGCGCTATCCGCATCGGCACCCGTACGTCCTGGATACCGCGGAGCATCGCCGCGCCGATACACTGCAAGCCGTCGGCGTACTGGAACGTGCCGGCGATGACGAGCAGCGAAGAGGCGATAGGAATGACCTCCGGGTCGGAGGTGAAGATATAAGGGATATAGTTTCTTCCGAAGATCATGATAGCTGCCCCGATGGTGTTCATCAGCAGGCAGAGGTGCACTGACGCTCTGCTCGCCATCCGGACGGCGTGCAGGTCGCCCTTGCCGAGCTGGTGGGAGACACGTATGGTTGTAGCGGCACCGATACCCTGAGCGAGCATGAACGTGAGATCCGCCATCTGGTTGGCTATATGGTGCGCCGCCAGTGCCTCCTTGCTAATCCAGCCGATGATGATAAACGAGGCGGTGAAGAGGAAGGCCTCGGCAAACGACTGCAAGCCTATCGGTGCACCTATCGCCAGGAGGTGCTCCACCTCGCGCCGCGTGATCATCCATCCCCGCAGCGTCTCCAGATACCGCCGCCAGCCGGCTTTGGCAATCATCGCCGCCAGAAAACAGAGCGGCATCAGCGAGCGGGCGATGAGGGTAGCCCACCCTGCTCCCTCGGCTCCCATCGGGTCGAAGCCACAATGGCCGAAGATAAACACCCAGTTGAGACCTATATTAAGGAGGTTGCAGCCGATGGTGATGACCATCGCCACCCAGGTATTGCCCAAGCCCTCGAGGAACTGTTTGAAGAAACAGAACAGCATGAACGGCACGATGGAGAGCACGATGAGGGTATAGTACGGCCGTGCGCAGGCTACGACCTCCGGCTCCTGGCCGAAAGCGTCCAGATAAGGGATACAGGGAGCCAGCAACGCCAGCGAGCAGAGGCACATGATCCCCGTGAAGACCAAACCGTTGATGAGAAAAGAGGCTATCTGCTCCTGCTTATGCCTTATCTCCTCATCCGTGGTGCCGGTTTGGAGCAGTTTCTCCAGCCGTCCGTGGACGTGTCCCACCAGCGGCGTGACCCCCATCACGGCTCCCATGGCAAAGACCATCACGGTAAAGAAAATAGCATTGGAAAAACTCACCGCCGCCAAATCCGCCGTACTGTAATGCCCTACCATGATCGAGTCAAAAAGCCCTACCAGCGCCGCCCCGAGTTGGGTCAGCATCACCGGAAACGCCACCTTCAGGTTGCGCTTGTAATACGGCATTATTTCACGAAAAGTATAATCCATAAGGCAAACAGACTGCAAAGGTACTACAAAAATCGCACATATGCAAGTATGCCGTGCGATTTTTTCCTTTTTCTCTTGCATATGTCAAAAAAATGCAGTACCTTTGCATCGTCATTTACTATACAGGTATGAAACAAATAGTATATTTCTTCTTATTGGCAGTTCTCCTCTCCGCCTGCGGCCGCCGGAACGTACAGGTGACCGGATGCACGACGGAGGCTATTGCCGTCAACGAGGCGGCGGACAGCATCCAGGACAGCGCCTATCTGGCTTATCTGGCGCCCGTCAAAGCCGACATGGAGAAAGAGATGAGCGAGCAGTTAGGCTACGCGCCGGAGCCGCTTTGGCTGGGTACGCCGGAGTGCCCGATGCTGAACTGGGCAAGCGACGCCCTGTGGGAGGCGGCGAAGAAAGTGTATCCCGGGAAAGTGGATATAGCTATCGTGAACATGGGCGGCATGCGTTGCCCGTGGCCTGCCGGACCGATCACCCGCGGGATGGTATTCGAACTTATGCCATTTGACAACAAGCTGGTGGTGCTGACCCTCAAGGGCGAGGACGTAATCGACCTGTGCGAGTCGTTCACCGTCTATGGCGGACAAGGCGTAGCAGGAATGCGGGTCAAGGAATGCACGAAGGAGGAAGGGAAGACCGCAGTTGTCACCATCGGCGGCAAGGCGGCGAATCCGAAAGGGCTTTACACCGTAGCGACCAGCGATTACCTGTCCGGCGGAGCGGACCACATGGACGCACTGGCGCGGTACACGGAGTATTGGGACAGCGAGCTGCTTATCCGCGATCTGTATTTAGAGGCTGTTCGTGAGCAGGACACCATCCGCGCCGCAGTGGACGGACGTATGGCCGTGAAGCCATAAGGGGAGATTATGCTCCACATGCCCGACAGGGGCGTTGAAAATCAAGGGGTAGTCGTAATCCGCGACTGCCTCTTTTATTGTCTCATAGACTGAAGCGTGCATCAAGGGGTCATCCTCGCAGTCGGAGAACTGGCCGACGATAAGTCCGGAGATGTTCGCCAGCACGCCGGAGAGACGCAGGTTGCGCATCATGCGGTCTATATGGTAATGCCGCTCCGCGATGTCCTCAATCAAAAGCAGGGGCTTTTGAGATTTGACATTTGACATTTGACATTTGACATTTGACCGCAGGTCATAGAGTGTGCCTTGTAGGCCGTAGAGGACGGAGAGGTTGCCGCCGACAAGGGGTGCGGATACATCACCGGGACGATTGAGGGGGTGCGAGGGGAAGCGGTATTCGAGTGTCTCGCCGGCGAGCGCCCGGCGCAAGGCGAGGAGCGGTTCGCTGTCCTCCGGGAGGGTAGCTATGTGCTTGCACATAATGCTATGAAGCGTAGGTTGCGCGGTCAGGCCTGCCGCCTGGTGCAAGGCGGTGATATCACTGAAGCCGAGGACCGGTTTGGTGACAGGCGGTACACGGTCGATGATCCGTTGCAGCCCGTATCCGCCGCGGCTGCAGAGGATGAGATCCACCTCGGGGTCGGCCATCGCCTCCGCAAGGTCGGCGAGGCGGTCTTCGTCCGTACCGGCGAAGCGCCCCCACGCATCGCGCGCGTGCGCACCCTCGCTAACCTTAAATCCCCACGCGCGCAGGCGTGCAACGGCTTGGTCGATATAAAGCGGGTCTATCGCCCCGGACGGTGAGATAATTCGGATGTGCATAAATCAGCTGTACATTTTACCTTCAATCCAGTTGACAAGACGGGTAGGAAGGAGGCAGTTGAGAAAACAGAAGAACCTGTACAATGCACCTCCGACGTACTGCGGACGGGGTGAGCGGCAGGTAGCTATATGATAGAAGAGCTCCGCCATTTCACGCGGCTGCATACCTCCGCGTTCGTCTTTCTCCATGGCACGGATAGCTTGGTCGGCATGGCGATAGACCCCGGCACCGTCGGCGGACTTACGGCGCGCATCAGTGAAGCCGGTGGACACGTCGCCGGGCATGAGTACGGAGACGGATATACCGAACTCGCGCAGTTCGTTCGCCAGCGAGAGCGCCAAGGCGTTGATGGCCGCCTTGGAGGCGGAATAGAACGCCTGGTACGGCACAGCGAGGACAGCTGCCACGGAGGAGGTATAGATAATCCGCCCGGCACGCTGCTTGCGCAGCTGCGGCAGAATAGCCTGGGTGAACCGCACAGCTCCCATGAAATTGACGTCCATCTGGTGCTCCGCCTCAGCTACAGGCGTGAACTCTATCGGCCCGGAGATGCCGTAACCGGCATTGGAGATGACGACATCTATATGGCCGGTCTGCGAGAGCACCTCCGCTACCGCCGTACGGCAGCTCTCCTCGGAGCACACGTCGCAATAGACATGAGACACCCCCCGTCCCCCTCTCAGAGGGGGAGAAGAGGTTACAGGCGGCTGGGCGCCATGGCGGCTTAACTCAAAAACACACCAGCCCCGCTCTGCAAAGAGCGAGGCTGTTGCTTTTCCTATGCCCGAACTGCCACCGGTTATTATCAGGGTACGCATGGGGTATTGAATTTACATTTGCGGGGCACCCTCTTTGAGTACGCGGGCGATAATCTCCACCGCTTCGTCGATGACCGGCTCAGTATGAGTAGCCATAAGCGTGGTGCGGAGCAGACACTCGCCTTCCACACACGCCGGAGCAATCACCGGGTTGACGTACACGCCTTCTTCGAACATCTTCTTACCGAAATAGAGGGTGTCGAGCGTCTTATAAGTGAAGATAGGCACGATAGGCGTCGGCGCCTCGATGATACGCACGCCGTTAGCCAGCAGCTGTTTCTGGAAATACTTCGCTATCTTCATCAGACGCACGGGTCTCTCCGGGTCGAGGATAAGCTGGTGCAACGCCTCCAGCGCCGTAGCGGCGGAGCAGGGCGTGATCGAGGCGGAGAAGATAAACGGACGGCTCACATGGCGCAGCCAGTCGGCTACACGGTGGCTCGTCAGCATACATCCGCCTATCGAAGCGAGCGACTTGGAGAAGGTGAGCATCGTGATATCCACCTTGTCGGTCAGCCCGAAATGAGCCGCCGTACCGCGTCCTCCGGGGCCGAGCACACCAAAGCCGTGCGCATCGTCCACCATCACACGCGCTCCGTATTTCTCCGCCAGCGCACAGATCTGAGGCAGCTTGCAGATGTCACCGCGCATGGAGAAGACTCCGTCGGTGATAATCAGTTTGCCTGCGTTCTCGGGAATCGACTTGAGCTGGCGTTCGAGGTCCTCCATGTCCGAGTGGCGGTAACGGAGCACCTTGGCGTATGAAAGACGGCAAGCGTCGTAGATAGAAGCGTGGTTCTCGCGGTCGTTGAGGATATAATCGTCCTTACCGGCGATAGCGGAGATGATAGCGAGGTTGGTCTGGAAGCCCGTCGAGACGGTCATGCACTCCTCATAACCCGTGAAAGCGGCTATCTCCTTCTCCAGTTGCAGGTGCAGGTCCAGCGTACCATTCAGGAAACGGCTGCCGGACACACCTGTCCCGTATTTGTCGAGCGCCGCATGACCGGCGGCAATAACCGCCTCGTTTTCCGTGAAACCGAGGTAGTTATTACTGCCCAGCATGATCACGCGGTGGTTCTCCATCTGCACCACCGGTGCCTGACGGCTCTCCAGCTCGTGGAAATACGGATATATATCCAGTTTGCGAACCTGTTTGAGGGTCTCAAAATGGTCGCATTTATCGAACAAATCCATTGATTGATAGTTTGGAGTTTAGAGTTTAGAGTTTAGAGAAGTTTGCAAGTTTTAAGTTATAAGTTTCTCTTTCAACTTTCCACCAGACGGCTTCTCTCAACTCTCAACTTTCAACATTCAACTTATTAAAGGACATTCAACTCCTTTAAGATAGCGGTGGTCTTACGTACAGCAGCCTCGGACTCGTGCAGTTTGGCACGCTCCTCCTCGGAGATATTAAGCTCCAGAATCTTCTCGATACCGTTCTTGCCGATGATACAGGGCACACCGATCGTAATATCCTTCATGCCGTACTCACCCTCCAGGGCGGCGGAGCAAGGAATCATTTTCTTCTGGTCCTTGATAATAGCCTCAGCCACCGAAGCAGCAGCGGCACCCGGAGCCATCCAGGCGGAGGTACCGAGCAGGCCGGTCAGCGTAGCACCGCCTACCATGGTGCTCTTCACTACGTTCTCCAGCTCCTCAGCCGAGAGGAACTCGGACACGTTGATACCCTTGTAGGTTGTATAACTGGTCAGAGGAATCATAGTAGTGTCCCCATGGCCGCCGATCACGAAACCGTCCACGTCATTGGCGTTGCATTTGAGCGCCTGGCTCAGGAAGTATTTCAGACGGGCGCTGTCAAGAGCACCACCCATACCAATCACGCGGTTACGCGGCAGACCGAGTGCATGAAGGGTCAAGTACGCCATCGTATCCATCGGGTTGGAAACCACTACGAGGATAGCGTTCGGGCTGTATTTGAGCACCTGGTCGCACACCGATTTCACGATACCCGCATTCACGCCGATGAGCTCCTCGCGGGTCATTCCCGGCTTGCGGGGCAGACCGGAAGTGATGATCACTACATCGCTGCCGCTGGTCTTGCTATAATCATTCGTCACACCGGTTACGACGGTATCAAACCCCATGAGCTGAGCCGTCTGCATAATATCCATCGCCTTACCCTCAGCGAAACCCTCCTTGATATCAATCAGACACACTTCGTTGGCTACCTCATTTACAGCCAGTACATTTGCGCAAGTAGCACCTACGTTTCCTGCGCCTACAACAGTTACTTTAGACATAATCGAATATTTTTTTATTTATGTTTATAATTGCAGATTTATGATTTTTCCAAACCCGTGTTTTTACTATTTATGTAAAAAGCGTGCAAAGGTACTATTTTTTTTGCAAACATGCAAGTTTTTAAGGCATAAATACATTTTTTTCTCTATTTTGCTGGATAAAAAGCACAAAATGCAAACTATATTTTGCTATATCAAAATTAAATTGTAATTTTGCACCATATTAGGGTTTTATGCAGCAATTGAAACTTTGGATCATATTTTGCGCGGCGTTTCTGGCGGGTTGTCAGGTGCTGGAGAAGAAGCAGCAAGCCGGTGCAGCCGTGGAGTTGGACGGCCATTACTTGTACCGCTCCACCCTCGATTCGCTGACCCTGGGTCTGAGCAGCGAGGACAGCACGCAGGCAGCCGAACGGTATATCCGCCAATGGGCGGAGGATATTTTGTTGTACCGCAACGCCACGGCACACACCAACGAACAGATAGAGGCGTTGGTAGCCGAATACAGGCGCACGTTATACGCGCAGGCGTACGAAGAGAGGCTGGTAGCCAAACGGATGCCTAAGACCGTAGCCGACAGCGCCATTGCGGCCATCTACGAGCAGATGCCCAACCGCTTTATCCTGAGCGAGAGTATTCTCCGGGGAGTGCTGGTCGTCGTGCATAAAGATGCGCCCAACGTATCCAAACTGCGTCAGTGGCTGGTCAAACTCAAGCTGGACGACATTGAGAAATACGTATATCAAAACGCCAGCGGTTATGAGCTCTTCACCGACAAATGGCTGACCACCACCGAGATCATCGCCCAGATCCCTATTGAGCGTGCGGAGCTGGAGAACAAGATACGGTACAACGACCGCATCGAGGTGGCGGACTCCACCAAGACCTATATCCTCCAGATCACCGACAAACACATGCGCGGCGAGGCGATGCCGCTCGACTATGCACGGCCGCTGATAGAGAAAATCATCCTCAACGAGCGGCAGGTATCGTTCCTCCGCCAGGAGCGTAACCGGCTCTACAACGAAGCCGTGAAAGAAGGGAAAGTAAAGTTCTACGAAAAATGAAAGATAAAAAATGTATATTGGGAAAATTGCGGGGACTGATAGTCCTTTCAATTTTCAGTTTTCAATTCTCCATTTCCTATGCACAGGGTGTGATAGACGAGGTGGTGTGGGTGGTAGGCGACGAAGCTATCCTCCGCAGCGAGGTAGAGGAAGAACGCCTCAGAGCCCAATATGAAGGCCAGCAGATCAAGGGCGACCCCTATTGCGTCATTCCCGAGCAGATGGCGGTGCAGAAACTGTTTCTTCACCAGGCGGAGCTGGACTCCGTAGAGGCTAACGAGTCGTCGGTGAGCCACCAGGTGGACATGCGTCTCAACTATTATATCAATCAGATCGGTTCGAAGGAGAAGATGGAGGAGTATTTCCGCAAGCCCTCCAGTGAGATACGCGAGGAAATGATGGTCATGGTCCGCAACCAGATGATCATCCAGCAGATGCAGCAGAAGCTGACCTCCTCCATCAAGCCCACCCCGGCGGAGATACGGAGGTACTACAATGCCCTGCCGGCAGACTCCATTCCGATGATGCCTGCCCAGGTGGAGGTGCAGATCCTCAGTTTTGAGCCTCCCGTACCGGTAGAAGAGACGGAGCGTGTGAAACAGCGGCTGCGGGAGTTCACGGAGCGCATCCAGAACGGAACCGCCGATTTCAGCATGCTCGCCCGCCTCTATTCGGAGGACACGGAGAGCGCCAAGCGCGGCGGTGAGTTAGGTTTTGTAGGCAAGGGGCAACTGGTGCCGGAGTTTGCCGAGGTGGCATTCAACCTCTCCGACCCCAAGCGCATCTCACGCGTGGTACAGACCGAATACGGCTATCATATCATCCAGCTCATCGAGAAGAAAGGCGACCGCATCAACTGCCGTCATATCCTCATCCGTCCGCGTATCAGCGCCGAAGACAAGATCAGAGCCATCGAGCGACTCGACTCCATCCGCCAGCTGATAGCATCGGACAGTCTGCTCTTTGAGCAAGCGGTGATCCGTTTCTCGCAGGACAAGAACACCGTGATGAACGCCGGTCTGATGATCAACCCCAACACCGGCAGCAGCCGGTTCGAATACCAGGAACTGGCGCCGGAGATAGCCAAACAGATCTACAACCTGAACGAAGGAGAGGTGTCGCAGCCGTTCGTGATGATGGACCAACAGAAGAACCGCGAAGTGTGCGCTATCGTGCGGGTGAAGAAGAAGACCGACGTGCACCGCGCCAACCTCACCGACGATTTCCAGGCTATCAAATCCATGCTGGAGCAGAAACAAGGCGAGGAGCTGCTGCATAACTGGATCCTGCAGAAACAGAAGACGACCTTCGTGCAGATAGCTCCGGAGTGGCAGGGATGCGATTTCGAGTACCCCAACTGGCTGCATTAAGGTGAAAGGTGATAAGTGAAAAGTGAAAGGATAAATAGTGCGAAAGATGCAAGGAGGAAGATGAACGGATTGCTCATCCTCTTCTTCCTTTCAATTTTCAATTCTCAATTTTCAATTTCCCAGACGATGGTGTACCTGGAGCGGGCGGATAACCTCAGTTTTGACGAGGAGCGGATAGCCAATGCCCAGATCCTGAAAGGCGACGTAGTCTTCCGCCATGACGAGGCGCTGATGTACTGCGACAGCGCGTATTTCTACGAGGGAACGAACTCCCTCGACGCTTTCGGTCATATCCGCTTTGTACAAGGCGACACACTGAAGGGTTTCGGCGAGAAGCTGTTTTACGACGGCAACACCAAGCTGGCGCGCATGCGGCGAAACGTGATACTCATCCATGGCCGCGAGGAGGAGAACCCCACTGTACTGACAACCGACAGTCTGAACTACGACCGCCACGCCGGCATCGCCTATTACTACTCCGGCGGCGAGATCAGAGACTCGCTTAACACTCTCACCTCCGTTCTTGGTAACTACCGCCCGAAGACCAAACAGGCTACCTTCAGCCATGAGGTGATACTGACCAACCCGAAATTCACCCTCACCGGCGACACCCTGCTCTATAACACCGACACAAAAGTGGCGGATATCGTCTCGCCGACCACCATCGTCTATGAGGAAGAGACGACTATCCTCTCCTCCCGCGGATGGTACAACACCGCCAATGAGCAGTCCATGCTGCTGGACCGCTCTGTAGTAGAACACTCGGACGGCAAGTCCATGACCGGCGACACCATCTACTACGACAAGGCTATCGGTTTCGGCCAAGTGTTAGGCCACATGGCTATGAACGACACAGCGCAACACGCCACGCTCTACGGCGAGTACGGAGAGATGTGGGAGGAAGGGAGTCGCGGTTTTGCGACCGACAGCGCCCTGATGGTGGACTGGTCGGACAGCCTGCACTACGCCTATATCCACGCCGACACGCTGTTCACCGAAGAGGTGTTCTATCCCGACAGTCTGATAGCGGCAGACAGCACCATCACCGACAGCACCTACCGCCGCGTGCGTGCCTACCACGGCGTGCGCGTCTATCGCGACGACATGCAGATGGTGTGCGACTCGATGGTCTATCTCGGTTCGGACTCCACGATATACCTTTTCACCGACCCCATCTGCTGGAGCGAGAACCAGCAGATATCCGCCGACTCTATGCGGGTGTATATCATCAACGGCACGGTGGACCACGCAGTAGGTATCAAGAACGCCCTGTGCGTGATGAACGACACCTTGGAGATATACAACCAGATGAGCGGCAAGGAGATCACCGCCTACCTCATTGACGGCGAGGTGAAGACCGTCGATGTGAGCGGCAACGCCCTGACGGTCTATTACCCCGAGGAGGAAGGCGGCGGGTATATAGGCGTGAACAACACCGAGAGCAGTTATATCCGCGTGTATGTGGAGAACCAGGAGATCCAACGTATCCGGTTTACCAAAGAGACCACCGGTGCGCTCTACCCGCTCGACCAGATACCCGAAGGGGCAGAGCGGCTGGCGTTGTTCTTCTGGGAAGAAGAGAGCCGGCCTGTCAACAAAGACGACGTTTTCCGGAAAGTACCCAAGAAAGCACGGTACACGGAGCAAGGAACAAAGACCAAATAGACAAGATATGAAGAAAGTATTTCTAACACTCATGGCGGCGTGCATGGCGATGGGAGTCATGGCCGTAGAGCGCCCCAAACAAGGGTTCGGCGTGCAGATAGGATGGGCACAACCGATCATCCGACTCAACAGTCCCTACACCGACTATCCGAAAGACTCATTAGCCAACACCGTACGGCTGAAAGGCTTCAAGGTTGGTGTGGTATATGACGCCAGTTATGTAGCAGGATTCGGTAGTTCGATCGGCATCAACTACACCTTCGGTGCCTCGCAGGGCAAATGGGAGCCCTTGTACCCGAACAACCAATACCCCCGCAGCCGGATGCTGATCACCTACCACCAGGCGGAGATATTCGTAGACTGGCAGTATAAGTTCGAGATAGCCAAAGAGACCTATCTCATGCTCTACACCGGTCCAACCATCCAGTATGGTATCGGTTTCAAGATGCGATTCGACTCCCAGACCTGGGATCCGAAGACCGACGAGATCACCACCGAGCACGGCGAGTGGTATAACGCTTACGGCAACAACTCCGGAGAGAACACGCCGAAGAAACTGCAGGAGATAGAGGACAACAACACCCTGCGGCATCTGAATGTCACATGGGGTGTAGGTGCCGGATTCCAATACAAGCGCTATTTCCTCCGCGGCGGTTATGACTTCGGTCTGATCAACCCCTACAAACACCAGCAGTTTGTCAACCAGACCGGCGATACCTACGACCGCTATACCCGCGGACGGCTGGACCAGTGGCAAATCAAACTCGGCGTGTATATCTGGTACAAAGAGTAGTTGAGAGTTGATACCTAGAGAAGTCATAGAACGCATCCACGCTGCAGCAAAGATAGAAGAGGTGGTAGGCGATTATGTCACGCTTCGCAAACGCGGGGCGAACCTCATCGGGCTCTGTCCGTTCCATAACGAGAAGACCGGTTCGTTCACCGTCAGTCCCTCCAAAGGTATATACAAGTGCTTCGGTTGCGGCGTAAGCGGCAACGCCGTAGGTTTCGTCATGGAGATAGAGCAATGCTCCTACGTGGAGGCGCTCAAGCAGCTGGGACGCAAATACCATATTGAGGTGCCGGAGCGGGAGATGACCGCCGAGGAGCAGCAGCGGCAGGACGACCGCGAGTCGATGTTCGTGGTCAATGATTTTGCCAACAAATGGTTCCAGTCCCAGCTTTGGGACACCCCGGACGGTCAGGCTATCGGTCTGAGTTATTTCCGGGAACGGGGACTGAGGGACGATATCATCCGCAAATACCAGTTAGGCTACTCGCCGGAGCGGGGCAATCCGCTCGCGCAGGCACTGAAGGCCAAAGGGTTCCAGGAGCAGTTCATCACCAACAATGTCGATACCAAGATTGGTGTGGGTGTGGTAGGCAAAAGCGAAGACGGACGGCTGTACGACCGTTTCCGCGACCGCGTCATCTTCCCTATCTTCACCGTCAGCGGCAAACCTGTCGCTTTCGCCGGACGTATCCTCAAGAAGAAAGACAACGTAGGCAAATACGTCAACTCGCCCGACTCCATCATCTACTCCAAGACCAACGAGCTCTACGGTCTCTTCCAAGCCAAACAGGCTATCGCCCGGGCGGACATGTGCTATCTGGTGGAAGGCCAGATGGACGTCATCTCGATGCACCAGTCGGGTATCGAGAACGTGGTAGCGAGCGGCGGCACGGCGCTCACCAAACCGCAGATCTGGCTCATCAAACGGTTCACCTCCAATATAACCGTCCTCTATGACGGCGACGCCGCCGGTATTCATGCGGCGCTGCGGGGTATCGACATGTTCCTCGAGGCCGGGTTTAACGTCAAAGTGGTACTTCTGCCGGACGGCGAGGATCCTGACAGCTACGCCCAGAGCCACGACTCCACGGAGTTTATCCGCTATATCGAAGAGCACCAGACGGATTTTATCCGGTTCAAACTGAAACTATTAAGCAAAGAAGCGGGCAATGATCCACAAAAACGTAATGCGTTAGTTCGAGACATTGCAAATTCCATAGCTGTTATTCCAGATGTCATCACTCGAAGAAATTACATTCGAGATTGCTCTATGGAACTGAATGTAGATGAACAAAGTTTAAAACAGGGCACAGATGCATTACGCCATAAAAAATTAGAAGACGAGAAGAAACGTCAAGAGGAAGAAAACAGGCACTCTGATAATCAAGCGGAAGAAAGCTCTTTCTCTCAATCAGACAATGAGGAAGATAATATCTTGGGGAATATTCAATTCACGGATCAGATATTACCGAATCAATTAAAAAGCAACTACTACAACCTTATCCAGCTGATTGTCCGTCACGGCGAGCAACAGATACAGATGGAGGACGGTGGGATATACTCCATCGGCGATGTGATCATCTGGACGTTGGAGGGTGACGAGATACAACCACCGCTGCCGGTTTATCAGACCATCATCGACGAGTTCAAGCGGCACAGCAAAGACGAGGGATTCAAAGCGGAGCAGTTCTATAAGTTCCACCCAGACCCGCAGGTCAGCGCCATGGCGGTGGAGATGATCGCCGAGAAATACCGGTTTGCCAAACCCGACAAAGACGAGCGGATAGGCGACCTGGTGGCACGGCTACTATACGAGATCAAACTGACAGTCATCAACATGCAGATCGACCAACTGGAGCAGGCGCTCAAAGAGGCGCAGGAGAAAGGGGACATAGACACCCAGATGACCCTTCTGCAACACCACCCCAAACTGCTGGAACAACGCAACGAGATCTGCAAACTGCTCGGCAACCGGGTGATAAATGTCTAAATCATCAATCATAAATATGCTTTTCGATAGTATTGCCTACGGGCCCATACACAGCCGGCGTTTAGGTACCAGCCTGGGCATGGAGATCATGCCGCTGGACCATAAACTATGCACCTTCAACTGCGTCTATTGCGAGTGCGGTTGGAACAGCCCTGTGCTACACCCCGTTCTCCCCACCCGCGAGGAAGTGAAAACGGCACTGGAGACGAAGTTGCAGGAGATAGTAAATGGTCAATGTCTTGATGTCATCACTTTCTCCGGCAACGGCGAGCCTACCCTGCACCCCGATTTCGCAGGTATCATCGAGGACACCTGCGCCCTGCGGGACCGCTATTGCCCTTCGGCGAAAGTGAGCGTGCTCTCCAACTCCACCCAATTAGGGCGGCCGGACGTAGTGGCGGCACTCCGGCGGTGCGACAACCGTATCCTCAAACTCGACGCCGCCACCGACACCATGATGCGGCGGATAGACCTGCCGGTGAACGAAGGGTTGACAGTAGCACGGATCATGGAATGGCTCGCGCAGTTCGACGGCGACTTCACCCTGCAGACCTGTTTCCTACGCGGCGAACATGACGGACAACCGATTGACAACACCACCCCCGCCGAACTGGAGGCGTGGTACCGGACGGTGGAGAAACTGCGACCCAAGCAGATCATGATCTATGTCATCGACCGCAAGACACCCGAGGAGCACCTGGAGAAGATCTCCCGCGAAGAAATGGAGCGTATCGCCGCACCACTGAGAGCCAAGGGGTTCGATATCCAAATATCCGCCTGATAGCTTTTTACTTTCGACTTTTGTCTTTCTGCTAAAATGACCATTCTTGTAGCACCACTGAACTGGGGGTTGGGCCACGCCGGCAGGTGTGTTCCTCTGGTGCAGCGTTTTCTGGACGAAGACCATGAGGTCATCCTCGGCGGCGACGGCGAGAGTCTGACACTTCTGCGACGCCATTTTCCCAAACTGAGATACGTCTATCTGGCACCGCTGCAACTGCGTTACGGCAAAGGTCGCAGCCAGGTGTGGGCGATGCTGAAAGCCCTGCCAAAGCTTCTAAGATGGGCGGTACAAGACCACACCATGCTGCAAGCCGTGCTGCGCGAGGAACATATAGACCGGGTAATCTCCGACAACCGCTTCGGACTGTACAGCCGGAACACCGAGTGCATCTATATCACCCACCAGTTGCATATCCGTCTGCCTGAAGGCTGGCGGTGGGCCGAACCTCTCGCCGCCAAGATACACGCGCGTATATACACGCGCTATAATAAGGTGTGGATCCCGGACTATGAGGAACGGGAAAAGAGCCTGAGCGGCGAATTGGGGCATCCTCAAAAATCCTTCGTACATCGTACATCGTCCCTTTGTACCTTGTCTTATATCGGGCCATTGAGCCGGTTTCAGAATAATCCGGTTAATCAGAATAATCTGAACTCTCCGAGTTACTCCACCGTCGCCGTTCTCTCCGGTCTGGAGCCGCAGCGGACGCTGCTGGAGAGCGAGATCACCGCGCGGTATCAAAACTCAGCGGAGCAAGTGCTTATCGTCCAGGGACTGTTGCATCGGCCGAACACACGTATCAAACGAGGCAATTTGACAATCGTACCATCTATGGGGGATAAAGAATTGGCATCTGCTCTCTTGGGGGCGAAGCACATCATCGTCCGCTCCGGTTACTCCACCATCATGGATCTGGAGGCATTGGGATTGCTTAACTCTCAACTTTCAACTTTCAACTCTCAACTCGAATTTATCCCCACTCCGGGACAGCCGGAGCAGGAATATTTGGCATTTTGGGTACAAAAACGCACCTCAGAATAAAAAAAATGCAAAAATATTTGGTCAATTCAAAAAATTGTTGTACCTTTGCACCCGCTTTTGAGCGCGGTGCCATCGTATAACGGTTAGTACTCAAGATTTTCATTCTTGCAATAGGGGTTCGATTCCCCTTGGCACTACTAGACCTTCCCTAAAGTCACGTCCCGAGGCTTTTCCTCTCATCGCCAAGGGATATTACTAAAAACCCGCCCGGAAACGGTATAAACCATATATGGGCGATAAAACAAACAAAGAACATGGCAAACCATAAAAGCTCTTTGAAGCGTATTCGCCAGACGGCTGCGCGCAAAGCACACAACCATTACTACGCTAAAACCGCACGTAACGCTGTGCGTGACTTGCGCAAGACTACCGACAAAGCAGCAGCTGCTGCTGCACTGCCGAAGGTAAGCTCGATGCTGGACAAGCTGGCTAAACGCCACATTATCCACAACAACAAGGCTGCCAACCTCAAATCGAAACTGGCTCGCTTTGTAAACAAAATGGCGTAACCAATACGCAAAGGTCAAACGGAGGAACTGCAATAGCGGTTCCTCTTTTTGTTTTGTCTTTTCTCTTTTGTCTTTCTACTTGCTACTTTTGTCTAAAAAAAATATACTTTTATTTGCATATTTCAAAAAAAAGTACTATCTTTGCACCAGATTTTAGTACATTTATTAAGATGAAAGAGAATAATATCCCTATTGTAGATTGTCCGTACGGCGACTATATGATCGGTGATGCCAGCGGCAAGTTGATGAACGAATACGGCCGTTTCCCATGCAAAATCAAATGCGGCGTGTACGCCATGCTGGTGCGCGGCACGGCACACGCTACCATCAACGTGACGGATTACGAGTTCAAAGCCAATGATATTCTGCTGTTAGAGCCCGGCAGTTTCTTCCTCATCCGCGAGACCTCGGAGGACGCACTCGTATATTGGGTCGTCTTCGGCAGCTCGTTTCTGGAGAAACACACGGTGAACAACCGTATGTCGCTCAAGGCCCTGCAGCTCCACTCGCCCAAGATCAGCGTGAGCGAAAACCACGCGAAAGTGCTCTGCTCGATGTACGACACCATCGTAGCGGCACTCAACGCCGAGCCGACGATGCTGGACACGGAGAAGATGGTACATATCTTCAACCTCCTCCAGACCAGTTATGCCAAATACGCCCATGAGCAGGACGAGTACCTCGTCAAACCCATGGACCGCAAGACGGAGATCTACCAGGAATACTGCCAACTCGTGCTGAAGCACTACCACGAGTGGCACCACGTGAGCCAGTATGCCGAGGCTATGCGGCTCACGCTTCCCCACCTCTGCTCTACCATCAAAGCGGTAGGAGAGCGTACGGCGGGAGACATCATCATCGAAGCGATCATCACCGACGCCAAGAGCCAACTCAAGATCACCAACCTGCAGATCAAAGAGATAGCCCTCAGCCTGGGATTTGACAACGTGGCGTTCTTCAACCGCTTCTTCAAATCCCACGTAGGCGTCACGCCGAAGGCCTACCGCGTAGGATAAGCATATGCTTCGCGCCAAAGGACTCATCATATGGTTTGCAGTGTGGGGGATAGCATTCTCTTCCTGTACTTCCCGCCCGGTTCGCGAGGCGGAAACTGTCGTGGCGCAGGCAGACAGCCTCTGGCAGGCAGGACAGATGTACGGCGTGGACCATGGCGACTCCACCACCCTCGCACAGGCCTATGAGACGCTGAAAAAGCATTCAGCCCCCTCCCTTGTGGGGAGGGCGGGGGGAGAGTTTTTTTCTCATGCCTGTTACCATTACGGCAAACTCCTCCGCGCGAAAGACAATCCCGTAGAAGCCATGCAGGCGTTCATCGCCGCCACCCATTCCCACACACGCGATTACCATATCCTCGGACGCGTGTACAGCAACATGGGTTCTATCTGTCATCTGGCAGGTGAGTTCCCGCTTTCGTATGATATGTATGAGCGGTCTGCCAACAGCTTTTTGCTGGGGGGCGACACCACTGCCTATTACTATGCACTCAATGACATGGCGTATGAGTTAGCGGAACAAGGCAAGAAAGAGGAGACATTGGCATTGTTAAGAAAAATTGAGGGTTCTAATCAATCTGACGACTTCTCAGAGGCAGTCTTAATGACTAAAATCCTGCTTGCTATTCGAG
Organism: uncultured Bacteroidales bacterium; assembly: GCA_902799185.1. Lineage (GTDB taxonomy): Bacteria > Bacteroidota > Bacteroidia > Bacteroidales > Paludibacteraceae > Colicola. Next base: position 111,153 of record CADBZO010000002.1, on the reverse strand, counting down.
CAAAACAATATAAAGATGTGATAGATTTAGTTGATAAGATATGTATCCCATCTGCATACAACCCGACTATCATGATTGCTAAAGCCCAAGCATATTATTAAAAGAACAAATGGACATTAGTAATCTTCCGCTCGGAACTTATGTATTGTTGCTCAAGGAGAACGGAAACATTGTTACGCAGACCAAAATAATGCTATAAACACAAAAAATGTGCAAAATATTTTGTTATTTGACAAAAAAGTAGTACCTTTGCAGCAAATTTATGGCAAATGCTTACAATTTGTAAATATAAAGGATTATGAGAACAAGAATTTTTTTACTCGCTGTACTTGCAGGATTAGTAGCTGCATGCAGCAAGAAGGAAGCAGAGACGGTGGACTCCCCCGTATCTCAGCCAATTACATATGCCTCCGAAGAACAGGAGGATGTGACCAACGATTTTACGCTTCTCAAAGCCTGCATCGGCAAGACTGAGACGGAAACAGGTGTCCTGCTGGAAGAACAAGGTTTTACCAAAGGGAGCAACGGCCGTTACCAAAAGACCGAAAACGGTATCCTCAAAGAGGTCACTATCCACAATACCGGCAATGCGGAGATGACTTTGCGTTCCGGTGATTTCGACATTCAGAAGCTTGTGTTTGCGCAATGGATGAACGAAATAGCGCAATCCAAAGCGTTCGCAAATATGGTCAGTGCAACTTATAATCTCAAGCACGAAGAAACTTCCGCCAAACAGACCTTTGACACCTATAGCGATATGCTGGAGACACTGGAAGAAGTGGTAACCCCGAACTACTGCACTATGGTCAATTTCTATGGAAACGATGTTTTTGACAACGAATACGCCCTGATTCTTTATCCTTATCTAAGTGCCGTTTATCTGCAAATCATAAACCACCGCTTGACTAAACACTCGGATGATTTGAGTAGTTTTTAGCCTTTATGCACCGGCAGCAGGAATGTTTGATCCGGCAGATTTGTAAAAAGCCGCTACGCCTCACTCTCGCGTAGCGGCTTTTTTTGCAGAGATTCACCGTCCTTTGTACATCTCCTCGTAGTATTTCTCATAGTCGCCGGAGGTGATGTTATCCAGCCACTCCTGGTTGTCGAGATACCAGCGGACGGTCTTCTCGATACCTTCCTCGAACTGCAGGGAGGGCTCCCAGCCGAGTTCGCGTTGCAGCTTCGTGGAGTCGATAGCGTAACGCAGGTCGTGGCCGGCGCGGTCGGTGACATAGGTGATGAGGTCGAGGTCTTCGCCCTCCTTGCGTCCCAGCAGCCGGTCCACAGTCTTGATGATGGTCTTGACGATGTCGATGTTCTTCCACTCGTTGAAGCCGCCGATATTATAGGTCTCAGCCACTTTGCCTTGATGGAAGATGAGGTCTATCGCCCGTGCATGGTCCTCCACGTAGAGCCAGTCTCGTACGTTCTCGCCCTTGCCATAGACCGGCAGGGGTTTGCGGTGGCGGATATTATTGATGAAGAGCGGGATCAGTTTCTCGGGGAACTGGTAGGGACCGTAGTTGTTGGAGCAGTTGGTGACGATGGTCGGCATACCATAGGTGTCATGGAAAGCCCGTACGAAATGGTCACTGGAAGCCTTCGAAGCGGAGTACGGCGAGTGGGGGTTGTACTTGGTGGTCTCGTAGAAGAAATCCTTGCCGTACGCCAGATGGTGCTCCGCGGAGGAGGCTTTGGTGGTGAAGGGCGGTTCGATACCCTCCGGGTGGGTCAACTCCAGCGCCCCATAGACCTCATCGGTGGAGATGTGATAGAACCGCTTGCCCTCGTATTTATCCGGCAGGGACTCCCAATACAGTTTGGCTGCCTGCAGCATGGAGAGCGTACCCATGACGTTCGTGCGGGCGAAGGTGAACGGGTCTTTGATGGAGCGGTCCACGTGGCTCTCCGCCGCCAGATGGATGACGCCCGTCACGTGCTCCTCCTGCATGAGGGCGTAGATGGTGTCAAAATCGCAGATGTCGGCACGCACGAAGCGGTAGTTGGGTTTGTCCTCGATGTCTTTGAGGTTCGCCAGATTACCGGCATACGTCAGTTTGTCCACATTGATGATGCGGTAGTCGGGGTACTTGTTCACGAAGAGCCGTACTACGTGGCTTCCGATAAATCCGGCGCCGCCGGTGATGATGATGCTTTGCATTATAATGAATAATTAATAATGAATAATTAATATCTTGTATTTTATAAAACGTATCGCACTTGTTTGAAGTGGTATTTTCGTTCTTTACCCTGTTGGTCTTGCAGGACGATCTCTCCGTCTGGCAGGATATCTGCGATGCGGGCGAGGAAAGGTGACTTATCCAACCTCTCCCCGTCGCTCTCCTCAAGAGAGGGGGAGTAGTTCATGGTAGGGGCGACACTCACTTCTCTTTCTACGAACGGCCAGAAGCCTTCGCGCCGGTAGAGGTGTGCTTTGTAATAACGCCATACTTCCTCCGGGCTCTGCTGCTCGGTTGTCTCTATTTCGGTCATGAGCAAGCGAGACAGGGTCTCTATGTCCCGTTCCTCGCCGTCAATCAGCCTGAGCGAGACGGGATTAGGAGCGTTGGAGACGAAAACCGTCTGGTTCACATTGAGCCCGATACCGGCAACGGCGTACTTCAACTCGCTGCCGATGATGGCGTTTTCTATCAGTATGCCTGCTATCTTCCTGTCTCCATAATAGATGTCGTTGGGCCACTTGATGGCTAGTTGAGAATGGAGAATGGAGAGTTGGGAATGGAGAATTCTATGCACCGCTACAGAGACAAGGACGTTGAGAAAGAAAGCAGGTCTTGCCTCGCTGACGGCTGAATGCTGAGAGTTCAATAAAACGGAGCAGAGCAGGTTCTTTCCTTCCTCGCTCTCCCAACCGTTTCCGGTCTGACCACGTCCGGCCGTCTGAAAGCCTGCGCGTAGGAGTCTTTCTCCTTCGTGCCATTCACCTCGCGCCAGCATTGCTTTCATGAGCGTGTTGGTACTATTGGTGCACGCTATATACATCCAAGAGGTATTTTTGAATCACGTGTTGTATGTTCTTCGCCTTGCCGGGTGCGGAGTTGATGAGGATAGCGAAGACCCAGGTGTCGCCATTGGGTGCGTCTATGTACCCTGCGAAATTCTTCGTGCCGGCTATGGTGCCGCTCTTGGCGTGGATACGTCCTTCGAGGACGGTCTTCGGACAGAGCGAAGTCAGGGTGCCGCTCTTGCCGCTCACGGGTAGCGAGGCCATCCACGCCTCGGCGTTCGGGCTCGTGTGCATCACCGTCAGCAGCTGCACAAAGGCCTTCGCGCTGACAGCGTCCTGCGGCGCGAGTCCGCAACCGTCTTTGATGATGGCGTTCTGCACGCTCACCCCGCGGCGGCGCCAGTAGTCGCGCAACAGATCCTGACTATTATGGATTGTACCGGGCAGGGTATAACGGCTGCCCAGATACCGGAACAGCGTCTCCGCATAGAGGTTGTTGCTGTTAACGTTCGTCTCCTTGATGATCTCCGACAGCGGTTCCGAGTAATGGATATACAGCTCCGTACGGGGAGGGGTCAGCGGGTTGTAGTCCGCGAGGTACGAAGCCTCGTGACGGACCTCCACCCCCGCCTCACGCAGCTTGGCGGTGAAATGACGTGCCAGCAGCAGACCGGGGTTCGGCAGGTCACCTTTGACGCCGAACGTCCCGAGATTGGACGGTACGGCACCTGTCAGGTAACGCTCGCAGCTGTAGGGCAGACCGCTCACGAAGGCGCCGTCGTAGGTGATCTTGTCGCACCGTATATGGTTGATGAACCGTATATCACTCACCGCCGGTTCGGTCTTGAGGACACGTGCCACCGTACCCGGCGCTCCGCTCTCCAGCACGATATTCATCGTGTTGCCGTAGTAGTTGAGTGCAAAGATCCCCGGGGCGTAGTAGTTTCCCGCGTCCTCGCAGAGCCAGTTGGGGTTCTGCGCCTCGCCGTCCAGCATCGTCATGTCGGCTACCACAGCCCCATGGATGCGTTGGATGCCCGCCGCCTTCACGGCTTTCACCCACTGGTTCAGAAAAGCGTTCCTTCCTTTCCATCCCAACGAGGGGTCACACCCGCCGCGGACATAGAGGTCGCCGTGCAGCACGCCGTTCTCTATCGTGCCGGTGTACTCCAGGACAGTAGGGAACCGGAATCCGGGTCCCATCATCTCCAGCGCCGCAGCCGTCGTCAGCAGTTTCATCACCGACGCAGGCGGCACCACCTTGTCCGAACGGTACTCGTCGATCACCTCACCCGTGTTGAGGTTCTGCACCAGCACAGACATATTCGCCTGCCCCGTAATCGGGTGGCTGGTCAGGAAGTTAACCGCCAATAATATCGCTGCTAAAACTTTCAACTTTCAACTTTCAACTTTCAACTTTCCAAGTACTCGTGCATGGCTTTGGCGGCTTTGCGCCCGTCGCTCATAGCCAGGATGACGGTAGCGCCTCCTCGTACGATGTCTCCTCCGGCGAAAAGCGTCGGGATAGCCGACTGCATCTGCTCATTCACAACAATCGTGCCTTTCTTGCCTATCTCCAGTCCTTCCACGGACGACGGGATCAGCGGGTTCGGACTCACTCCTACCGCCACGATCACCAGGTCCACCGGAATGGTGAGTGTCTTGCCTTCTACCGGCACCGGACTGCGGCGGCCGCTCTCGTCGGGTTCGCCCAGCTCCATCACTTGCAGCACCGCCTCGCATACGCGTCCGTTCTCGTCGGCGTGGTACTCAATGGGGTTATGCAGCGTCATGAACTCGATACCTTCCTGCTTGGCATGTTTCACCTCCTCGACACGCGCCGGCATCTCTTCTTCGCTACGGCGGTAGATAATCATCGCCCGCTCTGCGCCCAAGCGCTTCGCCGTACGAACGGCATCCATGGCGGTGTTACCGCCGCCGATGACGGCTACGTTCTTGCCGTACAGCAACGGCGTGTCCGTCTCCGGGTTGGAAGCGTCCATCAGGTTCACACGCGTGAGGTATTCATTGCAAGAGAGTACGCCGTTGAGGTTCTCGCCGGGGATATTCATGAACCGCGGCAGTCCGGCTCCCGAGCCCACAAAGACTCCCTTGAAGCCCTGCTTCTCCAGTTCCTTGACGGAGATGGTCTTACCGATGATGGTGTCCGTATGGAACTGCACGCCGAGGGCCCGCAGGCCGTCAATCTCTTTGTCCACGATGGCGTTCGGCAGACGGAACTCCGGGATGCCGTATTTAAGCACACCGCCTATCTCGTGCAGCGCCTCGAAGACGTGCACCTCATAGCCGTACTTGGCGGCATCTCCGGCGAAGGTCAGACCGGCAGGACCGGAGCCCACAACGGCGATTTTGGATCTTTCAGCATTCTCCTTTGTACATTGTACATTGTCCCTTTGTCCATTACTATAGTCCGCCACGAAGCGTTCGAGGTAGCCGATGGCAACGGCAGGGTGACCCATCTTGAGGTGGATACAATGCGCTTCGCATTGTTTCTCCTGCGGGCAGACACGTCCGCAGACAGCAGGCAGCGACGAGCTCTCTTTGATGATAGCGGCTGCTCCGAGTATATCGCCGCTCTCCAGCTTCTTGATGAATCCCGGGATGTTAATATTCACCGGACAGCCCTGTACGCAGGTGGGGTTCTTACAGTTGAGGCAGCGGTGGCTCTCCGTGATAGCCTGGTCGAACGTCAGTCCCTGGTTTACCTCCTCATGCAGGCTCTTCACGCGCACCTCCGGTCGCAGCTCCGGCATCTGCACACGCGCTATCGCCACACGGTCTTTGGCCGTGCCGGTGAAAGGGGGAACGGAAACCCCTCCCGACCTCCCCTCAAGGGAGGAGAATGGGGCGTTTGGAGTACACTCTTCTCTCTCCCTTGTGGGGAGGGTTGGGGTGGGGTTATTAAATCTCTCCATCGCCTCTGCTTCTTCGGCTTTGTAGCTCTTCATGCGGCTCAGCATCTCCGTCCAGTCCACCTCGTGGGCGTCGAACTCCGGTCCGTCCACACAGACGAACTTCGTCTTGCCTCCTACCGTCACACGGCACGCGCCGCACATCCCCGTACCATCGACCATGATGGTGTTGAGCGAAGCCTCCGTGGGGATGTTATACTTGGCGGTCGTCAGCGCCACGAACTTCATCATGATAGCCGGACCGATCGTCACGCACTTGTCCACTTGCTCGCGGTTGATGACTTCTTCCACGCCGACAGTCACCACGCCCTGCTTGCCCATCGAACCGTCGTCGGTCATGACAATCAGTTCGTCGGACCACTGAGCCAGTTCGTCCTTCAGGATAATCAGGTCTTTGTTTCTCGCGGCGAGTACGGTGATGACTTTGTTGCCGGCTTTTTTCAGCGCTTCTGCGATAGGCAGCATGGGAGCGGCTCCCACGCCTCCGCAGGCGCACACTACCGTACCGTATTTCTCTATACGCGTAGCGCGGCCGAGCGGACCAACTACGTCATGGATGCACTCCCCCGGCTCCATTGCCAGTAACTTATGGGTTGATGCACCTACCTGCTGTACCACCAGCGTGATGGTACCTTTCTCCATATCAGCGCCGGCGATAGTCAGCGGCACGCGCTCCGACTTGTTGTCCACACGGATGATTACAAAATGACCGGCTCTGCGGCTACGCGCAATGAGCGGAGCCTCTACTACGAGCTCCGCTACATTGGGTGAGAAAAATCTCTTGCTTAGAATCTTATTCATCTTTCGACTTTTGTCTTTCGACTTTCTACTAAAAATACTTCGTCTCTTTCCCTACTATAGAAGACAACAAGTTGTTTGCCAGACGGGAAGCGCCGAAACGGAAGGACTCGTTGTTGAGCCACTCCTCGCCGAGGATCTCTTTGACGAGGGTGAAATGCAGAACGGCTTCCTCTGTAGTAGAAACGCCTCCGGCGGGTTTGTAACCCATCTTCACGCCTGTCTTCTCGCGCCAGGCCTTGATCGCGTGGCACATAACGAAGGTAGCTTCCGGCGTAGCGTTGACGGCTATCTTGCCGGTTGAGGTCTTGATGAAATCGCAGCCTGCCGCCATGGAGAGGATAGAGGCTTTCCAGATGTTCTCCGCCGTCTTGAGCAGACCGGTTTCGAGAATCACTTTGAGATGCTTGTCTCCGCAAACCGCCTTGAGTTCGCTTATCTCATCGAAGCACTCCTGGTAGTTGCCCTCCAGGAACTTGCCTACAGAGAGGACGATATCTATCTCCGTAGCGCCGGCTTTGATCGCCATGGCGGTCTCTGCCACTTTGACCTCCAGGAAGGTCTGCGATGCAGGGAATCCTCCGCTGACGCAAGCGATCCGGAACTGCGGATCCTTCAGCGCACGGCGCACATACTCCGCCATCGCCGGATAGACACAGATAGCCGCTACGTTCGGGATACCGGGGAAGTCTTTCTCGAAATTATTGACCGCGTTCGCCATCTTCTCCACCTTAGCCACGGTGTCGTCCGCGGAAAGGGTGGTATAGTCGATCTGGTGGAGGCATTGTTTCCACACCTCTACGTTATTGTTCTCGTCAAAATGCTTGGTTTTGATCTCTTCTACCTGAGCCTTCACTTGCTCATCGGTAAACGGGCAGGGGTACTGCGCGAATAATTCTTCAAACTTATTCATGGTTCGTAATTTTTAACTCGTAATTCGTAATTCGTAATTCGTAATTTTCAATTTTTAATTTCCATCAGCAAGTCGTCCAATAATGGTTTCATTGCCTCGTACAGCCTCGCCTACGGCTACGAACATCTCCGTATCCAGCGGCAGGTACATATCCACGCGGCTGCCTAATTTGATGAAACCCAGATGGGTGTTACGGTGCGCCTGGTGGCCGGGTTTGGCGTAGGTGACGATACGGCGTGCCATGGCGCCGGCTATCTGCCGGACGGCTATCTGCACTTTGTTCGGCGTCTCGATGACTACCAGACTGCGCTCGTTCTCCGTGCTCGATTTCGGCAGCCACGCGCCCTTGTGATGACCTTTCTGGTGCTCGCTCACGAGGATAGTTCCCTCGATGGGGTACCAGTTGGCGTGCACGTTGAAGGGCGACATGAAGATCGACACCTGTAATTTCCGCTCATGGAAATACTCGTTCTCGTCCGTCGGCTCCACCACTACCACGCGGCCGTCCGCCGGAGCGATGATGAAGTTCGGGTCATCTATCTCCAGGATACGTACCGGGTTACGGAAGAAATAGGTCACGAAGACCAGCAGCATCGCCGTGAGAATCAGCGTGACGGCGAACACCCAGTGGGGCTGGACGAACAGATAAATCGGCACATTGATGATAAAGAGCAGCAGCACCGTGCCGACAATCAGTCCGCGGCCCTCTCTGTGAATCTTTGGTGTTTTCATATATCAATCTAAATATCAACTTTCAACTTTCAACTGTCAACTGTCAACTCCACTGACCGTAGGGGAACTGCGCCAACATGTCCGCCGCCTGGTCGAGCCCCTGCTGCAGTTTCTTATCCACCATCATCTTGAACATGAACGGTATATCCGCCTTCACTGTCAGTTTGATACGCGTGTCAGTGGGGCTCACCTCCTTGAGTTGGATCCAGAAGTTAGCATCCATGGGAATCCCTTCGGCACCGAACTTCACGGTGTCGTTCTCAATCCGGTCCACGATGGCGATGGTGATCTTCTGCGCCAGGCCGTCCACTTTCATACGCACGCGGTCAGGCTCTATCTCCATCTCTTGAATCTTATCCTGCGGAATGAACTCGCGCACGCGTTCCAGGTTCTGCAGGTTACTCAACACCCGGTAAATCTCCTGCGCCGAGCAGCGCGCCGAGGTGATCTTGCTCTCGTATTTCGTTTCACTCATAGTTGCAATCGTTTTTCGTATTTCTGTATCTCCAGCGAGGTCCGTTGGATACGTTTCTCCAACTCGCGTATGTCGCGCATCACGGTTTGGAGCTCCATGGCGCAGAGCACCGCCTTGTCTTCTTTCTGCACTAACTCCGCCACCTGTCCGTCGCTCAGACGCTTGCCGTTCTTATACACCAGCAACGCCCCGCCGTCGTCACGCACCAGCACCCGCAGCTCGTTCCACACCTTCAGCTTCGCGTTCTGCACCACGTAGTTGCCGTGGTCCTGGTACTTGTCGTTCTTCTCGTATCGGAAATACGCCAAGAGCGAATCCGCCTTGGGCGTCACCTCCGCCAACTGCTGCTCGTAATAGGCCATACTCCGCTTCTGGTCCGCCAGACCGGCAGAGTCCCGCTCGTGTTTCTCCGCACGGTACTGCTCCACCTTCGACGGTTTGTTACAACCCGTCATCACCACGCCCGCCATGACGCACACAGCGATGCCCGCTACGACACGAGCCGCTACACCTTTGGCTATTTTTGGCAGTCTTTTTCTCATATCGGCTACAAAGGTACAACTTTTTTTGCACATATGCAAGCGCGCACGCATTTTTTCAGTATTTTTATGTTTTTTTCCGCCAGAAATGATTCCGTAGTTCCGCAAGCAGAGGGAGAGCAGGAGGAAGGGAGAGAGGGTTTCTCTCCAAAAAATTTGCATATTCCAAAAAATTGTTGTATCTTTGTACCCGATTTCAGAAACATCCCCGATTGATCCTAAAACCATCCCAAACCACCTCCCTCCCGGCCCAACATAGGACCAACTTCAGACCAACATCGGACGAACATTGGACGAACATTGGACGAACATTGGACAAACATTGGACCAGCCTCGGACGAATCCTAGACTTTGTCAAACACAAACATCACATAAACCACACACCTACAACTATTTACAACATATGCCAAAACACCTCAAAACACGCGTTATTAACGGTTTGAAATCCGTCGGCGCCTTTTTCGTTCAACTCCCGCCTACCGCCACTCCCCGCAAAAGGGGCGTGCATTACTTCCGTATGGATATAGGAGGCATCAATGCCCTTTGGGGAGCCATGAACTCGGAGAAGGAAGGACGCAAGTACCGTAAACACATCGTCGTACGTCCCTCCCGCTACCGCAACGGCCTCTTCGAACTCTATACCTACCATTTCCCGAAACAATGGTCAGCGGCTTGTGTGGCTAACCGCAACCTCATCAAGGAAGCCCAGCGCCGAGCCCACGCCTTGGAGCATGACCACTCGATCGAAGCCCTCGAATGGAAGCTCCGTTTCTTCCACCATTATTATACGGTCTGCAAAGGCGGAGCCAAGCCCGAACCAGGCCTCAAACCCTATTCCCGCTTCTACCAATATACCTACGTATATATCTACCGTCAGCTCCAAGCCGAAGCCCAAAGAGCTCAAAATCAGGAGTCTCAAGAGCCGACTATAAACATAGAAATCACCACCGACTACCTAAATCACCTCGCCGAAGCCTCCCTTGCTTCCGACCTCTCCTTCATCCCCATCCTCCCCGGCCGCGCCAACACCTTTCGCTTCCGCCCGCGTATCTGTCCCAATCCGCGCCAACTTCTTCTCCCCCTCTGAGAGGGGGCTGGGGGGTGTCTTCTCCTCCCCTTGTGGGGAGGCCGGGTGGGGTTATTCTCCCCCTTTAAAAGGGGTTAAAGAGCGGGAATTGGCGTAATAATACAAAGTTTTTATGAAAAAATGTCGCAAATACTTGCGTATGTCAAAAATTATTACTAATTTTGCAGCCGATTAGCGTGCAGGCAGTGTGTGCGCACGACCAAACGACACTTATAAAGCACAACCAACAACTTAAATAAACAATTTTTAACCTATGAAGAAAAGTTTATTCTTTAGCCTCATTGCTGCCGTAGCATTGTTGGCTTCGTGTAACAAGACGTTACCGAATCCGGACCAGTTGTCCGTTAACCCGAACCCGCTGCAGAAGGTGGGCGACAAAGTAGATGCTCAGATCACCGGTACTTTCCCCGCAAAGAAATTTGCCAAGAAAGGCGTGCTGGTTGTTACTCCTGTCCTGAAATACGCAGGCAAAGAGGCACTGGGCGAGCCTGTAACCTATGTAGGCGAGAAGGCCAAAGAGAACGGCAAGACCGTGAACTACAAGCAGGGTGGCAAATACACCCAGAGCTGCTCGTTCAAATACGAGCCGGAGATGCGCAAGTCGGAGCTGTATCTGCGCTTCGAGGCCCGCGTAGGCAAGAAAGTGATTGAGATCCCGGAGATCAAAGTAGCAGACGGTGTGCTCGTGACCGACGAGCTGGCCGAGGCTCAGGACAACCAACTGGCAGCTACGCCGGACAAGTTCCAGCGTATCATTCAGGAGATGACCGAGGCTGACATCAAGTTCCTCATCCAGCAGGCAACCCTCCGCAGCTCGGAGACGAAGAGCGAGGAGATGAAAGCGCTGCAGGCCGCTATCAAGGACGCTCAGGCAGACGAGAAGAAAGCCATCAACAAGATCGAGGTTAGCGGTTACGCTTCCCCGGACGGTGGTATGGATCTGAACGAGAAACTGGCCAAGAACCGTCAGAAAGCCGCTCAGGACTTCCTCAAGAAAGACCTGAAGAAGAACAAAGTGACCAACGAGGTAGAGGCTAACATCACCGCTGAGGACTGGGCAGGATTCCAGGCAGCCGTTGAGCAGAGCAACATGCAGGACAAAGACCTGGTACTCCGTGTGCTGGGTATGTACAGCGATCCCGAGGAGCGCGAGGCTCAGATCAAGAACCTGAGCGCCGTCTATAAGACCATCGCAGACGAGGTACTGCCGGCACTCCGCCGCAGCCGTCTGATCCTCACCACCGACCTAATCGGCAAGAGTGACGAGGAGATTGCCGCACTGGCCAAGACCGACGCTGCCCAGCTGAGCGTAGAGGAGTTGCTGTATGCCGCAACGCTGACCAAGGACGCCAAAGAGCAGATGGCTATCTACCAGAAGGCAGCCGAGCTGTACAACGACTACCGCGCTTACAACGGTATGGGCGAGCTCTATTTCGCAGAGGGTAACATCGCCGAGGCACGCCGCTGCTACGCCAAGGCTCTGGAGATCCAGCCGAACGATCCGGACGTGAACTACAACGCCGGTCTGGCCGCTATGGCTGACAACGACCTCGCCAAAGCCGAGGAGTACCTGGGCAAGGCTGCCGGCACGAAGGCTAACCTGAACGCCGCTCTGGGTACGCTCTACACGAAGAAGGGTGACTACGCTGCTGCCAAGAAAGCTTACGGCAACACCGCATCCAACAACGCTGCCGTTCAGCAGATCCTCAACGAGGACTACGCAGCTGCCCGTCAGACCCTGAACAACGTCAAAGAGCCGAATGCTACCACCGCTTATCTGAAAGCTATCGTAGGCGCACGCACCAATGACAAAGCTGCCGTTTACGAGAACCTGAAAGCAGCCGTAGCCAAGGACGCAGCCCTCAAAGAGCGCGCTAAAGACGACATCGAGTTCGCCAAGTTCGCTGAGGAGGCCGAGTTCCAGGCAATCGTGAAATAATTGACCAATGTCGGTTCTGTTTCCGAAAGTAAACAAACCCCGTGAGTGGGACTATCGCCCCATTTATTACGACGAGGATAAGGAGGCGCGCAAGGATAAAAAACTTGCGCGTCTTCATCACGGGTCCTTCCGCGAGGAGCACGAGAAGAACATGACGGAGCTGCGCAAGAAGAAAGAGTCGCGGCTGCTATTCTGGATCGTGCTGTTGGGATTGCTCGTCTTCACATTCTATATATTAATATAATAAGGAGTGGATATCATTCATCTGTTACCGGACAGCGTAGCGAACCAGATCGCGGCGGGAGAGGTCATCCAACGTCCTGCGTCGTGCCTGAAAGAGCTCGTGGAGAACAGCCTGGACGCCCATGCGACGCATGTCCGGGTGATTGTCCGTGACGCGGGCCGGACGCTGCTGCAGGTGATAGATGACGGGATAGGCATGAGCGAGATGGACGCCCGTCTGGCTTTCGAACGCCACGCCACCAGCAAGATCCGCGAGGCACAGGATCTGTTCTCGCTCCGTACGATGGGTTTCCGCGGGGAGGCGCTGCCGTCCATCTGCGCGGTGTCGCAGGTGGAGATGACCACCCGGCGGGCGGAGGACGAGACAGGTACGCTGTTAGAGATCCACGGCTCGGAGTTCATCCGCCAGGAGGTGTGCTCCTGCCCCGTAGGAACGAACATCAAGGTATCCAACCTCTTCTTCAACGTCCCCGTCCGGCGTAAGTTCCTCAAGACCGACCAGACGGAGCTGCGGAACCTCCTGACGGAGTTCTACCACATCGTGCTGGTCTATCCGAAGGTGGCGTTCACTTTCGTCCATAACGACGAGATCCTGCACGAGCTGCCTGCCGGCACGGAGAAACAGCGTATCGAGGCAGTCTTCGGCAACCCCAAGCGGAACGCCTACACCTCGTCGTTCGTGGAGATCAAGACCGAGACGGAACTGGTGTCTGTATCCGGTTTCGTGGTCAAGCCCGAATCAGCCACCCGCAAGGCGGAGCAGTATTTCTTCGTCAACGGCCGGTACATGCGCCATCCGTACTTCCTCAAGGCCGTGCAGACCGCCTATTCAGGTATGCTGCCCAACGACTACCAGCCGTCGTTCTTTATCTATTTCAACATCTCTCCGGAGTCCATCGACGTGAATATCCACCCGACAAAGACGGAGATCAAGTTCGCGGACGAGCAGGCTATCTTCCAGATCCTGATGGCTTCCGTGCGGGAGGCGCTGGGTAAGTTCACCCTCGCTCCGCAGATTGATTTCGACACCGCCGGTGCCCTCGACATCCCTGTGCCGACCGACGGTCCGGTGAGCCGGCCTCAGGTGAGTGTCGATCCGCATTACAACCCTTTCCATGCGCGTAACGCCGTCTATCCCGACAAAGCGTCGAAAGGCTGGGAAGGGCTCTACGAAGGGATGCCGGCCTCCCGGGAGCACGTCATCACGGAGCCGCAGGCTCAGGAGCACATCTTCCCGGGGCTGCAAGAGCCGGAGGTGATAGCCGGGCCGGTATGGCAGTTCGACGAGCGGTACCTGATAGCACCGCGTGCGGACGGGCTGCTGTTCATTCACCAGCACCGCGCCCATGTGGCGGTGCTCTATGCGCAGTTCATGGACCAACTGACGCACACCCAGGGAGCCATGCAACAGCTCCTCTTCCCCGAAGTGCTGGCGCTGCCACGTAACGAGATGGCACTGCTGAGCACTATCCTGCCCGACCTGCAGACGATCGGGTTTGACATCGAACAGCTGAGCCCTGACAGCTATTCCATCCAGGGCGTACCGGCACAGATAGCCGACCGCAGCGCCGTGCCGGTAGTACAGGAGATCCTGCTGCGCGTGCAGGAGCGGGACGCCAACACCCGCGAGGAGTGGCGCGAACAGATAGCCCTCTCGCTGGCGGAGAGCGCCGCCATACCTACCGGCAAGACGCTGACCGAGAACGAACGCCAGGACCTCGTCTCACGCCTCTTGCGGCTGCCCCAATACACCCGCACGCCGGACGGCAAGACCGTCGTCTCGCTGATAGGCAACGACGAAATAGGAAGGAGATTTTAGATTTGAGGACACCCCCCGCCCCCCTCTCGAAGGGGGAGAAGGAAATTTGATAGGTAGTATGAGAAATATTCATTATTCATTATTCTTTATTCTTTGTCTCGCAGCCTGCACGCCGCAGGCGGACCACTTGACGATCCTGCATACCAACGACACCCACTCGCAGGTCGAACCCCGCTCCAACGGTACCGGCGGTTATGCACAACGGATGGGACTGATCGCCCGGGAGCGCAAGGCGGACCCGGACCTGCTGCTGTTGGACGCAGGCGATTTCTGTCAGGGCACCCCGTATTTCAACCTCTATCACGGTCGGGTGGAGATAGACGCGATGAACCGGATGGGTTACGACGCCGCTACGCTCGGCAACCATGAGTTTGACAACGGGCTCGACACCCTCGCCGTCATCCTTCGCGGAGCGCAATTCCCGGTAGTGTGCGCCAACTATGATTTCACCGGCACGGCGATGGAAGGGATGGTGAAGCCATGGGTAATCCTGCATAAGGGCGGTCTGAAGATCGGTCTCTTCGGTCTGGGGTGCGACCCCAAAGGGCTGATAGCGGACAAGAACTTCCTTCCCGCCCGGTATCTTGCCCCCTACCCTGTGGCGCAGGCCGCAGCGGACACCCTTCGGGCTCAGGGCTGCGACCTGGTGATCTGCCTCAGCCATATGGGCACCTACGGCAAGACACCGGAAGACGCATGCGACACCCGGCTGGCGGCGAACACCCGTGGCATAGACGCTGTCATCGGCGGACATACCCATAAGTTATACGACGACCTGAGGGTGGCGAACCTCGACGGAGACAGCATCCCTGTAGCCCAAATGAGCAAAAGCGGTGCCTATTTAGGTAAGATTGTGTTATTTTTAGATAACAAAATCGAAAAATAATCCAAAAAATTTGCATATATCAGAAAAAAGCAGTAATTTTGTGGCCTATTTCCGAAATATGCGGCAATAGAACATTACGGATATTAATAAAAACACACATATTTAATCACTAAATTTTTAGTATTATGGCAGAAATTGAAGCAAAAGTAAAAGCGATCATCGTTGATAAGCTTGGTGTAGAAGAATCGCAGGTAACCAATGACGCTAATTTCCAAACCGATCTTGGTGCTGATTCTCTGGACACCGTAGAGATGATCATGGAGTTTGAGAAAGAGTTCGGTATCTCTATTCCGGATGAGGACACCCAGAAGATCGCTACTGTAGGCGACGCAATCGCATACGTCGAGAACGCAGTAAAGTAAATCTATTTCCGCAAAAGGAGTACGAGTTTACGGGCACACTGTAAACTCGTACGCTATATTTATACGAATCGCTATTTATGGAGTTAAGACGAGTTGTAATAACAGGCCTCGGAGCACTCACTCCGGTAGGCAATTCCGCCCCGGAGACCTGGCAGGCGCTGATCAGCGGCAAGAACGGTATCGGTCCGATCACAGCGTTCGACGCCAGCCTGTTCAAGACACAGTTTGCCGGAGAGGTGAAGGGGTTTGACCCCACCACCGTGATCGACCGTAAGGAGGCACGGAAGATGGACCGTTACTCCCAGTTCTCTGTCTGCGTGGCCGATGAGGCACTGCGCGACAGCGGCTTGGATTTGGAGAAAGAGGACCGCAGCCGCGTAGGAGTGATCTGGGGCAGCGGCATGGGAGGTCTGCATTCCACCGAGGAGGAGATCATCGACTTCGCCAAAGGCGACGGCGTGCCTCGTTTCAACCCGTTCATGATTCCTAAAGCCATCCCCTCCATTGCAGCGGGGCAGATATCCATCCGTTTCGGGTTGGGCGGCCCGAGTTTCTCGGTCAGCACCGCCTGCTCCTCGTCGTCCCACGCCGTAGGTTCGGCTTTCGACCAGATCCGTCTGGGGCACGCCGACGTGCTGCTGACGGGCGGCGCCGACGCAGATATCACCTATACGGGTATCGGCGGTTTCAACTCCCTCCACGCCCTTTCTACGCGCAACGACTCGCCTACGACCGCCAGCCGTCCGTTCTCCAAGAGCCGTGACGGTTTTGTACTGGGCGAAGGAGCAGCCTGTATCATCATGGAGGAATACGAGCATGCGAAAGCGCGCGGCGCGAAGATCTACGCCGAGATAGTAGGCGAAGGCATGACCTCCGATGCGTACCACATGACCGCCCCCGATCCGGAGGGCAAGGGCGCAGAACGCGTCATGCGGCTGGCACTCAAAGATGCCGGATTGCAACCGGAGGCTATTGATTTCATCAACACCCACGGCACCTCCACGCCCTTAGGAGACGTGACGGAGGTAAAAGCCATCCAGCGGGTCTTCGGCGAGCATGTGTATGAGATGAACCTCGACTCCACCAAGTCCATGACCGGGCACCTCATCGGAGCCACCGGTGCCGTAGAGGCCCTGGCATGTATCATGGCGCTGAAAGACGGTATCATCCCGCCCACGATCAACCACGACCCCGAGGACGCGGACGAAGAGATTGACTACCGTATCAACTTCACATTCGACAAAGCCCAGAAACGCGATATCAAGTATGCGCTGAGTAACACCTTCGGTTTCGGAGGACACAACGCGTGTCTGATCTTCAAGAAATGGGAGGAATAACGGGAAGGGCGCCCCGTAACAAGCGCCTGATTAGTCTAACCAAATAAATTTAAGGTCTTATGATTACAAAAATCGGAGAAAACGCAGGCCTCATTTGGGGTGCTCTGCAGAATGGTGCACAAGGACTGAAAGCACTGAAGAAAGTTACCAAACTGAAAAACGAGGAGCTGTATCTGGCTCTGGGTTGGTTGGCGCGTGAGAGCAAAATCACCTTCACCGAGACAGAGGCTGAACCAGTTATCGCTTTGGCATAACCATGGTCATAGCTATTGTAGGCGCTTCCGGCGCCGTCGGACAGGAACTGCTGGCTGTCTTGGAACAGCGGCAGTTCCCGTGCTCCGAGTTGCGACTATTCGGGTCGGAACGCAGTGCCGGACGGACATACACTTTCCGCGGCAGAGAACTGACCGTTCAGCTGCTGCAACACGACGACGCTTTCAAGGGCGTCGATATTGCTTTTGTCTCCGCGGGCGCAAGCGCGTCACGTACGTATGCGGAGGACATCACCCGTTTCGGCACCATCATGATTGACAACTCCTCCGCGTTCCGCATGGAGGAGGACGTACCGCTGGTTGTGCCGGAGGTCAATGCGGCGGATGCGTTAGTCCGTCCGCGTAATATCATCGCCAACCCCAACTGCACCACCATCCAGATGGTCGTAGCGCTGCAGGCTATCGAGCGTCTTACGCATATCAAGCGCGTACATGTAGCCACCTACCAGGCGGCTTCCGGAGCCGGGGCGCAGGCGATGAAAGAACTGGAAAACCAATACCGCCAGATCGTGGCGGGCGAAACGCCTACGGTAGAGAAATTCGCCTACCAGCTGGCTTATAACCTCATCCCCCATATTGATGTCTTCACCGAGAACGGTTATACCAAGGAGGAGCTGAAGATGTACCACGAGACGCGTAAGATCATGCACTCGGACATCCGTGTCAGCGCTACCTGCGTACGCGTGCCTTCCCTCCGTGCCCACAGCGAGAGCGTGTGGATAGAGACGGAGCGGCCGGTGTCGGTAGCGGAAGCCCAAGCCGCCTTCGCCGCAGCACCGGGATGCGTCCTGATGGACGAGCCGGAGAAGAAGATATACCCCATGCCCCTCTTCCTGAGCGGCAGCGACGAGGTGTTCGTCGGCCGTGTGCGCAAGGATCTGACAGACGAGAACGGACTGAGTTTCTGGTGCGTGAGCGACCAGATACGCAAAGGTGCGGCACTCAATGCCGTACAGATAGCGGAGTACTTGGTAAAGACCGCTACGCTGACAGAATAAAGAACGCTAACGCTGACAGACCGGCTTAAGGCCTGACAGATAAATGACAAAATGGTAAATGACCAAATAGTAAATATCATGGCGCCCGTAGGGTGCTGGGAGAGCCTGGCAGCGGCAATACAGGCCGGTGCCACCTCCGTCTATTTCGGCATTGAGCACCTGAACATGCGTGCCCGCAGTTCGGTCAATTTCACGACGGAGGACATGAGCCGCATCGTGGCGATCTGCCGCGAGGCGGGCGTGAAGACCTACCTGACGGTCAACACCGTGATGTACCCGGAGGACCTGGCGTTGATGCGCACGATCGTCGATAAGGCGCATGAGACAGGCGTGGATGCTATCATCGCTTCCGACATAGCCGTGATGCAGTACGCCAACAGCATCGGCCAGGAGGTACACCTCTCCACCCAGCTCAATATCGCCAACACCGAGGCGCTGCGGTTCTATGCGCAGTTTGCCGACGTAGTCGTGCTGGCGCGGGAACTGAACATGGAGCAGGTGGCTTCTATCTACCGCGACATACAGGAGCAGCATATATGCGGCCGCAGCGGAGAGCCGATCCGCATCGAGATGTTCTGCCACGGCGCGTTATGCATGGCTGTGAGCGGCAAATGCTACCTCTCCCTCAATAACTACGGTCTCTCCGCCAACCGCGGCGCCTGCGTGCAGGTGTGCCGCAGAGGCTATACCGTCAAAGACAAGTCGTCCGACCTGGAGCTGGATATCGACAACCAGTATATCATGAGCCCCAAGGACCTCAAGACCATCGGTTTCCTCAACAAACTGCTGGACGCCGGGGTGCGGGTGCTGAAGATCGAAGGCCGTGCCCGCGGTGCCGAGTACGTAGCTACCGTCGTGCGGTGCTACAAAGAGGCGGTGGAAGCCTGGCAACGCGGCGAGTACGCCGACGACGCCGTCATCGGGCCGAAGATAGCCGATTGGGACGAACGGCTCAGCCGGGTCTTCAACCGCGGTTTCTGGGACGGTTACTACCAAGGCCAGCGACTGGGTGAATGGACCCGCTCGTACGGCAACAAAGCCACCCGGAAGAAGATCTACGCCGCCAAATGCACCAATTTCTTCAAGAACCTGAGTGTAGCGGAGTTCGTAGTGGAAGCCGTGGAGGCGATAGAGCAAGGTCAGGATCTGCTCATCACCGGCGAGACGACCGGTGTCTATGAGTGCCGGGCGGAAGGGATGCGGGACGCGAAAGGCCGGCCGACGGAACGCGTAGCCAAAGGGCAGTTCTTCTCCCTCAAGACCGGCACCCTCATCCGCCGCGGAGACAAACTGTTTATCTGGGCCGAAGAGAGAGAAGCATAACCCGTGAACACAATAGAGCACATACTGACCCCTTGGAGCGCCTCGTGGTGGGGATGGACGATGTTCATCCTGCTCCTCTGCGGCGTAGTCAGCGAGTTCATGCAGCCCGGTATCATCAGCCAGGCGCACAGCTCTCTCCTTTCGCATAACGACCGCACCTACAAGGCTGCGCCCAGTAATCTCTACGGCCAGATACTGATTACCCTCTTCCGGCTGGGTACGATAGCGATGGGCGCCGGCCTGTGCGTCTATCCGGGCGGGGAGTTCTCCTTCGCTGCGTATGCAGCGGTGCTGGGAGTCACGTTCGGATTGGTGCTGCTGAAGATGGCGGGCAATGGCCTGCTGGACTACACATTCATGCTCTCGCGCCGTTTTGCACCGGTGTACGAGCAATACGGAGACGCCACCACCCTGGCCGCCTGCCTGCTCTATCCGGCCCTGTTGGTAACGATGTATATAGGTTCGCTGGACGCCGTGCGGTGGGTATGCGCAGGCGTGGCGGCCCTGTTCCTGATGATATGGACCTACCGCGCGGCACGGACGTTTGTCTCCTCGCCGGCGGCTGTCCTGTATATTGCCCTGTATATAGGTACGATGGAGATCCTGCCGACGGGCGGACTCCTGTATCTTTCCTCGATAATGATTAAGATTCTATGATACAGAAAATTCTATTTTCCCAACCGCGTCCGGAAACGGCGCATAACCCGTACAGCCGTCTGGAAGAACAATACGGCGTACAGTGTGACTTCTACCAGTTTATTCACATTGAGGGTCTGACGGCTCGGGAATTCCGTCAGCAGCATATCAACCCGCTGGACTACACGGCGGTGATTCTCAACTCCCGTCTGGGAGCCGAACATTATTTCCGGTTATGCGAGGAGATGCGGCTGACCGTACCCGACTCCATGCACTACTACTGCAACTCCGAGCAGGTAGGTCTCTATCTGCAGAAGTTCATCAACTACCGCAAGCGCAAAGTGTTCTTCCCCGAGACGGGTAACAAGTTCGAGGACCTGCTGCCGGCGATGCACCGCCGTCCCAACGAGAAATACCTCATGGTACTCTCCGATATCCACAGCCAGGACCAGATCAACATGTTCGCCGAGAACCGTATCGAGGTGCAGCCGGCGATCATGTACCGCACGGTGACGACCCCCTGGCCGAAGGACAAACCGTTCGACTACGACCTCATCGCCCTTTTCACGCCGGCTGGTGTGACCTCGCTCTGCGAGAACTTCCCCGACTGGAAGCAAGGCAAGACGCTCATCGCCGCTTTCGGCGAAGGTACGGTGCGGGCATTGGAGGACGCCGGTTTCCGCGTGGACATAGAGGCCGGGCCGGGCAAGACCTTCGCCTCCCTGCCCATGGCGATAGCCGATTATCTGGACAAGAACCAATAAGAATGTACCATGTACAATGTACAATGTACAATTTACAATGTACAAAGGGATTTTGGAGGTTGGTACAACGTTTTAAGATACGTACTTTCTATTAATTTTGTACAAAAGTCCCTAGGACGCTTTGTTAATTGAGAATTGAGAATTGAGAATTGAGAATGAATACTTTTCCCAAACAGCACAAACTCTGCGGTCAGGAGCGCATCACGCGCCTGTACAAAGAGGGCAAGCGCTTCACGGCGTGGCCTATGCGCGTTACATGGGAGAAGGTTCCCGAAGGACAAACGGCTGCTACAGAAGTGCTCGTCTGGGCTCCCAAATCGCTTTTCAAACGCGCCGTCAAACGTAACCGTCTGCGCCGTCTGATGCGCGAGGCGTACAGGCTCCATCAAGGGATCCTGACTTCTAACAGCAACAGCGGTCTGACTTCTAACTTCATGATAGCCTTCAACTATATCGACAAGGAGGAGCAGCCCTTCGCCACGATAGAGAAAGCAGTCATCAAAGCCCTCAAGAGAATCCATGACCAATGACCCGTCACAAATGACCCATGCACCGTGGAAAATCGTGCTCCGCAAGATGTTCCTCCTCCCCGTCTATTTCTACCGGGTCTTCATCTCCCCGCTGACACCGCCGTCCTGCCGTTACACGCCTACGTGCAGCCAGTATATGGTGGAGGCGGTACTCAAATACGGGATTCTCAAAGGCGGCTGGCTCGGCATCAAACGCATCCTCCGCTGCCACCCCTGGGGCGGCTCGGGATACGACCCCGTACCCTAATCATGCATCGACCATGCATGGCCGATAAAAAAAGAAATTATGAGAATAGATATCATCACATGTTGCCCGGAGCTGTTGGAATCTCCGCTCAACCACTCCATCATCCAGCGCGCGAAGAACAAAGGTCTCTGCGAGATATACGTGCATAACCTGCGTGACTGGACGCTGGACAAGCACCGTAAGGTGGATGACTACGCCTTCGGTTTCGGCGCCGGGATGGTGCTTCAGATAGAGCCTATCGACCGTCTTATCACCCACCTCACCTCCGAGCGCCACTACGACGAGATTATCTTCACCGCCCCGGACGGCGAGCGGTTTGACCAGAAAGCCGCCAACGAGCTCTCCCTCAAGGAGAATATCATCATCCTCTGCGGCCATTACAAAGGCGTGGACCAGCGCGTGCGCGATCACCTGATCACGCGTGAGTACAGCATCGGCGATTTCGTGCTCACCGGGGGTGAGATGCCGGCGGCGATGATGACCGACGCTATCGTGCGGCTTCTGCCCGGCGCACTGGGAGACGTGGAGTCCGCCCTCAACGACTCTTTCCAGGACGGACTGCTGGAGGCCGGTGTCTATACACGCCCTGCGGACTACAAAGGATGGAAAGTGCCGGATATACTCCTCAGCGGCCACCAGGCGAAGGTGGAAGAGTGGCTCTACGAGCAGTCGCTGGCTCATACCAAGGAACGGAGGCCTGATTTATTAGATGAGAACTAAAAGGATGTATATCAAGCCCATATAACCTGTATTTGCAAATCGTACTTTACAAAAATATGTTTTATAACACTTTTTTGCAAAAATATTTGGTCATATCGCCAAAAAGCAGTACCTTTGCACCGTGTTTTTCATGGTATTAGATTTAAGGTTAAGTAAAAAGATTGGGTTGTCGGGAGACAACCTTCTTTGTTTTATATAGGTTTAGGCAATAATCATCACGCATATGAATCAGTATCTGAGTATATCGCCGGAGGTGCAGGAAGCGCTGCAAGCCGGCAAGCCGGTAGTGGCCTTGGAATCGACCATCATCAGCCACGGTATGCCGTACCCGCAGAACGTGGAGACGGCGCTACGCGTGGAGCAGACGATCCGTGACAATGGTGCCGTACCCGCTACCATCGCCATCCTTGGCGGCAAACTCAAAGCCGGGTGCACCGCCGAAGAGATCGAGTATCTGGGAAAGAAAGGCACAGAGATCACCAAGGCCTCGCGCCGTGACCTGCCTGTTCTCCTGGCCCGCGGAGCAGACGGAGCTACAACCGTCACCACGACGATGATCATCGCCGCCATGGCGGGCATCCGGGTCTTCGCTACCGGCGGCATAGGCGGCGTACACCGCGGCGCACAGCAGACCTTCGACATCTCTGCTGACCTGGAGGAGCTGGCTCAGACGCCGGTGATGGTCATCTGCGCAGGAGCCAAGTCGATCCTGGATTTAGGTCTGACCCTCGAATACCTGGAGACCAAAGGCGTGCCCGTCATCGGATACCGGACGGACGAACTGCCGGCGTTCTACACGCGCCACAGCGGCTTCCGTGTCGATTACCGCATCGACTCCCCCGAGGAACTGGCAGCCGCCTTCCGGGCCAAGACGGACTGCGGACTCAAAGGCGGCATGCTGGTCACCAACCCCATCCCCGAGCAGTATTCGATGCCGGAGGATGTCATCAACGCCGCTATCAGACAGGCGTTGGCAGAGGCCGACAAAAAAGGCGTGCATGGTAAACAATGCACACCTTTCTTACTGGCCAAGGTGAAAGAACTCACCGGCGGCGACAGTCTGGAAGCCAATATCCGACTGGTGCTCAATAACGCCCGTCTGGCAGCTCTGACTGCGACGGCCCTCTCGGAACTATAACTCTAAACTCTAAACTTTAAACTTTCTCCACGGCCTCTGCGATGGAGTTGGCTATGAACGCCATCTCCTCGGCCGGCAGGCTCAGTTTGGGGTTGGTGAAGAGCATATCTTTCTCGCTGTTCATCGGTACGAGATGGATATGTACGTGGTTCACCTCCATGCCTAATACCGCTACGCCTACGCGCTTGCAGCCCGTGGCGGCTTTCAGACCCTTCGCTACTCTCTTGGCGAACGCCATGAGGCTCATATACTGCTCGTCCGTCAGGTCAAACAGATAGTCGCTCTCCGGTTCCGGAAGCTTCGGGATGACGAGCGTGTGGCCTTTCACCAACGGGTTGATATCCAAAAAAGCGTAGTTCTTCTCGTCCTCCGCTACCTTGTAGCTCGGGATCTCGCCTTTGATGATGCGTGTGAAGAGTGTCATGCGATTTACAATTTAGTTATTTTCCATTGGGTCATTAGAGCGAGATCTCCAGAATCTCGTATTCCATCAATCCGGCAGGCACCTGTACTTTCGCCACCTCGCCTACTTTCTTACCCATCAGACCTTTGGCAATCGGGGTAGTCACCGAGATTTTTCCCTCCAGCGAGTTCGCCTCGCCTTCGGTCACGAGCTGGTAGGTCTTCTCCTTGCCGGTGTTGCGTACGCGTACGCGCACTTTCGTCAGGATCTGCACCTCGTCCGTCTTGATATCCTTGGTATCCAGCACGCGAGCCTCCATCAGTTTGGCTTTGATATGCGCAATCTTGCTCTCCAGGATACCCTGCTCCTCTTTTGCAGCATCATATTCGGCGTTCTCGCTCAGATCGCCTTTCTCACGAGCCTCTGCGATCGCTGCAATCACACGAGGACGCTCTACCGTCTCCAGTTGCTGGAGCTCTGCTTTCAGTTTTTGAAGACCTTCTTCGGTCATGTAAGTTACTGCCATAATATATCTTTATTAATATTTTCTATTAAGTATCTCGTTCGCAATAATCGCTTTGCGAACCTCTTCCGGATCCGTCATATCCGGATAGACCGGGGTATTTGTTAGTTCCTCTTTCATACTAAAAAAAGTACCTCCTTGCGGATAGTACGTTAGTTTTTCTAAAAACAATAGGAAACTTCACAGCCTCCTATTGCCATTAAACCTAAACCTTAACTATGAAAATTTATTTGTTTTCGGTGCAAAAGTACTGCTTTTATTTGACATGACCAAATATTTTGGCAAAAAAATGCAGTTTTTCTGTCTTTTTATATGATTTTGCCCCTTAATGTAGCGGCAGAGGCGTCCAAAATGCGTATTTTGACCAGATCGCCTATCTTCTGGCCGGTGCGCGGGAAGACCACAGTCTTGTATTGCTCCGTCCGGCCGTACATGTCATCGTGGCTCCGTTTGGAGAAACCCTCTACCAGCACCTCTACCTCTTTGCCTATCTCGCGGCGGTTGGACTCCAGCGAGAGTTGCGTCTGCAGCGCAATGATCTCATTGAGCCTCCGCACCTTCTCCTCCTCGGAGATGTTATCCGGCAGATGCTTGTGCGCGTACGTGCCCGGGCGTTCCGAATATTTGAACATGAACGCACTGTCGAACCCTACCTCGCGCATGAGGGAGAGGGTCTGTTGGTGATCCTCTATCGTCTCGTCGTGGAAGCCGCAGAAGATATCCGTGCTGATAGCGGCCGTAGGCAAGATACGCCGGATAGCGGCGATGCGGTCCAGATACCACTCCCGCGTGTATTTGCGGTTCATGAGCTTGAGGATATGATTGGAGCCGGACTGTACCGCCAGATGGATGAACTTACAAAGGTTCTTATGGCGGCTGATAGCCTCCAAGGTCTTGTCCGACATGTCTTTGGGGTGACTGGTGGTGAACCGGATACGCATCTGAGGCACGGCGTCCGCTACGATCTCCAGCAGGTCCGCAAAATCCACCGTCTCGCCGTCCGGACGGATGAAGCGGTAGGAGTTCACGTTCTGGCCCAGAAGTGTCACCTCTTTGTATCCGCGCGCCTGCAGGTCCTTCACCTCGTTGAGGATCGACTCCACATCCCGGCTGCGCTCACGCCCGCGGGTGTATGGCACTACGCAGTACGAGCAGAAGTTGTTACAACCCCGCATGATGGACACAAACCCGCTGATAGAGCGGCCTATGCGGGACGGGATGATCTGGCGGTAGGTCTCCGTGGTACTGAGCTCCACGTTCATCGCCTTATGTCCCTGCTCGCATTGCGCCAGCAGGTTCGGGATATCGAGATACGCGTCGGGACCGGCTACGAAATCCACGCCGTACGCGTCTATCAGTTCCTGTCCCATGCGCTCCGCCATGCAGCCGATAACTCCGATAGTGGTCTTTTGTCTTTTGTCTTTCGACTTTCTGCTCATCAGTCCCTTCAGTTCACGCAAACGGGCACCTACCTTCTGCTCCGCGTTGTCGCGGATGGAACAGGTGTTGAGCAGAATCGTGTCCGCCTCCTCCCACCGGTCGGTAATCTCGGCGTCCGTCGTCTCCATGATAGCGGCTACAACCTCGCTGTCTGCCACGTTCATTTGGCATCCGTAGGTCTCAATATAGAATTTTTTACTCATTTTTGTTAAAAAAAATGCAATTTATTTGCGTATGTCAAAAAAAAGCAGTACCTTTGCACCCGCTTTCGTTAAAAACGAACGTGAGCGGGAAGTGGCGCAGCCCGGTAGCGCAACGGTCTGGGGGACCGGAGGTCGCGTGTTCGAATCACGTCTTCCCGACAGAAGAGAACTTCGGTTCTCTTTTTTTGTTGGGAAGAATGGCACGCTTTAGTTCCCGACGAAAGGATGGTCAACGACCGTCCTTTTTTTGTTGGGAAGAATGGCACGCGGTGTGTTATTTCACCAGCGGAAGATTGACCTCGGCTACGGTCTTGATCTCGACGCCGAGAAGCACAGACTGCATATGCGCGTCTTGCTGCACCAGTCCAGTCCACCACTCCGCCTCATCCAGATCGGCGAACCCGCTGATACGCAGCGCGCATCCTTCGCCGAAGACGGGCATCTTCTGTAATTCAAAATCACGTATCAGGAACTGGCTGAAGTTGAACAGCGCCACTTCATACAGCACTTCGTTGAGTGCCTGCTCGTCAGCCTGCGGCAGAACCAGCAGTGCCACGGACGGCTGTTTGCGGTCCTCGCTCCATTGCAGTTCTTGCGAACCGGCTTCCTCCTCGGCCGTGCTGCTGTCGGTCTGGCCGCGCATCTCGGCTAACGAGCCGGTAGCACCGCCCTGCTTGCTCTCCATACCCTGGCCCATCATAGCGAGCATGTCTTTCGACATAGCGCCCAACTCCGTCTCGCCGTGTTTCTCCACGATAGCGCGGAGCTCGGCGGTAAACGCCTCCTGCCCCTCGGTGCGCGCCACGGAGACGGCATTGAGGAAGAGGAACCGGGGCATCAGACGGCTTTGCGGGAACTCCTGCTCGGCTCTCTTCTTGTTGGCTTTCACCTCGCCGTACCAGCCCCGGGTATAAGCGTCGTAGGTAGCCGCATAGAGCGAGTCCTGTGCGTCCAGCATATGACGCATGCGCGCTATGTACGCCTCGTCGTGACGCAGCGCACGCAGGCGCTTGTCCTCATAGATATCGTCCATACACGGATGACCGGCAAACCGCTTCTCCAGCTCGCGGAAGGTCTCTTCGGCCAGCGGCTCGTCCTCTACCTTGTTCAGATAGATGAAATAGAGCGCTACCATCGCCTCGCGCCAGAGGCTGTCGCTGGCGGCGTAGTCC
The DNA here is from genome assembly GCA_902799185.1 of uncultured Bacteroidales bacterium. Taxonomy (GTDB): domain Bacteria; phylum Bacteroidota; class Bacteroidia; order Bacteroidales; family Paludibacteraceae; genus Colicola. The sequence continues at coordinate 83,750 of CADBZO010000002.1, read as the reverse complement.
TGCGGCGTACGCGGGATCTGCTGGAGGTAATACTCCGGCTTATGGTTATCCGTCTCTATCGTGGCGGGTCTGACGGCCGTGCTGTCCAGGACTGCCGAATCCGTGCCTGCCTCCATACTCTCTTCCTCGGGTATCTGTTCCTCCGTGACAACCACTTGCTTGTTCTGCCGCCGCCAGTTGTCCTCCAGCTTACGGTTGCCCCACCGGCGGAGCCATTCCTGCTTGCCCTGTTGGATGAGTTGCGGGTTGTAGAAATACCACTCGCCTTTCTGCCCCATGCCTCCGCCTAACATGTTCGCGGTGTTCACGCTGCGGAGTCCCTGGTCGCCCCGCGCCAGTTCACGCGCCTCCTGTGCCTGTTTGGCGGAGTCGGCCTGCTCGGCGGCAATGAGGTCGGCGATGATCTTGTCTGCGATGGCGCGCTGCTCCTCTTCCGGGAGATGACTGATACGCTGCAGCGAGTCCTGCAACTGCGCCTGCTCATAGGCGACAATCAGTTCGTCCAGTATCTCCGACCGTTTCTGGATGCGGGCATACGCATCGTTCTCCGCCGTCAGGATCGTCACCGCTTCGCGGTAGAGCGGCTGCGCCTGGGCGTACTCGCGGCGGTCGTAATAGATATCCCCGGCGCGAACCAGCACCGCCGCCTTCGCCACGCCGGCCTCGGTAGCCTCTGCGATGGCTTTCTCGTACATCGCCAGCGCTTGGGCGGTGTCATGCGACGCCAGATGGATATTACCCATGGCGCCGTAGATGCGGTCGAGCTTGTCTTTGTATTTCGACTGTTTGGTCATCGTCCGGAGCTTGCGCAGCGAGTTCTTTCCGCCCAGCTCCGCCATCCGTATGCGGGCGTTGAACTCCATCTCCACCGGCGGCGCCATGCGCACTACCGACCGGTAGGCGTGTACTGCCTCGTCGCGGTTGTTCTCCATCTCATAGAGCTGGCCTAACACATAGGCGAACCGGGGACGATAGACCTTGCGTTTCTCGTGGGGGATAGCTATCTTGACGAAGGGGATAGCCTCATGGTAATGCTTGCCGTGAAGCAGCACATCGGCTTTGACGGCAGCAAAAAGACGGGCGTGACGCTTGCTCAGCGCGTCTATCTGCACGCGGTTGAGCATGTCCTCCGCCTCGTACTGCCATCCCATCTCGGCGTAACCGCGGGCAATCCATAACTGCGCCTGCGCAATCATGTCCGGGTCGTTCTGGTAATGGTTGATGATATACCGCATCGTACTCACGGAGCCTAAGAAATCGCCTTTGTGGAACTCCGCCTCGCCCAACCGAATCCATGCCAGCCCCATCTTGTTGTTAAACTCCTCCGACTGCAGCCAGAGTTTGTATTTGGGGTCATTGGCTTTCTTGGGGTTGCGCTTGGGTCTGGCTTTGATAGAGTGCAGTTTGATGCACTTGCGGCATTTCTCGATGGTGACATCCATCTGGGCGGTAGCGGCTTCTGCAGCCTTGTGGTCACTCACCGGATAGAGCGGCAGCACCTGCGTATAGTCGTCGGTGTGCGCGTCGCGGATGGCTTTCAGGCCTTCCTCGTATTTGATATTACCGTTATGGAGAATGTTATAACGGACTTTCGTCTGGTGGAAAGAACGCGTCGCCCAGGTGTTCTTCTGGGTGGAACAGGAAGAGAGGAAAAGCAGGCTTAAACCTGCTGCCCAAAAGTTTACTATTTTTAAGATTTTACCCATTTACGGTATTATTGCCTATTTTATCGGACTCTTATCGGACTCTTATCGGACTCTTTACCTTGTCCCAAACGGGCTGAACGGCCCGTAAAAATGTACTGTTTTTAAGATTTCAGTCCTTTGACATGACTGGGGGCGGCGATGAACTCTTTGAGATAGAACGGCTCGTAGTAAGCCGGTTCAACCCCGCTCAATATACCGCTGCTTTCGGCTTTCGACTTTTGCCTTTCTACTATCATACCCATGTACTGCGCTTCCGGCACAACATCCGGCAGGTAATGCCACCGCTCGCCTTGCAGCACCGGCCGGCATTTGGCAGCCCCGTCGCCGAAATAATAAATTACCTTCGTACTTGGTACATCGTCCCTTCGTACATCCCACAGGCTTTCCTCACTCTCCACGACTACCGCCCGTGCCCGGTTCTCCATCGTACCTCGTACATCGTCCTTTGTACCTCGTACATCGTCCTTTGTACATTGTACATTGTCCTTTGTACATTGTCCCTTGTCCTTTGTACATTGTCCCTTGTCCCTTTGTACATCCGTATAGACCTCCATACGCCGGGCGTCGATCATCGGCACGAGGATAATATCTTGTACATGGTACATTGTCCCCTTGTACATCTCCCTTGCTGCTTCGCAGAGCACCTCCAGAGTCGGAACGGGTATCAGCGGTACGTTCAGTCCGTAGCATAGTCCCTTGGCGGTAGCGGTACCGATACGCAGACCGGTATAGCTGCCCGGTCCCTCACTCAACGCTACGGCGTCAAGGGTCATGTTCCCTTGACGAGCATCGTCCAGCAGCTGTTCTATATAACGGGGTAACAACTGCGCGTGGTTACTCCCCTCGCGGCAGATATATTGCTTCACCGGCTGCCCGTCCTGACAGATGGCTGCCGAGCAAACCGAAGTACTTGTTTCGATACAAAGTATCGTCATAGGCTCTCTTCCCAATTAGTGATTCATCAAAAAACGGCTGCAAAGGTACAACAAATTCTGCACATATGCAAGCGTTCGGGCATTTTTTTGACGAATAGAATGCAATTCTATCTGTTTTGCGCGGATAGATAGCGGCTATGCTTGCATAAGACGGTATGTATCCGTGCGAAACAGGAAGCCATCGGCTCGTCAAAAAAAATGCCCGCGGTGGCTATGTATGTACCGCAGGACGCGAACGTACTTTCGAAGGGGTCCCCATTCATGGGGGAGGAGGTCGAAGGTACAACAAAAAATCGACATATGCAAATGCATATGAAGAAAAATCCATTTTTCTGCAAGCGTTCGGGCATTTTTTTGACGAATAGAATGCAATTATCTGTTGTTATGGTTTATAGCATTGCGGCTACTCGCGGAATACGCTCCAGCCATGATTGGATTTTTTTATCTTGCCGCGCCGTTTGCATTGTGTACTTCGTCTGTATATTCATCAATGCGTCCGCCGGCAGATTCAACGCCGCTTCAAACATCAGAGCTGTGGTTGGCGTTAGCGGACGTTTACCGTTCAGCAGTTCATTCAATGCTGTATAGGACACATTCACTTGCCGCGCGAACTCTCTTTGTGAGATATTACGCACTTCCATCTCGTCCTTAATCACCTCTCCCGGATGCACCGGACAAAAAGGATAACCTAATGCTGCCATAATTATGCCTTGTAATGATTAGTAAAACGATCCGTAGCGGCTTCTGGGTAAAAGCCACTTGCAATATCACATTTGAATCCAGAACGATATTCATGTTAATACGGAGTACGGAAATGTTTTTTTGCACCGCGTTCTATCATCTCTTCTGTCAGCTCGCCATTAGCGAACATGGTCGCTTTTGTAGCCTCAAACTCCGATAGATAAAACTGTTCCAAAGCTCTTTTGAGTCGTTGTTCTGCGGCCTCCGTATTATTGAAATTGAGCATACTGACCAAATGCAGTTGCATTGGGTTTAATCCGAATTGTTGATGTTGTACCGCTTCCATAGCTCAATAAATTTCCTTTCCGCTGCAAAAGTACAAAAAATTATTCACATATACAAATTATTTCACAAAAAAAGTGCCCAAGGGACTATTTTTCGCCATTTTGCATCACACCCCATCCTTAACAGCGTCCGTTGCATCGGGATACCATCCCGATAACAATCCCCCCCCCCACAACCGCCAAAGGCAGCCCGGAGACTGCCTTTCGTGGTTGGTACTTTTAGCAGAGACTCACGAACGCATCTCGTTCGCATCCTTAACGTCTCTGTTGGGTGAACGGTTTAATACGGATCGCCCGATGCCGGACGTCTTTCCGGAGCACCTACTAATGGTCCTTCAGACGAACACGGCTTAGCAATTTGATCCATTAATGCGTCTTCCGGTAACACCATTGTTTCAATTTCTGGTTTCTTATACATCTTCTTCATAATTTTTCTGTTTCTTGTTTTCGGAACTCGGGATGCCGTTTCCGGCACCCCGTGCCCCTTTCACTTTTCAATTTTCAATTTTCACTTTTCACTTGGTACTTAGTCACTTTACTTGACTGCTTTGCCGGTTACGTCGTACATTTGTCCGCCGCGGAGAATATATACGTGCTCGTCAATGAGGATCTTCGCTCCCTCGCCTTGGGAGAGGGTCGGGGTGAGGTTGCCAGTCGCCACGCCCGGAGCCTTGCGCACAAGCAGCAGGCCGTAGCTCTCCGTCGTGCCCTTGGTCAGCTCTACCTCGCAAGCACTCATCGACAGGTCCCAGATAGCGCGGCCGTCTTTCGTCAGATACAACGTAGCGTCCTCGTTCTCCGTCGGCATCTCGATGCGGTACGTACCGTCTGCCGGAGCAGTAATAGTCAGCGGATATTCAGCCTTGTCGTTTACTAACGGGAAGTCCGCAGCGCAGAGTTTTGTGCCGTAAGCAGGAACGTACATCTGTGCGCATTTGGCTTCGCCCATGGACAGCTTCACCAGATCGTAACCTGTCTCATAACTGTTAGTAGCATCCTCGCGAGCCATGAAGAACAAGTTGTCCTCTACTATGTTTGTTGTATTATTCCTAAGCTTAACCTCATAGAGAGTGTTCTCTTCTGCGTTCATCTCACGCGCAGGAGCCAAAGCAATACTTCCGTCGTTTCCTGCTGTAATAGTGATATTCTCTGTAGCAGTACTCTGCATCATAAATGCACTACCTACCATCAGGTTTACAGCGCTGGCATTCCGTACCTTGAAACTATTCGCTTGGTGATCCAGGAACTGTATAAGATACGATCCGGTGTAACGCGATACTTGCAGATTCGGGTTGCCGATACCATTCCAGCCATTGTCACCGGTAGTACCGCCATTTAACGGATATGCCTTAACAGCAACGCTATTGCTTGCTATCAAATCAGCTCCTGCTACTTTCTTGAAACGCAAAGTCTTGTAGTCCGTGTCGCCCACAGCAATGATATAGAGCACACCCGGCTGCATGATGCCACGGTATTTCTTCCATGCGTATTGACCTTGGGCACGTACGTCACCGTGATAACTCATGATAGCGTAACCGTCTTCGTTGGTCAGTTTGGTGTTGCCGTAGTAAACGCCGTTCATTGCATCAACAGGGAACGGAACAGAGAATGCGTACCAACCATAAGAAGCTTCTGCATCTTGTGTCAGCTCAATCTCGATGAACACATCGCCATTAGCAACGATTTTGTTGCCGTTTGTTATTTCTCCACTCTTACCATTAGTATTGGTCTCATCTCCGGAAATCGTACCGAGCGAAGTCTTGATTAGCAGGTTGTTAATCACCGTCAAGTTGTTAGACCCGCTTACCTTACCGCCTGCCTCAACGGTCAGGTTGTCAAGAGTCTTGTCGGCATTGACATTCAGCGTCTTGCCGTCGGTCACAACAATCTCCGTCACGGTTGCTGGAAGAACATTGATATCCACGTCTGCACCGGTTGTCAAACTGCTGTACGGATTGAGCGTCATGTCTGCATTGACGGTCAAGCCATCTCCCGCCACATAGTCATTGGTACCGTTAGACCATTTCTCCATGAACGTGTAGCCCGTAACATTTTCCGGCGCATCGTCAGCACTCAGCGTGCGAGTCTTGCCGGTGGCAACCTTCTCGGTCTTATCCACTGCTCCATTCGCCTTGTTAAACGTCAGCGTCTTGAACTCGGTAGCGTAATATACAGCTTCCGGGGCGTAGTAGATGTCAATAATAGTTGCATGATCTGTTTCTCCGCTTCGTCCAGCAATCTTAAGGTATTGCATGTTCGATGGGAAGGTGTATATATAAGGACTTATAGTAGTACCCGCACCAGAAGGAGTTATAGCAGAGCCGTCTATCGTGCCTGATTCATCGGAACATGCGTTTACAACCAGTGCGTCTCCAACGATCACAACTTTAACAATATTTTTCAACTCATCTGTAGCGTAGAAACATCCGCTATTTTTCTTAAATTGGATACCAGATGTATTCATTACATTATTTACAGTGTAATCGTTGCCATTAATGGTGATCTTTGTAGTATAATAACCTCCACCATTGAAATCTGTCGCACGAATCTTGTCTACATTAACATTAGTAAATACCGCATAATAGTTCGTTGCTTCCATTACGCTTACGCTTGCACCTACCAAAGTCGGCTCGCTTGTCTGGTAACCGAACGGAGTGGTTGACCAGCCTACGAAGTTCACGTCGCCTACACTAATGCTTGCTGCGGTCATGGCACTTGCTACAGCACTTGCGTTAGGCATATCAAATTCCTCGCTTTGGTACGGGTTCTTTGCCAAACCTGTCAGCTCATTGCCGTTTACATAGAACTTAACTGCCACCGGAACCGCCGTTACATAATTTACAGTAACCGTCACATCGCCGCTTCCGTTAGGAGTAACAGTGTATGTACCATCACCATTTGGTGTTACAAAACCATTCGTTACATCAAAGTTAAATGTAGTATGTTCAGCCAAACTACCAACGCTAAACGTTGCACCGGTTGTGTAACTTGCGACACCCTTGTCTGCGTTCGTACCCTCATTTACAGACAACGTATATACATTGATTGTCTGGTTTGCACCCACTTCCGTTCCGCAAAGCGAATAGTTAATAGTGAAGTTTTGACTTGCGCCTGCCGTCAAAGCATTGCTCGAATAAGTTACATCTGCCGTTACGTCGTCTGTAGCTCCGCCAGCCAGAGTAGCTGTAACCTCCATACCCGTTGCATCGAACGTCTCGCCAACGATGTAATTCGTCTTGCTCGGAGCGTGGGTGACAACAATGCTGCTAACGCCATTTGTCCAGAAGTCCTTCGTACTGCTATAAGCCGTACCATGTCTATTAATAGCGTACGCACGTACATAGTAGTGTGTTGCTACCGTCAAACTGGTCAGGTTTTGCGAGAAATCTTCACCTGTCGTCGGGTTGCTTGTGCCAACTTGCAGTTTCGTAACACCCTCGCCGTTAAGTATCGGATCATTAGCCGTACCAAGAACAAATCCGTAATCGCTGATGTTACATCCTTCTGAACCAAGCGTAGCCAAACCACCGGTAGCCGTTACCGTTGCACTTGTACAATCCTCGTCGCTGATTGCCGGCAAAGCAGTGGTAAACGTAGCATCTTCATCACAAGACGCACAAGTAGTTACGTAGTTAGATGTGTCAATCTTCTGCTTGTAAACAACGGAATTGATTTGCACAAAACCATTAGACTTGGCTTTACAATCAAATTCAATTTTATAGTATTTATTCTTTGCGGCACTTGCTATAACCATTTTTTGAGTCGCTTCTGATTGCGGAATATCCAATTCTGATGAAGAACTGAAGTCCGAATTAGCGGAAATATATAGTTTTGAACTATTAATAAAGTTCTCATCTATATCTTCAATCTCAATCAGGACACTATCTACAGCGAACGGAACGGCAACAGCAGTAGATATAGAAGCTACAGAAGCATTAGAATTTCCACGTCCACACTTAATCCATTTCCAGTTACCGCCCCAGTTATTGTTATTGAAGTTTTTGATAGTGAAACCAAATGTACCTGCTTTTGCAGTCCAAGTAGAAGTGTACTGATTACTCGTCAAGCCATTATTTGCACTATTATCATCCGGGAAGGTCAACTCAATTGCGTCTCCACCCGTTACATCTGCAAATACTGCATAGAATGTCACATCGTCTGTAACCTCCGGTGAACCATCTACATCCGTAAAGATACTTCCAGGATTTGTAGCCGAAGTGCCTGTGATCTTCTCTGCGCGCCAACCCACGAATTTCTTAGCATCATCGCAATCGCTGCTCGTCGGAGCAGGATCCGGCATAGCCGCTACTTTCTCGCCATGCACAACCACTTCAGGTGTCTCTTCTCCGTTCACGCTCCAGGTTACAGTATGACAAGCCTTCCAGAATGCATAGAGATTAACCTCATCACTACCGGCTTTCCTCCATTGTTTGGTATCACTTGTGTAACCCGATACGCTTGCCTTGACATCTCCGTTTTCATCAATAATCTGCGAGCCTTCTCCGTTTGCCGAGGTATAGTATCCGCAGAACTTATAACCCGCCTTTTCAGGCCTTGTAATAGCCGGCGTGCCGGACAAGTTCTCATTGCTGTCATAGGTTACTGAAATACTTGCCGTTCCGCCCTTACCGTCATCTGCGCCTGCATTATTCAGTATGATTGTATAGTTCTTCGGGGTCCATGCTGCATAGATAGTCTTGGCTTGTGCTTGATCCCAATTATTTGCACTGGACTTGTCTGCATTGTAATATTGTGTACCGGTACCATCCTGGTTCGCAAAGACACCTGCAAAGGAATAACCTTCGCGGCTGATGGACTTTCCTGTGATGCTCGGCATAGCTGCATCATAGGTTGCCGTTACCTGTACATTCCCCGCAGAACCATAGTTCTTACTGATCGTCACCGTATATTGGTTGCCTTCCCATGCTGCATACAACGTGATAGCCTCGCCTTTGATGAACTGAGCGTTCTCGTCTGTTATACCATCTACATTAGGCTGCAGCGTTCCTGCAGCATTGGCAACAAGTGTTTCGCAACCTGCTTCCAAGTAATAACCTGCCACATGATAGCCTTCCTTAGTCGGTAAGCTGATATTGCTCAATACCGTTCCATTGGTCGAAACGGTTGCACTTCCATTGTGCTCGCCGCCGTTGTTGTCATGAAGCGTAACGGCATACTCCGTAGTCTTCAAATTAAAGACGGCATTGATGGTAATGGCCTTAGCCGGCATCTCAAAGGAAGTAGAAACAGGAGGATTCTCGCCCAAGAGGTTTTCCGTAATATCATTCGACTCGCCATCAACAATGCTCCAGTGATTGAATACATAACTATCCGAAGCCGGAGTAGCAGCGATGGTAATGGTAGTAGTCGCACAAGCCTTATCGACATCATCGTCACCATCCTTCACCGTGAACGAACCATTTTCCGGCGTCTCTGCTGTTATATCGTATTTGGTACAGCATGTAGTACGGTAGTTGGTATAAGTGTGGTCTGCCCATTGTGCATAGAGGGTAATTGTACCGCTGGTAACCAGGTTCTGCACACTTGCTTTATCCGCATAGGGAGTTCCACTTCCATTAGGCTGGGTATTCCAACCCGTGAAATACTTATGCGATCCTTCCGCTGGAGCATAGGTGTTGGCTTTCAAATTTTGTGCTTCATCATAGTTGAAGCTTTGATTTGTCATATTTTCGCCTTGGCCTCCGTTCTTATGGAATATCACCTGATAGGGGTTGGATTCCCAACTGGCATAGAACTCCGCATCAGCATTGCCGTCATATGTACCACCCAGTGAGTAACTAGTTCCGCTTGCCGAACCTAATCTCCAATTGGCTATGTGGTAACCCGTCTTGGTCATAGTACCTGCATTAGCAGGCAGCGTGAAATTCGCTCCATAATCCTTTGTCGTAGCGTCAATACTTCCTGTACCACCGTTGTTATTGTACGTAATATCATAACGTTGCAGGGTGGTAAACTCTTTTTCATCACTGTAAGTTGTACCATGCGAGTTAGTTGCATAAGCACGAACATAGTATTTCGTATTCGGGGTCAAACCGGTAATACTCTTGTTCAGCACGCCCGAAGTATAGTTGTCGATAATAGCTACATTATCATCTAATGTAGGTTCGGTAGTAGAACCATATACGAAACCCACAGCAGTCAGGTCGCATCCTGTTCCGGCAGAAACGCCCGCAGAGGTGGAGAAGGTTGCACCCGTAGAACTGATTGCACTTACCGTGTTCATAATCTCGCCCACCGTCGGATTTACCGCACAGATGGCAGGATTACTATGGAACTTTGCTTTGTAATATGTTACCTCAACTACCGTAGCACGAATTTGTTTGTTTGAAGTGGCATACATAAATACTTGAGTTACATTGCCAGAACAAGAAACGGTTTGACTTGTTCCGCTTGTTGTCAGTTCTGCCGTTCCTGCGTCTTCGTCAACAGAATTGATTTTGTAGTCAGCCCCGGTTAGTGTAACTGCAATACTAGCTATTTTGCGGTGTGCATCTATCAACATGAATTTACTGGTTCCACTCGTTACATTCCATGCGTTAGGATTACCCGTGTAGCGTTGTCCGGCAGAGATATACATCTCAACACCGGAAGCCGTTTCTCTCCAGTCTAGCGAATATAAGGAGTGCTCAGTTAAATTAGTTATATCTGATGCTGTGAAAGAAGCAATATCAGTGCCGCCTGTCAGTTTGCGATAAACAGCATATAATGTTATATTTTCTTCAGGAGCATATTCATCACCTGGCATAAATAATTCAGGCGCGGCAGCAGCATTACTTACTTCTGCCTGTGCCCAACCAGCAAACTCCCAACCGTCACTGGAAGCAGATGGTGTCGGACCGTTAGGAAGGGTGATGCCTTCTTCAAAATCTGTTTCTGTTCTTGCTGCGACCTCGGGATTGTTCTCACCTGTGCTGAAATTAACCGTATAGCACAAACCTGCTTTGACGCTTGCAGAGGTGGTCGGCTCGCTGTCGCATTTCGTGGTGCCGTTGCCGATGGCCTTGACTTGGTATGTGTATTCAGTACCATTTGTCAGTCCGGTCTTGGTATAAGAATTGGTATTCACATCCGTCCAAGAGCCGCCATCCCATTTAACTTGATATTTGGTCGCACCTGTTACAGCGTCCCAAGACAAGGTTACCTGCTCATCTCCCGGCGTAGCCGTTACGGCGCTCATCTCCAACTCGTCACCGGTACAGCCACTACTAACCGTAACGGTTACCGCCTTCAGTTTAGCACTATTACATGTGCAATACACGTTATTTGTTCCATCTTCAGGAGTAATGGTGACCACGTCGTTAGATGCACTAGCACTTCCATTGTTCCATGTAGTCGTAATATTATTAGTAGAACTTGTAGCGGTAATTGCAATACTCGTAATCGTTTTTCCCGAAGCAGGACTAATCGTCAACGTCTGGCCTGCATAAACTCGAGTATGATTATATGTACTTTTTCCCCCTAAATAGTTATTTGCATTGGTTTGACATGTCCCTTTGGCTAAAGTCATAGTAGCATCAGAACTAGACCAAACAACCAAAGTTGTATTTTCTGATTCGAATTCATTTGTTGTTAAATTCCATGTCGCACTCCATACATTTGCGGCCATCAGCACAACTGCCAAAGCCATTACTAAGCGCTTTGCGAAATTCATATAATTCGTTTTCTTAACCATAAGGGTACGATTAACTTCGTTTTTCATAATTTTCATTTCTTTAATCGTTAAACATTATATGAATTATTCTGCATAATCCGCAAACACTGCATAGAATACTTGATTTCCATCTGCGTTCGGGAACTGTGATGCTGTCGTGTACAGATTGGATGTTCCATGCTCATATTCGCCGTTCGCTGCGTCTGTCCAACCCATAAAGCGATCACCGCAAACATCATCTTCTGTCTTTGCCGGATCGGGTGCAGTGGGCAGGGTTGTAATACGACTGCCACGTGCTACCGTTTCTTGACCGCCTTTGCCTGTCCATGCCTTGTTATTAACCATCCAAGTCACCGTGCGCGGTGCGTAGAACTCTGCTATCACTGTCACGTTGCCGGTCGGTGTGCCGCTCAGCGAAGTACCGGAAATGGTCGTTCCGCCTTCGCCATCCGTTGCGTATTTCCATCCTTTGAATACATACTTGGATGCAGCAGTGGCACTGGCGCTCAAGGCACGGATATTAACGCTCGCGCTAACGCCATCCGCCGAAATAGCTGTGCCTTGCTCGTCTTGTTTCAAAACGGTTACAGAATAAACATGGATGGCTTGGTCTTTCGTCTTGGTTACTCCATTCTCCGTATAAGAAGCGGTAACGCTCTCATCGGAAGTGCTCAAAGTCGTTTTGTTCCAACTGGCGCTTACCGTTGCGGAAGTAGAATTGGAATAATTAGCCGTTACCACTGCACCGGTCTTACTAAACGTCTCACCATTCAAATAAGCAACCGTGCTCGGAGCAGTAGAAATAGTAATGCTCGACAGAGTAACCGTAGTGAAACTACCACCGCTTACCCAACTACTCTTTGCATTGGGACCATAACCGCGGTACCAGAAATAATACGTAGCACCGGACGTTAAACCGGTTACGGCCTTCGATGTTCCGCTTGTTGTTGCAGTGCCTGATGGACTTGCTCCGGGTGCAGAGTTGGTTGTACTATAATAGATTTCGTAGCCATAACCACTTCCGAATGAAGCGATAGTAGGATCGTTGTTATCCGTAATGGTAAATGTTACACCGTTGGTTGTCAACGAGCCTGCAGTTACGCTTGTCGGTGCAGGGCAAGTGGTCGTAAACGATGATGGATTACTTGCCGGATACCAGCTGCTATAACTATTACTTCCGCAATTCGTTCGAGCCCAATAGTAATAGGTTGTACCATACTTCAATCCTGTAATAGCTTTTGATTTGCCATCATTTACACTAGCAGTTACGCTCTTCGTTGCGGTAGAACTTGTCGCCAGACAAAAATCATATTTATTGGCATTATTTGCGTCTGTAACCGTCAGCGTTACCCCTGTCCCGGAAATAGAACCATTTTGTGGAGCCACTGCTGTCGGAGCGGTACAAGAAGATTCTTCATATGTGATTTGAATATCATCTATATATCTGTTGGGGGCATTATTACAGGTATATTTAATTCGAACATAACCGCTATAGGAATCATCTAATGTAATGATCACCTCTTTCCATGACCCCTTGCCTGCGACTGCAACCTCTCCACTACTTTTTTTATCTGCCCAACTATCAGAAGTAGTTGCTCGCCCTTGCACAACGAAAGTAGGAGCAGATGTACTATTTGATTTTCTAAGAAAATATAATCTTACCGATTTGATATTTGTCAAAGAATTAGCATATGTATAGTAAACTGGACCTGCAACAGCTACAAGCGAAGCTTTACTTCCACTCGTAGTATGATTATAATCTGTAGATTCGCTTCCTGGACATGTCCAATCAGAATTGTTAGGATACGAACCACTCCCTTCGAAATCTAGGGTCACATAGGAATCTGTACCCCATGCATATGTAATGCCGAGGAAAAATAGCAGCACAAAGACGGCTACTAGATGATTGATAAAAGAATAATACTTTTTCATATATTTAATTTTGTTATTTGTTTTCATCCTTTTCAGGACACTTTGATTTGACATAAATAAACAACAATTATATGCAACACATTAACATTTTTACCAAAACTCGATGGCTGGTAACCATCATCCTATTAACAACCCTCTGCATCGGGGATGCGTGGGGAGATTACTCTATTACTTTTAAGTCTTACAATGATAGCGGTAATGAAAAAACCTCAAAACAGGACTTGATAAACTCAGGTGGAGATTATATCAGTTCCTGCACAGGTGTTAGAACTTCTCGCACTACTAGTGATGGCTTGCTTTTTGGAAACAAAAATAATGCAGGTTCTCTCACGTTAACAATGACATCTACAGGAACAAAGATTGGTCAAATTTGCGCCTCTAAGATAACTGTGAAGAATTTATGGAAACCTTCGACTAATGGAGGAGACTTAAACTATACTATTACCTATACAGACGATGCAACCACTTCCGGTTCTATTACTGCACCAAATAGTAAAGGGAATAGAGATATAAATTTAGTAAGTACCAAAACAATTGAAACTATATATTTCTATACCTCAGACAAGGCAAAGAGGTTCTATATGTCAGGATTTGATGTAGTGGCTGTTACGGCTTCTTGTACCGCACCGACTGCTGTGGCTCCACAAAATGGTTCCTTTTTTGGACCAGATGTTTTAACCCGTTTGGCCTGCAAAACACAGGTCATAGGGATATTAGACTAACCTCCTTATTGCATCGGGGTAATATCGTATCCTACCTCACCTTATATATACTATGTATATATCCCGTGATTTTGGATAAGTCCTGTTTCCTCACGATGAAAAATTTGCATGGCAAAGTTGGCAAAGTTGGCAAACTTCCCTACTTTTTTTCCTTGTTTTTAGTTATTTATTTACATCATTTCAATGTCCGCTCTTATCCTTTTTTAGGTGCCGATAAGAAGCACTATTGTTTGTTATTTTAGTTAATATTATTTGCTTTTGACTTTTCTTCTCTATTGTTCTGATTGTACTGTCGTTAGGTTGTTCTCGGAACATGGTCCCGTGATGGTCCTGTTCTAAATAGTATATTCACTCCTCATTTATTGCTCCTTTGTACATTGTATTTACAATGATGTGAATAAAAAAAACAAGACATGAGATTTCTCTCATGTCCGGCAAAAGGGGGTTACTCTTTAGAATGTCTAAATTTTGTTTTGCAGCCGCCGTACCAGAGTCTTCGGACTCATACGCGTATCCCAAAAATCAACAATCACGATCTCGTCTTGGCGCACGTAATAAATCAACTTGTTGTATTTGCCTACTACTATACTGCGGAACTTGACTTTACTGCGATACAACAGCCGCTCCAAAGCCCCAAGATACGGAACTAACGGTAATAATCGAACGACATGCAGCACTTCTTCCAAAAAATCAGCACTTGCCATCGCCCCGTCGTGTTCGGCTATGTATTGGGCAGTAGCATCGACTGACTGTCGCGCTCCTTTGTCCCACTTGATTGTCATACGGCAGCACGCATTTGTCGGATACGCTCTGTGAAATATTGCTCGGTCTCTTCACCTGCATAGTACTCTCCGGCTTCGATGCGGTCAACCGCTTTTTCTGCACGATCAATAAGGTAGTTTTCTACCATTGTTCGTTCCTCCGGAGTCAAACCGTATTCGTCGCGGTCGGCAACCATCTTGCTTGCAAGATACTGACGGTCAGCCAGACTCATTGTCGTAAACATATACGAAGCAATGTTATCCAAAACCATAGTACTCATAATCGTGTAAATCTTAAATCCGCTGCAAAATTACAACAAATTTATGATATACGCAAAGAAAAACGCAAAAAACTTTTCCTTTTTGCCTGATTTTATTATTTACATCATGTCAATGTCCGCTTTGCACATTTTAGAGTGCCGTGCCGGCACTATGAGTTGTATTAGTTATATTAAGTATTTTGTAAGTATTTTGCAATCCCCGGCTCAGCCAAAAGCCGAAAACGATATAGTATAAATTAACGGTACTTAATATAACTTAGTGCCCGCCGGCACTTGAATATAGGCAAAGAGTTCTTTGACAAACTGAAAAAGACTGTGATTTATCAAAAAAATGCACAAAATCCAACTGTAAAGTTGATTTTTTGTCGTTTTCTCTTGTGTATGTCATTTTTTTGTTGTACCTTTGCACAAAATTTCAAACGTACTACTACAAATGATAGCTACTTTAGCCGAAATACAGAAGTTCCTCAATGACTTTCACCAGAAAGTAGAGGTGTTCGACATCCTGTTTTGGGATGAGCGAGATAAAAACAATGATTCTCTTCATCAATTGGAGATAACTGCCAATGAACGAAAAGAAATCGTAAAAACCATTGCTCCTGAAGATTATTCTGAAGGACCTATCCGTAACATGTTAAATCGTTTTGGCGATTTATGGGTGTTTGGAAAGGATGTCAAAGGGCAAGAGGTGTACATTAAAATCTGTTATGGTTTACCTAACCATTCAACGATTTGTATCTCTTTCCACGTAGCAGAGTTTCCAATGAATTATCCATATAAGAAAGGAGGTCAATCATGATTTCGCAACAAAAAATTGTGAGTCCTTTAACAGGAGGAGAAGCCGTTTACCAAAAAGAGATGCGCGAAACGGAGTATCGCGGCGAGAAATTCGTATATGAGCATCACAACATTCGTGATTTGGAAACGAATTTGGAGTTTACCAATACTGAGATTGATGAAGGAAACGTTCAGCGTGTCTATGTCCAGTATCGTGCCAAGCACGGGATTCCGTCGCCCAAAGAGCTAACCGAGACTCGCAAGTTTTACGGACTCTCGGCTGCCAAGATGTCGGAGATCCTTGGTCTGGGAACCAACCAGTACCGGTTGTACGAGGAAGGACAGATGCCCAGCGAAGCGATTGGTAAAATGCTCCGGAGTATTCAGACTCCTGCGGTTTTTCTCGGTTATGTAGAGGGCTGCAAGAACCAGATGTCCGAAGAGGAGTACAGCAAAGTATGCCAAAAGATTCAAAAGCATCTGATCTTGGATCTCAAGAAGAGCAACAATATCTCTTGGTTTAGAGAACTGTTCTCGCCGAGAGTTATTGGCAAGGTAGCGCTCTAAGCGCGTACAGATGCTGCATTTGCGATAAACGGTGATACGAGGTATTGCCGTTTATTGTTTGTTTTCAGTCTTTTTCAGTAGTCAAAGTCAAAAGTTAAACAGCAAATAATAGTAATCACTAAAAACACAAGCCATAAAGAGCAAACATTGACATTATGAAACACTTAAACTAAGATCTATACTAAAGGTCTATTTTTGGCTCATATAAACGGCTCGGTTGATATGAACCGGTGAACGCGCGGGACATATGCACGGGCACACGGAGCACGCGTACGCATTAAATATGGTACGCGGGCACGAAATCGCGAAAAAACATGCCTCGGAAAGATGAATAATCAAAAAAAATTAGTATCTTTGTGGCAAAAACGGTTATGAAGTATGGTTATATTCGCGTCAGCAGCGACAAGCAGACCGTTGAGAATCAGCGGTTTGAAATCAATCAGTTTTGTCTCAAAGAAAAGATGAGTGTGGATGGCTGGATAGAGGAGACGGTTTCCGGCACGCAGCCTTATTCCAAACGCCGGCTGGGCAGGCTGCTGAGGCATGTGCACAAAGGCGACCTGATCATCTGCAGCGAGTTAAGCAGGCTGGGCAGAAACCTGTACATGATTATGGAGATCCTGAGTCTCTGCATGAACCGCGGCTGCTCCGTGTGGACGGTCAAAGACGGTTACCGGCTGGGGGATGACATCCAGTCCAAAGTGTTGGCATTCGCGTTCGGTCTGTCGGCGGAGATCGAACGCACGCTCATCAGCCAGCGGACACGCGAGGCGCTGGCCAGGCTCAAGGCGGAGGGCAAGCCTGTAGGACGGCCGAAAGGCAGTTGCACCCGCAAGGAGGCACACCCGCTTTACCCCCGCGACGCATATATCCGCAGGTCGATAGCGCGGGGGTGCTCGCAACGGCAGATAACCAGCCGTCTGGGATGCTCCCGCAACACTCTGCGACGCTATATCCAGGCATTTATCTGCGAAGAATATACAACACAAAATGCTGAAAAAGCCACCTGAACAGGCGTTTTTGCAAAGAGTGTTCAACAAAAGATAAATTTTTGCTTATTTACTTGCATAAGTGGAAAATTTTTTGTACCTTTGCACCGCTTTTGAAAACAAACAGAAGTACCAACGGTTAAGACACTACTTTTGTATGCAAACGAACGCGACATATCAGCAAGTTACATCCGGACTGAACTCCGTGAAAGGGTTATGTGCGCCTGTATAAGACAAAATCGCTTTATGCGGTTTTGTTTTCTTTTTAATAATATTGAAATCCAGTTGACGTACTTAATATAACTAAATAAAAGAGTTTTTGCATCCATCCCGATATACGCGAAAGCCTGCACTTCACCGGTTCATATCAACCGAGCCGTTTATCGGAGCCAAAGGAGAGGAGAAACGGGTTATATTAAGTATTTCACGTTGGAAACTTTCGTTATGCCAAATAATGCACCAAGGGACAATGTACAATGTACAAAGTCAAACCATAGTGCCTCTACCGGCACTCACAAACAGGTAGAATTGATCTTTGAAATACTGATTTGCTTATAAAAGGGGCAATGGCACATTTTGCTGCTTTTTGTCGCTCAAAAACTTGCATATGTCAGAATTTTTTTGTACCTTTGCAGCATAATTCAATGAGTTATGGCACAAGAAGAAGCAATCCAATTATTTGACGGCAAGCATATCCGCTACGTGTGGGATGACGAACAAGAGAAATACTTTTTCTCAGTGGTAGATGTCATCCAAGTGTTAACCGACACGAACACTCCTCGTCGCTATTGGAGTGATTTGAAACGCAAGTTGGCCGCGGAAGGAAGTGAGGTGTACGAAAAAATCGTACAACTGAAATTACCCGCCGCTGATGGTAAGAAATACCTTACCGATGTAGCAGATACAGAGCAGGTTTTCAGGCTGATACAATCGATTCCGAGCAAGAAAGCTGAGCCTTTCAAGTTATGGCTGGCGGCACTTGGTCAGGAGCGTATGAACCAGTTACAGGATCCGGAGCTGAGTATTGAGCAGGCTATCAAAGACTATCGCCGTCTGGGTTATTCGGAGGATTGGATCAACCAGCGCATCAAGACAATAGAGATACGCAAAGGTCTGACGGACGAATGGCAGCGCGGCGGGATGCAGGAGAACCGGGATTATGCTTTGCTGACAGACATCATCTCCAAGGCCTGGAGCGGTATGACCACCCGCGAGTATAAGGAGTTCAAGGGGCTGCGCAAAGAGAGTCTGCGGGATAACATGACCAACGTGGAACTGATGCTCAACGGTTTGGCGGAAGCGGCGGCTACGGAACTCAGCAAACGGGAGAATCCCAAGGGTTTTGCGCAAAACGCACAAGTGGCAAGACGTGGCGGCGATGTAGCGCATGTGGCACGTGAGCGACTGGAACAGGAGTTGGGGGACACAGTTATCTCGGACAAACGGGCGATGAACTTCACCAATCCGCCGGAGGAACTGCCGTTTAATGATGCAAAAGAAGTGACTGAGTAAAATCAAGTGTCCGATTTTTTCGGACAGTTGAAATATCCTTTTATAAGCAACAATGTCGGAAGATGTTGTTGCTTTTTGTATGCAAATCAGTAGGCAATAATAATGTACCAAGGGACAATGTACAATGTACAAAGTCAAACCATAGTGTCTCTACCGGCACTCACAAACAGGTAGAATTGATCTTTGAAATTATGAGACAATCGTACCTCAAGATTTATTCTTGGGGTTAAGAGACATCTTAAAACAAATGATTGTTTCATAATTGTTTAAATTTGATTGTTTATATTATTGTACTTTTGTGCAATTGTATATAGCGTTCTTTGACGTATTGAGATTTTGTATCAAAACAAGGCAAAAGTTTGAAATTTACTTCAAAAATGAAGACTTTTTATATAAAGTTTGAAATGTATTGCAATTATTTCAAAAAAATATTGTATCTTTGCAGCGGATTTACAAAATAACTTTATGACACAGAAACCCGAACAAACGGTAGCTTCATTGCCCGAAAGCCAGCAACTTTACTCCGATGTATGTCACATAATAGATGACACCCGTACACGTATTGCAGTATATGTTAACTCGGAAGTTTGTCACACAAACTGGTTGGTTGGCAAGCGCATCAAAGAGGATGTTCTTTACAACAAACGCGCTGAGTACGGCAAACAAGTTATTAAGAACTTGTCGCTACGCCTGACCGAGCGTTATGGCAAAGGATGGAGTGAGAAAACCTTGAGACATTGTCTCCGCAGTGCAGAGACTTTTACCGAGTCCGACATTGTCTCCGCAGTGCAGAGACAATTCAGTTGGTCTCATCTCAAGTCTATTATGTACCTCTCCGACCCGCTTGCACGCAAGTTCTACATGCAGATGTGCTACCATGAGCATTGGGATACCCGCACATTGGACAAGAAAATCGACAGCCAACTCTACGAGCGCACAGCCATCAGCCGGAAGCCGGAAGAGGTGATTCTCAGGACTTTGGATGAAACGGCAGAGTCGAATATGTTAGTGCCGGATCTGGTATTCCGCAGCAGTTATTTTCTGGATGCTTTGGGGCTGCCGGACAGTTTCTCCGAGAAAGATCTGGAGAGCGCAATAATTTCTCAGATGCAGGAGTTTATCTCCGAAATGGGAACGGATTTCGCTTTCCTCGCTCGCCAGAAACGTATCACGGTGGACGGAACGGACTATTATATTGACTTGCTTTTCTACCACCGCGGCTTGCGGAGATTAGTAGCCATTGATCTCAAATTAGGTAAGTTCAAACCCGAACACGAAGGTCAGATGCTGTTGTATCTGCGTTATCTGAACAGGAACGAACGCCGTGAAGGAGAGGAATCGCCTATCGGACTGATTCTCTGTTCAGAGGGAAACACCGAACATATTGAGTACCTCATGCTGGACGAGCAAAGCCCCATTAAAGTGGCACAATATTACACACAACTACCCGACAAGAAAGTACTCGCGGAGAAAATGCAACGGGCAATCGCTATTGCTAAAGCCAAGCACAGCGAACAAAAGTAATCCCGTTCTTGAACGGCATGTAATAAATCCTTGTTTTGATAGAGATGCACATCGGTGTGTCTCTATTCTTTAATCTCACTATTTCAAAGAGCACTATATATAGTTATCGGGCAATGAGTTGCCTTTTGATTGCAAAACAAACAAGAAAGAAGAAAGGATATACAATGAGTGAATTGAAACCGTTTTATTTATCGGACCAGAATGCAGTTGATGCTTTGGCGAATGAATTGGAAAGGACAACGTCAGGATGGCTTGATAGGGAGATAGAGAGTAAATCTAGAGAATTGATTTCGAAGGAGTACCTCCCAAATGGGACGTGTAAAGAAGAGAGTAAGTTTAAGGTTTTTTGGTTGCACATTACAACAAAATGTAACGCTGTAGCAGAGATTGATCCGTTTATACGCACACAAAAAGAAGTGCATCTTGGGAATTGTAAGAAAATAGGAATTAACATTAAGGAGAAACAAATTGGAGAATTATTATATTATAGTTTTGAGAAGAGCAGAAAAAAAGGAGGCGTGGAAGTGAGCATAGAAGGTTTTGTAAAGGTATATAAGCCTTTGGAGCATAATATCGAGGAAATTAAAAGGCGCTTCCGAGATTTCCTTAATACAACACCCAATATGTTTGGTGAGCCATGGGTGGCTGATATACAAAAGTTTACAATAGAGGACTATAGGCAGGATATTGAAAAAACTCTTTCAAATAAATACAATGATTTGTTTGGCATAAAATAAAATACAGTGCCACGCTTAGCACTCAAAAATGAGCGAAATGAACATTGACATTATGAAACACTTAAACTAAGATCTATAGGTCTATTTTTGGTTCCAATTAAACGGTCGGTTGTTGTGAGCCACCACCATCATTATTATAAACAACTGTAATGGACTTGATATATAAGGCACGACTTCCTCCCGTGAACGAAATAGTAATAGTTCCAGAGGAAGTGCCCGTTCCGGATTTTGCGTTTACTGTTGTCCAAGATGCCGTCGCAGTGCTAGCGAGATAAGATGTCTCACCGACCGATATTGCTACATTATGATTACCGCCATGACTAGAACATTCTATGGAAACAGATTTAATAGTACCGGGAATATTCGATGTGGTGAGCGTCAAATGTTCTACGCCTCCATTCTTTCCAAGTTGAATACAATTGCTTGTCCATCCTGTGTAAGAAGTTCCACTACTTAAAGTTCTTGTATAACTCCAACTTTGAGTAGTGCTTGATCCTGATACTGTTGTGTTGATTGTTCCGGAACCAATACCACTACCTAATCCTCCTGATGAGGCAGTCCAAGTGGTCGTAACATCCGCTCCCCATACATTCAAACTACTGAGCATAAATAGTAGCATGAAAACAAGGTGTTTTAGCATAGTCCTCCGACGGTGAGCCGACGGTGAACCGACTGTCAAGGCTAACGTCCTACCAACGTCAAGCCTTTCAAGAGATAATAAGTGTTTCATATATAAATGTATTTAAATTGTTTTTGCAACATATTATAAATCATTAAATATCATAACATTATGAAAAGACTTAAACTATTTTCATTGTTCCTACTCCTACTCATAGGAGTCGGGCAAGTGTGGGCTACAACTACAACTCTCTTCCAAGAGACTTGGGGTTCGTACACCGGTGCCGTAAGTAGTTATACTTTTACTGGCACCACAGCTTCTGGTGGAACTACAGGATTGTCATATTCTGTAGATCATAACAGTGACGTCGTCGAAAGCAACACTGCGGGTTCGATTACGACGAATAATTTGTTCTTCTACAAGAAAGCGGCTAGTTCGTTGACAATTAGTGGTATAGATTTGCAAGGAGCAAAGAATCTCACTTTGTCATTTAAAACTAACGGAACTAATTTTGCCGTATATTACAAAATAGGGACCGGAGCAGAACAACAAGTCTGTTCTAATTGCTCAACAGGAGCAAATAGCAAGACAATAACGCTTACAGCTTCCGGAACGATGACTTTGCGATTTAATAAAACAGGAACGAGCAATAACAACCGATTGGATGACATTGTTCTTACTACGGAAGATAACATAAGCGGAGGTGGGTCAGGAAATACGACCGTTTCTATTGACCCGGCAGACGGAACTATATTCTATGAAGAGACAAAGACAATAACCCTTTCGGGTACAGATGGTGCAGATTTTTATTACACTTTAGACGGTAATGATCCTAATAATAGTTCGACTAAATATAATGAGCCTTTTACTATTTCTGAAACAAAAACAATCAAGGCTATTGCTATCAAAGATGCAAAGAGTAGTGATGTCGTTTCGGCAACAATCACCAAAGGCGAGCCTATAACATCTTATACTATAAATTTTGAAGCGGGCGTTCTAACTCCGTATATAAATTGGGAGTTTGAGAATATCGGCATTCATAGCAGCGGTATAACTGCACAGGGTGGTTCTAAATGGGGATCAAATGTAAATAGTTCAGATAATGCTACAGCGTCAGCAAAGATTACAACTAAAAATAAAGTTTCACCCCAAAGTATATCTTTCTACACGTCAAAGGAAACGGGCAATAATACTTCTTCAAATTGGAAGGTAAATGTCTCTGAAGATGGTAGTTCATGGACGCAAGTAGGTTCTTCTATGGATGCAACTACGGGTTCCGCTGGCACATGGCAAGAAAGATCTATTGATTTGTCTAATTATAAAAAAAGTAATGTTTACGTACAAATAGAGTATGCTGGTAGCAATGCAAAACGTGCAATAGACGACATTGTTCTTGAATTATACGAACCGATCTCCTCAGCGGTGGCGATTACAAATCCGGAACACGGTACGGTAGTTGTGAAGAAGGGTGATGACAATGTAGCGAGTGCGAATGAAGTTACTGAAGGAACTGTATTGACAGCCTCTATTGCGGATGTAACTGGTTATCGTTTCACTCTCAGGGCATACAAAACAGGTGATGCCAACACCATTGTTAATATTGATAAGGATGGCAAACTGACCATGCCTGCTTATCCCATTACGATCACTGCTGATGAGTTAGCACTCATTAATGTAGCCGTAGCGGTTAACGACAATGAAATGGGTTCAGCTACTATCAATGGCGGTACGGCTACTGTTTATGCCGAATACGCAGATGATGTTACCCTGGTAGCAACCGCAAACCCGGGTTATGAGTTTGTTAACTGGACAGCAAATACAGAGGATATCGAATTTGACGATGCCACAAAAGCTAATGGTGCAATTGCTACTATTGGCGCAGCAGGTACGATCACCGCTAACTTCCAAGCACAAGCATGTACGGGTCTCAATGCTCCGACCTTAGGTGAGATAACGAAGACCTATAACAGCGCAACAATCGCATGGGTTGCATTAGCTAACGCTTCTCAAGGATACGAAGTACATGTTTATTCTGATAATGAGAAGACCAACGAGGTCGCTTCTGACCTTGTAACAAGTGGTACATCGTTTAATGTTGCAGATTTGGATGCTAATACCACCTATTACTTCACCATCATGGGTATTGGTGATGGCACGTCTTATTGCGACGAAAACAACACCTTGCGTGAAGGTAACTTCACAACGAGCGATTATCCTTCTGTAGCAGTAACCTACAGCGAGAATAATAACAGCGTAAGCGGCGGATCTAAGAAGATTATGACTCCGTTTGCTTTGCCGGATGAAGTAACCAATGAAATCAGCGGCAAGACGTTCGTTGGTTGGACCACCAAGTCTGACTTTGAAGATGGCGATGAGAGCGACGAAGAGACTTACTTTGCTAAGGGTGCAAACTTCACTATCCAGAGCAATGCCGCAGTAACACTGTATGCAGTTTATGCAACGGCAGGTAGTGGAGATGTTACCATATCAAGTACACCGCTGACTTCTGCACCAGAACAGGGTGCACAATACGTGATTGGTGCTAACCATAAAACGGCCGGCATCAAATATTTTAGCACTTATAGTGGAACCGGAAGTGATTTAAAATGGGGAACAATGAATGCTTCTACCACAATCTATTTTACACTTTCAGGGACAACATCTGCTTTAACAGCATATGACGGAAGTGCATACTTGAAAAATCGCTCTGGCGGTTTCGAAATGTCTACCACTTCTACTATGATAGCTTTGCAGGCGGATGGCGCTATTCGTGGATCCTCAGAAGAAACAGCGACAAGATTAAGATATAATTCCGATCAAGACTCTTTTGGATTGCGTTGGTATGCATCTGATAAATCGACGGGTAACCCTGCGTATTTCTATAAGGTGGAACAAAATGTTTCCTATTCTGACTATGTAATTAGTGGTTCGGCTGCTCTGCCGGTTCTGGATGCTCCGACGGGCTTGACGGCTGGTACGTACTATGAGGCGCAGACCATTACGCTGGCTGCGACCAACGATGCGGCTATTTACTACTCGTTAGACGGTAATGACCCAACCGTTGATGCACAGCACTTGTATAGCGAGCCGTTCACTCTGAGCGCGCGCGGTACTACAACTATTAAGGCTATTGCAGTAAAAGATGGTTATGAGACTTCCGAAGTTGCAACCGCTACTTATACAATCAATATTCCGTTTGCAACAATAGGAGACTTGTTCTCTTATTTAGAGGAAAACTCATTAACCGAGTTAAATGATGTCATCGTAACGGGTGTTGTGACTAAAATCGTTACAGAGTATAGTAGCCAGCATAAAAATGTGTCGATTAACATAGCAGATGACTTTGATAGCAACTCGCCTCAGTTAGAGGGCTATCGAACAAAAGATGCGACAGGAGTTACAGCAGCTTCAGTAGTTGCTGTAGGAGATAAAGTGACATTGAAAGGTAATTATACCTATTTCCAAAGCACTACTCATGAGTTAGCCGCAGACAATACTATAGAGGAATATACGGCAAAAGTTCTTTCTTCTGTCACAGTAGGCGGTACAGCCAGCAAAACGGCTTATTCTGAAGAGGATAACCAGTTTAGTTTTGCAGGTTTGACAGCAACCGCAAACTATAACAATACCGGCTACTCTAAAGATGTGACGAATGAGGTTACATGGAAAGCCGCAGGCGAAACCACTTATGAAGTTACTGCCGCCGGCGATGTAAATGTAACAGCTACGCTTGGCAACGTAACCAGCGATCCGAAAGTAGTGGCAGTGACCTTTACGGCCAAGACAGTAGCTTCTATTCGTCTGGAGTACGCAAGTACTTATACGTTTGTCGGCTTTGATTTGCCGAAGCCGAAAGTGTATGCTTCTTATGTAGAGGACATTCCTGAAGAAGAAGTAACTGAACTCTTGACAGATGCCAACTACGACACGAAGTCCGTTTATGATAAGGATGTAGCAGACAACTATACCATTACGGTTGAATACAAATCGAAAGAAACTACATACTCGGTTACCGTTAAAGCGATTTACAACACCCAAGAAACGGCTCATTCTGTAGCAGATGCTATTGAGATCATCAAAAAGAGCACTTATACTTCTACAAGCGCAGATCCGACTGCAATGTATGTTCACGGATTCGTATGTACAACAGGTACACCAAACAACAATGGTCAACTTACGTATTATATCAATGATACGGAAGAGGAAGAAGGACGTTTACAGGTTTACCAAGGCAAATACTTTGAAAATGCTTCCTTCGATAGCAACAATAATCTCGCCAAAGGTGACGAAGTGATAATCGAAGGTCATATGTTGTATTACAAAAGTGCAACTCCTGAATTGAAGGCCTCACCGCTGGTTTACCTGTTGAAGAAAGCCCTTCCGACAATCTCTGTTGAGGATGTTGCCGAATTGGAGGTTGGTCAAGCTGACTTAGATGTAACAGAACTGATTACCAAACAAGGAAACGGTGTTGTCAGTCTGGAATCGGGCGACTTAGAGAAATTAACGGTAGATGGTCTTACCCTCCATGCAGTAGGAGCGGGAGACGTAACCGTTACGGCTAATCTCGAGGCAACAGCAAATAACGGTTCTGTCAACTACAAAGCTAACAGCACTACCTTTACTGTGCATGTGATTGCAGCGCGCACACGTTATACCGTTACTTTTGCTGCAAATGGTGGTACAGGAACCAATCCGACTATTGCCAATCAGTTAGAGAACGCAACGGTTACGTTGCCGGAAACTAATCCTTACACTAAAGAGGGAAATAAGTTCATGGGCTGGTTAGTATCCTATGATGAGACAGTTCTTGAGAAAGCTTTAGGTGAGTCCTTCACGATGCCAGCTGCCGATGTGACAATTAAACCGAAATGGGAAGAGGTTGCTACATGTGCTATCTCATTCGAAGTAAACGGTGAAGAGGTGTTCAGCGCCAATGCTCCGCAGACAGATGAGTATAGCCTGGCAAGTGCAACTTATCCAACGGTTAACGGCTTTGCCTTCCTTGGCTGGTCTGAGACCGAGGTTTCCGACGAAGTAGAGGAAATGCCGACAATCATTACAAGCTATACTCCGGAAGCCGGTGAGAGCAGCCTGACGCTGTATGGTATTTACAAACGTGTTGAAGGTGCTGGCGAAACCAACCACTATGTATTGGATTACACAACCGATGTGGCTTCTTTGACATTAGGTTATGGCAGTGCCAAAGATGTTACGGCTACTGATGGTAGTGCGTGGGTTGTGAAGGCTGATAAGAATAATGGTATGCAAATTAATAAAGGAAAGAATTCTTCTATCAAGATACCGACGTGCCCGAATAATATTGTAAGCATTGCCATAACCGGTGGTGCAGCAAAGAAAGTAGGTTTTAGTGAAAGTGACTATTCCGGAAGCGGCGACATCACCTATGTAGTTCAAGGAACAGACGCTACTTCGCAGAATTTGAGTTTTGCCGGAAAGACGGTAACAGCGGGTTATATTGTCCCGGTACAGAATGCTAACCAAATCACTCACATTGACGTAGAATATGATGCAAGCAGGACTCTCTACACCTCTTCGCCGGTAGAGAAAGTGACTATTACGTTCAATGCTAACGGTGGTGAAGGCGGTTGCCAGAATGCTATTATTAACAAGGGTAGCCAACTGACTATCTGCGCAGAGGCTCCGACGAAGTTGCACAGCGAGTTCGCAGGCTGGAAGAACGGCGATGATGTATATGAAGCAGGTCAAGCTTACACCTTCGATGCAGACATTACGCTGACTGCTCAATGGAATTATGCTGCAACTTATGATGTAACCTATAATGCCAACGGTGCTACTGGTACCGTTCCTACTGAGGACGATCAATACGCAGGCGATGCATTTGAAATTGCTAACGAAGGTGCACTTGTAAAGAGTGGCTATGACTTCCAAGGCTGGAAATACGACGGCAAACTATATGCAGCAGGGGCTTCGTTCACGATGCCTGCAAGTGCAGTAGAGTTCGTCGCTCAATGGAAGAAGGAGAATATCTCTTCAGAGAAGTTGACGATGATAACCAGCGCAAGTGCTTTGGCTAACGGAATGCAGATTGCTCTGGGTTATAGTGCAGATCAAACCTTTGCAATGGCAGGTGAATTCGCAAGCGGTAAGAACTTTATGAGTTCTGTCAGCGGAGAGTATATCACGCTGAACAACGGTGTCGCTTCGTACACGGAAGATGTATTGGTAATGACCCTTGAACAAGTAGAGAATGGTTGGAAAATCACGAAGGATGGTACGAACTATCTGACTTCTTATGGAAATTCCAATGATGATTTGAAGTGGGATACGAAGGTGAATGCAACTGTTTGGACAATTAGCTTTAACGGTAATAACGTAAAGATTGAGAATACAAACAATAAATGGATCCAATACAATAGCAGTAACCCACGATTTAAGACCTATGGTGCAGGCTCTAACATGCAGGCTATCTTGCTCTTCGGAAAGGCAGTGGAGGTAACGGCTACAGCCAAAATCTCTGATCTCGGTTATGTAGAAGGCGAGAATATTATCGCAAGCGGTGCGAATGTAACGCTGACTATTGACGCTGAGACCAATGCGAAGAGCATTACCGCTCAGAACGGTGCAACGATTGTAGTTGATCAACCGACAACGGCTGAGAACGTAGTGGTTGAAGAGGGTAGTAAGATTGTCACTAATGCTCCTACCACAACTCCGACAGTTTATTTCGCTACCAAGATGGGCGCAGCGGATAACAATGGTAATTTCCACAGTACTGCTTCTGAGTTGGGCGAAGTAACCAACATCACTCTGGCAACCGGCGGTGAGATCATCTACGACTTGACGCTTGGTACCAGCAAGGCAGGTGTTCAGGCAGATCCGAACCAATGGCACGCATTCTCGCTGCCGTTCGAGGTAGATGCAATCAGCGGTATCTTTAGTGCAGAGACCGGCGAGAAGCTGACGAACGAAGTGAACTACGCGATCATGGATTATCATGGTGACATCCGTGCAAACGATCAATACGGCTGGAAGAAGTATCGCGGTACCCTGAAACCTGGTGTATTCTACCTGATGACAGTAGATGGCGAAACTAAGACATTCCGTTTCAAAGCTACTCAAGCAGGTAAAATGACTCAGACGAATAGTATGAAAGCTGAGGCATATGATGGCACCAGTGAAAACGATAATGACAAGGGTTGGAACGGTTTCGGTAACCCGAGATGGATAGAAGGTAGGTTTGCTTACAATGCTCAGTATCTGGATCCGTACACATATGAGTACATTACCATTACTCCGAGTATGACGATTCCTGTAGGTCTGCCGTTCTTCTACAAAGCAAGTGAGACAAGTTATGTATCCATGGGCGAAGTAGGAGGAAGCGCTGCTCCGGCTCGCGTTCAAGCTAATGAGATTAAGGATGTCGCTGTAAGTTTCGGTAACGAAGAATCCAAAGACAAACTCTATATCTCTGCAAGCGAAGATGCTCTCAATGAGTACGAGCAAGACAAAGACCTTGTGAAGATGTTTATGAGTCAGACCCCGAAAGTGGCACGTATTAGCGGAAAGGCTTATGGCATGAAGCTCTGCGTTGTCAACGCTCCGATGGTTAATGACAAGGCTGAGTTTGACTTGACGCTGTACGTTCCGCAGACCGGTGAGTACACGATCAGTGTTTCGGAGGTTGAGAACGCCGACATCTACCTGACGCACGAGGGCACTATTATCTGGAACCTGTCGATGAGTGCTTGCGAGGTTGAGTTGACCAAGGGCACGACAGAGAACTACGGCCTGCTGCTTGTCCGCAAGACTCCGGGTGTGGCTACAGGAATGGAGAATGTACAAAGTGACAATGTACAATGTACAAAAGTCATTATCGACAACCAGGTATTCATCCTCCGCGGCGGACAAATGTATGACTTGACCGGAAAGAAAATTGAAAAGTGAAACGTGAAAGGGACAAGGGGTGCCGGAAACGGCATCCCGAGTTCCGGAAACAAGAAACGAAAAAATTATGAAGAAGATGTATAAGAAACCTATTAGTAACGTACAGGACGTGCATCCTGACACAGCAGTACTATTGCTGGATTCCAGTTCGGCACCGGAGACATCCGCTCCGGAAAGACGTCCGGCATCGGGCGATCCGTATTAAACCGCTCACCAACCACGAAAGGCAGTCTCCGGGCTGCCTTTGGCGGTTGTGGGGGATAAGGCTCGCGCAGTAACACGCGAGAAGTGCACGATGCGATGGATGCACACGATGGATGCAAAATGGCGAAAAATAGTCCATTGGGCACTTTTTTTGTGAAATAATTTGTATATATGAATAATTTTTTGTACTTTTGCAGCGGAAAGGAAAAAGGAGGGTAATATTATGGATGACAGTGTATTCGTAAAATTTAATTCGGAAGAGGAACGCATGGAGGCACTCCGTAAGATGGTGGGCTTGCGAAAGGTGTTTGAGGCACGAGTAAATGAAATTATGGCTAGGCATCCTGAATACCAAACAGCACAATGATACACTTATCTGCCGAAACCATTAATACTCGGTCGCCGTATAAAGTACTAAAAGAGGATGACAATATTTTCATCTTCAAGACCAAGTACGGCATTGTTTATTCTGCTGGTTTTATGCAAGATACATCCTTTATGAATGACGGGGTGTATCAGTTCTTTTTAATTAATAAGTCGCGCAAAAAAGGACGCAAAGACGAAGATATATATGAGACGGTTAGAGTGATTATTGAGGAGTTCTTCGCTCAAAAAGAAACGATAATGTTATATATTTGCGACACAACAGATGGGCGTCAGGCTTCTCGCGATAGAATGTTCCGTGCATGGTTTCATTCGTACGTAGAAAGTGCTTCCTATTCGATGTATACGGAGTCAATGGTGATTGATCAGGTTCGGTATTATTCAAGTATCTTGATTAGAAAAGATCACCCAAAACTGATTACTATATTGAGTTCGTTTACCAATTTTTTCAAGGGGCACACCCAAGAATAATTCCCAATTTCCGTAAGAAAGCGACGGTAGATTAAAGGCAGTCTCCGGGCTGCCTTTGGCGGTTGTGGGGGATAAGGCTCGCGCAGTAACACGCGAGAAGTGCACGGTGCGATGGATGCACACGATGGATGCAAAATGGCGAAAAATAGTCCCTTAATGATTTTTTTCGGCAAAATCTTGCATATGTGCAATTTTTGTTGTATCTTTGCAGCCGGAAACAGATTTACATCAATGAATAAACCTACAGTTATATTACTTACATGCGTGGTGATGGTAGGAGCAGCCATCGGAGCGGCCGTGTGGCTGAGCGGACCAGGGAAGGAACATCCGGAGGCGAAAGACAGCCGGAGCGAGGAGACTGAGTCCGGCGAGATGACCAACGAGCACACCACCAACAGCATCGTCTTCTTCGAAGGCGAGATGCCGCCTGCCGACCCGCTGATGGTAGGACGATGGGCGAACAACGAGAACCAAGGTTGGCACAAAGTGTACTACGACGACGATGACGGCGAAGGCCATTACTGGGGCAAAGAG
Organism: uncultured Bacteroidales bacterium; assembly: GCA_902799185.1. GTDB lineage: Bacteria > Bacteroidota > Bacteroidia > Bacteroidales > Paludibacteraceae > Colicola. The sequence goes on along the minus strand of CADBZO010000002.1, from coordinate 52,469 downwards.
TGGGACGAGGCCGACGACGTACAGGAGGAGGACCTGAACTACCACGGCAACGGATGGTTCCGATGGAGGAAGAGCAATGACACCCTCTATGAGTACTCCACAATGGATTTCCGCGACGTACCCATCGCCCATATATATCTGGTTTCCGCCTACGACAGCATGAACATCGCCGTACGGGAGACCAACGGACGGTCGCAATACCGGTTTACCAAAGAATAACAAATACTTCACGCCATGAAAAAGACAGTCTTTTTCCTTTCTGTTTTAGCAACCGTAAGCGCTACCGCACAGGTAGATGCTTTCCAGCAGTTCCGGCAGCAGCAGGCTGCCCAGTTCAACCAGTTCAAGGACAACCAGCAGGCGGAGTATGACGCCTTCCGTAAGCGTGTGAACGAAGAGTATGCGGAGTTCATGCGCCGCGCCTGGGCGGAGTTTCCCGCCCACGAGGCCGATGTGCCCAAAGAGGAGAAGGAAGTAGCGCCGGTGGTTTACCAGGCGCCTGAGCCCGAACCGCAACAGGCCCGGCAGCCTGTACAGCCTACCGCACCGGAAGAGGAGCCGGTGGTGCGCGAAGAGATAGCCTCTATCCCGGTGCCGCAAGACCTGGAGACGAAGCCTATCGCCGTGAAGCCGACGGTGATCGTGATTCCCGCCCCGGCGCCTGCGCCGGAACCGATAGCACCGGTGGAGACACCGAAAGAGCTGCCCTACAAACGCGTGAGCGTAGGTTACTACGGTGCCTTGGTGACAATCGGTTTTCCGGAGAACGACAACTTCCGTCTGGCGGGCAGCGACGAGAACGCCATCGCCGACGGATGGAAAGCCCTCTCGGACTCTAAATATGACATCACCGTCAAGACCGCCCTTGACGCCCGCAAGGCCAATGCGCTCTGCGACTGGGCATACATGGATATGTTAGGCAAAGCCTGCGAGAAACAGTACGGCAAAGGCAATGCCGCCACGCTGGCGCAAGCGTTCCTGCTGGTACAGTCCGGTTACCGCATCCGTATCGGCAACGACAACGGCACCCTGCGACTGCTCGTAGCCAGCCTGTACGACATCTACGGGATGAAGTATTTCAAACTGGACGGTATGAAATTCTACTCCGTCAACGGCAAACCGTCCGGCAAGATGCATATCTGCGAATCCAAGTACGGCAAGGAGAAATCGCTCTCCATGCAGATAGCGCAGCTGCCGAAGTTCACCTCCGACCCGACGCCCAAACGTACGCTGACCTCGAAGAAAGGCGTCACCGCCTCCGTGAGCGTGAACAAGAACCTCATCGATTTCTTCAACAGCTACCCGCAGGCATGTTACAAAGGCGATTTCACCACCCGCTGGGCCGCTTATGCGAACACCCCGCTGGACAAGTCCATCCAGAACGCACTCTACCCTACGCTCAAGAAGACCATCTCCGGCATGAACGAGCGGCAGGCGGTGGAGATCCTGCTGAACTGGGTGCAGACCGCCTTCCAGTACAAATACGACGACGAGGTATGGGGGCAGGACCGTGCGTTCTTCGCGCAAGAGACCCTCTACTATCCGTACTGTGACTGCGAAGACCGCGCTATCCTCTTCTCGCGGCTGGTACGCGACCTGGTGGGACTGGATGTCGTGCTGCTCTATTACCCGGGGCATCTGGCTTCGGCGGTAGGCTTCAGCAACGAGGAACGCGGCGATTACCTGACCTACAAGAACCGCAAATACACCGTCTGCGACCCCACCTACATCAACGCCGGCGTTGGACGTACTATGCCGGGTATGAACAACCAGGAGGCGCAGGTGATTGCGCTGAGATAGTTGACAGTTGATAGTTGAGAGTTGAGAGGTTAGAGACCTCGGACGATACAGAAACTATAGAGCATGCCCAGCAGCATCGTGAATTTGACGAGTTGCTGGCATGCTTTGTAATCGGAGGGTATCTTCGCCGCCCAGAGGAGCCAGAGCGAACAGAGCAGCGGCACAATGATACCGAAGAAGATATACCGCGTGCTGAGGCTCATCCAGCTGACCGGGAACGGCAGGACGTGATACCACAGATGACCGATCACGGCTACCGTCAGGAGAGCCAGAGCGGTGACGAAAACTTTCGTCTTCTTCTCCCCCCACACCACCGGCATGGAGTGGCACTCATACTCGCGGTCGCCCGTCTGGTCCTGCATATCCTTGACGATCTCACGGATCCACGTCAGCAGGAACGCGAAGAGCGCAAAGCCGCCAAGCCAGGCGTATAGATCATGCGTGAGCGTGGTATAAGGCAGGATAGAGGCGAACCGGAGCCGCAACTGCGACACGTTCGCCATCGCCACCAGCAGCGGCGTGAGTCCCGCCAGCAGCGAGATGATGAGGTTGCCGACGAGGAAGAGCCTTTTGTAACTCGACGAATAGAACCACAGCAGCCCCGGCACCAGGATAAAAAGCATGCCCATGGCGATACTCCTGAGCAACACCGCCACAGCCAGCCCGCAGGCGATACCTCCCCCGCTCAGAACAAGGCTGAGCGTCATCGCCGCCTGTTTGGTGACCGTACGCGTCACCACCAGTTCGTCAGGGCGGTTGATACGGTCGATCTTCACATCGAAATAATCATTGATGACATATCCACCGGCGGCGATGAGCACCGTAGCAAGCGTCAGGAGCGTGAGGGTGTACCACGGCAGCTGCTCGCCGAAAGCCGCAGCATCCAGCACCGGAACCGCCACCCATTTCTCCATCAGCCACACAAGGGCGGCGAGGAAGAGCAGATTGCTCCACCTCACCAGTCTTGCTATGTCCCTAATCTGTTCCAATTCAAAGTTCCTTTCTCCTCCCCCCTGTGGGGGAGGTTGGGAGGGGGTTATTTGATTTTCAGAATCACGCCTTTCCACGCCGGCAGGACAATCTGCGTACATCCGTCAGGCGTGAAATCCATCGTGCGTTTGCCGCCACGCAGGAGGTCCACCGCCGTAGCAGCCGGTTTCTCCTCCAGCCCCAGATAGACAAACGCATCGTTGGGTATGCGGACGTTGATAGCCTGCTCGCGGTCGTGGAAATTGACCACCACCAGCAGCGTCTCGCCTTTCGTATGACGAAGGAAAGCATAATGCTGCTGCTTGTCAAAACCCTCGCCCTGGGCGTAGGTGATATCGTACATCTGTCCCTTCTGGATGGCTTTGTCGTCACGCGCCAGCGTCAGCAGACGGGCATAGAAACTACGCAGTTCCTTCTGCGCGTCGTTCATCTTGGCGCCGTCGAACTTACCCTTGTTCGCCCATGCCTGAAGGGATTTGACGCCCCAGTAGTCGAAGATAGAAGTCCGTCCGTCGATACCGGAGAAGCCCTCCATATCCATGCCCCGCTCACCCAGTTCCTGGCCGGAATAGATCATCACGGGGCACTGGTTCAACGTCGCCGCTACGATCATCGCCGGCTCGGCGCAACGGCCGGAGCCGCAGAAGAAACCGCTGGCGATACGTTGCTCGTCGTGGTTCTCCAGGAAATAGAGCATGTGTTTCAGCCGCTCGTCACCGTGCTGCATCCAGTAATGGGTGATACCCGACGCCGGCCAGCCTTTGCTGGTCACGCCGCGGAGGTAATCGTACATGCCTACTTTGTCATAGAGATAGTCAAATCCCGCCGCGAGGTAAGCGTCATATCGGTTCGGGTCGTAACACTCGCCGATGAAAAGGAACTTCTTGTGTTTCTTCTTCACCTGCGCTATCGCCCATGCGAAGAACTCCACAGGCACCATCTCCGCCATATCCACCCGCACGCCGTCGATGCCCTTGTCCGCCCAGAAGAGCAGGATATCGCGCATCTTCACCCACGTGTTGGGAATAGGGTCGAACTGCTTCTCACCGCCGCCCTGGTAGAACACGCCGTAGTTGAGTTTGACCGTCTCATACCAGTCGTTGGGACCGGGATGGGAGGTGAAACAGTCGTTGCCCGTCACCTTGGCCGGGTACTCCTCGTAGCCCTGCAGATCCTTGTCCATGGTGAAACGTTCGCCGGGGAGGTAATAGAAGTTATTGAGCGGAGAGAAAGCCCATTCGGGATGGTCGCCCTCGCCCAGGTCCTGCACGCCGGCAGGCTTACTGAGACTCTTGTATTCGCGGCTCACATGGTTGGGCACGAAATCAATAATCACGCCCAGCCCCGCTTCATGAGTCCTGGCTACCAGCGATTCGAACTCCTCCATACGCCGGTTGACGTTCTTCGCCAGGTCGGGATCGACGTCGTAATAATCGGTGATGGCGTATGGCGAACCGGCCTTGCCTTTGGTGATAGCGGGGGAGTTATACTCCGCTGTTGCGTGACGGATGATGCCGGTGTACCAGACATGCGTAGCACCCAAATCCGCAATGGACTTGAGTGCACGCTCGTTGATATCCACGAACCGGCCGCAACCGTTCTCTTCCCTGCTGCCGTCGCGTTTACGGGTCTCGTTGTAATTCGCGAACCAGCGAGGGAAGAGTTGGTAAATAATGGGTTTATTTATCATACAATGTGGTGTGTTTTTCAATGGTAAAATTCTCAATTGAATGAATTCTCAATTCTCAATTCTCAATTCTCAATTGAATGAATTCTCAATTCTCAATTCTCAATTCTCAATTAATAAGCGCCTCCGTATCGCTGGCAATCATCAGTTCCTCGTCGGTCGGCACGAGTACAACCGTCACTTTGCTGCCCGGCTTGGAGATGATGCGCTCTTCGCCGCGTACCTGGTTCGCCTCTTCGTCCAACTCGATGCCGAGATAGCTCAGACCCTTCATCACCTCTGCGCGGATATACGGATCGTTCTCGCCGATGCCGGCGGTAAATACCAGGATATCAATGCCGTTCATCGCAGCGGCGTATGCGCCGATGTATTTCTTCAGACGGTAGATGAACATCTTACGGGCCAGGTCGGCACGTTTGTTGCCTGCGTTGATAGCCGCCTCGATGTCGCGGCAGTCACTTGACACGCCCGATACACCGAGCAGACCCGATTTCTTGTTCACCAGGTTGTTGAACTCAGCCGTACTCAGGTGCTCCTTGTCCATGATGAACGTTGCGGCGCCGAGGTCGAGGTCACCGGCACGGGTACCCATCACCAGACCCTCCACCGGCGTCAGACCCATACTCGTGTCCACGCTCTTGCCGTCCATCACTGCCGTGCAGCTGCCGCCGCCGCCGATATGCGCGGTGACAATCTTCTTGCCCTTCGGATCTACACCTAAATATTCGCATACGCGCGCGCTTACGTAGCGATGGCTCGTGCCGTGGAAACCGTAGCGGCGGATAGCGTATTTCTCATACAGTTCATAAGGAAGCGCGTACATGTACGCATAGTCCGGCATCGTCTGGTGGAAAGCGGTGTCGAAGACAGCTACCTGCGGTACGCCCGGCAGGATCTTCTCGATAGCGTCAATACCCTTCAGGTTAGCAGGGTTGTGCAGCGGAGCCAGGTCGATGCACTCGATAATCTGCTGTTTCACTTCCGGCGTGATGAGCACAGACTTGTTGAATTTCTCGCCGCCGTGTACCACGCGGTGACCTACGGCGTTGATTTCCTGGAGGTCCTTGATGCAACCTACCTCCGGGTCCACCAGTTTCTCCAAGATAAGCTCGATACCGACAGTATGTTCCGGCATCGGTTTCTCGAACTTCACTTTCTCGCCGTTCGGCAGTTTGACTAACAGGAACGAATCCGGCAGACCGATCTTCTCGATACCGCCTTGTGCCATCACTTTCTTGCTCTCCATCTCAAAGAGCTTATACTTGATACTACTGCTTCCGCAGTTCAATACTAATATCTTCATATGTTTTCAATTATGGTATAAAAAATTCTTCTTTTGGTATAAAATTCTTCTTTTGTGCCGGATGCCATCCGGCGTTAGTCTCTCCCCTTGCATCCGCCAAGATTGGCGGATCCTCAATTATTTAATCGCTTGGTTCGCCGTAATCACTACCATCTGCACGATGTCTTGCACCTTGCATCCGCGGCTCAGGTCGTTCACCGGAGCAGCGATACCCTGGAGGATCGGACCTACGGCATCTGCGCCACTGAAACGCTCCACGAGTTTGTAGCCGATGTTACCGGCTTGGAGATCCGGGAATACGAGTACGTTTGCCTTGCCGGCTACAGGGCTGCCCGGTGCCTTGGTCTTCGCCACGCTCTCTACCAGCGCCGCATCAGCCTGCAACTCGCCGTCGAGTGCCAGCTCAGGAGCCATCTCTTTGGCGAGTTTTGTCGCCTCGGCTACCTTGTCAACCAACTCATGTTTGGCGCTGCCTTTCGTCGAGAAAGAGAGCATCGCTACGCGCGGTTCGATACCGGCAATCGTTCTTGCCGTCTCAGCGGTAGAAATGGCTATCTCTGCCAACTGCTTTGCATCCGGATTCGGGTTGACGGCGCAGTCTGCGAACAGCAGGAAACCGTTCTCGCCCAACTGCTTCGCGGGAGTAAACATCAGGAATGCGCCGCTGACGATGGAGCAGCCCGGTTTGGTCTTCAGGATCTGGAACGCCGGACGGATGGTGTCTGCCGTCGTGCCGCGGGCACCGGCTAACTCGCCGTCGGCGTCACCGGCCTTGATCATCAGGCAGCCTAAGTACAGCGGGTCCTGTGCTTTCTTCGCCGCCTCCTCCTCCGTCATGCCTTTCGCCTTGCGCAACTCGAACAACAGCTTCGCGTACTCCGGCATCTTCGGGTCGTGAATCGGGTCAACGATCTTCGCCTCTTGGATGTACTCGTAACCCTTCTCAGCGGCCATCCCCTTGATCTTCTCAGGGTCGCCAATCAAAATAAGCTGCGCAATCTTGTCTCTCAACAGGATATTAGCAGCCTCTAATGTTCTCGGTTCGTCACCTTCCGGCAACACAATGCGCTGAGGATTCGCCTTCGCACGCGCAATCATTTGATTTAAAATGTCCATAAATGTATATTTTTATTTGTTATCTACTATTATTGTTGCGATATTTTAAGTTCCGCGTTACGTAAAGCACTATTACATAGTGACTCATAAGTCTATTCATTTTTTTGATTTGATCAGCAATGCAAATTTTTGAATAATTGTTGGTAATTTTTGACTAATAAAAATGTTTTTTATGTTTATTTCTTTTGAAGGCTTTTACTCGCAGAGTTGCGGAGTTTGATGGTAAAAACTATCCGAAAGCTTGCTTGCGGGGAGTTTTTAGCGGCAAAGTACGCGAGAGCGAAGCTCAAAAGCATTCAAAAGGGTTTATCTCTGTTTATGTTCTTAACTCATTAGGTATTATATATATAAATATATATAATACTGACGTGTTTGCATCAAATATTTAGTGCGTGATAAGTGCGCCATTAGTACGACATAAGTGTATCATTTCCGGACTAACGCAAGGGCTTTGCCATGGCTTTTGCTCCGTCTTGTAAATCGACCGCAAAGGTACGAAAAAAAAAACATATATGCAATACTTGATATAAAAAATATTTTTTT
>CADBZO010000002.1:0-44969 GCA_902799185.1 uncultured Bacteroidales bacterium | reverse complement strand
TAATTCAAAAAAAAGTTGTACCTTTGCACCCGAATTGTGAATTTGTTAACAAACAACTCTTTTTCTTATGAAAAAAGGTTTATTGATAGGATTGCTCTTTTGTTTCTCTGCGGCTATGATGGCGCAGAGCGAAGAGGCCGTACAACCGCAGACGGCAGACTCCATCGAAGGCGTTCACCCCTACAATCTGAAACAGAACGAGGAAGGCGTTGAGCCGGAGATGGCCCACTGGTCCATCATCCCGCATTTCGGCTTCAGTGTATTCGACGGAGACTTCTCCTCCGAAATAAAACATTCGGTAGCTATCCCGTCAGTAGGTTTGGGAGTGGAATATAACTTCACCCCGGTTTGGAATATCGGTATCGAGTATATGTACGACATGTATAACGTTACCGGTGCCAAGGATGCTGCCGACACGCTGCTGACCGGACACATGCACAAAGCCGGTGCTTACTTGTCCATGGATCTTATTAACCTGATGTTCCCCCGTGCGCATAAGAAAATCGTTTCTGTTTTCCCGTATGTAGGTGGAGGTATGGCGTTCTACAAACGCGCGAAATATTACATGGATGACATGTACTATGATGCTCAGAAAGGAGAGATAATCAACCCGACCCACGGACGAGGAAACACCGCCGGATACATCAATGCAGACGGAGAGTTAGGTCCCGACCGGGATAAAAAATACCAAATGTTAGGGTACTTACAGGCCGGCGTCAGTGTGGATTTCAACCTCAACCATACGCTCGCGTTAGGCGTACGCGCGAACTATAGTTATTTCACGCGCGATTATATGGACGGTCGTGGCTATCATAAACAGAGCAGTTCGTCTTATGCTTCCAAAAGTAACGACGGTATCGTTGACGTAACGCTGAACCTGCGTATTAAGCTGCAGGCGGTAAAGAAATCGCACGTGCGTAACATGACTTCGTACGATGAGTTTGACAAACTTGTAGCCGCAGGCAAGGAAGCACCACAACCCGCTACCAACGCGATAGCAATGGCGCCAGACACCGTAATCATCCGTCATGACTCGGTCATCATCCGCGAGATCATCCGCGAGGAGAAACAACCGCGTATCTTCAATGTTTACTTCGAAAACGACAAAGCGGATCTCAGTCAGGACGCACAATCTACCATCAACGAGGCCGCAATGGCGATGGAGGAGGATCCGACATTATACGCAGTGGTGCTCGGTTATAGCGACAACACCGGTTCCAAAGCACATAATTTCGAGCTCTGCGACCGCCGTTCGAAGAATGTCAATGATCAACTGGCAGAGGAATACGGCATCCCGGCGGATCATATCTACAACGCCGGAGTAGGCAAGATTGCAGCACGTAGGTCAGACAAGTCCTTCGGTCCGAACCGCCGTGTATCCATCCACCTGGTGGACAAAGAGACCTTCGAGTTAATGAAACTGGAGCTGGATGACAAGAACTCGGACCGTAACACCGACGACAGCAAACCGGTTGTCTTCAACAAGGAGAATACCATCCGCACTCCGCGTCTGGAGGCTTTGATAGGTGAGGACGTAGAGACCGTTTCGCTGGCCGAGTCGGCTCGTAAGATAGAAGATCTCACGGCGCAGTATAAAAACCGCACAAGCGATACCGTAACGGTGGAAAAAGGAATCACGCTGTCCAAGTTAGCCCGTAAATATTACAACAACACCCAGTGCTGGATATATATCTACATGGCCAACAACGACAAACTGGCCACTCCGAACAACTTGCAGGAAGGTACGCAGCTCATCATCCCGGAGTTGACCCAGGAGGAATTGAAGATTACGATGGACGAGTGCTTGCGTCTGTACGGTCTTACCGCACGCAAGAACCGTAACAAGACATACTAATATCATCGCGGGTAACACGCGAGGAGGTCCTATAGCTCAGTTGGTTAGTAGCACCTGACTCATAATCAGGGGGTCCTTGGTTCAAGCCCAAGTGGGACCACACAGGAGGATAGTCCCGACGACTATCCTCCTGTCATATAATCATGAAACGGAAATGGATCATATGGCTGCTGTTGCTCTCCTTGTGTATAGGAGGGGCTGAGAGCTACGCCGTGACGCCGGCACAGAAACGCGCCAAGACGAAAGAGATACAGCTCCGCAAGCGCGCGGCTGCCAAACGCAAGGCGGAGAAAAAACGCGCAGCCAAAGCCAAAGCGGCAAAGAAAAAACGCATCAAGGAAGGCAAGCCGATGCTCTATATCTACTCCTTTGACCTCAAGACAGGAGAGAGACTCCCCGGCACGCATATCACCCTGCAGGACAGCCATGCACGGCCGAACAAGAAACCGAAACTCAACAAACCCACAGACTCCAAACGCGCCCGTGTAGCCAAACCGCTGCCCGCCGGACAATACTGGGCATGCGCCTCCCGCATCGGCTATCTACCGCCTGACACCCTCTGGATCAACCACCGGGCGGATGAGGACAGCATCGCCGTCACCCTCTACCCCGAGACCCGTCTCACCTTCACCGTCACCGACTCGCTCACCGAACGGCCGGTGTCTGCCAACATCATCGTCCGCGACGCGAACCGCCGTACCATCCTCCAGACGACCTCCGACAGCATCCACTCGCTGCTGGCGGTGCTCCTGGACGACCGCATCCCCTACTACACCGTCGATGCTACCGCCATCGGTTATTTCCCGTACTGCGACACAATTACCGACCCTTCGACATACAAAGGCGTAGTCATGACTCCTAAGGAGGTGAAATCATTTGTGCTGCACAATATCTATTTCGCTAACGGCAAGACGCGTATCCTCAACAGCTCCGAACCGGCGCTGGCGGAGCTGTACCAATTCCTCCTCTCGCGCCCGCGCCAGCAGATACGCATCGTAGGACACACGGATAACATCGGTTCCGACCGCTCCAACCAATCCCTCTCGGAGGGACGGTGCAAAGAGGTACGCCGGGCGATGATCAACCGCGGCATAGACCCCGAGCGCATCAAAATAGAAGGGCGCGGAGAACGCGATCCGATCGTGCCGAACACCTCGGAAGAGAACCGCCAGATGAACCGAAGAGTAGAAATTGTACTCTTATAGGGCCGTTTTCGCCGTTTTTGGGTGAATTTTGCATTTTGTTCTTGTGTAATTGAAAAAAATGTAGTACCTTTGTGCGACTTTTTATGGGTCTGAATAAATTAACCGGTCGCAAACGGCGGCCATATTAAAACATTTTTTTTGATGAATATTGTTACCAAAGAGATTGCTCTTCCTGACGGACGAGTGATCAAACTGGAGACAGGCAAGTTGGCTAAACAAGCCGATGGCGCTGTGATGGCGACTCTCGGCAACACGATGATTCTCGCCACTGTCTGCTCCGCCAAAGATGCGGTTCCCGGCACAGATTTCATGCCCCTGACCGTAGAGTACAAAGAGAAATTTGCGTCCGCAGGACGCTTCCCGGGCGGTTTTACCCGCCGCGAAGGCAAAGCATCGGATTACGAGATCCTGATTGCGCGTCTGATCGACCGCGCCCTTCGTCCCCTCTTCCCATCCAACTATCACGCAGAGACGTTTGTCAACGTCACGATGTATTCGGCGGACGGCATTGACATGCCGGAGTCCATCGCCGGTCTCGCAGCCGGTGCCGCTCTCGCTTGCTCCGATATCCCGTTCGAGGGTCCGGTGAGCGAGGTACGCGTAGCCCGCGTGGACGGCAAGATGGTCATCAACCCGACCTTCGAGCAGTGCGAGCACGCCGACCTGGAGCTCATGGTAGCTGCCACGTATGACAACATCATGATGGTGGAAGGCGAGATGAAGGAGGTGCCGGAGTCTGTGATGCTGGAGGCTATCAAGGCGGCACACGAGGCTATCAAGCCGCAGTGTCTGGCTATCGACGAGATGATGAAGGCGTACGGCAAGGAGACCAAACGTGAGTACTGCCACGAGGTGAACGACGACGAGTTGAAGCAGGCGGTACACGACTACTCCTACGCCCGCGCTTATGCGCAGGCTACCGCTGCCGACACCGACAAACACCACCGCGAGGCGATGTTCTCCCAGATTTGTGAGGACTTCAAGACCGACAAAGCCGATTATATGGCAGCCCGCGCAGAGGCGCTCGGCGTAGATATCGACGAGATCGCCGCGCTCGTGGACCGTTACTACCACGATGTAGAGAAAGAGGCAATGCGTCGCGCCGTACTCGACGAGGGCAAGCGTCTCGACGGTCGTAAGACGACCGAGATCCGTCCTATCTGGTGCGAAGTAGGTCCGCTGCCCGGACCTCACGGTTCCTCTATCTTCACCCGTGGCGAGACACAGTCGCTCTCGACCGTCACCCTCGGCACCAGCCGTGACGAGAAGATCGTGGACGAGGCGCTGATTCAAGGCACCGACAAGTTCCTGCTCCACTATAACTTCCCGCCGTTCTCGACGGGTGAGGCAAAAGCCGCTCGCGGTGTAGGACGTCGTGAGATCGGTCACGGTAACCTCGCTTGCCGTGCGCTGAAGAACATGATTCCGGAAGATTTTCCTTATACCATTCGGGTAGTAAGTGATATCCTCGAGTCCAACGGTTCGTCCTCCATGGCTACCGTCTGCGCAGGTACACTCGCCCTCATGGATGCCGGTGTGCCGATGAAGAAACCCGTTTCCGGCATCGCCATGGGACTTATCTCCGAGAACCAAGGTAAGAACTACGCGATCCTTTCTGATATTCTCGGTGACGAGGACCACCTGGGCGACATGGACTTCAAGACCACCGGTACGAAGGACGGTCTGACCGCCTGCCAGATGGATATCAAGGTGGACGGCCTCTCCTACGAGATTCTGGAGAACGCGCTCGCACAGGCGCATGAGGCACGTATGTATATCCTCGGTAAGATCCTCGAGTGCATGCCTGCTCCGCGTGCAGACCTCAAGCCGCACGCTCCGCGTATCACTTCCTTCTATATTCCGAAAGATATGATCGGTGCGGTCATTGGCCCGGGCGGTAAGATTATCCAGGGTATCCAGGCTGAGACCGGTGCGGTCATCTCCATCGACGAAGACGAGAAGGGCGGCAAGGTAGAAGTAGCCTCCAACAACGGCGAGCAGATGGCAGCCGCTATCGCGAAGATCAAGGCTATCGTTGCGTTGCCGGAAGTAGGCGAGGAGTATGACTCTGTGGTCAAATCGCTGATGCCGTACGGCTGCTTCGTAGAGTTCATGCCGGGCAAGGAAGGTCTGCTGCACATCAGCGAGATCGACTGGAAACGGTACGAGACGATGGAGGAGACCGGTATCAAGGAAGGTGATCATATCCGCATCAAACTGCTGGAGATCGATCCCAAGACCGGTAAGTTCCGCCTTAGCGCACGTGCGCTCAAGGAGAAACCGGAAGACTACGTAGAGCCGGAGCGTCCTGCCCGCGCGCCGCGTGGAGACCGTGACGGTGCACGCCTCGACAGAGGACCCCGGCCCGAGCGTCGCGGACCGCGGCCCGAGCGCCACTAAACAACTATCGGCCATCGGCCATGTATGGCCGATATGAAAAAGCAGCGTCCTTCCGGATGCTGCTTTTATTTGGTGTCCTCCGTATGGGAGGACTGCCGTTTCTTGTCCTTGCGTTTGGTGGAGGGCCAGTTGAAATCTTTCTTCCACATCAAGCCGAATCCCTGTATCGTCGAGGCCTGGCGGAGGGAGTATTTATCTACGGTGTGGGTGTAGCCCTTGAGCCGCCACCGGCCGTCATCTGTCAGCAGTACCTCCACGTCCAGATCACCGAAGAAAGGCTGGTTGGATATATCGTTATACCGGTAACCGAAGTTCCCGTTGATGATCAGTCGGTCCACCGGCTGGAGTTGGAACTGCGCCTCGTATTCCTGGCTGGCATCGGCACCTTCGCCCTCCGTACGGATGGCTACTCCGAGCGTCAGCATATTCGTCAGCTTCGAGAGCCAGGCGTTGATCTGACTCGTCACGGTGGACGAGAGCAGCGAATAGGTGGAGTTGAGCGTCGCGTATTGTGAGTTGGACATATACTCGGGCGTGAAGAACCGGCCGAAGACCAGCAGGTAGATCACCTGTCTCATCAGCATCTCGTCCGTATTGATGACCTGACGCACCTGTTGCTGGATGGTCTGGTCGGACATCGGCAGCTCCAGGCTGAAAGAGAGCGTGGGACTGTTCAGCAGACCGTTCAGATGCAGACAGGTCAGCACAGGAATATTGGTGCGCGTCGTAGCCAGCTGGTCCACATCGTCGCCGAACAGGTCCTTGAGATTGGCCGTCACGCGGTATTTGGCAGTCACGTTGAGCTGCGGATTGGTAGCGTCCCCGGAGAAGACGATGGACGACCCTCCGCCTACCGTAAACTCCTTGCGGATCACATTCGCCACGGTATAAGAGAGCGTACCACGCTCGATGTCATAAGTGCCCAACAGCCGTACGTCACCTGTCTCCGTGTCGTAGGACAGACGGAGCGCTCCGCTTCCACGCGCCTGGATCATGTCGCCGTTGCGCTCGCCTAACACTAACTGGAACTGTAACTGCGGATTGACCTCTATCCCTAACTGCAACAGACACCGGCCGTTGCGGGCGATAGTCTTGTTCTTATCCTGGACGCCCTGATAAGGGTCATGGTCGATATTATCCAGATCGGTCTCCTCCACGCTGTCTTTCTCGGAGGGGTGTTCTACGAAATGGATGAAGTTGGACTCGCTCGCCGTGGACACATTGTCTATACTGAGACGGAAGCGCGAGTTACGGGAGGTGACCGCATCAGCCGTCACCGTCAGGTCCTTCTCCGATCCGAAAACATCCACCTGCCCGTTCGCATACACATGTCCGCGTAGCATCTGACCCGGCTCCTCGTCGTCAAAGACCAGCGCGTCGTGCGCATCTATATGCAAATCAAGCGCAAAATCACGGAACTGGTTATGGTATATCCCGCCGTCTATCTCCAGCGCATTCCCCTCGGCATCCGTCAGATGGACGTTGGGGAAGAGGATCGCCGTTGTATCCATCACGATGGTGTCGTTCGGTATCGTATAGCGTGCGCCGGTCCATGGCAGCGTGAAAGACGCCTCCTTCGCCGCAGCGCGCAGCAGCACGTATGTCAGCCCTTTCTTGCCGCCTACTACCACATGGCCCGTAGCTTTTCCGTCCAGATCCGTCAGCACCGAGGAGGTCCAGTGGTTGATAAAAGCGAGCGGCACCTCATCCGCCTGCATGTCCAGCTCCCACACGCCGGAGCCGTCAAAAAGCGCCTTGCCGTCCAACGCCACGACACGGTGCTTCTCCCCCTGCACGTCTGCGTGGAAAGCAAGCGAGTCGGTGATGGACAGATTCACCTCGGCGTCGCCGAAGAGCGTGTTATTCAGACCCATCGAGTCAATATGTATCTGTGTCTCTATCTGCGGATGGGTGAACACGTTGTGAATCTTCGCCGCTCCGGTCAGCAGACCGTTGAACATGATGGTCTGTACCGGCAGAATGAACGGCACCACATACGCGGCATTGATCTTCTGCAGATCCACCTCCAGGGTGTCACTCGCCCGACGGGAAGCCAGACCGTGGATACGCAGGTGCTGACCGCCGCCCTCGAAATTGAAATGATCTACCGCTACAGTCGTGTCTGCCGCGCAGTAGGTCACGCGGCTCTCGGAGAGGGTATAGACCGAGTCTTTGAGCAGAAGCGTACTGGGCATGAGATGGAAATCAATCAGCGGACGGTGGTTATACCGCATGAAACGGGTGACAGAACGGATGTCGCCTCCGTAGTTTCCGGCGCGTTGCGCTGCCAAGAGAGCACGCTGCCGCTCGCGGAAAGTGAGGTCCGAACTCAAGGCCCGCTGCAACTCGCGCGGCGAGAGATTCCGCCACCCCTCCGGCAGCATCTCGTCCATCACGGCTTGCTGGCGTAGGGTGACATGTGTCAGCAGGGTGTCCCGATAGGCCAGTGCGGAGAAGACGGTGTGCATCTGCATCGCCTCGCCCGAGACAGAGAGCGCCAGACCGGAGCCCTCCCCGTGGCGGAGCGTGTCTATCGTGTTAAGCGTCAGAGTCAGGTCATGCAGAGGAGTGCCGCCGGCACGGACGCCGGGCGCAAAGAAACGCATGTTCATCAGCGGCTCCTCGCCCGCCTCTATCCGCGTCTCGGCGGTGAAAGAAGGGTGGTCGCTCAACGTGACAGGCGCCGTATAGAGACGCTGTATATCCCTAAGCCGCTGACCGTCCGCACGGAGGCTGAACGACACGGGGAGCCACTCGCTCCTCGGAGCCGGTACGGCGGAAGGCAGATAGTGATGAATCATATGCTGGAAAGCCGGCACTATATCCCGGTACCGGAACACGCCGTCCAGCTGTGCGGAGAGATAGTCGGAGCGCAGGGTGAAGGATTTCTTATGTCCTACCTCGCCGGACGCCAGCAGCGTGAGCTGTTTCATCAGAATCGAGTCCTGACGGGTGGCTACGAACAGCGAGTCCAACACCAGATAACCGCTCATGCGGTCGGTCTCCGAGCCGTTCATGTCAACCGCCAAGGCGAAAGAGGTTCGCACCGGAGCTTGCGGCTTCGAATGATCGGAATAAAAAGGCTCCGTGTCGAAGTGCGAGCAGCGGAGGTTGAAGTTCATCTCGGGATTGACATCCCGCATGTTCACCACGCCGTCGAAAGCCATCGTCAGGTGCGGGTCATGGATATCAAACCGTCCCTCGTACCGGTTCGGATCGTAGCGGCCGTTGAGATGCAGGTCATTATAAGTGTAGTGGTTATACGTCAGCTGGCGGATATGCGCTTTGATATCGCCGTGTACCTCCGTCTCGCCGTCCTCCGGGTTGAAGATCTGGCCTTTGCTGCTGAAATCGAGTGTCACGGAGGCGAGTGGCGCATGGTCTATCATCCGTCCCAGCCGGAAACGGCGGCCTACGATACGGGCGTCGTAGTCCATATGCTCGTATAACGAGTCGGAGCGGAAAGAGCCGTCGGTAGTAATCGTACCCAGCGCTGTCCGGAACGCGCCGTGCAGCGACAGGTCGTGCAGCCGTCCCTCTGCTAAGCCACGGTAACGGATGGTACCTAAACGGTGCACCTCCTTCGGCAGCTTGACAGGCCTGCCGTACAGACGGGACAGGAAATCCTGCAGCCGCGTGGCATTGGTCTGCAGATCCGTCAGGTTGGCGCGGAGATACGGGTTATTGAGATCCGGCAGACCTACCGCCGAGATACTGCCGCTCAGCAGGGGCTGCTTGTCATACAGGATGGATATATCGTCGAAATAAAGGGAGTCGAGCGTACCTCCTACTGCGCCGTTGAGCGAGACCGGCTTGTTCAGTCGCGCTACCCGGGGCACGAACAGCGCCAGGTCGGACGGCACTAACGTAGCCTCATGGAACGTCAGGGCAAAGAGAATCTCATGAGCCGACCGGCTCAAAGAGAGCGTGTCCCTGTCCGGAAACCGCAGCTCCACTCCGCCTAAGTCGAGACGCGAATGGGGCAGCGAAGCCGTCAGGGTAGGAAAAGCCACCAGCGTGTCATTCCATATCATACGGGCACGGACGGATTGCACCTCGAACACCTCACTGCTGTTGCTCTTCGTCATCCGCATCGACCAGTCGCCTATCTGCGCATCCAGCTCCTCGCTGCTCAGATGGTTCAGGTCCATCACGGCGTGACTCAACTCGGCATTCAAATCCTCGTATCGCACCCGGATATGGTCCAGCCGCACATCCTGCACGGCTATCAGGCTCCGGAGCGGGTCGCTCTTGGTCTTCTTCTCGCTGGGGGGAGGCAGGAGGAACGTGTAGTTCCAGGTCGAATCGGGCAGCCGGTAAATATTCGCCACCACGTCGCTCAGCCGTACATGGCTGAAACGGATCTCGTTACGCCGCAGCGACAGCGGACGGAAATGGGCATACAGCTCGCCGGCATAGAGCAGCGTGTCCTGCTGCCGGTCCTCAATATACACCCCTTTGACGGCTATCCGTGCCGGGAAACGGTACTCTACGGCTTCTACGGTTGCATGCGTACCTAACGCGCGCGACAATTCTTCCGCCGCCAGCCGCACCGCCGCCGTCTCCACCGCATCACTGGTAAGAGCCGCCACAAGCATTCCGCCTACCAACAGCAGGCTGACTGCCAGAACCGCTACTATGTACAGTACCCGTTTCATTTATCTTCTCTCCTCGCCTATCGTGGTGCGCTCGCCGTGACCGGGATACACGCAGGTCTCCGGAGGGAGCAGGAACAGACGCTCCAAGGATTCTATCAGCTGCCCTGTATTCCCGCCGGGCAGATCGGTCCGGCCGTACCCCATGCGGAACAGCGTGTCGCCGGAGAGCAGGACCTGCTCGTCTTTCCAATAGAGGCAGACGCCTCCCGGCGTGTGACCGGGGGTCTCTATGACCTCAAACCGGTACACCTCTCCTTCGGGCAATACAGCCTGCTGCAAGTCCGCTAAGGGGAATGGCTGTGCCTGCATCGGGATGCCGAAGAGTTCGTACTGCCGCTGCATGGCTTCGGCGAGCGGGTGGTCTTTCGCGTGCATCAGCACCGCCCCGCCCCACTGTTCGCAAGCCCACCGTGCTCCCCACAGATGATCCAGATGGCCGTGGGTGGCGGCTATCACCACCGTCTGCCGTCCTTCCGGACCGCGCAGGGAGTCGATATACCGGTGCAGTACCTGCCGTTCATAGCCGTTGGAGCAAGCCGGATCCACCAGCAGCACATTCCCGCTCCGGTCACTCACCACGTAGGTGTTGGTGCCGAACGAACCGAACTCAAAAACTTTTATCTCCAGCATTCCTTGCATATCTCGGGTTCCTCGCGTAACGCCGCACGACGGAAGGCATTCGCTTTTTCGCTTCCGAAGAGCTCTTCCATCGGCTTCTCCAGGATGTTACCGTAGGCATGGGCGTGTCCTTTGTCATAACAACAGGGCAACACCTCGCCCTCGGTCGTCACTACCACCCCGCTCCACACGCGCAGGCACCCTTTCCCTCTCCGGCGGCGGTGGTAACGTCCGTCCGCATCTGGTATATACCGGCTGTACCGCCGGTCGGTGGGCATTAGGGGGTGGCCCTCCGCATAGTCATACAGCTGCGCCGTCTTGAGCACCAGTCTGTCTGCGCCTAAGCGCTTGTACGCGCGCGTAAGCGCGCCCCAATCTTTTTCGTTCGTACGCAGGCGCAGGCATTGCAGCTCGATGACGATACGGCTGCCCGCCCGTTCTTTCGCCTCACGCAGCCATCGCAGCGCCTGCTTGCATTTCTCCACGCTCCCGCCTACGCGGTAAGCCGAATAGCTCTCCTGGGTCATCCCGTCCATGGAGACGATGATCCGGTCCAGCCCGGCTCCCACCAACGCTTGCGCCGTCGCCTCCGTCATCGCCTGCGCATTGGTGCTGACGATGGTGAACAGCCCCGCCTCATGCGCCTCGCTAATCATCCGTGGCAGGTCGCTGTTCAGCAGCGGCTCGCCCTGAAAATAGAACTGCATCGTGTGTGCCCACCGCGCTGTCTGCGCCAGTACGCGCACCCACACCTCGCGTGTCATAAACGGTGTCCTTCGCTCCCCGGAGTAGGTGGGTGGGAGGGGAGATTGGCTACCCACAGGGCATTCCGGACACCGTAACTGACACAGCGATGCCGGTTCGACCGATACGAACACCGGCCGGTGCCGTACCCGTACCGCGCCGAAGAAACTCAGCGCATAACCGGCATAGCACCGCAGCGCGTTAATGCAGCGCGATCTTGTTAACACGACGCTCATGACGACCGCCTTCGAAATCCGTCTGGAAGAAGGTGCGCACGATATCCAGCGCCTTTGGCGCGGAGATGAAATTGGCCGGCAGACCTAACACATTCGCGTTGTTATGCGCACGCGCCAACTCCGCCAACTTGGTATCCCAGCACAAAGCGGCACGTACTCCCTGATGCTTGTTCGCCGTCATACAGATGCCGTTACCCGTGGAGCAGATGACGATACCGAACTCGTACTCGCCTTTCTCCACCGCCTCGGCCAACGGATGCGCAAAATCCGGATAGTCGCAGCTCTCCTCGCTGTAACAACCAAAATCCTTTACATGCGCACCATTGTCCTCCAGGAACAACTGCACTTTCTGTTTGAGCGCATAGCCCGCGTGGTCACTCGCCATCGCGATGCTCATTTCCGAAAATGATTTCATAATTATAAATCGTCAATTACTCGATTTGAATTGGCAATGTTTTTTATGTTTTGCTTTTGAAGGCTTTTACTCGTAGAGTTGCGGAGTTTGGTGGTAAAAACTATCCGAAAGCTTGCTTGCGGGGAGTTTTTAGCAGCAAAGTACGCGAGAGCGAAGCTCAAAAGCATTCAAAAGGGTTTATCTTTGTTTTTTTTCTTAAAATTATCAGAACACCATCGCCAGATTGCCGAACATCAGCTTGCAGGCAATAGCCAGTACGATGATACCGAAGAACTTACGAATGATATACAGCGCCGTCGGACCCAGGTACTTGGTGAGCCAGTTGGTACCGATCAGCACCAGATACAACACGGCGATACACAGCAACAGCGATATGCACAGACTCGCTATCGAGTACTCCGCCGTGATGGCGAGCAGCGCCGTGAAGGCTCCGGGACCGGCGTACATCGGAAAGGCCAGCGGGACGATCGAACCGCCGCCGGCCATCTCACCCTCCAGCCTGTCGTTCTGGAAAATAGTCACATCCAGTATCATCTCCAGCGCCATCAGGAAAATCACAAATCCTCCGGCTATGGCGAAATACTCTATCTGCACGCCGAACAGCTTCAGAATCCACTCCCCCATGAACAGAAACGCCATGAGGATAATCCAACTCGCCAGACATACACGTATCGGAGAGATCTTCACACCCTTCTTCTGCAACGAGATAGTAATCGGGATATTACCAAACGGGTCGATGATGGCTATCAGGAAGATAAACGACGAAACTACCTGCCAAAAATCTACTGCCCCGAAAAAATTCTGCAACGATTCCATAGGATTTTGTCAATTTAGAGTGCAAAATTACAAAATTTCTTGCATATGTGCAAATTTTTTAGTAATTTTGCGCCGAAAAATGAAAAAATGGTAAATTATTAAATAGTAAATGATTTTATGATCAACAGTCAAGACATCAAAAATGGCGTATGCATCCGCATGGACGGCCGTCTGTATTTCGTAATTGAGTTCCTCCACGTTAAGCCGGGTAAGGGTAACACAATTATGCGTGTTAAATTCAAAGATGTAGTGGACGGCCGCGTGCTCGAGCGCCGCTTCAATATCGGTGAGAAGCTGGAGGACGTTCGCGTGGAGCGTCGTCCCTACCAGTACCTCTACAAAGAGGGTGCCGACTACATCTTCATGAACAACGAGACCTTCGAGCAAGTGCCTATCGCACATGACCTCATCACCGGTGTCGATTTCCTCAAAGAGGGTATGACCTGCGATGTAGTTTCCGACGCTTCCACCGACACTATTCTCTTCGCCGAACTGCCTACCAAGGTGGAGCTCGCTGTCACCTATACCGAGCCGGGTCTGAAGGGCGATACCGCTACCAACACACTCAAACCCGCTACGCTGGAGACCGGCGCAGAGATCCGCGTACCCCTCTTCATCAACGAGGGTGAGATCGTACGCGTAGATACCCGCGATGGCTCGTATTGCGAGCGCGTTCGTTGATAAAAAACGCACGTTGAGATGACAAAAACGCCAAAATTTGCATTTTTTGGCGTTTTTTTTTGGTCATTTCAATAAAAAGTTGTAACTTTGCACGCTTTTTTCGCGCAGTGCGCGTAAATACCCGGAATATCCGGCTTATCCGGAAAATCCGGTAAATATTTATTAACCTATTTTAATTAACAATTTACTACAATGGTAAATCATTATGAAACTGCCTTCGTTCTGACACCCGTTTTGTCTGAGCCGCAGACAAAGGAGGCAGTAGAAAAATTCGAGAATCTTCTCACCCAGAATGGCGGTACCATCCTGAATCGTGAGGAGTGGGGTCTCAAGCAACTCGCTTACCCTATCCAAGGTAAAAATTCGGGCTTCTATTTCATCCTGCAGTTTGATGCAGAGCCCGCTGTTATCGCTACCCTCGAGACCGAGTTCCGTCGTGATGAGCGTGTGATCCGCTTCCTGACAACGCGTCTTGACAAGTACGCTTTCGAGTATGCCGAGAAGCGTCGTGGCAAAGGTAAAAAACAAAATGAAGAGGAGGCTTAATCATGGCACAGAATGACGAAATCCGCTATCTGACTCCGCAAGGCACGGACCAGAAAAAGAAAAAGTACTGCCGTTTCAAGAAATCCGGCATCAAGTACATCGATTACAAAGATCCTGAGTTCCTCAAGAAGTTCCTCAACGAGCAAGGCAAGATCCTGCCCCGCCGCATCACCGGTACCTCTCTGAAGTTCCAGCGCAAAGTTGCTCAGGCCGTTAAGAAAGCACGCCACCTCGCGCTGCTGCCTTACGTAACCGACATGATGAAATAATTGTTTAACCGACTTAATTGAAAGGAAAAATTATGGAAGTAATTCTGATTCAAGACCTTGCAAACCTCGGTTTCAAGAACGACATCGTAAAAGTACGTGACGGCTACGGACGTAACTACCTTCTCCCGCAGAAGATAGCTATCATCGCGAACGAGAGCAACAAGAAACAGCTCGCCGAGAACCTCAAACAGCAGGCTCACAAAGCCGCTAAGATTCTGGCTGACGCTCAGGCTCTGGAGGCTAAACTCGCTGAGACAGTTATCGAACTCAAGGTGAAAGCCAACGAGGACGGCAAAATCTTCGGTACCGTTACCACCCAGAACATCTCTGACGCACTCAAAGCACAGGAGATCCTGATCGACAAGAAGGTGATCACCATCGCTGAGCCGATCAAGCAACTCGGTGAGTACACCGCACAGGCTCGTCTCCATCGTGAGGTAAAAGCTGACATCAAGCTGAACGTAGTAGCTGAGTAATTAACTAGAGTATTAATTATGAAGGTTCGTGCAAGTCGAGCGTAAGCTCGCTTACACAGCTCGACGAAGCCGAAGCTCCAGAAAAATCGTAGATTTTTATGAAAAAAGGAATTCATCCTGATAACTACCGCGTAGTAGTTTTCAAAGATATGTCTGACGGTACTCAGTTCTTCAGCCGTTCTACGGCCGCTACGAAGGACACCATCGAAATCGATGGCGTTCAGTATCCGCTGATCAAGCTGGAAATCTCGAACACGAGTCACCCGTTCTATACCGGCAAATCGAAGCTGGTGGACACCGCCGGTCGTGTGGACAAGTTCATGTCTCGCTACGGCAACCGCAACCGCAAGTAATTCTTGCGCTTCCACACGGGCGGGCAGGCTTGCCCGCCCGTGTTCTTTTTATGATTTTATGACGCTATCATCCACCCTCCTCACAAGATATTCATCAAGATATTCATTTTTCATTCGTAATTCGTAATTCGTAATTTTAATTTTTTAATTTCAATCACCATGCAAAGCATCTTATGGCGCGCCCTCGGCCGCAACACCCTCATCTCTATCATCCTTTTCGGAGCTCTTATGGGTCTCCTCTGGCTTGCAGAATGGATTCTTAATTCTCAATTCTCAATTCTCAATTCTCAATTATTGAAGTGGCACGACCCCGCCTGGCTTGTCGGTATTCCCGCCTCCGTCATCGGCGTGGCGTATATACTGACTATACGGGACCCGAAAAACTACACCGGATTCTACGCCGGAATAATCATGTCTGTCCTTTTGGGCATACAGTTTCTGCTCCAGGGACAGTTTGACAGCACCTTCCTCTATTTCTTTGTCTTCGTCCCCTTCCAGATGATGTCGATTTACAAATGGAGCCGGTCGAAAGACGACGGCGGGGCATCCTTTGAACCCAAGTTCCTTGACACACCCCGCCTTATTCTGTCTGTCGCGCTACTCATCGCCATCACCGCCGGCGACTTCCTGATAATGACACACCTCACCCCTACCCTCTCCCAAGGAGAGGGAGCTTCTCAGTTACTCCTCAACGGTCTCCTCATCTCTTCCTCTTTCCTGGCTAACTACTGGCTCATTTACCGTAAAACGGACTCCTGGATCTATTGGTTTATATACAGCATTGCCGGTATAGGATTATTCATTATTGTCGGCAATATCTTCTCTATTGTCCTCTTCACGTTCTTCCTGGTCATCAACTCCATGGCTGGCATCGCGTGGATCAAAGCCACCAGACCCGAAAACTACGGCTGGCTCAAACGCATTTGTAATGAATAACGAGCAACTATTTTGTTTAACCCTCGGCATACATGCCGAGACAAGAGTTTCCTTATGATCAAACGAAAACAAGACACCGTATTAAAAGTCGCTGAACCCGCGCAGTTAATGGATTTCCTCATCGCCAAGATGGGTGGCATGGCCAAATCATCCGTCAAACAGTTGCTCGGCCAGCGCCGCGTCAAAGTGGGCGCTGCCATTCAGACAAGGCATGACTTCGCCCTCAAACCGGGCGACACCGTCACCGTCTCTTCCGGACGCGGAAACGCCCAACTCACCCACCCTAAACTCAAGATCGTCTATGAGGACGATGACCTCATCGTCGTCAACAAACAGCCCGGACTCCTTACCGTAGCTACCACCCCCGGCAGCCGCGAGACAACCGTCATGTCCATCCTACGCGCGTACGTAAAAAAACAGAACGCGCGTGCGAACATATACGTCGTGCACCGACTCGACCGTGAGACCTCCGGACTGCTCGTCTTCGCCCGTTCCGAGGAGCTACAGCATTATATGCGGACCTACTGGCGCGAACTCGTCACCGACCGTACCTATATAGCCCTTGCCGAAGGAGTCCTCGAACCCCGCGAAGGCAAGATCACCACCTGGCTCACCGAAGACAAACGCAATGCCGTCGTCTATTCCTCCCCCGTCGATGACGGCGGCGACATCGCCATCACCAATTACAAGGTGCTGAAAACCTCAACAACCCCAACCCAACCCTCCCCTCAAGGGAGGGAACCCGGCAGCAAACACTTCTCCTCCCTTGTGCGGGTGAAGAGCTCTGCTCGATCGGACAGCCGGTGGCCGTCCGTAGAACTCCCTGCGGGAGGGGTTTCTTATTCCCTCGTGGAATTGCATCTCGAGACCGGCCGCACCAACCAAATCCGCGTGCATCTTGCTTCCAAGGGCTGCCCCGTCGTCGGCGACCGCAAGTACGGCCACGGTAATGAGTCGTCCCCTATTGACCGCCTCTGCCTACATGCCAAGGTGCTGGAGTTCATCCACCCCGTGACAGAGAAGAAAGTCCGCTTCGAGTCCCCTGTTCCCAAAGAGTTCAACCGCGTGTTGCTATAATTTTGCATTTTTGCTTCTGGCATGCTGTGCCCGGCATCTCCGTTGCCGAATAGTCGCCCCGGTGTCCTGTGTTCGGCATCTCCGTTGCCGAATAGTCGCCCTTAGGGTCCTGTGTTCGGCATCTCTGTTGCCGAATAGTCACCCCCGGTGTCCTGTGCCCGGCATCTCTGTTGCCGAATAGTCGCCCCCGGTGCCCTGTGCCCGGCATCTCTGTTGCCGAATAGTCGCCCCCGGTGTCCTGTGCCCGCGAGTTCCGCGAGCGGGATTCCTTTCTTTCGCCCCTTTCTTTTGCCCCTTTCTTTTGCCCCTTTCTTTTTTCCCCGGCATCGGATGCCGGCCTCTCTTTGTCGGGTGCGCCGCACGTCAGAGCGGCGAATACTTTGTCCATTGCGTCGGGATTGAATCCCGACATCCGGTATAGCCTTCGCGCTCCTGATTTTCCTGTATAGCCTTCGCGCTCCTGATCTTCCGGATTTTCCAGAAAAAACCGAAAAAATCCCCTCTCCCTCTTGCATATCTCAAAAAAACACTCTCTAATCACATTTTTTCGCTTAAATGTTTGCATATATGCGCAAAAAGTTGTACCTTTGCGCAGAATTTTGAACATTAAGCACAAATACACGTATGAAAAGAGCACTATTGCCTAAGCACGAAAGACTACTTCATGATTTAGGAGAAAACATCCGTTTGGCTCGGTTACGGCGTAATTTGCCTTCCGAACAAGTGGCGGAAAGAGCCGGTATAGCGCGCAACACCCTTATCAAGATAGAGAACGGCGATGAGGGAGTGGCGATAGGCTATTACCTGCGTGTGCTCATAGTGCTCGGTTTGGAAGAGGATTTGCATTCCGTTGCGCAAGATGATATCCTCGGCCGCAAACTACAAGACGCAGGGCTAACGATCTCTAAACGCGTGACCAAAGCCAAATAATCTATGCAAACGATATACATCTATTTTGACGATTTCCGCGTAGAGACGCCCGTTCTAATGGGGCGTCTGTTTGCGCAACCTTCACGTGGAAAGGAGATATTCTCGTTTGAGTTTGAGCCCGAGTGGTTACAGACTCCATATTGCCGTTTGTTAGACCCGGATTTGCAGTTGTTCAGGGGACGGCAGTTCTTGGCGGATGACAAGGCCAACTTTGGTATTTTCACAGACTCCGCTCCGGATAGATGGGGGCGAGTGTTGCTTGAACGCAGAGAGTCCATTCACTCAAAAGATGAGCAACGCCCTCGGAAAACACTCATGGAAAGTGACTTCCTCTTAGGAGTTTGTGATAGCACGCGTATGGGTGCGCTACGCCTGAAAACAGATTTGAATGGTCCGTTTCTTGATGATGATTCGCAATATACGACACCGCCTTTCACTTCCCTGCGCGAACTGGAACAAGCCAGCTTGCATCTGGAAAACGATGATGACCCCAATATGCGCAAATGGCTGCAAATCTTATTAGCCCCCGGTTCTTCGTTAGGAGGAGCAAGACCGAAAGCAAATGTGCAAGCACCGGATGGCTCCTTGTGGATAGCCAAATTCACGAGTCGAAGCGATCGGCAAGATATAGGAGCATGGGAAGCGGTTGCGATGCAATTAGCCCGTGCTTGCGGCCTTACTGTCGCCGATTTTGATTGCATCCGGTTCAATCAACACGCGTCATTCCTTACCCGCCGCTTTGATCGCACGCAAGACAACAAACGTATTCATTTCACATCTGCGATGACTATGCTCGGCTACCATGACGGTCATACGGATGGGTGCTCGTATCTGGAGCTCGCCGAGTGGATTGCACGCAATAGTTGCCAGGCGCAAAAAGACTTAGAGGAACTATGGAAACGGCTGGTCTTTAATATCGCCATCAGCAACTGCGACGACCACCTGCGCAATCATGGCTTTCTGCTCTCTGGAAATGGTTGGAGACTTGCGCCCGCCTATGATTTAAATCCTATGTATTACGGCACCGGATTAAGCCTTAATATTGACGAACATTCCAATGCTTTGGATTTTGAGCTGGCTACTGATGTCGCTCCGTACTTCGGTATTGATGCTGCTGAATCTGCTCAAATCGTTGATTCCATCAAACGGCATGTGGCTGATTGGCGCAAATGGGCTATGCACTACCGCATCCCCCGCGAAGAACAAGAACTAATGGCACCGGCATTCAGAGTAGAATAAATTTTGTACCCGATTATGTTAGAAGACTATCGTTTTAGCGAAGATATGTCCTATGCGTTCCACCGTCTAATGGTTCGCAGCAAGGACATCGGGATCGGCGGCGTGTTGGGTCCTGTGCCCGGCATCTCTGTTGCCGAATAGTCGCCCCGGTGTCCTGTGCCCGCGAGTTCCGCGAGCGGGATTCCTTTCTTTCGCCCTCTTTCCTCTTTTCTCCGGCATCGGATGCCGGCTTCTCTTTGTCTGGTGCGCCGCACGTCAGAGCGGCGAATACTTTTTCCATTGCGTCGGGATTGAATCCCGACATCCTGTATAGCCTTCGCGCTCCTGATCTTCCGGCATAGCCTTCGCGCTCCTGATCTTCCGGATATTCCAGAAAAAACCCAAAAAATCCCCTCTCCCTCTTGCATATGTGCAATTTTTGTTGTATCTTTGTACAAAATTTCGTGGCATTTACGACAGTCGAACGACGGTCAAACGACGGTCAAACGACGGTCGAACGACAGTCGTAGCCTACGTATGAATGATGTTAAACCGGGGATTAGACCCCAAAACAACCAAAATCTTATGTCACAAGTTGTTCCTGCAGCCTCTATTGATGAGATTCACGGAAAGCCTTATGGCCGGAGTGACGGCTATTTCTATCAGTCCAAGAAAACAGGCAAAACATTCTACCGTGAGCGAGTTGAAAACTACCAAAAGAACCAGTCGCCACGCCAGAAATGGAACTCCACGGCTTTCAAAGCGGCGAATACCCAACTCAAACTTATTCTCAACAACCCTGATTCCAAAGCACAAATGGAAGCGGATTACGAAGCGGCAAAACATATCGCCTCCAACGGTAAGGCCTATTCTACCCTCCGGGCATGGAAATTCAACTCCCTCCTCCACGAGTACAAACTCTCTCACCCTTTCGTACAACCTTAAAAACAGATACTTTTATGTCAAAACACAATTTTTTCTTCCTTTGTACATTGTCCTTGATGGCTTTGCCGCTTACCGCCGCACCGCGTAAAGTTCACACCATCGGAGACAGCACCATGAGCGAGTACAAACCTGCTGCAACGCCCAAACGCGGCTGGGGAATGTATCTGCAGGCGTTCTTCAACGCCGACTCGGTGACGGTCAACAACCGCGGCAAGAGCGGTGCCAGCACGCGTACGTTCTACGAGACAGACAACCTCTGGCCATCCGTCAAAAGTCAGATGCACGCCGGCGACTACCTCATCATCCAGTTCGCCCATAACGACGAGAAATGCAAGGGCGAGGATGTGTATGTAGAGAACGCGCAGTTGCGCGCCGAAGGCAAAGATACACTCACTGACATGCGCGGTACGGAGCCCAACACCACCTATAAGGCTTACCTCCGCCGGTATATCCGTGAAGCACGGGAGATGGGGGTGACGCCTGTTCTAATGTCACCTATCTGCCGCGCATATTTCGGAAAGGACGGCAAGATCAATGACGAAGGACAACACAAGTTACAAAGGGACAATGGACAAAGTACGAAGGACAAAGACTATGTACGCTGCATGCGCGAAGTAGCGGAAGAGATGAGCGTGCCGTTTCTGGACATGACCGCGCGGAGCCGGGAGGCTTTCGAGCAAGCCGGCCGGGAGTTCTGCATGGCTAACTATTTCAACTGCGGCGACAAGACGCATACCTCCGCCGCCGGCGGTATGGCTGTCGCTTCGCTCGCCTACGAACTCCTCAGCCAGTCTCCGGAGCTCGCCGAACTGCAAGCATGGACCCTCTTCCCCACCAAAGAGCAGTACACCGCCTATGCGCAGAAAATAGAGGACGCCGGCAAAAAAGCCGCCTTCGCCGCCAAGGGAACGCCGTTCGATTCACAATTTACAATTCACAATTTACAGAATATGGAGCTCGGGAAGAAAGGCTATATTGCCACAGGCGGTCTATGGCCGGCAGGAGAGATAGACGAGGTAGCCAACCGCTATATCGAATATACCATCGCCGCAGAGAAGAAGAAAGGCCTCGTCATCGAGACAATCACCCTTCCTGTCAAAGCCGTAGGCGGCGAAGGCATGAATATCCATATCAACTACGGCTTCGGCGAGGCGTTCAGCGGCGTGACTACTATCTATGAGAATACGGCGCTGCGAAAAAACAAAGAGATCCTCATCCGTCTGGACCAACCGATCCTCGTTCCCGCCGGACAGACGCTCCACCTGCGTATCCTGCCGTGGTATGACTCCAACGGCAAGCCGCAAGGCAAGAAATACCTCCAACTGGGAGACCTGAAAGTAACCGGCAAGCGGCTGAACTAAGACGGTCCGTAACGGTAACGACATGGTAACGTAAATGACCGCCAAACAAGTACTGACATACCCGCTAATAAACGATTAAAGCCACCCGGAAAGGTGGCTTTAATTTATTCGCTTTCTACTTTGAGCAAAGCGGTCTTTCGACTTTCTGCTCCTTAGTAGCTGGTGCGCTGGGTAGCAGCGTAGCTGATCTTCAGTGCATATGCGCGACGGAGCTCCTGTTTGATGTCAGCAATAACACCCATCTTGGTCTCCTTGTCGGCCTTGATGGAGACAGTCATCAAACCCTGGTCGGACTCTTTCATGGAGGAGCGCTCGTTGACGATATACTCGCCTATCTCCTTCACCTCCGCGAACTGGTCGTTGAGTTGGATACGTGTCTCTGCACCGTACTGCTTGCGGAACTCTGCTGTCGGGGTACCGACGTAGATATAGCGCACAAGGGATTTATTCTCCAGCTTGGTGAGCTCCGTTGCCTGCGGGTTCTTGAACTGCACCTTGTAGCTGACCTCTTTCATGGACGTAACGGACATGAAGAAGAACAGCAGCATGAAGATGATATCAGGGAGTGACGACGTGTTCAACGCCGGCATCTCACGTTTCTCATTTCTACGTATCTTTGCCATAATCAGTTACCGTAATTTTTAGGTTCAGCCTCCGAAATCTTCTGAGGATAGATCTTCTGGATCCGTTTCTGCTGGTCCTCATCAAGTTCAGCGTAAGCTTTGTGGAAATACTTCTGCGCGCATTCTTCACGCAATTCATTATAAGCGGCTACGAGTTCGTTCTGAACGTCGAGATACGCCTGATACTGGGTATCGACATCGTTTTGGACGGAGATAACGTGGTCCTTGGTGTAACGGATGACACCGAAGGGAGCGCCGAAATCTTCCTCTACGAGTTTAGGCAGAAAAGCGTTGTCGTTCTCGTTCTTGATGAACTCTTTGGCCTTTTCGCGGAGTTGCTTCACATCCATCAACTGGCCTTGTACCATCAATTGGTTAGCCGAGTTAATCTTGACTACCAAGAGGTTGCGTTTGTTGATATCCTTATCCTCCGCTTTCTGGTCGGGAGGAATAGGAGCAGGCAGACGGCGAGCCAGTCCCTGGTTTACATCCATAGAGGTGGTCACCAGGAAGAAAATCAGCAACAGGAACGAAATATCCGCCATGGAGCTGGCGTTGATCTGTGGGACTTTCTTTGCCATGATAAATGTGAATTATTTCAGTCTTTTAGTGTGGATATAACCCCAGATCATCGTACCGATAGTAGCGGTGACGAGGATGTAGCAAGCGTAGATAACGGCGTCGGACATCTGAGCCCAGAAGCCTTCGTTATCGGTACCCTCATAGCCGATGATGTTGATTTTCTCCGGGCTGCCGAGGAACCAGCATGCGCAAGCAAGCACAACAAATCCGCATACGACACCGAGCGTCATATAGGCTTTGCGGCGGTTATATTTCCAGTTATTGATGAAATCTACGATAACCACGCAGAGCGTGATCAGAACTACGAGCCCCAGCAGGATGTAGTTCCATACGAGGAAAGCATCGGTGAAACGAGGAATATCCAGGAAATCACCGGCCACCTCCAAACTACCGTTCGAGCCGCCGAGGAAGAACATCGCGATGAACACGATGCCCAGCGCCAGAAGGCTCCAAAGGGTAATTTTCGGTAATAATTTATAGTCTTTCATATTTGCTCAGAATTTATAAATTAATGGTTCACGTGCGTACGCGTACCTTATTATTTTTTCTGGGCAGCGTCGTACTCTACTACGATATCGAGCAGGCTAATCGAGCTGTCCTCCATTTCATTCACCAGACCCTCCACGAGGCTGAGAATATAGTTGTAGAACAACTGAAGAACAACGGCAATAATCAAACCGAGGAGGGTAGTCAACAGAGCGACCTTGATACCACCGGCAACAACGGTAGCGGAGATATCACCTACCTGCTGGATCTTATCGAAGGCCTCGATCATACCGATGATGGTACCCAAGAATCCGAGAGACGGAGCGATAGCGATGAAGAGGGTGATCCAGGAGAGGTTCTTCTCAAGGAGACCGAGTTGAACGCCGCCATAGGAAGCAACGGTCTTCTCTACTACGTCAATACCCTCGTCATAACGGCTCAGACCCTGATAGAAGATCGAGGCAACCGGGCCACGTGTATTGCGGCAAACCTCCAGTGCTTTCTCAATGCCACCTTCTTTCAAAGCAGCCTCTACGTTAGCGAGCAGGGCTTTGGTGTTGGTTTTGCTGAGCGAGAGATAGATGATACGCTCGATGCAGAGAGCCAGACCGAAAACGAGGGTCACGAGGGTCAGCGCCATGAAGCCGGCACCACCTTCGATAAACTTGGTTTTGAGAGTCTTGTGAAGCGCTACCAGACCGCCGGCCTCCTCAGCGGGAGCCTCAGCTACTTCTTCCACAGCCGCAGGAGCTGCTACTTCATCTACGTTTTCTACAGCGGCTTCCTCAGCAGGAGCAGCTGCCTCTTGTGCCAAAACAGCTGCGCTACCGAACGTCAGCATAGCCAGCACTGTAAGGGTTGCAAATACTTTTTTCATGAGAATAAAAATTAATTAGAGTTATTTTGAGTTTGTGTTTTCATCGTTATATTCTCTGATAATCCACAGTCCGCCGGAGGCATCCTGTGCATTCCCTTGACCATGTTTGCTTGCTCAAACAAGCCTGCACAAACAAACCTTGTCAACGTCTTGCGGAGAGACGGGGATTCGAACCCCGGAAACCCTTTTGGAGTTTACACGCTTTCCAGGCGTGCCTCTTCAACCACTCGAGCATCTCTCCTTCGCTCCCCCATGAGGGGGAATTTCAAAATCGGCTACAAAATTACTACAAATTATTGGAATACGCAAGTTTTTTTGCAATTATTTTTTATTTTATAACATTTTATACCGATTATTTGCATATATCAAAAAAATATTGTACCTTTGTACCCCGATTTAACAAACATTCTTCTCCATGTTTATTATCGGCATAGCGGGCGGTACCGGCTCGGGTAAAACAACGGTAGTCAAGAAACTGATAGAGCGTCTTCCGAAAGGCGCCGTGGTAGTCATCCCCCAGGATTCGTATTACAAAGACAGCAGCAACGTGCCTGTTGAGGAGCGTCAGAACATCAACTTTGACCACCCGGATGCGTTCGACTGGCCCCTTCTGGCGAAGCATATCAAGATGCTGAAGGAGGGTCTGCCCATCGAGCAACCTATTTATTCGTATATCACGTGTACGCGTCAGGAGGAAACAATCCATATCGAGCCGAGAGAGGTGATCGTAGTGGAGGGTATCATGGCGTTGCGCGAGTTCAAGATGCGCGAGCAGATGGACCTGAAAATCTTTGTGGACGCAGACGCGGACGACCGTCTGATACGCGTGATGAAACGCGACGTGATCGAGCGCGGTCGTACGGCGGAAGCGGTGATCGAGCGTTACCAGCGGGTACTCAAACCGATGCACGAGCAGTTTATCGAGCCTTGCAAACGCTTTGCGGATGTCATTGTGCCGCAGGGCGGACATAACAACGCCGCTATCAACATGCTGGCCAAGTTCGTGAAGCAGCAGCTCAATGACAAGTAGAAAGACCGGAGCGGTCTATGTTTTTTCAGCTTTTCTGGACATATCTGAAGATCGGCACCTTCACCTTGGGTGGAGGCTATGCCATGCTGCCGCTTATCCAGCGGGAGGTGGTAGACCGGCGGGGGTGGATTGACGAGGAGGAGTTTCTCAACATGATCGCCCTGGCGCAGGCAGCACCGGGTCTCATCGCCGTCAACTCGGCTATCTTCATAGGCTGGCGTATAGGCGGTTGGCGTGGCGTATGCGGGGCGGTGCTGGGAGCCGTACTGCCGTCGTTCCTCATCATTCTGGCTATCGCCATGGTCTTCAGCGAATGGAAAGAACTGCCGGCGGTAGAGGCCGCCTTCAAAGGTATCCGTCCGGCGGTGGTAGCGCTGATTGCCGCACCGCTGGTGAAGATGGCAAAATCCGCACTTAAAATTAAAAATTCAAAATTAAAAATTCAAAATTATCTTCCGCTCCTGGTCTCATTAGCCGCAGCGCTGCTCATCTGGCTCGGAGGAGTTAACCCCGTGTGGGTCATTCTCGCAACAATAGTCATCACCTTATGCTCTATCTATCTCTCTTTATATCATTCTTCAAAATAGGGCTTTTCGGCTTCGGCGGAGGTTTGGCTATCTTGTCGCTCATACAGATGGAAGTTGAGCAGCACGGATGGATGAGCCGGCAGGAGTTTGTAGATATCGTGGCGGTGAGCCAGGTCACGCCGGGTCCCATCGGCATCAACTGCGCGACATACGTCGGCTATACGGTAGGGGGTTTCTGGGGAAGTCTGCTCGCCACCTTCGCCATCGTCCTGCCGAGCCTGATGATCATGTTGAGTATCTGTAAAGCCTATTTCTGGCTGGGCAAGCGGTTCAGAGGTAATCCGTATTTTGAAGAGACGCTCCGGATGCTGCGCTTCACGGTGCTGGGTCTTATTGCGTCGGCGGCATTACTACTCATGAAGCCCGAGACCTTCATCGACGCTTACAGTTGGGTTATCTTCGGTGCGGTGTGTTTCTTCACCGTACTGCCGCAGATTCATAAAAACAAGGTGACCGAATTTCTCAGCCACCCTATTCTGCTGATTGTCCTTGCCGGTGCGGCAGGGTTTCTGATTTACCGTTAGCCCCGACATACCCGCCGGAGGCCCGGCTTGTCAGATTCTGTCCAGGCGGGCATGGGTAAGCAGGAGTGTCTTCGTGCCCTGCTTGTCAAAGAGGATCTCTATCTTGTCGTTCTCCGTCACCTCGTCGCGATAGACACGCTGCACCGTACCTTCTCCGAAGACGCGGTGGGAGACCCGGTCGCCGGGAGAGTACGGGGAGGGCCCCCCCCCCGCCCCCCTCTCAGAGGGGATGACCTTGGTGAGAGTCGGAGTACTCGGAGTAATCGGAGACCTTTGAATACTCGGAATACTCGGAGAACTCTGAATAGTCGGAGTGCTCCGATTAGCCAGCTCCATGAACTGCCGGTCTATGTCGTTGAGGAAACGGCTGGGGGAGTTGAACGCCATCTGACCGTTACGGAAGCGCTGGCGGGCATAACTGAGCACGCACCGCTCCATGGCCCGGGTGATGGCTACATACAGCAACCGCCGCTCCTCCTCTATCTCGCCGGGCTTGACGCAGAACTGCGAAGGGAAGAGGTTCTCCTCCATACCGGCGATGAAGACCACGGGAAACTCC
The DNA here is from genome assembly GCA_902799185.1 of uncultured Bacteroidales bacterium. Taxonomy (GTDB): domain Bacteria; phylum Bacteroidota; class Bacteroidia; order Bacteroidales; family Paludibacteraceae; genus Colicola. The sequence goes on along the minus strand of CADBZO010000002.1, from coordinate 17,962 downwards.
AGACCCTTGGCGGCGTGCACCGTCATGAGCGTCACGCGCTCCGTGGTGTCCGCGAGGTTTTCGTCCTGGTCGGTTTGCAGACTGACTTCACTCAGGAAATCCGTGACGGGCGTGAAATCTATGCCTTCCTCCTGCCGCTGGGCGACAAACTCCCGGATAGCATTGAGCAACTCCTGCACATTCTGCGCGCGGTCGATACCCTCTGCGGTAGTGTCTGTCGCCAGTGCCGTCATCACGCCTGTCACGCGAAGCGTTTGGTCGGCAAAAGTGTAAGCATCCGTCTCCTCGCTCAACTGATGCAACTGCGCCATGAGGTCGGCGAAAGCACGCAGTCTCTTACCCGTAACCGCCGAGACATCCAGCCCCGTAGCTTCCGGCGAAGCCATGACCTCGAGATAGGCCAGGTGGTTCTCTATGGCGTTCGCCGCCACTTTCTTCATGGTCGTCTCTCCTATGCCGCGTCCGGGAAAACCGACGATACGCAGCAGCGCCTCGTTATCGCGGGGGTTCACCGCCAGCCGGAAATAGCCCAGGGTATCCTTGATCTCCTTGCGCTGGTAGAACGAGGTGCCGCCATAGATACGGTACGGAATATTGCGTTTGCGCAACTCTCCCTCGAAAGCGCGGCTCTGGGCGTTGGTGCGGTACAACACGGCGATGTCGTCGTAACCCGCAGTGCGATGGGCGTGCGCAATCATCTCCGCTACGCCGCTTGCTTCCGCACGGTCGTCCATATAGGCGTACAGACTGAGCGGTTTGCCCGCCTCTTTCTCCGAATAGACCGTTTTCTCGATCTGATGGGTGTTTTTATGGATAAGCGAGTTGGCGGCATTGACGATATTCTGCGTCGAGCGGTAGTTGCGCTCCAGTTTGAAGAGCCGGGCGCCGGGGTACTGGCGCTGGAAATTGAGGATATTCCGTATATCCGCTCCGCGGAAGGAATAGATGGACTGGGCGTCGTCGCCCACCACGCATATATTCTGTTGCGGTTCCGCCAGACGGCTCACCAGACAGTACTGGACGTAGTTGGTGTCCTGATACTCATCGACGAGGACGTACCGGAACATCTGTTGCAACTGCTCCCGCACCTCCGCATGTTGGTCTATCAGCACTAACATATTCAGCAGCAGGTCGTCAAAATCCATGGCGTTGGCGGCTTTCAGCCGTGCCTGATAGAGTTCATAGACCACCGCTGTCTCATACATCCGCGCCTCGCGGTCAGCTTGCAACAGGTCGCGGTTCTGACCGTACTGCATGGGGGAGATGAGGTTGTTCTTCGCCATGGATATACGCCCCAGCACCGCTGCGGGTTTATAGACCTTCTCGTCCAGCCCGCGCTCCTTGCAGATAGCCTTGAGCAGCGACTTGCTGTCCGCCGTGTCGTAGATGGTGAAATCACGGGTGAAGCCTAACTTGTCCGCGTCGCGCCTCAGCAACTTCGCGCAGATACTATGGAACGTACCCATCCATAGATAGCGTGCGTCAGATGCCTCTACCAGCCGCCCTATACGCTCTTTCATCTCCCGCGCCGCTTTGTTGGTGAACGTCAGCGCCAGGATATTCCCCGCCGGAACACCCTGCTGCAACAAATAGGCGATACGGTAGGTCAACACCCGCGTCTTGCCCGAACCGGCACCCGCTACGATAAGCGACGGACCTTCCGTACACGTCACCGCCTCACGCTGGACACTATTTAATTGATCCAAGAAATCCATAAATGCGATAAAAAAAGCTTGCAAAGGTACGTTTTTTTTGGGACATATGCAAAATTTTATGAAAAATAATCGTAATTATTTGTATAATAAGAAATTTTTCACTAACTTTGCACCCGATTTATGTTACCGGTGGAATTCATAGAGAGTATGCACCAGCAGATAGGCAACGAAGCCGAGCTGCTGATACGGGCGCTGGAGACGGAGCCCGTGACCTCTATCCGGCTCAACAGCAAGCTGGATGTGCTTACATTCCCCGGTGAGCCGGAGGAGGTACCTTGGCATCTGGACGGCTATTATCTGAGTGAGCGGCCTCAGTTCACCCTCGATCCGCTCTTCCATGCCGGCTGCTATTATGTCCAGGAGGCCAGTTCGATGTTCATCCAGCAGGCGCTGGAGCAGTATCTCGATCCCTCCTCCATCGTGCTCGATCTCTGCGCCGCCCCGGGCGGTAAGAGCACCCTCATCAGCGAGTACCTCGGCAGCGACGGTCTGTTGCTGAGCAACGAGGTGGTGCGTCAGCGCGTCTTTATCCTCTCCGAGAATATCCAGAAATGGGGCAACGGCAACACCGTAGTCACCCATAACACCGCTGCCGAATACGGCGAGCGGTGCAAGCATCTGTTCGACTGCATGCTGGTGGACGCCCCCTGCTCCGGCGAGGGGATGTTCCGCAAGGACGAACAGGCACGCGAGGAATGGAGTCTCCGGGCCGTTAAACTCTGCGCCGAGCGCCAGCGGTCGATACTCATGGACGTATGGGACGCACTCAAACCCGGAGGGATCATGCTCTACTCCACCTGCACCTTCAACGAGGAGGAGAACGAGAAGAATGTAGAATGGATGGCGGAGACATTAGGCGCCGACATCCTGCCTGTTGACTATGAGCCCTCCTGGGGTATCACAGAAGGACGGGTGGGATACCATTTCTATCCGCATAAAACCAAAGGTGAAGGCTTCTACCTCTGCGCCCTGCGCAAGCATGATGACGAGCCTCTGGATCAGACGCGTATCAAGGCGCCGAAGAAAGAGGCGCCCATGCCCCATCCGGAGTACATGCCGGTGATGCGCAGCTGGCTCCAGCACCCCGACGACTGGGCTATCCGATATTCCGACCGCTTCGCTACCGCCTATCCGCTCAAATACAAAGAGATCGTTGACTGGCTTGCCACCCAACTGACCTGTATCTCTACGGGTTTCGGTCTGGGTGAGGAACGCGGACGGGGTATCGCGCCGCAGCATAGCCTGAGTATGGCGAAAGACCTCCGCAAAGAGGCCTTCCCAAATATCCCGCTTACCCGTGAGCAAGCGCTGAGTTATCTGCGTACAGAGGCGCTGGTACTCGCCGGCATACCACTGGGACTCGTGCTGCTGACGTACGAAGGCGTTCCCCTCGGTTTTGCCAAGAACGTAGGCAACCGCCTCAACAACCTCTACCCCAACGAGTGGCGTATCCGCAAACTCTGATTATTTCCAGTTTTCAAACCAGTCCTCGTCGGTCGGGAATGCTTTCCCGCCGTCTCTCCACTCGCTCCAGCAGGCCCCGAAATAATAGGTCAGGGTATCGCCGGGCGTATAAGGACGGACAGAGACGAGCGTACCGTTCATCGCCTCCTGGCGCGTAGCTCCGGGGGTCATCACGGCGATATAACTTCTGCCCTGCGAAGTGGAGCCGTTATAATCGTAGTTCATCTGCGCCGCCGTACGGTCGCTCAGCGCATCCTCGGCGTATGCGATGAGACCTGTTGCCGTGTCAATGCGGCAGGCGTCGATCGTGTCATGCAGGTAGATACCGCCGCCTAACAGGAGCGTCTGCTCTTGCGCCAGAGGTTGGCAAGGGGTAAGAACGACCTGCGCCCGGTTGAGGAGTTGTCCCGCCTCGGCGGTGATGACAATCGTCTCGCGATAGAGTTCTTCCCCGACAAGCAGACTGTCGTACTCCAGCCGGAAAGAGAAGCACTCGTCCGTCTGCTCCAGTATCTCGTAGCGGTCGTACGGACCGCCTACCCATACCTGCTCGTCCGCAACGGCTACCACGCCGCCGCAACCCGCCGTATGGCCTACCTTGTAGCAATCCAGGTTGCCGTCATAATTAATATGATACGGACGGTTGTCCTTCAGCTCGCGGCCGTACATCGTATCGACCGCCAGTGCCGGACTGTTCTTGAGCCACAGATCGACACCGTTGCTGGGGTTCTCCGCCTTCAGCGCCGGACCGTACATACGGAACGCGGCGTACTCGTTCTCCCACGCAAAATCATCCTTCCGCTCCGGCACATAACGGCCATAGACCTTCGGCTGCACCGCTTCTTTCTGACAAGCATTCAGCGCAAAAAAAGCAATAATGACCAATAAATACTTTCGCATCTCTCCACTATTTTGGTTGTTTCCCGATATAGGCCAATATACCTCCGTCCACATAAAGAATCTGTCCGTTGACGGCATCGCTCGCATGGCTGGCCAGGAAGACGGCGGGTGCCCCTAACTCATCCGGCTCCAGCCATCGTCCGGCAGGCGTCTTGGCGCATATGAACGCATCGAACGGATGACGGCTGCCATCCGCCTGCGGTTCGCGCAGCGGTGCCGTCTGCGGCGTAGCGATATACCCCGGTCCCAGACCGTTGCACTGGATGTTATACTCGCCGTACTCCGAGCAAATATTGCGCGTCAGCATCTTCAGTCCTCCTTTCGCAGCAGCGTACGCGGAGACTGTTTCGCGCCCCAGTTCGCTCATCATCGAGCAAATATTGATGATTTTTCCTTCGCGGCGCTCCATCATCTCCGGCAGTACGGCTGCGGAAACAATATACGGGGCTACCAGGTCGGTGTCTATCACCTGCTGAAACTCCTCGCGTTTCATCTCGTGCATCGGGATACGCTTGATGATACCGGCGTTGTTGACCAGGATATGGATAGCGCCCACTTCTGCATGGATCTGCTCCACCAGCGCTTTGACGGCTGTCTCGTCCGTCACGTCGCATACATAGCCGTGGGCGTTCGTGATACCCTCCGCGCGGTAGGCTTCCTGCGCCTTGTCAATCGCCTCCTGACTGCGGGCGTTAAAGATGATATTACTTGCACCGGCTTGTGCAAACGCTTTCGCAATAGCGAAACCTATGCCATAGCAGGCACCGGTGACCCAGGCATTCTTGCCTTCGAGAGAAAATGGATTGGACATGATGATTGATGATTTATGATTTTTGCTGATTCGTATTCTTTTTCTTTTTGCTGCTACGGAAGGGCCGCCGGTGGTTGTTCTGACGGGCAGGACGGGTGGAATAGTCATTCTCTTGCGGTCCTTCTCCCAGGGCCTCCGGGAGTGGCAGGCGTTCTATCGTTTTCTTGAGGAACTGCTCTATCCGCCGCCAGTAGCGTGCGTCTTCGGGGGAGACGAGGGTGATTGCCTCGCCGCTGTTCTCCGCTCGCGCCGTACGGCCTATACGGTGGACATAGTCCTCAGGGTCGTGCGGTACGTCGTAGTTGATTACCAGCGGCACATCCGTCACGTCGATACCGCGGGATACGACGTCGGTAGCTACCAGTACGTCCACCTTACCGTTCCGGAAATCGAGCATTACCTGGTCCCGTTCGTTCTGTTCCAGGTCGGAGTGCATCGCGCGCGCATCAATCTTTAAGGTACGCAGCGTGCGCGTAAGGTCCTTCACCTTCTGTTTCTTGCCGGCGAAGACTATCACTTTCTTGAGGTTTCTGCCACGCAGCGCCAGTTGCACGAACCCGGGTTTCTGTGCCTCGAAGAGGCGTGCGCTCATCTGGCGGATCGTCTCCGGCGGACGGGAGACAGCTATCTGCACCTCCACCGGGTTGTGCATGATCGCCTTCGCCATCTGACGGATCTTAGGCGGCATGGTAGCGGAGAACATGATGGTCTGGCGGTCCTTGGGCAGCTTGCGCACGATGGTCATGATATCGTCGTAGAATCCCATGTCAAGCATCCTGTCCGCCTCGTCCAAAATAAAATATTTCACGCCGGAGAAATCCACATCGTAGATATTCATCTGGCTCAAAAGCCGTCCGGGGGTGGCAATGACTATATCCGCCCCTTTCTGCAAACCGCTCACCTGGTTGCCCCATGCGCCGTTGTCCTTGCCGCCGTAGATAGCTACGGACGAGAACGGCACGTAGAACCCGAATCCCTCCATCTGCTGGTCTATCTGCTGCGCCAGCTCACGCGTAGGCGCCATGATGATAGCGTTCAGTTTGTCGGGGTCATGGTCGTCATATGCCAGATTGGTCAACAGGGGTAATATATACGCGGCGGTCTTGCCCGTACCCGTCTGGGCACACGAGATCACGTCCCGGCGGTCCAGGATCACAGGTATCGTCTTCTCCTGCACCGGGGTACACTCGTCAAAGTGCATGTCCCACAGTGCGTCTAATACTTCGTCTGATAATGCTAATTCGTCAAAATACATTTATCTCTCCCAACCGTTAAAGATTTCTGCTCCATAGATATTATCCTCATCCGCCTCATGCAGTGGTGCCCATAGTTGGGCGAAGAAGGGATTCTGTTTGGCTACTTTGTCCCAGTGCCACGGGCGCATGGCCTCCTGCTGCCCTTCATACGGATAAGGCATGTCGTACGGACTCCAGTGACCGCCAAGAAGGATGAGGCGGCGCGAGGCTTTGAACGTCCGTCCTTCGGCGTCCTCCCACATGTCGTTCCCCAGATACCTGCCGCCGCGGAAAGCCGCAGCCTGCTGTAACTCCGCATCCGTGAGACTGTCTATGTCTTTACTCTCATCATAACCATGGTCCAGCAGCACAGCCTGACGGCTCGGATGGCTCAGATCCATATGCTCCCAGTCGGGGATAGCCCGGTACGCCTCCAGAGAGCCATAATAAGCGTTTACACGCTTGAACGCACGCTCTTTGTCCTTTGTACTTGGTCCCTCTGTACATTGCTTGATCCACCATTGCGTGCCGTGCTCCTTGCTATTCGCCATAAACCACATGGCGGCCTTCACGCAGTGCGGAAAGAGTTTGGCAATATGGGTCTTGGCAGCGAACTTAATCCCCAAAGGCAGCGACTTGGCTTGGGCCATCTGGCGGAAATAGTCCTTCACCGGCACATTGGCGCGGAAATGGAGATAGTTCTCCAGCTTGTCCCCGTCGATATACCACATGCCATGGAAATTACGGGTAGTGAACCAGTTGGCGTTGAAGATCTTCTCCGGTCGCGGGCAGCCGATAGCATCCAGCAGCAGCACTTCAAACTCGTAGTTCGACAGCCTGTACTCCTCGCCGGAACCGATGTTATAGTAGTTCCGCCAGAACTCCTCGGGCACCTCGTCGCGGCAGACACGCTCCAACAGCCGGCCGCTGTCCTCTACGGTAGCCCATTCCAGCACACCGCGGACAGGCACATGGAACATGATCGGGTCGTAGTTCTTCAGGATAGCCGGATAGAGGATACCCGACTGGCGGAGCGATACCCAGTTCTTGATACCCGAGTCGGTGATGATGCGTTCCGCGGCCGCCTTGGTCAGACCGTAGTGGTCGTACGCCGAGACACATATCGGATCCCCCGCACGGCCCCAGTGGAGCGGCTCGCGGCGATCGCCCATCTGGGCGACCGAACCGATATACACCACTTTCGGCTGTTGCTCCTCCGGTTGCGCCAGCACCGCTTTCGTGATATTCTCCGCGGCGGTGATGTTCGTGCGCAGCGTGGCTTTAGGCCGGTAGTCCGCCTGCGGCGACACCATCCCGCCTACGTGCAGCACAATGTCAGCTCCCGTCACGCCCCGCAGCACGTCCTCGTAGGAGGTCAGGTCACCCCATAGAACGGTCAGTGCCGCGTACCGGGCTGTCAGCGGAGCCAGCAGCTCTTTGTTTTTCTTACTCGGCCGCGCCAGGACTCGCAGTTCATACCGGTCGGGGTACCGTAATATCTCTGTCATACCGGCATACCCCATCGTACCCGTGGCGCCGGTCAGGAAAATCGTCTTTTTCATTCCAAAATATCAAATGTCAAATATCAAATCTCAAATATCAAATGTCAAATCACTTCCTGTGCATCCACGCCGTAGCCTTGTTCCACCGCTCGCGTGCCCTTGCACGCATATCGGCGCGCCACTGCGCCTCCTCCTCCGCGGCATCGGTCATCTGCTTGTAGCTGGCCTCCGCGTCCTGGTCACTGATGACGAGAAGCTGGTCACCTTTCTGCAACTCGCTCACGCCCGTAGGCACGAAGAAATCTTCGTCGCGGCGCACCATCACTACCAGTGTATGGGGCGGAAGCTGGATGTTACGCAGGGTGTTGCCTTTCTCCAGCATCTGCTCGGACACTTCTATCTCGCGTGCAGACGACTGTATCTCGTCCGGCAGGTCTATATCGAAATACTCCAGCGAACGCGCCTCCTGAGGTTGGGTAGCCAGATCCAGTTTGGTGGCTACATAAGTCAGCGTGGTGCCTTGTACCAACAGGGACACGATGGTGCAGAGGAACACAATATTGAAAATCATATCTGCTGCCGGCACGCCGCTGGCTTTGCACATGATGGCGAAGATAATCGGCACCGCCCCTTTCAGTCCCACCCAACTCAGCATCAGTTTGTCCCGCTGGCGGTACTGGCGGAAAGGCAGCATACACAGATAAACCGCCACCGGACGTGAGATAAGCACCATCACGATACTGATGATCAGACACGGCAGCCACACATGGTAGTCCAGGAAATCAGCCGGACGCACCATCAGCCCCAGCATCAGGAACATCACCAGCTGACTGAGCCATGTCAGACCGTTGAAGAACGATTTCGTCTGACGTTTGCGGGCGAACTTGCTGTTGCCGATAATCAGACCGCCCACATATACTGCCAGATACGTATTGCCTTGCAGGTAATAGGTCACCGAGAAGATAAAGATACAGGCTGTCAGCACCATGATCGGATAGAGGGCTTCGTTGCCCAGTTTGACGCGCCGCATCAGCATCACCAGCCCGTTACCGAATGCCATACCCAGTACCGCCCCCATCACCAGCTGCACGACAATCGTCTGGACTATCGGCAGTGCCGCCACCTCCGCACCGCCCGTAGCGGCTTTATTCAAACCCACTACAACGCTGATCAGGGTCGTCGTCAGCACATACGCCATCGGGTCGTTGGCGCCGGACTCCAGTTCCAGTAGAGGCCTCAGGTTGTGCTTCAGTCCTATGCCGTTCGTTCGCAGGATAGAGAACACACTCGCGCTGTCCGTACTGCTCATCGTAGCCGCCATCAGCAGCGCCATCCAGATGGAGATAGACGTGATGGCACTCAACAGACCAAAGATGTAATAGATAATCACACCCGTGATAACGCACGTCACAAGCACGCCTATCGTTGCCAGCGTCACACCCGGTGCCAGCACCGATTTGATGTCGCTCAGCTTCGTCTCCATACCGCCGGTGAACAGGATGATACACATTGCCAGGGTACTGATAGCCTGGGCGGAACCTATCTCTATCTCCATTCCCGAACCGCCCCACACGGCTCCCAGACCGTGCGAACCGAACAGCATACCTACTATCAGAAACAGCAGCAGAGCCGGGACACCATACTTGTACCCTATCTTATCTGCAAAAATGCTGACAAAAAACAACAGCGATAATACCAATAAAACTAACTCTACTTGCATCCCTATTTTTTATTTCTCACTTTTCAGCAAAAACTCATCAATGATCTTCACGATTTCTTCCTTGGGATAAAGGCCTTTGAGCAGCATCGGCTTACCCTCCGCCGGGATATACAGCACCTGGGGGATGGAACTGATACCGAACACGTACGCCAACTCGCGCTCGCGCTCCGTATCGGCTTTGTAGAACACCACCCGGTCGCAGTATTGCTGGCTCATCTCCTCCATGATAGGCGCCAAGCGTTTGCAGGGACCGCACCACGTGGTATAGAAATCAATCACACAGGGCTTCTCGCCCTTGTACGACCAGTCTTTCTCCTTGGTATAATCGAAGATCCGTTCGCGGAACTGCTCGGTCGTGATATACCGTACATCCTCGGCCGTCACCGGCATCGCCGTCAGCAGGCTGAGGACCAATAGAAAAAATATCTTTCGCATAATACTATGATTTACTGTTTATTCTTCGTCATGGGGATGAAGCGCCGCCTCGTCGAATTTCGCCTTCATCGTCGGGTTGCCGTACGTCAGCCTTTTGATGGTCACTTCCTGCAGTTTCTTGTCTGCGGCATCCAGGTTATCGCCGGATTTGACGAGGTTCTCCCGCACTTTGGTCAGATGGTTGATGGTCTTGTCTATCTCCTCTATAGCATCCCGGAAACGGTCGTTGGCAAGCCGTACATTACGGGAGAAGCCCTCCTTGAAGGCCGCCAGTTTCTCCTCGAAATGCGTCACATCCACCTGCTGCGCCTTCACCATCGCCAGCTCGCGGCGGGACTCCAGGCTCTTGCGGCTCGTCTGGCAGAGGATCGTGATGAGAGGCACGAAGAACTGCGGACGGATGACGTACATCTTCTCGTACCGGTAACTCACATCGACTATTCCGCCGTTATAGAGCTCGCTGTCCGGCTCCAACATCGACACCAGCACCGCATACTCGCAGCCTTTCTTGCGGCGGTCGGAGTCCAGTTTGGCAAAGAAATCCTCGTTCTTGTGCTTCGTCGCCGTCTCGTCGTTCTCATTCTTCATCTCGAACATCACGGAGATATACTCCACCCCGTCTTCGCTCTTGTCGCGGAAGACGAAATCGCCTTTCGTGCCTTCCACCACCTCATTGTCTTTTTCGAAATAGGCGAACGGCATGAGCGGTCTGAGGTACTGGTTGAAGAGCGTGGAGCAGTGGATCTCCAGCGTCTCGCCTACCATCTTGGTGGACATACGCGCCTTGAGGTCTTTGTAATACGCTATCTGCTCCTGTGCCGCCTTGAGTTGCGAGTCCATCTGGCTGCGGACGGAAGCCAGTTCCTGCTCTTTCTTCGAATAGGCCTCCATCGCCTTCTGGCGCACCTGGGCTACAGCCAGCTCCCGCTGCTGCTCCGCTTGCTGCACCTGGGCCTGGAGCGTCTGAATCTGCAACTGCATCTGCGCCTGCGCCGCCTGCTGACGGGCCGCCTCGGCCTGACGCTGCACTTGCTCACGCGCCTGCTGGCTCTGCTCCAACTCATGCACACGACGGGCTAACTCACGCTCGAACTCGGCGTTCTTCACCTGGACTAACAACGCCGCATAGTCGTTTTCATCCACGGTGAACACATTGCCGCAATGCGGACATTTCAACTCTCTCATACCTGTTTGTTTCCATTTGCGGGTGCAAAGTTACTCAAAAAAATTGACATACGCAAATAAATTTCCCGGAAATTACGGTTGGCTACCCGTGATAAAGCGTGTATAACCGGTGTCCGTCCACGCTCTCGTACTCCTCCGGCAACGCCACGGAGGGTGCCGCTACGCCTTCTGTGATGGTCAGTTCCGGCGCCACCTCCACGTGTATCTCGTCCCAGATACCGGTCTCTAAGATATGGTTTAACAAGGTGGGCCCTCCTTCCACCAGGATCGAGTGGATTCCCCTCTCCGCCAGATCCGAGAGGATAAACGGCCAGTCGGTGCGCTCCCGATAGACGATTGTCTCGGTTTCATCGGAGAAAATCCGTGCGTCGGCCGGTATCACGCCGTGCCGGTCCACCGTCACCCGGACGGGGTTACGCCCTTCCCAATGGGTGTTCAGCAACCGCGGGTTGTCCAGCAGCACAGTTCTCGTACCTACCATGATGGCCATGTTCTCCGCCCGCATCTTGTGTACCAGTGCTTTGGTAGCAGGTGTAGAAATAGCCAGGGCGCCTTGCAGGTGCTCTCCCTTTGTACGTTGTACATTGTCCCTTCGTACATCAACAAATCCGTCTGCCGTCTGCGCCCATTTCAGGATCACATACGGCCGTTTTTTCTCATGGAGACAGAGAAAACGCTTGTTCAGCTCACGGCATTCTTTCTCCAGCACGCCTACCACCACTTCGATACCGGCATCACGGAGCATCTGTACCCCCTTGCCCGCTACCAACGGATTCGGATCCGACATACCTACCACTACGCGCCCCACGCCTTTCTCAATGATCAGTTTCGCACACGGGGGTGTCTTGCCGTAGTGGCTGCACGGCTCCAGCGAGACGAACAGCGTACAATCCTTGTAAAAATCCTTGGTATATCGTACATTCTTTTCGGCAGCACGGAAACAATTGACTTCCGCATGTCCCTCTCCGTATCGTTCGTGCCACCCCTCCGCCACAACGGTTTCCCTTGTATCTTGTACACCGTCCTTTTGCTCATGAACCAGCACCGCCCCTACCATCGGGTTCGGCGCTACGTAGTACTCGCCCCGGCGGGCAAGCTCGATACAACGCGCTATATATTTCTCGTAATTCATATTTTTCTTGCGTATGTCAAAAAAAAGTTGTACCTTTGCACCGGAAATAAAAATCCCGAATGTCAGATATCAACTATCAAATATCAACTATCAAATCCCAATTGGCTTCCGCTTATCCGGCCGACGAAGCCCTTGCGCTGGCGTGGTGGATAGCCGAAGAAATCACCGGTCTCTGCCGCACGGAATTGCAATTCGGGTGCAAAGATACAAAAAATTTTGCACATACGCAAGAAATCATCGACAGATTATTGCGTTTCGAACCGATTCAGTATATTTTCGGTCATACCGTGTGGTATGGCCTGGACCTCAAAGTCACTCCCGCCACCCTCATCCCCCGTCCCGAAACCGCCGAACTGGTCGAACAAATCTTAAATCTCCATACGGCTTCAGCCGATCGTTCGAGGCCTTGCCGAGATAAGAATTCTCAATTCTCAATTCTCAATTCTCAATTCTCCAATGCCCCCATCCGGGTGCTGGATATCGGTACCGGCACCGGCTGCATAGCTATTGCGTTGAAGAAAGCCCGTCCCGAGTGGCAGGTCACCGGCATAGACATCTCTCCGGAAGCCGTCGCCGTGGCGCGGGAGAACGCACTGCGCAACCACGTGGATGTGGATTTCCGGGTAGCGGATATTTTCTCCGATGAAATCGAGGAAACTATTAACTCTCAACTTTCAACTTTCAACTTAATTGTCTCCAACCCGCCCTATATCTGCGAAAGCGAGAAAAAAGACATGCGTCCGAACGTGCTGGACTATGAGCCCGCCTCCGCCCTCTTTGTCCCGGACTCCGATCCCCTGCGTTTCTACCGCCGCATTGCGCAACTCTTCTCCCCATCACCAATCCCTTTCTCCCCCTCTGAGAGGGGGTCGGGGGGTGTCCCCCTCTCCCTCTTCTTCGAGATCAACGAGGCCTACGCCGCCGAAGTGGCTGCCATGATGGCGGAGGCCGGCTATACGAACATCCGAATCACCCAAGATATCTATGGAAAAGACCGAATTATCGAAGGCCGAATGGCTCAGTAAGGCAGAGCGCTACTGTGCCCGTGCGGAACATTGCGCAGCTGATGTCCGGCGGAAGTTATACGAGTGGGGCGCACCCGCTGATTTATCCGGTTTCATCGAGGAAAATCTGTATGCCGGCGGCTATCTGGACGATGCCCGTTTTTGTCAATCCTACGTGCATGACAAGGTGGAATACCAGTCCTGGGGACGGCTCAAGATCCGCGCCGGACTGCAAGCCCTGCAACTTCCCGACCGGGATATCCGTTCCGCCCTCGACATGATCGATGAAACCGCCTATTTCCGCAACCTCAGGGCACTCATCCGTTCCCGCATGTCCGACCCCGAGGACAAACGACTCCGCTTCCTCCTCCAACGGGGTTTTACGCATGACGAGATAAAAAATTGCGAATAATCCTTGCATATGTCAAAAAAAAGTAGTACCTTTGCACTCGCAAATCAATGAACAATGATTAATTAACAATGAACAAAGCGTCCTAAAGACATTGGTACAAACCGGGAAGTCCGTACGTATCTCAAAAAAATTGTACCAAACTCCAAAGCCCTTTGTACATTGTAAATTGTACATTGTAAATTATATAATATTGTAAATAATCCGATGAATATCATCAAAACTCCCATTGAGGGACTTCTGGTTATCGAGCCGCAGGTTTTTAAGGACGCACGCGGCTATTTCGTAGAGACATACAATGAGCAACGCTACCGCGAGGCGGGTATCGATGCCGTTTTCGTGCAGGACAACCAGTCCTGCTCGTCCTACGGCGTGGTACGCGGCTTGCATTTCCAGCGCCCGCCCTATACCCAGGCGAAGCTGGTCTGCTGCACCGTAGGCAGAGTGCTGGACGTAGCGGTCGATCTGCGTAAGGACAGCCCTACTTTCGGACAATGGTACAGCGTCGAGTTGAGCGAGGAGAACAAACGCCAGTTCTTCATCCCCCGCGGGTTTGCACACGGCTTCTCGGTGCTGAGCAATCAGGCTATCTTCACTTATAAATGCGACAACCTCTACCACCCCGAGGCGGACGGAGGGCTTCTGCTGAGCGATCCCGACCTGGCGATAGACTGGCAGGTGCCGGAAGAGTTGCGTATTCTGAGCGACAAAGACAAGAAACACCCGTTGTTGAGAGACTTTGTCTCTCCATTTGAGAATTGAGAATTGAGAATTGAGAATTGACATTTGAGATTTTATGAATATATTAATAACAGGCAGTAACGGCCAGTTGGGCAATGAGATGCGGGTGGCGAGTGGGAGTCATCCCAAGCACACCTATTTCTTCACGGATATCGTGGAGAGCGAAGGAGTAGAGACGCTGGACATCACCGACAAGACGGCGGTCGCGGCATTCGTGGAGCGGAACCGGATTGACCTGATTGTCAACTGCGCTGCCTATACCAACGTGGACAAGGCGGAGGAAGACGAGGCTACGGCGATGAAGATCAACGCCGAGGCGCTGGGCGTATTGGGCAACCAGGGCATACGCGTCATCCATGTCTCTACCGACTATGTCTTCTCCGGCGACGAGCACCTGCCTTGCCGCGAGAGTGACCAGGTAGCTCCGCGCACGGTCTATGGACGCACCAAATACGAGGGGGAGAAAATCCTGCTGGCGTCTTGTCCGGAAGCTGTCATCCTGCGTACCGCATGGCTCTATTCGTCGTTCGGCAACAACTTCGTCAAGACAATGATCCGTCTCGGGAACGAGCGGGACAGACTGGGGGTTGTCTTCGACCAGATCGGTACGCCTACTTATGCGGCGGATCTGGCAAAAGCCATCTTCACCGTGATAGAGAACCCTTCCTGGCATCCGGGTATCTATCATTTCACCAACGAAGGGGTCTGCTCGTGGTACGATTTCACCATCGCCATCCATGATTTAGCCGGCATCACCCGATGCCATGTTTTCCCGATTTCATCGGAAGAATATCAGTACAAGACACCCCGTCCGCACTACAGCGTGCTGGACAAATCGAAGTTCAAAAAGACCTTCGGCGTAGAGATACCCCACTGGTATGAAGCGTTAGGCAGGTGCGTTAAAGTGTTAAAGGGTTAAATCATTCCGGTCTCTTAGTTCAATGGATAGAACAGGGCTCTCCTAAAGCTCAGATTTGGGTTCGATTCCCAAAGGGACTACACACAAGACAATGAAAGAGATCTTGGAATTTCTGGCAGAGCTGGCGGTCAACAACAACAAAGACTGGTTTGACGCCAACAGGGCACGGTATCAGGCATGCCGGGACAGGTTTGTAGCTTTTTCTACGGAATATATCTCCCGTCTAACAAAGATTGACCCGACCTTGGAGGGTCTTCAGCCCAAGGATTGTATCTGGCGTATCAACCGCGACATCCGTTTCTCGGCGGACAAAAGGCCGTACAAAGAGTGGTTCGGTTGTTTCCCCGCCACCGGCGTACCCGGCCAGCCGAAGACCTGGGGCAAGAAATCCATGCGCGGCGGCTACTACGTACACATCCAGCCAGGCCAGTGTATGTTCACTGCCGGCATCTGGGACCCGGGAAAAGAACTGCTCCAGGCGCTCCGCACGGAGATAGAAGCGAACTATGAAGAAGTAGAGCAGATCATGGGCACAAAACAATGGAAGAAATATTTCGCACAGGATTTTGACCCGTATTGGGGGCAACTGAAGAAAGTGCCTGCAGGTTTTGACCCGGATTTCAAGCACCCTGAATGGCTCAAACACAAGACCTACACGGTCAGCGTCATGCTGAGTGACGAAGAGGTCATTTCTCCCGATTTCATCGACCATATCACGGATATCGCCCGTGCCGCCAAACCGATGAATGATTTTCTCAACTACACCTTCGAGGAGTACGGCGAATTCCCGAGCAGATGTTAACCACCTCTCCCATATTACCGGCCTTGGCAGTGGACGCCGCATGCAGCGGCAACCCGGGTATCATGGAGTTCCGCGGCGTGATAGCCGATACCGGAACGGAGGTCTTTCATCGCGGACCGTTCGTACAGGGGACGAATAATATCGGTGAGTTTCTGGCACTGGTATTAGGGTTGGCATATATCAAGAAATACAACCTCCCGTGGGTCATCTATACCGATTCCGTCACCGCCCTCGCATGGGTGCGCCAGAAACGGTGCAAGACCAAGATCGAGTGGAACGCTTCGAACCAGGACCTGTTCTTCATGGTGCGCAAGGCGGAGATGTGGCTTCATGACAACACCTGGACCACACCCATCTACAAGTGGGACACCCGGGCGTGGGGGGAGATACCCGCCGACTTCGGGAGAAAGTGATTGGAGAATTGAGATTTTTGGCAAATAAACGTAACAAAATAATTTTTTTTGTACGATTTATTTTCATATATGAAAAAAAAGTAGTAAATTTGCAGCCGCTAAATAAAACAAGCGTTAACAATATTACACAAATAACTTAAATTAATCCACAATTATGACAAAAGTAGCTATTAACGGCTTCGGCCGTATTGGTCGTCTGGCGTTCCGTCAGATGTTCGAGGCAGAGGGTTACGAGGTTGTTGCAATCAACGACTTGACCAGCCCGAAAATGTTGGCACACCTTCTCAAATACGATACCGCTCAGGGTGGTTTCGCAGGTAAGTTCGGCGAGGGTAAGCACACGGTTGCTTACAAGGACGCTGTTCTCGCTGAGGACGGCAAGACTGTTGTTACTCCGGGTTCGATCACGGTTGACGGCAAGGAGATCACTATCTACGCTAAGCCGAACGCAGCTGAGCTGCCGTGGGGCGAGCTGGGTATCGACGTTGTACTGGAGTGCACCGGTTTCTACACCAGCAAGGCTAAAGCTTCCGCTCACATCGAGGCTGGTGCCAAGAAAGTGGTTATCTCCGCTCCGGCAGGCAACGACCTCCCGACCATCGTTTACAATGTGAACCACAAGACTCTGACTCCGGCAGATACCGTTATCTCCGCCGCTTCTTGTACGACCAACTGCCTCGCTCCGATGGCAGCAGCTCTGCACAAATACGCTCCGATCCAGAGCGGTATCATGAGCACCATCCACGCATACACCGGCGACCAGATGATCCTCGACGGCCCGCAGCGTAAGGGTGACCTCCGTCGTAGCCGTGCAGGTGCACAGAACATCGTTCCGAACAGCACCGGTGCTGCCAAGGCTATCGGTCTCGTTATCCCTGAGCTGAACGGCAAGCTGATCGGTTCCGCACAGCGCGTTCCGACTCCGACCGGTTCGACTACGATCCTCGTAGCTGTCGTTAAGGGCAAAGACATCACCAAAGAGGGTATCAACGCCGCTATGAAGGCTGCTCAGACCGAGAGCTTCGGTTACACCGAGGACGAGATCGTTTCGAGCGATGTAATCGGTATGAAGTTCGGTTCGCTCTTCGACGCTACCCAGACCATGGTAGCCAAGATCGACGAGGACACCTATCAGGTACAGGTAGTTAGCTGGTACGACAACGAGAACAGCTACACCAGCCAGATGGTACGTACGATCAAGTACCTCGCTGAGCTCCACTAATCCGGGTGTAAATCCGAAACAAACCAGACGTCCAATGGGCGTCTGGTTTTTTATTTGACATTTGAGATTTGAGATTTGAGAATTCGCTTTCTACTTTGAGCGAAGCGGTCTTTCTACTTTTGTCTAACATCCTCCCCTCCCCCTCTGAGAGGGGGTCGGGGGGTGTCGGTTCTTACCCCTGCGGGTGCTCGGCGTCATATTCCGCGCCGCAGACACTCCATAAATAGGCGCGCATGGTGCGTTTGCCGTTAGCGGCATAACGCTGCGCCTCGAAGGCCTCCTGGTCGGCGGTCATGTGGGCGAGGCTGGTGGCACGGGTCGCCACTGCGGCACGGACTGCCGTGAAGCGGTTG
>CADBZO010000001.1:24296-141940 GCA_902799185.1 uncultured Bacteroidales bacterium | reverse complement strand
GGTGATTTTTGGTTGCTGTTTCATAAAAATGAGTCCGAGTCAGGTCTTACTTAGGTCTTATTCAGGTCTTACTTGGGTCTTATCCGGCTCTTGGGTCAGTTTTTCTTTCACTTCCCTCCAGATGTGTTTTTTGGGTCTCTTGTCCCCTTCTCGCATTTTCCTCGCCACCTCTGCAGCGATGCGTGCGAACAGCGTCCGTCCTTCCCGTTCCGCTTCCGAAAGGGGTGTGGTCCGTTTTTTGGGCGGCATATAGACCACGATTTTGCCGGATTTGAGGGTGCGGTAGATTCTCCCGCCGAGTTTGCCGGAAAGGGCAGTGATACCGAGTGAACGGTTTAATTCCAGTTTTGCCATAAGCGTTGATTTTTTTGCCGGACCTGCTTGGTCCGTGTTGATGTGATTAAGATTGTGATTGGATATAGATAACCTGCTGCCCCGTCGGATTCGCCATGTGCCATCCGTCCCGTTCCTCCGTGGTGCCGTACTTCTTGTAATAGTCGTTGAAAGAGAGGGTCCGTGTGCGGGTGACGCCGAAATCCTGAACATAGAAATAGGGGTTTCTGCCTTCAGGCGGTCCGTTCCGCTCCAGTTCGGCGATGATAGCGCTCCTTTTGTCCTGCGGCATCTGCATCCATAGCCGCAGGGTGCATGCACGGCGGTGCGGAAAAAGCCGCTCGTCCACCGAGAAGAGATACCAGAAACGATTAAATTCCTCCACGATAAAATAGTCCATAGTTTAATTTTTTTAACTGTCCTGTCCCGTCTTGTCCTGTCCTATTATTGGTAGGATGTATGGGACAGGACAGGACTTTTTCTTTTAATTTAATTTTCTTTGCTTACTTTCTTTTATCGGCTTTCTTTTTCTCGAAAGACGGTGCAAAAGTAGTGCTTTTATTCGGAACGGTTGTGGTGGTTTTCACCACTTTTGGCAACGGCGGGCGATTATCTGCCGGATTTGTTCGGCGGAGAGGTAAAAGCGGTAGCCTACGACTTCATAGGCATCCATAAACGAAAAGCCCTCTTCCACGGTGAGTTGTTGGAAGAGAGCTTTGATGTCACGGTTACGGCGGGCACGTCGCTCCGCCGTCGATTCTAAGCATTCACTTACTTCTTTTTTTTCATACTGTTGGTTTTTTTGAACTGTTAAACACACAAAAAAAACGGCGTCCCCCTTTTCATAAAGAGGGATCGCCCTATGAAACATTTCTTATCCCGCACTGTCTGTGCGTTTTTATGACAATTGCAGTAATGGCATTACCATTTTATAACGCCATTTTTCCGTCTCCGTGCAGCAGCCGTGAGGAGGGTCCA
Organism: uncultured Bacteroidales bacterium; assembly: GCA_902799185.1. Taxonomy (GTDB): domain Bacteria; phylum Bacteroidota; class Bacteroidia; order Bacteroidales; family Paludibacteraceae; genus Colicola. Next base: position 140,629 of record CADBZO010000001.1, on the reverse strand, counting down.
GAGCATCGCCAAGAGGCATAGCGGCAGCAGTGCGTCCCCTACGGGTGTGAAGAAGGGGTCTGCGGGGTCCTTGCCGGGGGTGAGGATATCGTCTCCGTAGTCGTCGTCACCGCTCCCGTCGCCGATGATCACACGCCGTTGGATACGCGCGTAGGTCTCGTCGGCCGTCGTGCCGTTCTCCACCTCTCTTGCCGCCACCGGCATACTCGCCATGGCAATCGGATTGCTCACGCTTATCATCGGCATACTCACGCCTCCGCTGCTGTAACGGATTCCCCGTCCGGAAGCTCCGGAAGAGCCGCCCGTGGTGCCCCGTCCTAGATGCCGTCCCCGGAGGGAATGGCGGGATGGCGCGCTGATGGCAGTGGGAGCAAAATGAGAAGCAAAAGCTCCCTTGCGCGCCGGTACTGAAGACACATAGGACGAACGGGCATACACGGACGACCGCACACCTGCATGGGTTGCAAAATGAGAAGTGAGAGAAGTACCCGTGTAGGTGTTTGACTCGGACGGTGAAGCGGCTGGAGCCGCATAACCGCTCACGGCAGGGGAGAGACGGGGAGCATCCTCATCCGGGTCATGACGCGTGATTATATACAGTATCAATACCAACCAGACAGCCAGGAATACCAGTACGGCTTTCGCTATATCTTTGCGTGTCATTGTATTACCTCCTTTCTGCTTATGCCGTTCTCCACGACTATATATACGCCCGGAGGCAGTATAGCGCCATGTACACGGCGGCCGAGGAGATCATATATACCATTTACCATTTCTTTATTCACTTCGTTCATACGATCTGCTTCGCCGTATGGGTCATTTACCATTTGGTCATTCAGGTCTGTCGCCACCTGCGGAGCAAGAACGCCGTAGAGGGCGAAGCGGCTGTCGGAGGCGGACACGCGGTTGGTGAAGGTATAAGCCTCCTCCAGGAGGTCCGTGACCTTGCCGGTCTCGTTATCCAGGAGCATGACCGCCAGCAAGCCTTCCATGCCGTACCGCTGCCTGTCGAACGAGAACGTCATCTCGCCCGACGGGGCGTTGCGGTAACCAACGGGTATGGCGTTGTGTATCTGTGACAGCGCCACCGCGTTGAACGCACGGGGTTCGCCCTCCGAGAGCGTATAGACAGTCATCGCGTCGCCGCTGCCGAACATCTTCACCAGGTCGGCATTCAGTTCGTATGCGCCGGTGAACGCCTCGCCATAGAGCAAGCCCGTCCGGTCTTCTCCCAACGCACTGCGCAGCACTACGCCGAAAGCAATTTCATCTGACATTCGAGATTGGACATCTGACATTCTCCGTGGGGCGTTCTGCGCGCGTCCGGAGAGGGTGAAGGTCAGCGTACCGGCTGTATGAGCCTGCACGAAGAACGGATGGAAGGCGCGGAAGGTATGGCTGCCCGCCTGAGCCTGGACATAGGTCTGGTAGCCGTCGGTGGTATAGGTGACGTAGCGTACGGCGTCGTCCTTGTACCGGTAGGTGCTGATGTCCGGTGTGGAGGTGCCAGGGTCATAGGTACCTACCCTCAGCATCGTCCTGTCGTCCTGCGTATAATCCGCCAGATAGGGGTTGGCGATGAGGTTCCAGTTGAGGTTGGAGGTGTTGGTACCGCCTCCTCCGTAGAGGCTGAGGGTGGTGCTTTTCTCTGTCTCGCCGGCCGAGAGATCCGCTACCATCGGGAACCGCACCACCGCCTTCTGCTGGCGTGTGACAGTACCCGTGACGGAACTCTTCCATTTCCAGGGCACGGCATAGAGGATATAGCCCGTACCGGCACGGAATACAGCCCCCGGAGCGGTATCGTCATAGGGCGTCCAGCCGGAGGCGTTGGCGGCACGGTCCTCGCCGTTGTACCAATAAGCCTGATAGGAAGCCTGTTTACCGCTACGGGTGCGGATGTCCGCGCAGAGTACGTCGTACGGTACCGCCAGCGGGTAATAGTCCTTGTAATCCAACCAGTAATCGTAATAGACGGTATCGTTGTTGGCGTTCGTCAGGGAGCCGTTGGCTACCAGCTGCGGATAGAGTCCCTTGCCTTCGTCCGCCGAAGGATTGTCCACCAAGGCGTCTGCACGCATATAGAGACCGGACACGTTCAGTGTCTTGCCCGCCGGCACAACGGCTTTGGCACCGCCATAGACATCCAGCGCAGCTATCGTGGCATCGTCATCGACGGTCAGCGTACCGCCGATGACCTGCACGTCCGCGTTCGCCGGCACGGAGAGTGCCGAGAGGTTGGCATCCGTGGCCGTCACATACGGCACGATGGTGTCGAGAATCACAACCGGTTGGTCGCACACGTCGTAGAACGTGATTCTCAGTTTCTGTCCGGCGTAGGCATTGAGCTCGGCGGGGAAGGACCAATAGCCCGCGTCCAGTTTGGTCATCGCCAGTTTGGTGCCCCGGCTCGTGCAGTTGGTAGTGATGGAGGCGGTGGTGGCGTCGAGGTCCAGGCGGTTGGTTCGGATGACCACATCCGTGCCCGTCCATGCATCCACGATTCCGTCCGCCGGCACAAAGGTAGCCGTCAGGACATGTTTGGCGGTGTTCGGGTTGAGCGTTGTGTCCCGCGGATTGGTCTTCACTCCGTCGTTCCATTCCAGGAACCGGTAACCCGGTTCGGGTGTAGCGGTCAACCGCCAGTCGCACTCGCAAGTACCCCGTACCGCCGTCACCGTGCCGCCAAACGTCGGGTTCTCGATCTTCTTCTCAAAGAGCGCGCAACGGTGATCCTCAAAGGTGGCGTTGAAGTCCTTTTTGCTCCATGTATGGTCCAGCGGAACGGTGAGGACGAGTGTGGTCCCGAGTTCCGTACCGTTGCCGTCGGTCCAGTTGACGAAGTCGTATCCGTCAGCGGGAGTGGCAGTAAGTATCCACCGGCACTCGCAATCCGGGTCCACCTTCGCCGTTACGGTGCCGCCGTAGCCGGGGTTCGTCTCCTTCTTGGTGTACAGCGCGCAGCGCACATCGTTGAACACCGCCTGATACTCAAGCGGAGAGGTGGTCAACGCAGAGGCCGCTATGGTACGCGGGTTGGCTTTGTAGTCGGCATCACTCGACGTTAAGTCGTCCCAATGGTCGAACTCGAAACCGTCCGCTTCCACAGGGGTGAGGGTGAACGATTCACCGGTTTGGGGACTCACCGTGACGGTATTCCCCTTATCCGATGTAACCTTACTGTTGTACGTTCCGTCCGCCAACAGGCTCATTGGCACCAGACAGGACACCAGAATGATTAGTAATCGTTTTTTCATATCTTTGTATATTTATAGTTGTCTTGTCAATTAGCCCGCATACTATGCGGAACAATGAACAATGTTTCTCTTTTTTTGCCCTATTGTTGTCTTGTCTTTAGCCCGCATACTATGCGGAACAATGAACAATGTTTCTCTTTTTTGCCCTATTATTTGCATATGTCTGTTTTTTGTTGTACCTTTGCATCAAAATTGATATACACGTATGTCTCTACCCAATCAATGGCAATGGCAAACGCCCCAATCTGCCTGGAAGGGTATCGGTATCTACCATGTCACCCTCACCGTCACCAGCCGCCGGCCTCTTTTAGGCGAACTGATCATCCCCGCCGGTAACCCGGACAAGGCGAAAGTGTCTCTCACTCCATTGGGCGAGGCTAGCAAAGCCTGTGTACGCCAGATTCCTATCCGCCATTCGGAAATCTCTATCATCGCGCTTAGGATGATGCCCGATCATATCCATGTCGTCCTGTATGTCCAGCGCCCCATGCCGGTTAGTATCAAAGCGGTCGTACGAGGTTTCTGGCAAGGAGCCCGTAAAGTCGGGCGGGATTATTCGTTGTCTATTAGCCCGCATAGTATGCGGGACAATGAACAATGCTCCTTGCGGATTAATGAACAAAGGGTTGCCGATCCTATCTTCCATGAGATGCCGTTCATACGGCCGCTGTCGCGGAGGGGGCAGCTGGACACCATGATCCGATATGTCAAACTCAATCCGCAACGCCTTGCGGTCAAGAGACTCAAGCCGGGTTTCTTCCGTGTACAGCCGGATATCTCCATCGCGGGGTACAAGTGCTCCGGTGTGGGCAATGCGGTACTGCTCTGTCAGGAACGCTATGCTGCCGTGCATGTACGGCATACAATGGTCTGTGCGGCGCTTCAGGGCGATGAGCAGCCGCTACGCGACTACATGAACAGCCGTATCCTCGCTGCGCGTGAGGGGGCTGTGATGGTCGGCGCTTTTATCAGCAAGCCCGAGAAGCAGATTTTGGAGGTGCTGCTGAAAGAGCAGCGACCGGTCATCTATCTGGCGGACAACGGCTTCCGCGATTACTACAAACCACCGCAGGAACTCTTCGAGGCTTGCGCAAACGGAAGAATGCTCATCCTCAGCCCGTGGGACTATGATCCGACCAAGAAACATATCTCCCGGGAAGACTGCGTCTTTCTCAATACCATGGCAGAGGCTTTATAGTTGTCTTGTCAGTCGGGCGGCGTTGTAATGCCGCATCTGTCCTATATAGGAGCTCACGACCTGCCATCTCCGCATACTGTTCTTCGGATGACGGTTGCAGAAACGCTGATAGTTGCGCGTCCGGGTTGGGGCCACCCTCCGGCAGCGAGACGAATGTGCGTTGGGTTGGGGGCACTACTCCGCAAGACGGACGAGGCGGACGCTGCGCCCGTGGCTCCGATAGCCGTTGCCCGCAGGATTCACACTGCCCGAAACGAAGTACACGCGGTACACGTCATTCACATTGGAGGGGTAAGGTGAGGACGACCAATAGTAGCCGTTCGAGCCTGCATTGCTCACACTCGTACCATTGCGGTTACCCGCAGCGGGAAGGAATACGCATCCCGCCTCCTCGAATGTACTCCAGGTACTACCGGTGGTATAAGCAGAACCGGTATAATCGTCAGGATAGAGCACAACACCCAGTACGCCGTTCACACTCTGACCCAAGGTGTAGCTTTTCCCGTTACCGGTACCGCCATTGACAGTACGGCTGTTGAACAGGTAAGACCATTGATCTTTTGACAAGGTGAACCAACCGGTGCCCATCAATGTGCCCCAGTCGCTCTTGAGAGCCTCGGAGGCACCGGTACCGTAGCCGTCGGTGGCGTTCGTTGCGGTAGAGGAAGTGATACCATACTTCCTCAAATCATCCCAGTTAGAGGATGTACCTACCCAACCGAATAAATCCACAATACCGCTGTTGTTGGCAATACCGGCTGCGGTAACGTTCCGGTTACCAACTCCATCTGCACCCCCTACGTAGTCCCATTGGTTGGTGGCAAACTGCCATGCCTGCGTGTCGCTGTTGTACTGCAAGTTACCTTTGGAGAAAGTAACCTTCGTACCCGAACCGTCCACGGTGAAATTACCCTCCAGTGCACCGGCTATTTTGCGTTTGAGCGTTACGGTAGCCGTTGCCGTTGCCGGCGTCGGGCACTGTGCCCACACGCTGACTGCACCTGTTACCAGCGCAGCCAATGTAAAAAATACTTTTCTCATAATCTTTTTTGTTTTAAAGAGTTAATTTTTAATTTTCAATTATCTTTGTCGCCCTTTCGGGCGGGAGTTACAGTGCCCCCTCGCGGGGGCGGTGAATTGTGAATTGGTCAACCGGGTTAATAATGTGGTTTGTTTTGTTGGTTTTATGGTGAATACTATGAGGGGTGTTACCCTCGTTAATTGGTTGTTTTTTCTGAATACTCTGAATACTCTGAGTTTTCTGATTACCCCTATATGATACTCCGCGCACACACACGCAAACAGGCGGCACTCACGAAACGTGAGCACCGCCTGTTGCGTTGCTTATCCCTAAATTACCGCCTAATACGACATTTGCGTAATGGGGGGGGTAATTTTGAACATCTTATTTTTCATTTTAGTGAGCAGTGGCCTATTCGGCGCATTTACTCTATTTCCGCTGCAAAATTACTACATTTTTTGCACATGACCAAATATTTGGGCGAAAATCTTTTGAAGGAGTGCAATTTTTGTTGTACCGTCGGCACGCCCCGCAAGCGGGTCCCCTTCGAAAGTACGGTCGCGTCTTGCCGGACATACGCAAGGGAAAAGGGATTTTTTGCAAAGAGGGCTGAGCCCTCTCTTTTTTGACGCTTATGTAGTTCCCTTCATGCAAGCATGAGTGCTCTATATAATCATCAAAAAACGTAGTGAGAACACTACTTTTTTGCAGAAAAATCCCTTTTCCCTTGCATATATGCAATTTTTGTTGTACCTTTGCAGTCAAAATTAGCGTTATGAGAAAGAATAAGATTACCTATCTATCGGCTATCCTGCTGGCTGCCGCCGTTCTCACGGGCTGCAGCCGGCAGACGGAGCCCACGCGCGGCGGATGGGCTAAAGGAGCCGACCTGAGCTGGCTCAGCGAGATGGAACATGACGGAGTGAAGTTCTATCATGTACAAAGTGACAATGTACAATGTACCAAGGAGGGCGACTGCCTCGACATCTTACAGGAGCTCGGCATGAACAGCGTCCGCCTTCGCGTATGGGTCAACCACTCCACCCAATGGAGCAACATCCCCGACATGCTGTCCCTCGCTCACCGGGCCGCAGACAAAGGCCTGCGACTCATGATCGATATCCATTACTCGGATTTCTTCGCCGACCCCAGCCATCAGACCACCCCGGCCGCCTGGGCGGAGTACGGGTTCGAAGAGATGTGCCTGGCCGTCCATGACCACACGGTGGAGGTGTTGCAGGCGCTCCGGGACGAAGGTATCGAGCCCGAATGGGTGCAGATAGGCAACGAGACGCCCAACGGAATACTCTGGCCGATGGGAAAAGTGCAGAAAGCAGAGGGCAACTGGGAGCAATACGCCGCCTTCACGCGTATCGGCTACGAGGCCGCCAAAGAGGTGTTCCCGGAGATCACCGTGATTGTCCACGTCGATAACGCCTACGAGCGGCGGGACTGGTTCTGGGAGCAGATGGAGGCCTACGGCGGCAAATGGGACATGATAGGTCTGAGCCATTATCCCATGATGAGCGCCTGGAACGGTGGCAAGAGCTGGCAGGAAATGAACGACTCGGCGGAGGCGAACATCCGCCGGCTGATACGCGGACTGCACTGCCCCGTGATGGTAGCCGAGATAGGTACGTTTGCCAACGACACGGTCTCCGAGGCCGTCATGGCGGATTTCGTACGCCGCGCTGCCGCTATCGACTCCTGCATGGGTATCTTCTACTGGGAGCCGGAGGTCTATGGCGGATGGCGTCCCGCGGAGTATATCCCCCTCGGCTGGGGCAGCTATACCATGGGCGCCTTCACACCCGACGGACAGCCCTCCAAGGTGGCAGAGATACTTTTTGCGGACCCTGAATAACAGAAAAAACAAAATTTATTTGCATATATCGCAAAAAAGCAGTACCTTTGCAGCCGATTTGTAAAAGTATTGTTTATATTTAATATTTTATCCTTATGAAGAAAATCTTTACACTGATGGCTGTCGTTCTGATGGCCGTAACGAGTGCCAAAGCTCAGTTTGAGCTCGGTGGCGTGGTAGGTGGAATGTACGGTGTGAGCGCCAAGTATTGGTTCAGCGAAAAGCTGGCTCTGCAGGGCGACCTGGCTGTAGGTCTGACCCAGGCAGCAGGTTCGGTGCGTTACAAAGAGAGCTACGAAGGTCAGTCGTACTCAAGCGGCCCCGCAAACTTCAGCCAAGGCGTGTATGACTTCACGCTCAACCCGAACGTACTCTATCATTTTGAACTGCCGGAGCACTTCAAGCTCTACACCGGTGGTGGTATGAGCCTCGGTCTGCTCTCGAACATTGAGAACACCGCTTCCGAGGGTATATTGGGTAAGTTCGGTCTGAATGCCGTTGTCGGTGCCACGTACGACTTGCAGTCATTCCCGTTGGTTTTTGCGCTTGATTTCCGTCCGGGCTATGGTCTGGGATTCACCGGAAACAAGAGTGTACCCGGGGAGAATTATTCGTACAGCACTACGTACAACTATTTCGACTGGAAACTGGCATTTGCAGTACGTTACCGTTTCTGATGGAAGTATAACCCAAAGAGAAAGCGACTGTATGGTCGCTTTTTTTGACGATGAGCAAGACACCCGAACAAATAGCATTGGAGCGGCAGCAGGCGAAGCTGACCAAGCGGTTTCACAAAGCCTGCGCGGAGTACGGCCTTATCGCCGACGGAGACCATATTCTGGTCGGACTGAGCGGCGGTAAGGACAGTCTGGCTCTGACGGAGCTGTTAGGCCGTCGCGCGCGCATACACGTACCTTCTTTCCGCGTGAGCGCGTTACACGTACGCGTGAAAGAGCGGGACTACCAGACCGACCTCGGTTATCTGGAGTCGTTCTGCGCCGAAGCCGGCGTGCCGCTTATCGTGCGGGACGTAGAGATAGGAGAAAAACCTCAAATCACAAATCACAAATCACAAATGCGCGAAGCGCTTAACCCCTGTTTCCTGTGCTCGTGGTACAGGCGGAAGACGCTCTTCAACGTGGCGCAGGAGTTAGGCTGCAACAAGATCGCTTTCGGCCACCACCGGGACGACCTGATAGAGACGCTTCTGATGAACCTCATCTACCAAGGTACGTTTGCCACCATGCCTCCTGTCCTCCAACTGGAGAAAATGCCCCTGCAGATCATCCGCCCGCTCTGTCTCATCGACGAAGCCGATCTGGTCACCTACGCCGAGATGCGGCACTACCGGAAACAAGCCAAGCTATGCCCCTTCGAGCACGTCAGCGCCCGTGAGAAAGTCAAAGGCCTGCTCGCGGACATCAAGGCGCTGAACCCCGAAGCCGTGGACTCTATTTATGCGGCAATGACGAACATCAAAAAAGACTATTTACCTAAAGTATTATGAGTGCTTTATATACTATTTTATTACTCTTGGCGTCGAATGTGTTTATGACGCTTGCGTGGTACGGCCATCTGAAACTGCAACAGACCGGTTTCTTCACCTCCGCCACACCGTTAATCTTCGTCATTCTCCTCTCCTGGGGAATAGCATTCTTCGAATACTGCCTGCAGGTGCCGGCGAACCGGATAGGCTTCGAGGGCAACGGCGGCCCCTTCACACTCATGCAGCTGAAGGTCATCCAGGAGGTCATCACCCTCATGGTGTTCGTGCTGTTCTCCGCGCTGGCGTTTCATATGCCGCTGCGGTGGAACCATTTCGTGGCCTGCCTGCTGCTCATCGGCGCCGTCTATTTCGTCTTCGGTTTCAAATAACATTCAACTATCAACTTTCAACTTTCAACTCTCATGTCTCCCTATATCCAATCCCTGCGTCTTCGTACGCTCCCCCTCTCGGTCTCGGGCATCATCCTCGGCACGGGGTTAGCGTCCTCCCATTCATGGTACGTGTTCGTTTTGGCCATCCTGACGACTCTGAGTTTGCAGATTCTCAGTAACCTCAGCAATGAACTTGGCGACGCGCAGAAAGGTACGGACTACGACCAGCACGGACGTGCCGCCTACGGCTTGCAGTCCGGCACCATCACCGTCCGCCAGATGAAAGGCATGATTGCGCTCTTCGTCGGTCTGTCCGTTCTGTTCGGCACCGTCCTGGTACTCTCCGCCTTCCGGCCCTTCTCCCGTCCCGGAGGAGAGGGATGGGGAGAGGTCTGCGTCTTTCTCCTCTTAGGTGCGCTGGCTATCGCGGGCGCCATGACCTACACCCTCGGCAAACACAGCTACGGATATATGGGTCTGGGCGATTTGGGGGTGTTCCTGTTCTTCGGTCTGCTGAGCACCCTGGGCGGCTATTACCTGCAGGTACAGCAACTGAATGCGGAGGTCGTCTGGTGCGGCGTGGCGATCGGCCTGCCGTGCGTGGGCGTACTCAACCTCAATAACATACGCGACATGCCTAACGACCGCACACACGGGAAACGCACCTTCGCGAGTCTCCTGGGACCCGTGGGAGGAAAGATCTACCACACCCTCCTGCTTATCGGCTGTATGGCCATCTTCACCGCTCTGGGGCACTGGTGGACGTTGGTGGTGGCGCCGCTGTGGGGGTGGCACGTGGCGTATATATGGCGGCACGAAGGGAGCGATCTGGACCGCCAGATGCCGGTGCTGATGTTCTCTACGCTGGTCGTTGCATGCCTCGGTTGGGTTTAACCCAAATCGGTCATTCGTGTTGGTCTAATGACCTATTTGGGTAAAAACAGGCGCCAAATAGCTTGTTTTTGGACAAAAGTGCATTTTTTTTGCATTTTTTTGCAAAAATATTTGGTCATGTCAAAAAAAAGCAGTACCTTTGCACCCGCTTTCGAAAAACAACTATTCGGAGCATCGATCTTTTACTTGGTTACAAGAGAAGTATGCGGAAATAGCTCAGTTGGTAGAGCACGACCTTGCCAAGGTCGGGGTCGCGAGTTCGAGTCTCGTTTTCCGCTCCTTTTTTTTTTGCACTTTTTGTGTGCGAAGCCCAGATGGCGGAATTGGTAGACGCGTGCGTTTCAGGTGCGCATGCCGCGAGGTGTGCAGGTTCGAGTCCTGTTCTGGGCACAACAAATCTCCCGAAGGGATCCAATGGGGTCCCCGCAAATTTAATTTGTGGGGAGAGCGGAGGCACAAGTTGCCCGTTTATTAAGCGGAGCGGTATAAACATCGCAATCTTGTTGCCGAACGCGAGCGCAGGTGGTGAAATTGGTATACACGCTACTTTGAGGGGGTAGTGGTCGCAAGATCGTGTGAGTTCGAGTCTCATCCTGCGCACTGAAGCATTTCCATTCGGAGATGCTTTTTTTTGTATAAACCCTTGCGTATGTGCATTTTTTTTTGTAATTTTGCAGCCGAATTATTTTTATTAAAAATAAACCTATAAGATGAGACTCGTTTTTGCATCGAATAACGCGCATAAATTGGCTGAGGTACGGGAAATGATGCCCGCCGGGATAGAGGTCTTGAGCCTGCGGGAGGTGGGTTTTGAGCAAGAGATAGAAGAGACAGGCATGACCCTGGAGGCGAACAGCGGCATCAAAGCGCGCACCGTCTGGGAATGGTTGCGCCAGCACCCCTGCGAGCAGCAGATAGACGGCGTGTTTGCCGACGACACCGGTCTGGAGATAGACGCGTTAGGCGGTGCGCCGGGAGTGTTTACCGCACGGTGGTATTCCCTCCCGAAGGGCACAGTCCTGCCCCTCCGTGACGAGAAGATGATTTTCAAAGCCAACAGAGAGAAAGCGCTGCGCGAGTTGGCGGGCAAAGAGAAGCGCGATGCGCAGTTCCGCACCGTGATCACACTGATCCGCAACGAGGAGAACCGGGAGAGCGAGGAACACGTAGAAGGTATCGTGCGGGGCAGGATAGCCGAAGAGGAACGCGGCGAAGGAGGCTTCGGCTACGACCCGGTGTTCATCCCGGAGGGGTACGAGAAGAGTTTCGGCGAGCTGCCGGCTGAAATCAAAAACACCGTCAGCCACCGCGCACGGGCCATGGAGGCGCTGGTTAAAAAGTTAAGAACCATCCTCATAACCTTACTCTGCGTGATGAGCATGGGGGTACAGGCAGAACGGTGGATCTCCCATCTGGCGTATAACAACGTGACGCAGATAGCCATGACCCCGGAGGTGGTATATGGTCTCTCGGACGGCAGTCTGTTCAGCGTGAACAAACAAACGGAAGCCATTACCAAACTTACCAACCTGAGCAGCACCGGCGTGAACTGCATCGCCTACGACGAGCGAGGAGAGCAGCTGGTGATCGGTTACCAAAACGGGAAAATAGATATCCTGGACCGGCACGGTGTATATTACATCAGCGCGTTGTATGAGAAAGATATGACGCAACGCAAGACTGTCCATAACATCACCATAGACGGTTACACCGCGTATCTGTCAACGCCTTTCGGTGTCCAGACGATGGACATGCGGGAGCGCAAGCTGGTGGACAGCTACTGGCTCCGTCCCGGCGGACAAGAGATCGACATCGAAGATGTGATCGTCACGAAAGACAGCATTTACGCCTTCAGCAGCGACAGTCTGTTCTGCGCCGCCAAAGGGGAGAACCTGACAGATTACCGCTCCTGGCGACGCGAGCGACGCTCCGCACGCATCCAACCCGATAGCGAGAAAGGTATCCACTACCAAGACCGGACAGCGCACTGGTATGCCGGCGGGGCGGAAGGCATCGTCCGCGAGAGCGCGACAGAACGGATAGGATACAAACCGCAAGGACCGCTGAGCAACATGCCTTACCGGATGAACACCATGGGGGAGAGGCTATGGGTGGTACCCGGCGGCAGATGGGCAAGCCAAAACCAAACCCCCGGCGAGATCATGATCTACGACGGAGAGCGATGGACCAACATCCCCCAAGAGCAGACCGAAAGCCAAACCGGTCATACGGCATTGGATTTCATGAATGTAGCGGTAGATCCGCAGGATATAAACCATTTCTACGTCACCAGTTACGGTACCGGTTTATATGAATACCGCGGAAGCACGGTAGTGAGACAGGTGACAGCCGACGGCACAAATCCGATGACTATTCATTCCAACCCGCTGGAGTACACCCGTCTGGACGGTGCCGTATATGACAAGGACCACAACCTGTGGTTTGTCCGTGCGACCACCGAGAACCAGTTGCATTGCATCGACACGTCGGGTGAATGGCACGGGATGAATGTCTCTGCAAACGGTATCCCGCTGGAATTACATACTCCCTGCGGATTAATCATTGACAACACCCGTCCTAACTGCAAGTGGCTTGGTACAGCCCGTTATAACACCTTTTTATGCCTGATGGACGACGGCGGTACCCGGTTCGACACCGGGGACGACCGGACGATGGTACGGAGCAAATGGGTGAACCAACAAGGCCGGGAGTTTGCCCCGAGTTATATCCGCACAATGATACAAGACCGACGCGGACGGGTATGGTTAGGTACCGATATCGGCGTAGCCTATATCCCGCAAGAGGTGGATTATTTCAATTCCAACGCCATCGTTCAGCCCCGGGTGACGGACGAGAACGGAGAGAACCCTGTTACGGATGCGGTCATATATGCCATATGCGAGGACAGCAAGGGAAACATATGGGTAGGCAGTGAGAAATTAGGCGTCTATGTACTGAATCCGGAAGGCACGGAGATCATAGCCCACTACACTACCGGAAACTCCGCCATGCCTTCGAACAGCGTGCTCTCGCTGGCATGCGACGAGCGAGGGAACGTATTTGTAGGCACAGGAGAAGGTCTGGCACAGTACGACCCCAACAGCAGCGCAGAGAGCACCGACCGGACGATAGATGCAGAAGGGAAGCGATTAGGAAGCCTGATGCAATGGAAACTGCATTTCTCCTATCTCGCCCCCGGGCAGGTGGTAGCCGGTCCGGACCGCATATATGCAGTCTCCAACGGTGCGTTATGGTACGTGGACCGGACGGACGATACGATGCATTACCTGAGCAAGTCATCCGGACTGAACGGCAGCAGCGTGTCGCACGCCGCCTATGACAAGTCGGGAGAGTGTCTGGTGATTGCCTATGAAGACGGACGGATAGACCTGCTGGAGAAAGACGGTTACATTCGCCAGATGCCGGATCTGCACATGAAAGCCAGCTCGGTAGCCGTAGAGGTGAATGCTATCCATACCGGCAGCCGCCACACCTATCTGGCTATGCCGTTCGGCATATTGGCTATCAACACCCGCAAAGGCGAGATAAGCGACACCTATTATATCGGAGAGCAAGCCGGAGACGTGGACGTGAAAGAGATTGTCGAATCGGGCGACTCGCTCTACGCCTTCACCAACGGCTATATGTACGCCGCCTCAATGGAGGATAACCTGGTGGATTACCATTTCTGGCATCGCTCACCGCTGCCGGGCGGTAAGATGACACACGCCGGTATCTTCCGCGAGGAGCTGCATATCCTGGTGGACAGCGTGCTGTATCACCGCGAGCAAGAGGTATGGGTTCCGGCCACTACGAAGAAGTTATCATGGATCCACGCCAGTGAAGGCAGGCTACTGGCCTATATCCGCGGAGAAGGGCTGTTCCAACTCACAGAGGAATACCAATTGGCAGGGCTCACCGACCGGTACGCCGCCAACGACGCCATCTGCAGCCAAGGCGAATACTGGATTGCGGAAGAGGGCTGGGGACTCATACGCCTCAGCACCCAGGGCGACCTGTATTTCCATCCGGATGGACCGAACAGCAATTTCGGCTACTACCTGCACAGCGCCCACGGGAAGGTGTACGCCACCGTAGGAGGCAGATGGGCGAGCCAGTTCTTCCGGGAAGGAAAAGTGAATATCTGCGAGGGAGGGCAATGGACTGCTATCTCCCCCTACCAACTCATTCCGGCGGATGGGGTATGGCCATTCGACCCGGTGAGTATAGCCGTGACGAACGACGACCCGGAGCATTTTTATATCGCCACGTACTGCGCCGGCGTATTTGAATACAACCACGGAAACATAACGCGCTACGGCGACGGCACCAACGGCAGTACCATCAAACGCACCAGCACAGATATCACTCCCGTAGAACTTTACACGCGTACCGAAGGCGCCACGATGGATGCGGAAGGGAACTTATGGGTGCTCAATGCCACTTCTATCGGGGAGGCGGTACATGTCATGAGCCCCGACCATAGATGGCACGCTCTGCGGCTTTATACCGGCGGGCAGAAACTGACGCTCACTACGCCGAAAGGCATATGGATAGACCACGCCAGCAGCCGGCGGAAATGGTTCATGGACCAACGTTACAGCCCAGGGCTGATCCTGCTGGACGACGGCGGTACTCCTACCGAGAACTACGACGACCGTTGCGTCAAACGCTCCCTCTTCGTGGACCAGCAAGGAAAATCCGTGCAGCCCGCCTATTACTACTGTATCGCTCAGGATCAGACAAACCGCCTGTGGGTAGGTACCGAGAGCGGTATTCTCCTCTTTAACCCCGAGACGGATTTCTTCACCTCCAACGCCTGCCAGCGTATCATCATCCCGCGTAATGACGGCACCGGACTGGGTGACTACCTGCTGGGCGAAGAGCAGATTAACTGCATCGCAGTGGACGGTGGCAACCGGGTTTGGATAGGCACTGCCGGGTCGGGACTCTACCTCATAGAAGATGATACCATCACCGTAGCGCATTTCACGG
This sequence comes from uncultured Bacteroidales bacterium, assembly GCA_902799185.1. GTDB lineage: Bacteria > Bacteroidota > Bacteroidia > Bacteroidales > Paludibacteraceae > Colicola. The sequence goes on along the minus strand of CADBZO010000001.1, from coordinate 125,522 downwards.
ACAACAACTCCATGATTCCGTCCAATAATATTCTCTCTATTGCCATCGTTCCGGAGACAGGCGAGGTCTTCGTAGGCACCGACAAAGGTATAGCCTCCTACCTCAGCGACGCCAGCGAAGCAGAGGAAGACATGAGTAACGCGTATGCCTACCCTAACCCCGTCCGGCCGGACTACGGCGGCTCCGTGGCGGTCAAAGGACTGATGGAGAACAGCGAAGTGAACATCATCGACTCCGGCGGCAACCTGGTATGCAAAACCCGCAGCAACGGCGGTACCGCCGTGTGGAACGGAAGGCTCCCGGACGGCCGCCGCGCTACACCGGGTGTCTATACAGCCCTCTGCAACGCCAAAGGAGGAAAGAAAGCGATAAAGATATTATTCCTGCCATGAGAGAAACGGTGCACTACCTGCTCTGGGTCATAGGCCTGACTGTTTGGACGGTGGTATGCTTTATCACCCCCTATTTCATGGACAATCCGGTAGATGGGTGGTACAGCATGGCGGTGGTATTCGCTCATATCTCCGCCTGCGGGATAGGTGCGTTTCTGATTCTTTATGCCATGGGCTGCAGCAGATACCTTACTGCCGTTGTATTACCATTATGGGCATTGTTAGGAGCGGCTCTGGCTTTCTACCGTGTAGGATACCATGTTACGCTGACGACGATGCTGATAGCAGTCACGCTGCATACCAACCCGGAGGAAGCAATGGGTGTTTTGTCATGGCAGTTGGTGCTGTGGGTGGCAGTGCAGATGATGATAGCCTGTTGGGCTGTATGGTGGCGGTGGAAGCGTATCCAGCTGACGAGTGCTTGGGTGCACGGATTGATAGCAGTAGTGTGCGTCGGTTGTTACATAGGCAGTAGTTACAAATTGCGGGAGGTGATCCTATACCAGCGTTTTCCTCTCAACATAGTACATTACGGCTATTTGTACGTAGCAGGCTTGCGTCCGGCCGGCACTACACGAACCGTACCCTCGTTCACTATCGCAGAGACTACGGACTCGCTGACTGTGGTGCTGGTGATCGGTGAGGCTACTCGTGCAGATCATATGCAGATGAACGGATATGAGCGGGAGACCACACCACTGTTGTCTGCACGGAAAAACGTGATTGCATTTCCGCATATCTTTTCAGAACAGACCTATACGGATATCTGTTTGCCTCATATGCTCACGCGCGCAGACAGCGCTCATGAGGAATTCCAATACAGCGAGACGTCATTCATCCGGATATACCAAGCAGCCGGATTTCGAACAGCATGGCTGTCAAATCAGGATTTAGGGCATGCCTACCGCGATTATATTGAGGAGAGCGACACAATGATTTTCGCCAATGCAGGCAAATCCCAATACGTCTATTCGCAATGGCTGGACGGCGAACTGCTGCCATTGATAAAAGAAGCCATGCCCGGTCATCCGGCAAAGGCACTATACATCCTCCATACCATCGGTAGCCATTGGTACTACAACAACCATGTGCCGCAGAATATGTATCATTTCCAACCCCTAACCACCAACCGCGTGGTCACCAATAACGGCACTGAGCGGTTGGTCAATTCATACGACAACACAATTCGGTATATGGATTATTTTGTGGACTCATTGATCTCCACGATAGAGGACAAGCGGGCTATTCTGATTTTCCAATCGGACCACGGAGAAGCACTTGGCGAAGAGGGGCTGTACCTGCATGGGCATGAGATCCCCGGAGTACAGGACCCTGCCTGTTTTGTTTGGTATTCGGATAAGTATGCAGAGACTTATCCGAAGAAAATAAAAGCGCTTGTCCGGAATAAGAACAAGCGCTATCGTACGGATTATCTGTTCTACTCTATATTGTCTGCCGCCGGAATAGAGGCAGATGGAGATAGCCCCGAAATGAATATCTTCCGCTAACCCTTGATCAGCTTCATGAATTCCTCGCGGGTCTTGGCCTGGTTGAATACCCCCGTGAAATCCGAGGTAACGGTCATGGCGTGCTGCTTCTGCACGCCGCGCATCTGCATGCACAAGTGCTCGGCCTCGATGACGACCATCACGCCTAAGGGGTTCAGGGTGTTCTGGATGCAGTCCTTGATCTGGGTCGTGAGCCGTTCCTGCACCTGCAACCGACGCGCATAGACATCTACCACGCGGGCAATCTTGCTCAACCCCGTAATACGGCCGTCGGGGATATACGCCACGTGTACCTTGCCGAAAAACGGCAGCATATGGTGCTCGCAAAGAGAGTAGAAATCAATATCCTTGACCACCACCATCTGGCGGTAGTCCTCCTCGAAGATAGCGGATCGGAGGATGGCCTCGGGATCCTCTTTATAGCCCTTGCAAAGGAACTGGAGCGCCTCACCCACGCGGTGCGGCGTCTTGACCAAACCTTCGCGCTCCGGGTCCTCACCTATCTGGCGCAAGGCCGCCTCTACGGAAACGGCGATGGCATCCGTCACTTGGGGATTACTATGAAACTCCTGTAAATTCATTGCAACACTTTGATTTTGTCGCGCACCACATACGTCTCTCCGGTCATATCGGGGTACTGCTGCACAAACTGTTTCTTATATTCTTTCGCCTCCTCTACCGTGCGGAAATCGCCGATGCGTACTTTCCAGAACGGCGGCAGGTACTGCACATAGATGGTATGGGAAACCGTCTCTTTGAGCAGGGTCTCCAGTTCCAGCGCCTCCGCCTTGGCATGCTGTTGCTGGTTGGAGGAATAGATCTGCACACGGTAACCGTCTATCTCTATCCACTCGCGGTTGCCGTACATCGCACTCTCCAGAAGAAGAGCCATCGCAGAATCCTGAACTACCTCCACGCCCTTCATCTCCTCCAGCAGGTTCGGCCGCGGAGCAAGCATAATACTGTCGCCGGCCATGCCATACAGGGCGGCCAGACACAGGCTTAAAGTCAATAATACTCGTTTTTTCATCTCTCCTTCATTTTCTGACAACACTACAAGTACCATGCCGTCAATAGCGGAACGAACTACCGCCGACGAACTCACGCAGGAATGACGTAGGCGGAATCTCACGCTCGGGGATCGGCACGAAATACTGCAAGAACTTCAACAACCGGTGCGCCTCCGTGTATTCCTCGCAGAACTTCGGCACCTCTTGCAATATCGGCTCCGCATGGCGCTTGAGCACTGCAAACTCAAAGATCAGCGCCGAGTTGAACATCACATCCGCCTCCTCTTGGAACGGATAGACCCATTTCATCTCGCCGCGAATTACAGACGGGCAACGGGCTATCGTCTCCTTCGCGGAAAAACCGCGGTATTTATAATCTCGTACCACGCGGCGCAACAGACGGATATCCGTCGTCGGGATCCAGTTATGGTTGTCGATATTGATGGTCGTCAGGGCGGAGACGAAGATCTTGAACGTCAGGCTCGAATCGACATCCGGCAGGATACACGGGTTGAGCGCGTGCAGACCCTCGATAACCAGCACCGAGTCCTTGTGCAGCTTGAGCTTGCGACCCTTGAAGACACGCTCGCCGATAGTGAAATCATACGTCGGCAGCTCGATCTCCTTGCCGTCAAGCAAGTCGTGCATCTGCTGCCGGAAGAACGGCAGATCAACGGCGTTCACGTTCTCAAAATCCCAGTCGCCGTTCTCGTCCTTCGGCGTATCCACACGGTTGACGAAATAGTCATCCATCGACAGCACCTCCGGCTTGATACCATCTACGAGAAGCTGGATCTGAAGACGCTTGGAGAAAGTGGTTTTACCCGAGGAGGAAGGACCGCTGATGAACACAATCTTCGGACGTTTGGCGGCTATAGCGTCCGCCGTCTGGGCAATCTTCTTCTCGTGCAGCGCCTCTGCCAGCTTGATCATCTCGAATGATTTCTTGTCCTTGCAGGCGATATTGAAATCGCTGACGTTGTTGATCCGCAGCAGTTTGTTCCAGCGGTTGTATTCCTGGAAGATAGAGAACATCTTCTCCTGCGGGATGGAATCCTCCAGAATCAGCGGGTTCGACCGGTTCGGAATACGCACCAGCAGACCGTCCTTGAACGGCGTGATATCGAAGAGCGTGATATATCCCGAGCTGGGCAGCAGCACGTTCGTGTAATAATCAATGAAATCACCCATCCGGAAATAGCGGCAGTACGGATTACCGAGCGTCTCGAAGATCGAACTCTCGTTGTTATACCGCGCGGCGAACATCTTGATCACCTCCTTGGTCTGCTTCTCCTCCTCATAGATAGGCCGGTCCTCGGCGATGATCTGTTGCATCCGTTCCTTGATAGCGGTAACCATCTCCGGCGTCACTACCGGCGGCTCCGTCTCTTTGCAGCATTCCTCGTCTTTGTCCACATGCCATTGGAGCGTACAGTAATAGCCCTTGCTGATCGGGTGCTCCACACGCAGGTCCATACGGGGGTATAACTCATTCACCGCGCAGGCCAGCACCATTCCCAATGTCCGTACATACACACGCATGCCGCTCGGCGAACTGGCATCCAGAAACTCCACGTCTTTCGGCTTGTATAGCAAAAAATCCAGATTCTCCACCTTGTAGTTCACATGGGCGGCGATAATCGGATACTTCAGCTGAATACCCAGTAGATCTTTCAGTTGAATCAGCGAAATACCGCGGGGCACATTGTGATACGTGTGCGTGTTTTTGCAATAAACGGTGATGGTTTCTTCCATAAGTGAGTTTTGATTTATTTCTTGTGATTGGTCATTTCATCTATCTCCATTGCTTGCTCCAGCAAACTCCTCATATCTGCCAGTCGTATTTGGTTGGCTGCGTCCGAAATGGCTTTCTCCGGCTCCGGATGGGTCTCTATGAACAACCCGTCCACACCTACCGCCACCGCTGCACGTGTCAGGTACGGCACCATCGCCCGGTTGCCGCCGGTGATACCGGCCTGGGAAGAAGGTTGCTGTACCGAGTGGGTGGCATCGAAAATCACCGGACACCCGAAACGGCGCATCTCTACCAGCGACGTCATATCTACTACCAGCCGTCCGTAACCGAACGAACTGCCTCTTTCTGTCAGCCACACATGGCCTTCGCGCGCCACACCCGGCTTGATCTGTTCAATCTTCTCGATGGCGCCTTTCATGTCCCACGGAGCCATGAACTGCCCTTTCTTGACGTTTACAATCCGTCCGGTACGGGCCGCTGCCTGCAGCAGATCGGTCTGGCGGCTCAGGAAAGCCGGTATCTGCAGCACATCCGCCACCTCCGCTACCGGAGCACACTGCCAGCTCTCGTGAACATCCGTCACAACCGGCAGACCAAACTCCTTCTTCACCTCCTCCAGAATCCGCAGACCTTCGTCCATGCCTACCCCGCGGGCGGAAGCCGAAGTGCGGTTCGCTTTGTCAAAGGAAGACTTGAAATACAGCGTGATACCCAACTCGTAACAGAGCCGCCTGAGCGTCTCCGCCGTCTGCATCACTACATCCCTATTCTCTATGGCGCATGGCCCTGCTATCAAAAACATCTCTCTACGGTCAAATATCCACGGAGCGGAACACTCTCGCCCACTGCACCTTCAGTTTGCCCTCGCCGCCTTTCTCGTTGCCCGGCAGGAAAGACTGCGCCAGCATGAACATTGCCTCTTTCGGCAGACTGTTACGAAGACGCAGGATCTCTAAGTTATTGACGTACCAGATCAACTCGTTCTTCGTCCAGCGGAAACTATATACATGATACATCGAGCGCAGCACACCCGTCAAATCCGCCATCTGCGTACGGTTGCCGTCCACCAGACCCAGCTGGTGCACGTCGCCGTTATAATGGTACATCGCTACCATAGGCGCTCCCGGCTTACCCGTGGACAGACCGAAGAAATGGTGGCCCGCTCCCTGGCTGCGCACTTTCGCCATGAACAGACCGGACTCCTGCGAGAAAGCCTCCTTGGTGTTCATCACATCCGACGTGTATTCGAACACATGCTCCGTGAAACCTTTCTTCTCGTCCCAAGCCACGGCTTTCTTGCTCTCTGCACGAGTCTCTATATCCATGCGGCCTTCGGCAAAGAACGTGTTCTTTCCGCCGTTATAGGCCTGACGCTCGTTCGTACGCGAGTGACCGTCTTTCATCGCCGCGTTGGCGTATCCGTAACCGGGCTTCCAGTTCTGGTTACTGGTCATCAAGTCCTCGAAAGCAGGACGGAAGAGCTCTGCCCAGTCGATCTTCTGCTCGCGCTGGGAATAATAGAACTTGATATCATCCGACTCTGCCAACTCCCGGTAACGCTTGTAGGTCTTGTACTCCTCCGAATGTTCCCATCGTTTCGTGTCCGCCCAGAACGCGTTACGCTTCCGGAAATCCTCCGTTTGGATCTCCGCCTCCAGCGCCTCCAGCTGTTTCAGCTCCGGCGACGTCAGCACTTTCTGGTAGTTTTTGTAGAACGCCGAGCGATAGATCATATTGTACATCCTACGCTCGCTCGCTGATACCGCGTCGCTCTCCTTGTTCTGGAAAGCATCCGTCTCGCGGAACTTCAGGAATGCCTGGAACGTCTCGTTCTCCAGCGCGTATTTGTAACCTTTGATACGGAGCGTTGAACTCAGACGCTCGTAAGCGGACATCTTCTTGCCCTCGTCCGTATCTTTGTACTTACGCTTCTCCAGAAGACTCTTGCGCTCCTGAAAATCTGTACTTTCTACGACTTTCTTTAACTCGTTATACTCCGCCAGTTCGGGCGATTTCTCAATCTCGCGCCAGCGCTTGACACGCTCTTGCATGTCTTTGACGGCTTGCTCAAACGCATCGGTAGAGAGCATTTTGCCGGTTAGTCGGGCGGTAAATAGGTTCATATAATTTTAAGTTTTAACGATTTAACAATTTAACGGCTTAACGGTTTAACGAGTTCAAAGAGCTCCTCCAACGTATCTACGAATATAGGCTTGTAGGACTCCTGCTCGGGGATGAAATTCAGGCTGCGCATCAGCGCTATCTGCTTCTTGAGAGGTTCGTAGAAACCTTTGTAATTCAGCACATAAGTCGGCTTGCGGTGTTCGCCTACGATAGCGCTGCTGGTAGCGTCCATCATCTCGTCCAGTGTCCCGTAACTGCCCGGCAGACACACCACCACGTCGCACATGTCACGCATGATCTGCTTGCGCTCCGACATGTTCTGTACCATGTACAGCTCGTCGCAGTTCTCTGCCTTGCGGCCCGAGGCCTTGATACGCGGCGGGATCACACCGATGACCGTTGCTCCGGCGGCTTTGGCGGCGTCGCTCGTGCGACTCATCAGTCCGCCGGTAGCACCGCCATAGATCAAGGTGTGGCCGTTCTCTCCGATCCACGTACCCAACTCATCCCCCAACGCGAGGTACTCCTCAGGTATCGCATCCTTTGCCGAACAATAGACTGCTATCTTCATTCCTGTCTTTTGTTTAACGCTCAGTATATATACTGAGCTCAATCCTCTACTGTATTCATCCTCCGATTTGGGGATTTGTCTTGAGCAGATTTGGTTTTTCCTTCCAATTCAGAGTCGTAGCATTTCTCCGATTTTGGGATTTGTCTTGAGCAGATTTGGTTTTCCCTTCCAATTCAGAGTCGTAGCATTTCTCCGATTTTGGAATTTTCGGGAGCAGATTTGGTTTTTCCGGTGAGGGAGTTATGGGGTCCATAATGACCGAACCGAAAAGCCGAAGATGCCCCGAAAAAACAAAATCACTTAAGCGTCGATGTTGGCGTACGTTGCGTTCTCTTCTATGAACTCTCTACGAGGCGCCACATCGTCACCCATCAGCATGGCGATGATACGGTCAGCCTCAGCGGCGTTCTCGATAGTCACCTGTTTGAGCATGCGGCGGGCGGGATCCATCGTCGTCTCCCATAACTGCTCGTCGCTCATCTCACCCAGACCTTTGTAACGCTGCGTCTTGATGGCTTTCTCGTCACCCGCTCCGTATTTCTGGATGAAGTCGAAACGCTGCTGGTCGTTCCAGCAATACTCGCTGTAGCTACCCTTCGAGCATTTGTACAACGGCGCGCAGGCGATATACAGGTGCCCTTGTTCGATCACCTCTTTCATATGACGGAAGAACAGCGTCATAATCAGCGTGGCGATGTGCGCACCATCCACATCGGCATCGGCCATGATAATCACTTTATGGTAACGTATCTTACTCAGGTTCAGCGCCTTGGGATCTTCTTCGGTTCCGAATGTGATACCTAAAGCCGTGAAGATATTCCGTACCTCCTCGCTCTCGAACACTTTGTGCTCCATCGCTTTCTCTACGTTCAGAATCTTACCGCGAAGCGGCAGAATAGCCTGGTGCACACGGTCACGGCCGGTCTTGGCGGTACCGCCTGCGGAGTCTCCCTCGACGAGGAACAGCTCGCACTCGGCCGCATCTTTGCTCACGCAGTCAGCCAGCTTACCCGGCAGACCACCGCCGCTCAACGGACTCTTGCGAAGCACGCTCTGACGGGCATTGCGGGCTGCGATACGTGCCTGCGCGGCCAGAATCACTTTCTCCACGATCTTCTTTGCGTCGTCCGGATGCTCCTCCAGGTAGTTCTGCAGTGCCTCGGCTACGGCGCTGGAGACCATGCCTGCCACCTCCGAGTTACCCAACTTCGTCTTCGTCTGACCCTCGAACTGAGGCTCGGCTACTTTGACGGAGATGACAGCCGTCAGACCCTCACGGAAATCGTTCGGATCGATGGTCGAGTTGCCCTCTTTGTCTTTCAGTTTCGCCTTCTCCAGCATCTTGCTGTCCTCGGCGTATTTCTTCATCACACGCGTCAGAGCCGCACGGAAGCCCGCTACGTGGGTACCGCCCTCAATGGTGTTGATATTATTGACATACGAGTGTACGTTCTCGTTGAAATCGGTGTTGTAGATCATCGCTACCTCCACCGGAGTGCCGTACTTGTCGGTGTTCAGATGGATCACCTCGCTGATCAGCGGAGTACGCGTACCGTCGATATAACGCACGAACTCAGACAAGCCTTTCTCCGAATAGAACACCTCTTTGCGCTCTTTCAGCTCCTCCCCTTGTGGGGAGGTCGGGTGGGGTTTCCTCTTGTCCTTCAGCACAATCCGGATACCCGCATTCAGGAACGCCAACTCACGCATACGGTTCGCCAGGATCTCCCAGTGGTAAACGGTCTCCGTGAAGATGGTGTCGTCCGGCCAGAACTGAACGAACGTACCCGTCTTACGCTGCTCCCAGTTACCGATGGCCTCTTCCTCGCTGATCACATGTACCGGAGCCAGAGGCTTGCCTTTCGCGTAGTCCTGGCAGTGGATCTGACCGTCGCGGTAAACCTCCACGTGCATCTTCTTCGAGAGCGCATTCACGCAGCTCACACCTACGCCGTGCAGACCGCCGGACACCTTATAACTGTCTTTATTGAACTTACCGCCGGCGTGCAGTACCGTCATCACCACCTCCAGCGCACTCTTGTGCTCCTTCGGGTGCATATCTACAGGGATACCACGACCGTTATCCTGCACGGTAATAGAATTGTCCTCATTGATATGAACGGCTATCTCGTTGCAGAATCCTGCCAATGCTTCGTCGATCGAGTTATCCACCACCTCATACACTAAGTGGTGCAGACCCTTCAGCGAGATATCTCCGATATACATCGCAGGACGCTTGCGCACCGCCTCTAATCCCTCGAGCACTTGAATACTCGATCCGTCATACTTTTCTTGCTGTTCTTTGCCTTCCGGCACGTTTACTTCTTCCATTATATTTGTTTAATATTATTATTCTCAACTGTCAACTATCAACTGTCAACTATCAACTGTCAACTATCCATACGGCTTCAGCCGATCGTTCGAGGCCTTGCCGAGATAAGAACTGTCAACTGTCAACTGTCAACTGTCAACTATCAACTATCAACTCTTCTTAATCTTCGCCTCGCCGGCTATCACTTGGCTGTTATTCTGCATGATAGACGCCATATCGACACCCGTGGCCTCTTTGATCACCTCCATCGTCTGACGCATCACTACCGGCACATTGCCGCTGATGCCGGCTGCCTCGCTGCCGCTCGTGCCATACACATGCACGTCATTGATACTCGTCAGCGGCTCGGCTACCTTGGCAGCCACCTCCGGCAGGATCTTCACCATCATCTCCGCTATGGCGGCGCCGTTGTATTTCTTGTACGCCTCGGCTTTCTTGTCCATTGCTACAGCCTCTGCTTCACCTTTGGCCTTGATAGCCGCTGCCTCCGCCTCACCGACCGCCTTGATACCGGCGGCCTCTTGCTGTCTCGCAAACAGGTCTGCCTCAGCCTGGGCCTTGATAGCAGCCGCTTTTTGCTCCGCCTCGTAACGCTCGGCCTCTGCCTTGCGCTTGCGTTGCTCCAACTCGGCGGCCGCGTCTATCTCTTTCTGGTATTTGTCGGCATCGGCCTGTTTGTTCACCTTGGCCTCCAGCAGTTTCTCCTGGATGGCTATCTCCTGCTCGCGGAGGATCTGCTCCTGCTTGGCTTTCTCCACCTCGGCCTCTACACTCAGACGGTTGATCTCTTTCTGGCGCTCCTGCTGGCGAATGGACTTGGCTGCCTCGGCCTCCACGGTCTTCACATTGATCTCGCGGGCCTGCTCCTGACGCTGGATCTCATACGCCGCATCGGCAATAGCCGACTGGGTGTCTGCCTGTTTCTTCAGATCCGCCTGCTTCACGGCCAGCTCGGTGTTCTTGATGGCTATCTCCGTCTCGGCGGCTACACGTGCGTCGTTCGCCTCTTTGGAAGCCAGCGCACGGGCGATAGCTACGTCGCGCTCCGCATTGGCTTTGTTGATAGACGCCTCTTTCGTAATCTTGCATGTGTTGTCGGCACCCAGAGCGTGAATCAGCCCCTCGCCGTCGGTGATCGACTGGATATTGCAGCTCAGTATCTCGATACCTAATTTCGCCATGTCGGGAGCCGCTTTCTCCTGGATCTGATTAGAGAATCCGTCGCGGTCCACGTTCAGAGAACGCAGATCCTGCGTACCGATAATCTCACGCATGTTACCTTGCAGCGAGTCGCGGATCTCACTCGCTATCTGCTCGCGCGTCTTGCCCAAGAAGTTAGCAGCAGCCGTGGCTATCAGCTCCGGAGCGATACGCACTTTCGCTACCGCATCCACGTCCACGTTGATGAAATCAGATGTCGGTACCGGAGAGTCGGTCTTGATATCTACGCTCAACTGACCCAAATACAACTTATCTACTTTCTGCAGCCCCGGAATACGCAGACCGCCCGTTCCTATCAGGAACTTCGGCTTGCGGCGGGGCCAGCCGGAGATTACTAACGCCTGGTTCGGAGACGTCTTGACATAAGACAACACCATCAGCAGGATTACCAATACTGCTACGACGATGATAATAATTGCGTTTTCAGACATAATTGTAATATTTTGGATTTATTTCTTCTATTATTTTACGCGCGAAACGCGCGCACATTCACACCCGCGCATGAAATTCGGTGCAAAGATACAAAAAAAAATTGACATATGCAAGAGAACGCAACTTTTTTCTGTATTTTATGCTTTTTTTCTGTATCGCTATTGTGTATTCGGATTATTTTTTGTACCTTTGCACCGTCATGAAACATATACCCCATAGTATTATATACTATGTATATAATACCAACGGTTGCATGTGCGAAAATTAGTGCGTGATAAGTGCGCGATTAGTGCGCCACTTGTGCGCGATTAGTATGAAATTATTGGACTAATATGGCAAGAATACACCATGATTCGTCTGTCAACGAGATTATCGGATCCCTGAACTCGAAGAACGGACTCACTATCCGCAAGAAACACTTCCACGACTACGACGGTAATATCACCAGGGAAGGACGGCTGGAGGTCTTCAAACCAAACCCGCGGGACTACAAGACCCACCCGGCTACACGCAAAGAGGCGGCTAACCAACACTCCTTCGGCTCGGCTTCGCACCTCGCGCAGGAGTTCATCGACGCACTCAAGAACAAGACTCCCCTCTCCCCGCAAAAACAGGCTTTCCTCGACTCCTGCACCGCACGCTTCTATGCCCAGCTCAAAGGCAAACCGGATACCGTGGCGCCCAAAGACAGAGACGGCAACTACGTCATCTATGCCCGCATAGACAACTTCATCCGCGCCGTACTCCGCAAGGAAAACCCCGTATTCTGACCATCCCTTACGCGCTGATTTTCTGATTTATGCTTTGTCAAGACATACATAAGGCTATTGCTCCCCGGCTCGATCGCTACCAGCAGATTGGCGTCGTGGCGGACGAGGCGGTGAACGTGGATCTTCCCTACCCCACGCTGCGGATAACCGTCAGCGAGCAGGACAAATCCATTGAGACCGTATCCCGTATCTGGGATTTTCTCTTGGAGCAGCACTTCACCCGCCGCGGACTGCTCATCGCCGTCGGAGGAGGTGTCCTGACCGACCTCGCGGGCTTTGCCGCAGCTACCTACAAACGCGGTATCGACTACCTCAATATCCCTACTACCCTGCTCGCCATGGTCGATGCCTCTACCGGCGGCAAGACGGGCTTCAACTACCATGGTCTCAAAAACGCCATAGGCGCTTTCCATGCGCCCGTAGAGACGCTCATCTACCCGCCGTTCCTCGACACCCTGCCCCCGCAGCAGTTCCTCAGCGGCTTTGCCGAGATGCTCAAGACAGGACTGATAGCCTCCTCCCCCTCCGAGAGGGGGTCAGAGGGGGCTTTATGGTACCGTCTCCTGCAATACGACTTGGATACGATAGACACCGCCGCACTGGCACCGCTTATCATGGACTGTATCGCTGTCAAGGAGCGTATCGTAGCCGCAGACCCCGACGAACAAGGTCCACGCAAAGCCCTCAACCTCGGACACACCTTCGGCCACGCGTTGGAAGAAATCTCCTTCGTACATCGTACTTCGTCCCTTGGTCCTTTGCTCCACGGTTACGCCGTTCTCTACGGGCTCATAGCCGAACTGTACCTCTCCGCCACGCTCCTCGGTTGCCCGCGCGAGCCCTTGCAGCAGCTGACCCTCCTGATGCTCCGGTATTACGGTCGTCCCGTATGCAAATGCTCAGACCGTGCACAACTCATCACCCTCATGCAGCAGGATAAAAAGAACGAGCATGCAGCCGAGATCAACTGCACGCTCCTTCATGATATTGGCACTCCCGCCATCAACCAAACGGTCACACCGGCACAAGCCGGAGAGGCTTTAGAATACCTTTTCTCCCTGTAACGTAAAGACACCTTCCTCCGTCTCTACCAGCACTACGCCTTCCTTCATCACCAGCCTGGCTCTGCCGCCTGCGGACGAACCGTTGCCGTCCGGAGTATCCACACCCTGCGGATGCGACGGATAAGCCTCCTGACGGATGATATACAGCGTCACTACCTCGTGGTCATAGCTGACGATGACGTACGTCCGCATCGGCTCCGACTGTACGAACGACGGCAACTTGAACTTGTTCGCTACCGTGTACGTACGTCCTTTATAGCTCATCTCCGTCCAGCCCGCTACTACGGCGCTGTCCAGTACCAGATACCGGCATACGTCTGCGGAGTCAATCACCGCCGGTGCCTCTTCCGGCAACACTTCCCCGTTCTTGCCTACGCGGAACGGCTCGGTAGGAGAGATCTCCGGCACACCGAAATAGTTGATAAACCGTCCCGTCACGCCCGACAAGGGATCCCCCGCCTTGAGGTCTGCACCGTAACGCTTGCCCGTCGCACCGTCGCCACGGTCAAAGAGCAGCATCGATCCTGTCTCGTCCCGTACGTAGATATAGTTGTCGTATTTCTTGGTCACCACTACGTCATTCAGATACACCACCGCGTGGTCCTCCGCCTGCACGGCCTCCGCGACACGCAGCACCCTCTGCAGGTTAAGCAGCACCGCTACCTCCGTCCGCACACTGCCGCTCTCCAGCACCAGCGTATCGACATAATGCCCCGGCGTTGCCTCATACGAGACAGTCAGCCGGTCGCCGTCCCGGTCTAACCATTCGTCCGAGAGTTTGAACACCCCGCCGTGCTTGAGCGATACGTGTATGTCCGCCGTCAGACGGTTGGCATTCACGCCGATGGTACGCGAACCCGTCGTCTCGATGGTCGTCCCGAAATTGACGAACGGCGCTACGATAGCCGCTACGTCGCCCAATGCCTCCACCCTTCGGTACAGACACACCGGTGTCTGCGACCGCTCCGCGTAACAGCTGAAAAGCGTAGGACTGTTCTGTGCGTTGTACTGGATAATCTTCGAACGGCTGTTCCCGAGGTTCGTTATGACCGCTTCGCCGCCGTTCTCTATCGTTATATCCCAAAAACCGTAGTTGCCGTACGTGTCCTTGTCCACCACGTCCGTCCACACCGCAAGCCTGTTCTTCGTCTTCCCCCCGGAGGCTACCAGATACGCTTCTTCGTACCGTAACTCGTCCTGGAAGATATACGCCGTCCGGCCGTCCAACCCGGCAATACGGAGCGTATAGACCGCCCGGTCATCGGCCGCCACGGTACTTCGGTCCGCGGAGTAACGGCCGGAGATGGCGTGGATATTATTCACGCTCTCCCACTCGTCGTAATAGCCCATAATCTCGTTCACCCCTTCTTTATAGACGCCGATGATCACTTGGTCGGAGTCCTGTAGCTGCGCTACGTCGGTCACCAGTTGGTAGGTGTCCATCGTAAAGACGGAACTGCCGCCTGACGCCGAACGGATGGTGACAGACTGTATATTGATGGCGTTCTCCGTACATTTCACCCAAAAGCGGATCTTACCCGTCTGCGGCGTGGCAAACGCCACTACCGAATCACGGTTATAGACCCCGGCACCGCTGGTAGCGGGCTTGGTCACTATAATGCTGTCAGGCGTGTTTTCGCCTACCTGTACATAGATCACGCCACGCCCTTTGGAAGAGTTCTGGCAGAAGTTAAAACTAACCCGCCTCACCTCTTCAAAGGTCTGCACGGAGGTCGCGCCGGCTCCTGTTGTGCCTGTTTTGACGCTCACGCCCGCCGAATAGAGCCTTCCTTCCGCGTCCGTGCGGCCGGCGCTGTAATCCGACGCATTCTTGTCGCTTACCCATCCGTCCGTCTTGCCGTCGCAAACCGTGGCATCCACCTTGGACGCCCAAGAAACGGAAGTGAACGTATAAGTCACTTCCCCTGCCTGCACTGCCATCGCACACAGCAACAGCAGCACTCCTACCATAAATCGTTTCCCTTTCATAACTCTCAACTCCTCTCCCCCTCTGAGAGGGGGTCGGGGGGTGTCCTTTCACCTTTCAACTTTCACCTTTCAACTTCCCCCTTGTACGCCGCCACAATCTTCTTCACCAGCGGGTGGCGGACAATATCTTTCTCGTTGAACTCGATAATCTTGATACCTTTTATCTCCCGGAACCGCTCCATAGCATCTCTCAGACCGGACTTCTGGCTCGGCGGCAGGTCTATCTGTGTCATGTCACCGGTGACAATCATCTTGCCGCCTATACCTAATCGGGTCAGGAACATCTTCAGTTGCAGCGTGGTGGTGTTCTGCGCCTCATCAAGAATAACAATGGCGTCACTCAGTGTCCGTCCGCGCATGAACGCCAGAGGTGCTATCTGGATGATTCCTTTCTCCATGTATTCATTCAGCTTCGTACCGGGAATCATGTCCTGCAGCGCGTCGTACAGCGGTTGCAGATACGGGTCAATCTTCTCTTTCATGTCTCCCGGCAGAAAACCTAATTTCTCACCCGCCTCTACCGCCGGACGCGAAAGGATGATACGCCTGACCTCTTTGTTCTTCAACGCCCTGACGGCCAGCGCGATAGCCGTATAGGTCTTGCCGCTGCCGGCAGGACCTACGGCAAAGAGCAGGTCGTTCTCCTCGTAGGCTTCCACCAGTGCCTGCTGGTTGACCGAACGGGCATAGATAGACTTGCCGTTCACGCCGTGCAGGATCAGGTTCTCCGTGCCCTGCTCGTGAGGTTTCTCGCCGTGCAGGAGTTGCAGGATCTGCTGCTCACTCAAAGCATTGTTACGGATACAGAAATCCTCACAGAGCCGCAGCGAACGCTCGAATAGCGCTACCGCTTTCTCTGCACCCGACACCTTTATCTGGTACCCGCGCGCAATCACGCGCACGTCAGGGTGCTGGTTCTTGAGACAGAGGATATTACTGTTGTTCACACCGTAAAAGGTCGGTGTATCCAGGGAGTCGTTGAGAGTAATGATTTGTTCCATCCGGATTGAGAGTTACGAAAATAGACTGAGGTCCGTTATGCAAGAGCAGATAGGGGACATTCAGCTCACGGTTGTATGTCTGTGCCTGGTCCAGCGTCTTCTGGGTCAGCGGTACGGTCTCCGCCTTGCACTCAATGAGCACCAGCGGCTTCATCTGTTTGTCATAGACTACTGCGTCGCATCGCTTGTGCACCTCGCCTACCGTGATTGCCTGCTCCACGGCGATGAGGGAAGCCGGAAAGCCAAGTTGCTCCACCAATCGGTGAAGCAACTGCTGGCGTACCCATTCCTCGGGCGTCAGGCGCACCCATTGTTTGCGCCATTCGCAGAAGATCTGCTCTTTACCATTGTTTATGCGCGTGCGCATTATTTCAGATAGTTGTCCTTGAGCGAGCACGTTCTGTTGAGTACCAGTTTCTCGGCGGTAGTGTCGGGATCGACTACGAAATAGCCCTGTTTGAGCAACTGGTAGTGGTTCTCCTGCTCAATGCCGTCCACCAGCACCGGCTCGTGCAGCTCGCTGCGCAGACTGCCTTCCACCTTCGCCGTCACTACCTTGAGGCTCTCGGGGTTCAGCAGCTCACGGAAGTCACCTTCCTCGGCGGAGGGGTTCTCAACGGCAAAGAGGCGGTCGTAGAGCCTTACCTCGGCGTCCAGAGCGCTGTGGCACTCCACCCAGTTGATAGTAGCCTTCGTCTTGCGGTTACCGCCTTCGGTGCCCGACTTGGAGTCGGGGTCGTAGGTCGCATAGACGGTGGTGATATTGCCGTTCTCGTCTTTCTCGCAACCCGTAGCCTGGATGATATACGACGCTTTGAGACGTACCTCGCGACCGCCCGGGGAGAGACGGTAGAACTTGTTGTCGGCTTCCTCCAGGAAGTCCCCGCGCTCGATCCACAGCTCCTTGCCGAACTGCATCTCACGCGTACCTAACTCGGGATGACCGTCTATGTTCTCGGCAATTAACACCTCTCTCCCGTCTCCCCCAAGGGGAGAAGCCCCCTCTCCTTGGGAGAGGGTTGGGGTGAGGTGATAGTTGGTGATGACCAGCTTCACGGGGTCGAAGATGGCGCACACACGCGGAGCGGTCTCTTTGAGGTCCTCGCGGATGGTGTGCTCCAGCAGGCCCTGGTCAATCATGCCCTCCACCTTGGTATAACCTATCTTATCCATGAACGTACGGATAGCGCTCGGCGTGTAGCCGCGGCGGCGCAGACCGCACACGGTCGGCATACGCGGGTCGTCCCATCCGGCTACAAGGCCTTCTTTAACCAGCTGCAGCATCTTGCGCTTGGACATGACGGTATACGTGATATTCAGCCGGTTGAACTCACGCTGTTTGGGGCGGTAGTCCGGACCGTAAGGCGAGAGCCCTGCGAAATTGGCACCGGTGATCTGATCCAGGAAATAGTCGTACAGCGGCCTGTGTACCTCGAACTCCAGCGTACAGATAGAGTGGGTCACGCCCTCGAAATAGTCGCTCTGACCGTGCGCGAAGTCGTACATCGGATAGACGTTCCAGCGGCGGCCCGTACGGTGGTGGGGGTGTGAAGTGATGATACGGTACATGATCGGGTCGCGGAAGTGCATGTTCGGATTCGCCATGTCTATCTTCGCACGGAGTACCATCTTGCCTTCCTCTATCTCGCCGCGCTGCATGGCTTCGAACAGACGAAGGTTCTCCTCTATCGGACGGTCGCGGTAGGGCGATGCCACACCCGGTTCGGTAGGCGTGCCTTTCTGCTCGGCTATCTGCTCTGCGCTCTGTTCGTCCACATAGGCCTTGCCCTCTTTGATAAAACGGATAGCGAGGTCGTAGAGCTGCTCGAAATAGTCGGAGGCATAGAAGATCTGTCCCCATTTGAATCCCAACCAGCGAATGTCGCGTTCGATGGTCTCTACGTACTCGGTGTCCTCTTTGGCGGGGTTGGTGTCGTCGAAACGCAGGTTGCACACGCCGTGGTATTTCTCGGCAATGCCGAAATCCATGCAGATGGCTTTCACATGACCGATATGCAGGTAGCCGTTCGGCTCCGGCGGAAAACGGGTCTGGATACGTCCGTTATTGACTCCCTCGGCGAGGTCTTTCTCTACGATCTGCTCAATGAAATTGAGGCTTTTCTCTTCTGTCTGGATCTTCTCGTTTTCCATAACTTATGCTTTGATGATTCCTCTCGTGGAGGCTTTTACGAAATTGATTATTGTGTCGCGCTCTGCGCTCGCCGGCATCTCCGCTTCTATCTTCGCTACTGCCTGCGTGGTGTTCATGCCGCCTTGGAAAATCATACGATAGACCTCTTGGATAGTATGGATCTGTTCGGGGGTGAAACCGCGCCGGTTGAGACCTACGGAGTTCACGCCGCAGTACGCAATCGGCTCCCGTGCTGCGATGACATAAGGAGGTACGTCTTTGTTGATACGCGAACCGCCCTGTACCATCACGTGGCTGCCGATATGGCTGAACTGGTGTACCAGCGTACCGCCGCCGATGATGGCGAAATCGTCCACCTCCACTTCTCCTGCGAGCTGCGTGGTGTTGGACATGATGATGTGGTTATGCAGGACACAGTCGTGCGCCACGTGGCAGTAAGCCATGATGAGGTTGTTGTTGCCGATGACGGTCTGGCCTTTGCTGAACGTACCGCGGTGAACGGTCACGAACTCACGCAGGACGTTGTTGTCGCCGATGAGGGTCCAGGTCACCTCGCCGTGGAACTTCAGATCCTGCGGTACGGCACCGATGACCGCAGAAGGGAACACATGGCAGTTCTTGCCTAACTTGGTATATTGACAGATGGTTGCGCTGGCGTCGATGATGCAGCCGTCGCCTATCTCTACGTCACGGTCGATGGTCACAAACGGACCTATCTCTACTCCCTCGCCGATCTTGGCGTCCGGATGAATGCTTGCTAATGGGCTAATCATTGATGATGGATGATTTACGATTGATGGTTGATTATGGATGATTTATTCTTCTGCTACTATCTGGTTCCTGAGACGGCGGACACACTGGGTGTTGAAGGTGTGACCGGGTTTGTAAGCGATGATACGCCCTTGCAGACGCAGTCCGAGTAACGACAGGTCTCCTATCACATCCAGCAGCTTGTGACGCGCCGGCTCGTTCTGGTAGTTCAGCGGGGAGAGGTACCCTAACTTGGTGGCATCCAGATGCGGCTGACCCATCTTGTCGCAGAAATAATCCATTCCTTCCTGGCTCATCTCCGTCTCGTAAATGACGAGGGCGTTCTGCAGGTCGCCGCCTTTGATGAGTCCCACGCGCAACAACGGCTCTATCTCGCGTACGAAACAGAAGGTACGCGCCGCGGCTACCTCACGCGGATAATCCGCCAGGTTGGTCAGCTTGGCGTGCTGCTCGCGGAGCAGCATGGAGCGGAAGGCTATGGTGACGTCCACCTCGTAATGGTCACAGGGCTCCAGACGAAGTACATTGCCGTGCTCGGAGATATATTCGATCGGTTCGGTCACCACAAACACGTGCTGCTCCGCCTCCTGTTCCTCCAGTCCTACGCGTTGTATCTCCTTGACGAACATACGCGCACTGCCGTCCAGAATAGGCATCTCCGGCGCATTGACATCAATGATGCAGTTATCCACACCCATGGCGTACAACGCACTCAGCGCGTGCTCCACCGTAGAGATCTTCCATTTTCCCCGCTCCAACACCGTGCCTCGCTCCGTGCCGGACACATAGTCTGCCAGCGCCTGGTGGCAGGGCTTGCCCGGCAAATCCACGCGGCGAAGACGGATACCCGTATTAACAGGAGCGGGATGGAACGTGGCGGTGATCTGAAGACCTGTATGCAGACCTACCGATTGTAATGTAAACTCGGATTTAATCGTTTTTTGTTTCATGATATAAGTTATTCGTTATTTCTTCTCTACAGCCTGCAGCCTCTTGAGGATGTCCGGCAGTTGCTTGAATCCTACTGACGACCTCCGCCAGTTGCCTGCTTCAATAGCGGGCGTTCCCTGGTACATACCGGATTTGCGTACCGAACCTGCCACGCCGGCCTGTGCGCCGAAGATGCAGTTGTCTGCTATCTCGATATGCCCCGCTACGCCTACTTGGCCGGTCAGGATACAGTGCTTGCCGACCTTGCTGCTGCCGGCTATGCCTACCTGCGCGCAGAGGAACGTGCTCTCGCCTACCTCTACGTTGTGGGCTATCTGCACCAGGTTGTCTATCTTCACATTGCGGCGCACAATAGTTGAACCCATCATCGCACGGTCCACACAACTGTTGGCGCCTATCTCCACGTCGTCCTCGATGACCGCATTGCCTATCTGCGGGATCTTTTGGTTCACGCCCTGTGCGTCCGGCTCGAAACCGAAACCGTCGGCGCCTATCACCACGCCGCTGTGCAGGATACAACCCTTGCCTACTTTGCAGTTGGCATAGACCTTCACGCCCGAATAGAGGATCGTACCGTCGCCTATCGTCACATGGTCCCCTACATACGCCTGCGGGTAGATCTGCACGCCGGTGCCTAACTTCACGTTCTTGCCGATATACGCAAACGCGCCTATATACGCATCTTCGGGCACCTCTACCCCCTCGCTTACATACGACGGCTGCTCTATCCCTTTCTTGGCGGGGTACATCACTTCCGACACCATCTGCAATAACTGTCCCATGGCGCCGCGGGCATTCTCCACCAGGATAAAAGCTCTGTCCTTAAAGTCCTTAAAGTCCCTAAGGTCCTTGGAGCCATTGGCCTCTGTAAGTCCCTTGGTAACCAGTACCACGCCTGCTTTCGTCGTTTCCAGACAGGGGAGGTATTTCTCGTCCGTGACAAAGGACAGATGACAAGCCTGCGCTTGTTCTATCGGTGCAACGTCACTCACTTGGGCATGGACGTTGCCGTATAACTCGCCGCCTAAGACGGCCGCTATCTGTTGTGCACTAAATTCCATGATTCTCAAATGTCAAATCTCAAATATCAAATATCAAATGTCAATTCTCAAATACGATATTTGAACAAATACCGTTTAATCGGTTTCCTTGTCAGCGCCGCCAGGTCGAGTATCTCGCTTGCCTCGGCAATGTCGCGTACCGTCCCGTCCGAATAGAGTATATCAATCGTATCGGCTTTCTCCGAATAGGTATTGCTCGTGGACACATGCTCGCTCCAGCAGTAGGCCGCTTCTTCCTCCGTGATACCCAGCGCACCGGCATACTCGCTGTTCAGCGCTTTCTGCTGAGCCTCCGTCAGAGGTGCCTCTATCAGCTCTCCGCGGAAGAGCTGCCTGTCCACAAACGAACGGCTCAGGACACTCAGTACCCTGTCGCCGCTGCCTATCCACGCCTTGATGGCACTCAGCACATCCGTGTCATCCAGCAGGGCGTATTGCTCCAATGCCTCGCTATATACGCCGAAATCGGCAAAGGAGACCTGATTATACAGAAAATAACGCAACGCCGGCGAGCAGAACAGCTCCTTCGTACGTAGTACATCGTCCTTTCGTACGTCTCTTGCCAGCTCCTTGGCGCGGCTCAGAATCTTGATAAGCTGCTGCTCCGCCGCCACGGAGGTCTTATGCAGATAGACCTGCCAGTACATCAACCGCCGTGCTACCAGAAATTTCTCCACGCTGTAGATACCCTTCACCTGCACCACCAGCCTGTCGTCGCGCACATCCAGCATCTTCAGCAACCTCTCGCTGGCCACGCGACCCTCCTGCACGCCCGTGAAAAACGAGTCGCGGCACAGGTAATCCATCCTGTCCACATCCAGCTGGCTGCTGATCAGCTGGTGCAGGAAATGTTTCGGATACTCGTTCTTGAAGATAGCAATCGCCATATCCAGCGGCTTTGCCTCCCTTGTACATGGTACATTGTCCCTTTGTACATTAGACAGGTCCTCGTTGATCCGCTCCATCATCAGCAGCGATATATCCTCATGCGTCACGCCGTCCACGAGTGTGTGCTCCAGCACATGGGAGAACGGACCGTGCCCTATATCATGCAGCAGGATTGCTATCTCCGCAGCCGTGGCCTCTTCGTCCGTGATCACGACTCCCTTGCTACGCAAGGCGGCAATGGCTTCCTGCATCAGGTGCATTGCACCTATCGAATGACAGAAGCGGCTGTGTTGGGCACCGGGGTACACCAGATACGACAACCCCAACTGGCGGATACGGTTCAAACGCTGCACATAGGGGTGCTGCAAAACGTCATATACCAACTCGTTCGGTATGGTCAGAAATCCGAACACCGGATCATTGATTATCTTTCGTTTGTTCGCCAATTTACTGAATGTTTGCAAATAATATTACTTAGTGTTTGTAACTAATATTACTTGGTGTTTGCTTACTATATTACTTATGTTTGTTAACTATATTACTTATGTTTGTTAACTATATATTAAAAAACGTGCAAAGATACAACAAAAATTGCACATATGCAAGGGAAAAGGCATTTTTTTTGCAAATGTAGCGATTTTTATCACGGTTTCATCACTGCCTCGTCACAATTTCGTCACAGCTCCATCACTATTTTATCACTATTTTATAACTATTTCATAACTATTTTATCACTATTTCATAACTGTACAAACATAGCAGGCAGCTGTCGGGAGCCTGTTCACGGATACCGGACCCGCACAAAAAGCGCGTGATTAGCGCGTTATTAGCGCGTCGTTAGCGCGTCATTAGCGCGTCATTACTATAGGAATACAATAAGGAAACAAAAAAAAGGACGTTTGGAAGAAAAAACAAAAAAAACGCACAATTATTTGCACATGTCAGAAAAAAGCAGTACCTTTGCACCCGATTTGCCGCGATGTTGGAATAGGTAGACAAGAAAGACTTAAAATCTTTTGCCCAGTGATGGGCGTGCCGGTTCGACCCCGGCTCGCGGTACCAAAATCATAAAAAAATGGCGTACGGCTTGCGTATGTCATTTTTTTTTCGTACCTTTGCGGCGTTTTTGAAGAACACCATATAATAAAATCTCTACTGTATGAAAAAACTATTCCCTGTTTTGCTGCTTCTCTGTGTGCTGCCTCTGGTAGCCCAGACGACAGTGTCCACTCCGGAGGAGTTGAGGGCATTCGCCACCCAGTCCGCCACGAGTGATTTCGAGGGTCAGACGATTGACCTGACGGCAGACATTGATTTGGCGGGAGTGACGTGGACACCTATCGGCACTGCCGACAAGCCGTTCAAAGGAACCTTCCGAGGAAACGGACACGTAATCAAAGGACTGCACGATTTCAGCACGCTGGACGGCGTAGGCCTCTTCGGCCATGTAGCCAAGGGGGCTACCATTGAGAAATTAGGTATCTGCAACAGTACCATTGTTGCCAAGCCGAAACGCAAGATCGGTGCCATCGCCGGCGTCTGCGCCGGTCGTATCGACCAGTGCTGGAGCTCGGCTCACATCGCCGCAGCCGGCAACACGGTAGGTGGTTTGGTAGGCGAGCTGACGGCGGACGGAGAGATGACCGATTGCTACCACTCGGGACTGATCCGCAACACGGGTAACGTGGTCGGAGGTCTGGTAGGAGCCAACTACGGTACGCTCACCCGCACCTATAACACCGGTTATGCGGAGAACGGAAAAGCACTCGTCGGAGAAGACCATAACGGTACGTACACCGACTGCTATTACGACCGCAAGCTCTACTATCTCCAGTCGGGCGTAGCGGAGGAGAACGTAACTGTCGGCGTGGACGTGACGGAGACTATGTTCTCCCTGTTCAACGGTCTGGCTGCGTGGTCCAACGCCCCCGACCGCTATCCTACACTGAGCGCATTCGGCGCTACCGACGCCGCTCTGCTCTCGGCTGCACCGCTCTTCATCGACACGCTGAGCGTGAACCCCGTCAACCACGCCGACATGCTGACGGAGGATTTCACCGTCTCCACCGCCAACGGCGTCAGCTGGGCATGCCACTACCAACAACACGAGCAATGGATCCAAATCACCGGCAACAAAGTTAAGGTGGTCCGTCCCTGTACCGAGACGGAAGTGCTGGCGGTTGCCTCTATAGGCGAAGAGAAACGAGTGGTATATCTCCATCCGCTCCGTCTGGAGGATTTTGAGTCCGGACTGTTTAACGGTCTTGCTCCGACCGCTACGTTCTGTCAGGACGAAGATGACGAGCCCCTCTACGCCTATGTCCGCACGCTGGCGGCTAAAAACGGATGGAAAGAGGGCGACTATTACTACTGCGTCGTCCGCGGCCGTATCAACGGCACCGACACCGTGTTCAGCGGCTTGGCAAAAGACACGCTGTTTGAGGGCAACCAGACTGCCTATGCCGCTTGGCATAACAGCTACCTGATAGACACCTCCGAACCCGGTCTGTTCGTCCTCCGCCGCTTTGCGCATGACGAGGGGTGTGTACCCGACTGGCTGCGTTCGAGAGGAGAGTTTGTCTATCGTGTCTTCCCTGCCTTTGACCCGGGAGAGATCAGCGATGGCAGAGACACGGTCTATCTCAACCCGAACCCCTATCCCACAACCGTCACGAGCCTCTCCCCGGCTACCGGTGGAGGCGGCCCCATCACTTATGAATGGAAAGTGAACGGCAGTACGATAAGCGGCACCAATACGGTTTCTCTCACCTATAATATCACGCAGGCAGGCGAATATACGTTCACGCGTACAGCGCGCGACAGCGCAGGCTGCTGCAGCGACAAGACCCAGGCCGTAGGCGCCTTCACGCGCGTTGTATTCGACCCGTTCCTACCGGGTGCGATTACCGAGGAAGCCAGCCTCACATTCTGCACCGCCGGGGAGGCCAAAGAATATACCGTCCAGGCAACGGCAGCTACCGGCGGCAGCAAAAAATATGAGTACCAATGGTACCTCGTCTCCGGCACGGACACCACGGCTATCAGCGGTGCTACGGCACAGAACCTGCCTCTCAGTCTGCTGGACATCCGGGCAGGCGAGGACTACACCGTAGTTCGCAAGGCGAAAGACAATACGCGCTTCACCACACTCACCCTGAGCGAGAACCAAACGACGGTACATGTGTTCACGCCCGTGAAAGCCGGTATAATCCAGGGAGGCACGCAGGAAAACTACTGTGCGCCGTATGACGCAAGCACTTCCACCCAAGTGGCTGTAGATGTAGAGGAGATTGACGGAGGTGCCGCCGAAGGTGAAAACGGGAATATAGAGTACCGATGGCTCTATATCCAAGACGGAGAAGCAGAGCCTGTGGTAATTGAAGGCAGCAACAATGCCGAGTTGCACACCTACTTCCTCTTGTCCAAACTGAAAGGCAAGACCTATACCTATGTCCGCGAGGTGCGCTACCCCGGATGCGAATGGGTTCGCTCAGCCGGAGAAGCCAAACGCTATTACGGTCAAGACACACGTTACGAAATAGTGAAGACCATTTGCAAAGAGCACCTGCCATACACGATGACGATGAATGACAGCACACATGTCTTCACGGCAGACGGCGACGAATGGTTGGTACTGAATAATACGAAGGGACTTTGTTCCGAGGATACACTCTTCATCATTCATACAGTTACCATGCCGGTATTTGAAATCGACTCTGTGGCACGTGTATGCCAGGAAGAACAGATCATGACCCTGAACTTTGAGCAGAAAGCCGGTCTGTCAGACAAATACCGCATTACCTATTCTGACCATTTGGCAAGCCTTATCGGACGCAAAACCGAGACCGGTGTTATTACGGAAGAAGGCAGAATCATCATCAGAAACATTCCTGCTATTGATAGAGATCCCGCTAACTGGTTAGAGTTGGAAATAGGATATGTAGGCGATGCCACCGATGAGTCTGATATCTGCTATAGCACACCGCACAGAATGCGTCTGGATTTCAGTTTAGGAGGTTATCTGCATACTAAATACGACCGCGTGCTCTTTGTGGACAACAACCCCGAGAACGGCATTGAGACCGGAGGAGCCGAAAAACTCAGATTCGTTTCCTACCAATGGTATAAAAACGGCTTGAAACTGGAAGGACAGACCGATCAGTACTATCACGAAGGCGGCGCACAGCTGATTGGTGTATTCTACTGCGAGATAGTGGACACCAATGGGAAAAATTATGTCACCTGTGACATTACCCTGCCGCATGCAACCAGTTGGACCTCGCCGCAGCGCAGTACCGTCTATCCGGTACCGGTAGCCGCTTCACAGCCGCTGACTATCGAGGGCGAGGGCTCGGCACTCATCCGCTCTTTTGCCGGAGAGATCATCAGCCGCATAGACTCCGTCAACGGAACAGTTACCGTTGCCGCGCCGCGCGCCACCGGTATCTATTACGTACAGATCACCGCACCCGACGGCACAATGGAGATGCATAAATTAATCGTTAAATGATAGGAGGAACGGATATGAAAAAGACATTTCTGATAATTGGTATCTTGGCAATAACCGCCTCTTTATCGGCGAAACAATACCCCGACTCGGTACGTGAAGCCGGTCGGGAAGAAGCCAACATCGCTTATGGATGGAACTTCGAGTTCGGCGGCGGCCTGGGAGTAGGCAGTTACCTGTTCTCCCAGATGGGTTCGGGCTATACGCCGGCTCACGTAGTAAACAAAGTGCAGTTCCCCGCCTGGCACGCAGAGGTAGGTATCAACTACTATTTCGTGCCGTGGATGGGTATCGGTACCGGCGCGCAGTTCTCCGCCTACCCCAACCGGGCGGCGATAGAGAACCCGTGGGTGAAGAACGCCAATGATATCTATGGCGATGCCTATACGCTCACCTCGGTGCCCAACTCCCTGACCGAGAACCAGAATATCTACATGTTAGAGATTCCTCTGGCGCTGAAGTTCCGTGCCCGTCCGGGCGTAGTCGGTTTCACCGGTACTGCCGGTGTGAAGATCGGTCTGCCGATGATTAACAACAACCGTCTGACGGACGGCACGATAGCCAATACGGTACACTACCCCCTCTACGACCTGACGATGAGCCATGTACCGACCGTAGTGGAAGATCTCTCCATTGCAGGCGGCAGCACCTCCCTCAGCACCAACCGTTTCCGTACGCTCAACTACGCGGCTTATGCCGAGTTGGGTATGCTCATCCGTCTCCACCAACGCGTGGAGCTCGCCATTGCAGCCTACGCCAACTATTACTTCACAGACCTGCTGGAGATACACGGCAGCAATGAGTTAGGCTTCTACGACGGACGCAGCGTAGGCGAATACCCCACGGCCTATGCCGCTTCGTACGACGGCGTGCTGCGCACCACCGAGGTGCAGGAACTGCACCCCTGGTCGGTAGGTCTGAAGATAGGTCTGCAGATCAACGCCAACCGCACAAAGGCGCAGCGTGACTACGACCGCGAGCAGCGGCGTCTGCGCAAAGCGGCACAGGAGGAAGAACCGGTAGTTGAAGAACCCGCTCCTGTTATCGAAGAACCCGTAATAGCCGTTATAGACACCGTTCCCGAGGAGCCTGTGGACACCACGCCGGATCCCATTGAGCTGATACGCCGTATCGCCGAGGCGAACAATATCGACATCTGCGCTACGTTCTGCGCCGAACCCGAGCCGCCTGTCACCAACGCGGTAGCTGCCGAACTGGAGGAGGAGCTCAAGAAAGCGGTGATCTATTTCGATTATGACAAAGCGGTACCTATCCTGGAGCCGAAAGACATCCTCGTCCGCATAGCCGAAGTGCTCAAACGCCATCCGCAGCAGAAGATCCATGTCAATGGACACACTTGCAAACTCGGCAAACCGGATTATAACAAACGTCTGGCGCTCCGCCGCGCCAACGCCGTAGCCGACCAGCTCCGCGCCTTGGGCGTACACGACGACCAGATGCTTATTGCCAGTCTGGGTGCCGACGTGCCGTACCGCTACGGTGTGAAACATCCGTACGCAAAAGACCGCCGCGTGGAGATAGTACCGACCTATCGCACCACCGAAGTCGTTCGTCCCGGCTCACGGCTCGCACAGATAGCCCGCCGCCATTACGGCAATCCGGATTTCTGGGTATTCATCTACGAAGCCAACCGCGATAAGATAACCGACCCGCAGAACCTGCCTGCCGGTATCGAACTGGAGATACCCGACCTCTCCGACAGACTGAAAGGCATGACGGAGAAAGAAGTGGCTGACGAAGCACTCCTGCTCAAGAAACAACTGATAAAAGAATAATTCTTAGATTCTACGGATAGCAACAAGGTGGTGTGAATAGCCACCTTGTTCTATACTGTAGATACCCGTCCCGTCAATCTTCTCGACCTTCACGCGCCCGGAACAATGTACCACGCGTTCGCTGTCGATGAGGATACCTACGTGGGTGATATGTACCTCCGGCGCCTCCCCTTCGGGGATCTCCGTACGGGGCTTGTCGAAGAACACCAGGTCCCCTGCACGCACCTGCTCCAGCGCACGGACGGCTCTGCCGTGCACCGCCTGCTCGGAGGCGTTACGCGGCAGACGCTTGCCGAAAAGGCTCATCACCACCTGCACGAAGCCCGAGCAGTCCATGCCCAGGGCGTTCTTGCCGCCCCACAGATAAGGCACATTCAGAAAGAAACGGACGACCTGCAGCAGGTTCTGCTCGTTCAACTCCAAGGGCTTCTCTATCACCATCGAGGGGTCAATACGGAAGCCCACTCCCAGCACCTCGAATCGCCCGAACGAAGTACCTTGTACATGGTCCTTTGCCACTTGGTACTGAGTCAGCCGTGTGCCGGCGGTGAGGGGGATGGTCTGGCCGTTGTTCTCACTCATGGCGTAAGCCATCGGCATGACTATCGTTGCCGTGGAGGTTTGGTAGGCCTTCCGGTACGCCGCATAGTCTTTCCCGCCTATGGGCGATACCATCTTGGCATCCACCCATCCTTCTTCGCCGTCATTCTCCAGCTTCACGCGGTACCACCGGCCGGTTGTACATGGTACATCGCCCCTTGGTATCTCCTCCACAATCTCGCATAACTCGCCGAAGAGCATCTGGGTCTCCTGCTCCGCCGCTTCGCGTGCTTCCGCCCGCACGGGAACTATACTATGTAAGGAAATTGCTTTCATAATTAACAATTATCAATTAACAATTAACAATTAACAAAGCGTCCTATTGGGTTTTGTACAAACATTATAGAAAGTACGTATCTTAAAACGTTGTACCAAACTCATAGAGCCCTTTGTACATTGTAAATTGTAAATTGTACATTGTAAATTGTACATTGTACATTATTTTACCAAACCTCCTGCGGATGATGGTTGTCCGTACGCGGGTAGTCGATGGTATAATGCAGTCCGCGGCTCTCCTTGCGCTCCAGCGCCTGGCGGGTGATGAGATAGCCCACGTTGATCATGTTACGCAACTCGCAGATATCTTTCGTCGCCTTCACGCGTTTGAACAGATCCTCTGTCTCTTCGTAGAGCACATCCAGCCGCTCCCAAGCACGGCGCAGACGTACGTCGGAACGTACGATACCGACATAGGTGGACATGATCTGTCCCACCTCTTTCACGTCCTGGGCAATCAGTACGCGCTCCTCGATCGACATGGTGCCTTCGTCGTTCCAAGCCGGGATTTTCTCGTTGAAATCGTAGTTCTCAATGACGCTCAGGCTGTGCTTGGCTGCCGCGTCGGCATAGACCACCGCCTCAATGAGGGAGTTCGACGCCAGACGGTTGCCTCCATGCAGACCGGTGCACGAACACTCGCCTACGGCGTAGAGTCTGCGGATAGACGACTGGCCGTCCAGATCCACCTTGATACCGCCGCACATATAGTGCGCACAAGGTGCTACAGGGATATAGTCTTTGGTGATATCAATGCCGATAGAGAGGCACTTGGCGTAGATATTGGGGAAATGGTGTCTGGTCTCCTCCGGGTCCTTGTGGGTGACATCCAGACAGACATGGTCGATAGCATGGATCTTCATCTCGTTGTCTATCGCGCGTGCCACAATGTCACGCGGCGCGAGAGACAGACGGGGGTCGTATTTCTGCATGAACTCCTCGCCGTTCGGCAGTCTCAGGATGCCTCCGTAGCCTCGCATGGCCTCGGTAATCAAGTAAGCCGGGTGGGTCTCTGCGGGGTTATACAGACTCGTGGGGTGGAACTGGACGAACTCCATTCCCTCCACCTGGCCTTTGGCGCGATATACCATCGCGATGCCGTCTCCGGTAGCTATCTCGGGGTTGGTAGTAGTAGCATAGACAGCCCCCGTTCCGCCGGTAGCCATCAGCGTAATACGGCTCAGGTAGGTATCAATCTTCTGCGTCTCGGGGTTCAGTATATACGCTCCGTAGCACTCTATATCCGGCGTACGCCGTGTGACGCGGACGCCCAGATGGTGCTGGGTGATGATCTCCACGGCGAAATGGTTCTCCAGCACCTCGATATAGGGATTGTTGCGTACCGCTTCCATCAGCCCGCGCTGGATCTCGAAACCGGTATCGTCGGCATGGTGAAGGATACGGAACTCGGAATGTCCGCCCTCGCGGTGGAGGTCAAACGAACCGTCCTCTTTCTTGTCGAAATTCACGCCCCATTGCACCAACTCCTCGATGCCTTTCGGCGCATTACGCACCACCTGCTCCACGGCTGCCGGATTGCTCAACCAGTCGCCGGCTACCATGGTGTCATGGATATGCTTCTCAAAATCATCTACCAACAGGTTGGTCACCGAGGCTATGCCTCCTTGCGCCTTGGCGGTATTCGCTTCGTCTAATGTGGTCTTGCAGCACAGTGCAATCCTGTATTTTCCTTCTCGCGCCACTTTCAGCGCGAAACTCATTCCGGCTACTCCTCCGCCGATAATTAAAAAATCATAACATTTGGTCATTTTCTCATTTACCATTTGTTCATTTTATCTTGCTTTGCACAAGGCAAAGACACTGATCTTCGCTCCCCGAAAGAGCTTCATTGCTTGCATACAAGCTTTTGCAGTCTCGCCGGTGGTAATCAGGTCATCCACCAGCAAGAGGTGTTTATGGTACAGTTGCCCGGGGTTGTTCACCCCGAAAGCGTTCTGCATATTCGTCTTGCGCCCCT
The DNA here is from genome assembly GCA_902799185.1 of uncultured Bacteroidales bacterium. GTDB lineage: Bacteria > Bacteroidota > Bacteroidia > Bacteroidales > Paludibacteraceae > Colicola. The sequence continues at coordinate 94,372 of CADBZO010000001.1, read as the reverse complement.
CGCCGCTCTGGAGCGCCTGCTGGGGCGTGTCCTTCACCCTCGTCACATGGGTGGTGTCGATAGGGATGCTGGTGACCTCACTGATTCCCCGGGCTATCCACTCCGACTGGTTATACCCCCTCTCACGCAAGCGCTTGGGGTGCAGCGGCATGGGGATAATCAGGTCTATACCGTCGAAGAAATCCGTATAGCCGAACTCAAGGGCCGCTTGCCGTCCCAACTGATACCCTACCTCGGGCATCTCAGCGTATTTCATCCGATGGATGAGGTGACGGACGGGATGGTCTTTGTCATAGTAGAGAAACGCCGCTGCCCGAACCAGGTGCATGTTTTTCTGCGCCTCGGCGCTCGAGTGCGCCGTCCCCCAGAGACACATCTCCGTGCTGTTCTCGCGGTGGAGCGCCTGCTCGGTACGAGGCAAAGCGCACAGGCAGTCCTGACACAGGACGCCTGTTGCGCGCTCGCCTATATACCGATCGCACATAGCGCACGTGCGAGGGAAGAAGATACTAAAGAGTGACACCGTTCTTGAAGATAGCTATCTCATGGTAGCCGTTCTTCTCGTTGTTCGTCTTCGTGCCGTTAGCCACTGCGATGACGAACTCGGCAAAACGTTTCGCTACCTGCTCCATCGGTTCGCCTTCGGCGATGACACCTGCGTTGAAATCAATCCAGTTGGGTTTGTTCTTATACAGGTTGGTGTTGGTGGATATCTTCATCGTCGGTACGTAAGTGCCGAAAGGCGTACCGCGTCCGGTGGTGAAGAGCACCATATGGCATCCGCAGGAAGCCAGTGCCGTTGAAGCCACGAGGTCGTTGCCCGGCGCAGAGAGGAGGTTCAATCCCTTGACCTGCAGGCGCTCGCCGTAAGGCATCACACCGCGTACAAGCGACTTACCGCATTTCTGCGTGCAGCCTAATGCTTTGTCCTCCAGCGTGGATATACCGCCGGCTTTGTTGCCCGGCGAGGGGTTCTCGCCTACCGGTTCGCCGTGAGAAAGGAAATAGTCCTTGAAGTCGTTGATAAGCGAAACGGTTTTGTCAAAGAGCTCGCGGTTGGCGCAGCGGTCCATCAGGATGGTCTCTGCACCGAACATCTCCGGTACCTCGGTCAGCACGGTCGTACCGCCTTGTGCTACGAGCCAGTCGGAGAGGCAACCTAACAGCGGGTTGGCGGTGATACCGCTGAAACCGTCGCTTCCGCCGCACTTGAGTCCCACACGCAGTTCGGACAGAGGCACTGCGACACGTTTGTCATGCTGGATCTTGGTGTACAGTTCGCGCAGGATCGGCATACAGTACTCCACCTCGTCGCCCTCTATCTTCTGGGTCGTCACGAACTTCACGCGATCTTCGTCTATCTCGCCGCAGAACTCCTTGAACACATCCGGCTGGTTGTTCTCACATCCGAGGCTGACAACAAGAATGGCCCCTGCGTTCGGGTGATGAATCATGTCACGGAGAATCTTCTTGGTGTTCTCGTGGTCGTCTCCTAACTGCGAACAGCCGTAGTTATGCGGGAAAGCGAAGATATTGTCCGCACCGGTCTCCTGACGCAGACGCTCCGCGCATTTCTGGATGATGCCGTTCACACAGCCTACGGTCGGGATGATCCACACTTCGTTGCGGATGCCGACCTGTCCGTCTTTGCGGCGATAGCCCATGAACGTGCGGCCCTCATCGGGGATATTCAAAACGACCTCTTTGGGATGATACTCATAGGAGAGCAGTCCGGCGAGGTTGGTCTTGATATTATTCTCGTTCATCCAGGAACCGGCTTTCTTCGCCTCTTTGGCATGGCCGATAGGGAAGCCGTATTTGATGACGTTCTCGCCCTCAGCGAGGTCGGTAATAGCTATCTTGTGTCCGGCAGGCACGTCCTCAAGGACTGTGATCTGCTTGCCGTCCACCTCAATCACCGCACCTGCCGACTGCGGCTGTATAGCTACAACCACATTGTCGGCGGGATTGATTTTCAGAATGTTGGTCATAAAATAATGTACAATGTACAATTTACAATTTACAAAGCGTCCTACCGGCTTCTGTACAAACTATAAGTCCGTACGGATCTTTAAACATTGTACCAAACTCCGTTAAGCCCCTTTATTAATTGTGAATTGCGAATTGATAATTAAAAGAGGCTCTTGATCTTTGCGATGACGTCATCCACCTTATCGGCAGCGAGCATGAGCTGAACGGTCTTGAGCATACCGACAGACTCGATGGAGTTGAGGTAGAGCTCTACGAGGTCGGTCAGACCCGGGATCTTATTGAGGTCCTCTTTGCTCTCTTTCCAGATGATGTCGGTTGCGCCGAGCACACCTTCCGCCACCTTGCGGGTGTCGCCGGTTGCCCAGAGCTCTTTCAAGAGGTCCATGATCTCCTGTGCGTCGTTCGGCTGGATCGGTGCGCCGTCCTCGCGGGTACCGCCCTTGTAGTACTCGATGATAGCCGCCAGACCAAGCACCAGACCCTTCGGCAGCTCGCCCTTGCGCTCCAGATAAACCTTCAGACCCGGCAGGTCGCGTGTCTCGAATTTCGGGAACGAGTTGAGCATGATAGAAGTTACCTGGTGATCTACGTACGGGTTGTTGAAACGCTCCAGTACGCTCTCGCCGTAGGCTTTCAGTTCCTCTTTCGGCAGGTTCAGCGTCTCCAGGAGTTCGTCGAACATCACCTTGTGGATATATTTGCCGAGCACCTCGTGGTTGCAAGCATCGCGGACGATGTTCACGCCGCTGAGGTATGTTACCGGCGAAAGGACGGTGTGCGGGCCGTTGAGCAGCGTTACCTTACGCTCGTGGTACGGCTTCTCGCTCTCGGCGATGAGCACGTTCAGACCTGCTTTGTTAGCCGGGAACTCAGCCTCCAGCTCCTCGATAGACATGTTCTCCGGTTTCTCGATTACCCAGAGGTGGAAGATCTCAGCCTGCACAACGAGGTTGTCGTTGTAACCCACTTTCTCCTGGATCTCGGCGATGTCTTTGCGCGGGAAGCCCGGTACGATACGGTCCACGAGGGTGGCGCAGACGTAGTTGTATTTCTCGAACCACTCCTTGAAGCCCTCGTAGTCTGCTCCGAAATCGTCTTTCCAGAGCTCGATGTACTTGCGGATGCAGTCTTTGAGGTGGTGTCCGTTGAGGAAAATCAGCTCGCACGGCATAAAGATAAGTCCCTTAGTGGGGTCGCCGTTGAAGGTCTTATAGCGACGGAAGAGGAGCTGAACGAGTTTGCCCGGATACGAAGAAGCCGGTGCGTCGGTGAACTTGCAACTGTCATCGAAGGTGATACCTGCCTCGGTGGTGTTCGAGATGACGAAACGGATCTCCGGCTGCTCTGCGAGCGCCATGAACGCCCAGTTCTGGGTGTAGGGGTTCAGCGCGCGGCTGATGACGTCAATACGCTCCAGACTGTTTACTGCCTTACCGTCCAGACGGCCCTGCAGGTTCACGTGATACAAGCAGTCCTGTCCGTTGAGCCACTCCACCATACCTTTGTCAATCGGCTGGACAACAGCTACCGAACCGTTGAAGTTGGTCTTTGCGTTCATGTTCCAAACGATCCAGTCCACGAATGCGCGGAGGAAGTTACCCTCACCAAACTGGATGATTTTCTCGGGAGCGACACTCTTCGGCGCGGTCCACTTGTTCAATGCTTTTTTTGCCATAGGATTTTGATTTTATTAAATGAATTGATATATGTTGTCTCCGTATTTTTTACTTTGCGTTGCAAAGTTACACAAAAAAAATGACATACGCAAACGTACACCATTCTTTTTTCCTTTTTTACACATTTTCGTCAATTTTTCCACATGTAGGTCTGCTATCCCACGTTGAACTGGCTTCCTCCTATGAACTCCCGGAGGATAGAGGTGCGCGGGATACAGGCGGCTTCCAGGCCCTCGAAGAAACTGAGGTAACGGAGCAGTTGCTCGGCAGTCTTATACTCTTCGGCGACGGCCGGTACGGTCTGGAGCGCAGCCTCGACGGCGTATCGTATTGCCGGCAGCTCGTAGAGCATGGAGGTGTCAAACAGCGCATCCGCCTGCTCTTGGAAGGGTTCAATCCATTTGCTCTCTCCCTCCCGCACGGAAGGCCATTGGGCAATAGTCATCTGCGGGCTCTTGCCGCGGGTGCGCAAGTCGCGGCTCATGCGCCTAAGCAGGCGGTGGACGTACGTCGGGATCCAGTGCTCGCCGTCCAGCGAGACGGGACTCATGGGAGCGGCATAGACCTTATACTTACGCGAAGCGGGTATATGCTCCGTGAGGAGAGGGTTCAGCGCATGAATACCCTCGATCACCAATATGTCTCCGTCATTCAGACGCAAGGTCTCGCCGTTGTACTCTCTCTTGCCGGAGAGGAAGTTGAAGGTAGGCAACGCCACCTCTCGGCCCTCTATCAGACCGTTGAGGTTTTCGTCCAGCAGCTTGAGGTCGAGCGCATAAACGCTCTCGTAGTCTGCCCCGCCGTTCTTCGAGGCCGGCACATCTTCCGCCTCTAAAAACCAGTTATCCAACGACAAGGCGACCGGCTGTTTGCCGTGGTTGAGGAGCTCCAGACAGAGCTTATGGCTGGTGCTGGTTTTGCCGCTGGAGGAGGGTCCGGCGATGAGTACCACGCGCACTTCCCCCCGCGCAGTTATCTCCTGCGCTATCGAGGCGAGTTGCCGCTCGTGGTAGGCTTCCCCGTCACGCACCAGCTCCTCAGCCCTGCCGCTCTCGATCATCTCGTTGATATACGCCACACGGCGTTGGGACTCAGGTATTATGGGAGATTTGATATTTGACATTTGATAGTTGACAGTTGACAGTTGATATTTGACATTTGATAGTTATACGGGATCGACATCGACGATTACCTTTACGTTTTTATTCGTTGAAATCGAGGAGATATAGCTTATTGCCTCTCTCAGCCTCCGTTTGGCTTCGGCTATGTTCGCGCCGCTCTCTATACGGAGTGTGAGTTCGCGGATGACGTACGCCTGGACACGCTCCACGGACGGCACGATGACTCCCGACACGCGGTTGCCGAAGATACGGGCGAGGTGCTGTTGGAGCCGGGTAGCATACGCATGCACCCTCACGGCGTTATGGTCTCTCATCTGCAGGCGGATGAGCCGGCAGAAAGGCGGGTAGGCAAACATCTTCCGCTCGGCTATCTGCGCCTCGTAGAGCGCGCGGTAGTCATGGCGGGCGACGATCTGCAGGATGTCGTTGGCGGGGTTGAACGTCTGGATCCAGACCTCTCCTTGCGTCCCTTTCCGCCCGGCCCGTCCCGCCACCTGCTCCAGGAGCTGATAGGCGCGTTCATAGGCACGGAAATCCGGTTGGTTGAAGAGGGGGTCGGCATTGAGCACGGCTACCAGCCGCACATCGTCGAAATGGAGTCCTTTGGTAATCATCTGGGTGCCGACCAGGATGTCGCACTCGTGGCGGGAGAAAGCATTGATGATCTCCTGATAGGCGGAGCGGTTGCGGGTGGTATCCAGATCCATGCGCAGCACGCGTGCCTCGGGGAAGAGCGTCTGTATCTCGTCTTCTATCCGTTCGGTGCCGAAACCGACAGCTTTGTACGCTCCTCCGCAATGGGGGCAGACAGCCGGCACGGGCGTGCGGTAACCGCAGTAATGGCATCGGAGTTCGTTCTCGCGCTTGTGGAAGGTCATCGGTACGTCGCATTGCACGCACCGCGGGGGTTGTCCGCAGGCGGTACATTGCAGTTGCGGGGCGTAGCCGCGGCGGTTCTGGAAGAGGATGACCTGTTTCTTCTCCCGCAGCACCTCCCGGATACGCGCTACGAGCGGGTCACTGAAATGGCCGTACATCTCCTTGCGGGTATATTGCCTGCCGAGGTCGATAGTGGTGATGGAGGGCAGTTGCACCCCTCCGAAACGCTCGGTGAGCGACACCAGCCCATAGACACCTTTCTGCGCCAGGTAATACGACTCGATGGAGGGGGTAGCCGTACCGAGGAGCACCTGTGCTCCGTGCGCCTGCGCCAGGACGATGGCGGCGGCGCGAGCGTGGTAACGGGGTGCAGGTTCCGACTGCTTGTAACTCGGCTCGTGCTCTTCATCGACGATGACCAGCCCTATCTCCGGGACAGGCAGAAAAACAGCACTCCGAGCTCCCAAGACCACCCTGCCCTTCGCACATTGTACATCGTTCTTTTGTACATCTCTATAGGCTTTTTCGCGCTCTGCGTCGGTAAGACGGCTGTGATAGACCAGGAGGCGGTCGCCGAAGATGGTCTGCAGGCGGGAGGTGAGCTGGGTGGTGAGGGCTATCTCGGGTACGAGGTAGAGGACATTTTTGCCGGTAGCGAGAATCTTCTCGATGAGATGGATATAGATATCTGTTTTACCGCCGGAGGTAACGCCGTGAAGGAGGACTATCTGTTTTCCGGAACGCCAGAAAGCCTCGATTTCATCGGCACTTTTCGCTTGGGCGGGCGAGAGGGTGTGTGCCGGTTCTATAGGTCCGTCATAGGGGACGGCAGCGCGCCGGCGGGCGGGCGGCGAGGCCAGTCTCTTGTCCAACCCTCCGGGTAAGGCTGCCGCCATGACTTCTCCTAAGGAACACATGTAATAACTGCTCATCCACTGCCAGAGCGAGAGTTGCTCTTTAGGGACCGGCGGTGCGTCGTTTAATACCGATGAAATCGGGCGGATCTTACTCTTCCACGCCTCGTCTATGGGCTCTGTATGAACGCGGAGCACCACGCCCCGCACCTCTTTTTTCATCAGCGGGACGAGCACGCGTGTGCCGGGAGAAGGAACCTCCGTACCTTCCGGCACGGAGTACGTATATCCCTCGCCGATGGCTAACGGCAGTATGACGTCAAGGAATGCAGTCATTTGACATTTGACATTTGTCATTTGACATTTGACAATTGTCATTTGTCTTCCGCAGCGACGGCTTTGTTGTAGCAGGCACGGCAGAGCGGTTCGTAGCTGTCCGTTTCGCCGAGGAGGACGCGTTTGTCGGAGGAGACGAGCCGGTGGCTGACGTATGCCAGGTCGCCGCAGTGGACGCAGATAGCGTGGGTCTTATACACGTCGTCGGCTATCGCCATCAGCGCCGGGATAGGTCCGAAGGGCACGCCCTTGAAGTCCATATCCAGTCCGGCTACGATGACACGTATGCCGCGGTCTGCCAGTTGCTTGCAGACATCGACAATACCCATGTCGAAGAACTGCGCCTCGTCGATGCCCACCACGTCGATGTCATCCACCATGAGCAGGATATTCTGGCTGCTGTCCACGGGCGTGGACTGGATGACATTACGGTCGTGACTGACTACGTCCTCCTCGCTGTATCGTACGTCAATGGCGGGTTTGTAGATCTCGACCCGCAGTTTGGCGAACTTGGCGCGTTTCATACGGCGGATGAGTTCCTCCGTCTTGCCGGAGAACATCGACCCGCAAACTACTTCGATGGACCCTTTGCGCAAAGACGGTCCTTTGGTGTCTCGCTCAGAAAACATATAGTAGTTGATAGTTTAGTTGACAATTTTTACTTATCTTCGTAGTGGCCGTATGCTGTAATAACACACGTCGGGTCTTCGGTTGCCTGTTTCGCCAATTTGCGCACATATTTAGCTACTTTCTTGAGCATGGACTCGTCTTCGGCAATGATAGCTAAATTACGATAGATGTCTGCATTGAGTTGTAAAGCTGTCATAAAAAATCCTCCTTTCATCCTATTTCGCTGCAAAGGTACAACAAAAATTGCACATATGCAAGCGTTCGGGCATTTTTTTGACGAATATTTTGGGGCCAGTCATCTTGCTCCGCGGAATGGTCACCACAACAAAGCGATAATCCTGCTAATGGGATTACCGCTTTGTTGTTGAGGAAATTCAAACTGTTCAGGCTGTCAAGCCTGTCATATCCGGCTTATAAATCAAAGGCGTTTCAGATGTTTGTTTTTGCATGAACATGGTCATATACACCGGAGCATATACAATCTGTTCCTGTCGTTTCATATTGCCATTGCACAGTACCACTGCATGCCGGATAGAATAATCGGGGGAAGCCAACACATTGCTCAATGCCACATGGCGTTGGTAATCCTTGCCGGACTTCACTTCTATCGGAATGATCCGGTTATCCTGCTCCAACAGGAAGTCCAGTTCTCCTTGTTTTTTGTTGTTGTAATAATACAACTGCCAACCGTGCGCGCGGAACTCTTGCGCCACAAGGTTCTCATACACCGCTCCGTAATTGATATGGGTGTCACCGGACAACATTTGCAAAGCGATGCCTTCCGCATACTGCGCAGCCAGCAGTCCCACATCATTCTGAAATAGTTTGAACAGCGAGCGGCTTTCGCTTAGTTTCAACGGAGCCTTCGGCTCGGATACATTGTAAGTCGGCAGTGCCACCCCCGCATCCTTCAGCCATATAAAACCGTTTTCCATGCGCGAATACTGGCGATGTTCGTTCATGTTCTTCAGAATAAAGCGCTTGTTCTTGGCATTCAGTTCGGACGGCATCAGAGAGAAAATCTCATCAATATACAGTTTGTTGTTCGGGTCATATTGGGCGATGTCCCATCTGTACAACTGCAAAATCTCGTTTTGCTTTTTTCTGACGGCCTGTAAGTCATTTGTATCCAGATAGGTCTGCGCCACCGCCGGCATACCGCCAATCAGCAGATACAAAGTCACTATCCGAAGCATGCTTTCATGCACCACCTCATCTACAGGAATGCACTCCTTCCATGATTTCTCAAGACTTTCCATCACCTGATTGCCTACCCCAAGCGCTTGTGCAAACTCGCGCAAGTCCAAAGGGAACACCTCTTTTACATCCATGTAACCAACAGGAATGCTGCGTATATCTTTGAGCGTTACACCTAACAGGCTGCCACTCAATGCATAGAGAAAACTGCCTTCTTCAACCAGAAATTTCACCCATGTCACTACATCTGCATACACCTGTACCTCATCGAAAAAAACAAGAGTTTTCCCTTTTTCCAGTGTTTGATGATAATAAGCACTCATGCGGAAAAGCACTTCCTGCACATTGCGGGCACCTTCAAAAATGCGACGAGCTTCTTTGTCCTCATAAAAATTGATTTCCAAGAGGTTCAACCGGGCTTTTTGGGCATATTTCCGAATGGCTAATGTCTTCCCCACTTGCCTCGCACCTGTCAGCAACAAAGCAGATCTGGAACTATTGTAATGATTTTCTATGAATTTGTCGAGATTTCTATCTATCATACGTTACTTTTCTAAAAGGTTTTATGGGTAATTATGTTACTTTTCCAATATCTTTTTTGTGTTATCTTGTTACTTTTCCAACAAAACTGCTGCAAAGGTACGACTTTTTTCTGACATATGCAAGAAAATAGTTCACAAATTGCACAAATTAAGCAGAATTATGTATATAAGAAAGCGATAATCCTGCTAATGGGATTACCGCTTGAACATCTTTTGAAGAGTAATGGGATTTCGTCGAGTGTTCCAAAGATATAGAATACGAATAGTTTCGCCGTCTATACGATATATCAGTCGGCTCAACTCTCCTATAGCTAAACTTCTAAATTCATAGTTTCCTCCTGTGAGATATTCTTCTATAGGTCCTCTTTTAGGGAATTGTACTAACAAATCTGCTTGCTCTTGCAGTTCGTTGTAAAACTCAATACTACGACCTACACCGAAATTATTCTCTATATAGTCAGCCGTGTTATCTACCGACTCGATAGCCTCGTCAGACCAGATAATTCTCATAACAACTCTTTCTTTTGTGCTATTCGAGTCTGAAAATGCTGTTTAGCTGCGTCATGCTCCATGTAATGCCCTTCATCAATTGAGAGGTCAGCTCGTTCTACTCGCGCCAACAACTCATCCTTCGTGATTGGAGTGCGTTCTTCAAACTGTTGAATATTGTGCTGCACTCTTTGAACGAGTTTACGCTGATCTTGCCAAGTCAGCATTGCTGCCAAGTCATAAACCTGATTGAATGTAGGTTGTGCCGCTACCATGATTTTGTGTCTTTTGCGATTTCGGTGCAAAGGTACGACTTTTTTTTGGATTGTGCAAGGCTTTAGGCGTTTTTCTTTCAACTTTCGGCTTTTGGGGTTTAGTAGTATTGCGATAATTTTAAGAAAATTACGAATTAATGACGGCAAAGCCGTGTCCGGATAAAATCCGGACGCGATGAACAAAGAAAGGGCTCGCGCAAGAATACGCGAGAAGGGGATGAAGGAAAGGACACCCCCCGCCCCCCTCTCAGAGGGGGAGAAGGGGGGGAAGGAAAAGAACAATCCCGCGAGGGAAGTCGCGGGATTGTTTTGATAGGCATGCGCCGAAGCGCAAGGGGGATTAGTCGATGAAGTCCATGTTATCGGTAGCTGGAGCTCCAGTTCCAGCGTTAGGAGAACCAGCAGCCATACTAATTACCGGAGCTTGCATCAGTCCCATGGAAGCGAAATTAAGCATTTCCGTGTTCGGAGCAATATAATTCTTTTTCATCTTATTATATCATTTAAAAAGTTCAACAATCAGTTATATCACTCTTCTTACTTAACGAGCTGACCCTGAACGGTATAAACAGCCTCGCCACGACGGATGTACAGTTTGCCGTCCTCGCCGACGAACTTCACAGCCTTCACAGCCTCCGGAGCTACGTTCTCAATAGCAGTCGTTTGCTCAGTCTGGTTGAAGCGCAGCGAGATACGTGCAGGAGCTTGATTCGGACCGGGAGCGACATTAGAGGTAGGCAGTTTCAAATATGCCTTGTTTGCCTTAAACTCTGTACCGGTGTATTGCCACAATTCGCTACCATGAAGGATATAAACATCGGTTTCAGTTACACGCCATGCGGTAGCCGGTTTGAGGTTGTTCGTTCCCAACAAAGCGCTAATTGGATCTTCTCCGTTATAAACTGTCAAGGCAAAGTTCTTCTCGTTATTTGCTTCATTATAGAGAATAACACCTGTTCCAGCAGGAATATAAGAACTCGTTACTGGGTACAGTTCCAAATTCTCTCCATTCAATGCGCCAGCAGTATAAACTTTCAAATCAGAACCAGTAGGAATTTCTACAGTCTCGGTAGCCGAGAAAGTAGCCAAATAGTAATCGTTCAGGACTACAGGAAGTGTAGTAGGAGCCTCACCGGCGCTGATGATGATTGTTTTTTCACCAGTTTCTGGATCTTTAACCGTAGTGGTATGTACTGTTGTTCCGGTTGGGACAAGATTTGCCGTTTGATAATTTTCGTTACTTCCAACAGTAATTGTCTCAGGCAGTTGACCGCCGGTTACTTGAGTTACAGCACCTGTCGTTGATGTCAATTTGATATCACCCTCAATTGTACCACCTGTTACTTGGATATGCGATACTTGCGTATTATTGGTTGAGTTGTCTGCATATACATCGATGATTGCCGTTGAACCTGTACCCGTACCGCTGGTAACCGTTGTTGCGCCCTCAATCTTAACGCCAACATTACCGCCGTAACTTTGGTCAGAAGCAATAAAGATACCTGTACCTGCCACATCTCCACCATAGTTTCCGTTTGCCTTGGTTTGCTCGCTATCAGAAGCGACTGTTGCATCCGTCAGGGTGATGTCTCCGGACTTCACAAGGATACCCGTCTGGCCATGAACGTTACCACTTACATCGATTTTGCAATAACCACCGGCATAGATACCACCATTACCGGAAGACAAATTATCCGTATAGCAAGATACCTCTGCTGTCGGATAAATCTTGATGTACGGGAATTTACCATCATTACCACATTCAGGAGTTGCATTGATATTACCGGCAATGTTAATACCACGCTGGTAACCATATACCGTTCCCTTAACCAAAATCTTCACACCATAAGCGCAACCAAGCTTGCCGTCTATAGCACAAGAAAGAGTACTTGCGGCGTACGTTACATAAGGAGTTCCCGGATCAGCTCCTCCAGTTAGGGAAGCGGCATCCAAGGTGATACCATACTGCTTAGCACCGCTATTGGTAGTAACGAGAACATTTTCGTCAATAATCAACAGACTCCAGTTCTCAGTTTCTCTTTGGGCGTAAGGTGCACCAAAGACGGTGATCGCACTTCTGGCTACGTTGCTTGCAGTACCATATACACTATGGTTAATTGTACCGGAACCTGTTACGTGCAACGTACCTTTGCGGATCTTGAAACAACCCTTGCCGGATGTGCTACTCTCTTTAACCTCGTTTCCCGCCAGATCCAAACAGATTTTCTGACCATCAAGAGTAACTACAGATGATAAGTGTTGATCATCAAGCAGGGTAATCACTGCCGAGTCACCTTTGTTAATTGTTCCTACTGCATCTTGGAGTGCAGTACCTCCCACGAAGGTACGCGGATTCTCTGCATAAGTACCCGTTTTATAGGCTACTTGGACTTGATCCGCCCAGCTGTTTGTGCCGATCAGCAGCCCCGCTGCTATCAGCACGAGAGAATACAATTTTCTCATTTTGATTTTAAGTTTTTTTGGTTAATACTTGAGGGTTTGCACCCTCGTTAATTGGTTGGTTTGTTTTGAAATTTTTAGTTTCTTTATTTTGGTTAATACTGGTGGCTTGCGCCACGTTAATTGTTATACTTTCGTTCCTGTTACGTCACGTTTGACCGTCGTTTGACCGTCGTTCGACCGTCGTTCGACCGTCGTATTTGAATGCTATTTTATGTTGCTTTCTGTTCACAGATTACACAAATCAAACAGATTTCTTCTTCGGTCAAAAATTATCAAAAATATTCCAAAAATAATTTTCTTTTAGTTCGCATAATTAGCCGTTTCCAAATCCTCTGGTCATATAGTCTATTGGTCATATAGTCGATCATAGACGACGAAAAAGCGGTAATCCGCTTTGATTGGATTACCGCTTTTTTTAATGTTTAATGTGTGAGGTGCTACTTGTCGTCGTAATGTTCCTCACATTGAATAATAAGCACCCTTATACTTTCATCATATATGTCATAGATAATTCTATCGTGTGCCGTGATGTGTCTTGAATATGTTATGTCCCCACCTCCTACTAATGGTTCAGGATGTCCCAAACCGGAGCGAGGGTGTTGCATGATGTCGAACAGAATTTTGGTAGCCTTTTTAAACAACTGAGGATTGGACTTTTTCCACTTGGACAAAGTCTTCTCTGCTGTTTTAGTATAGTCAATCGAATACATCATAAGCTATCAAAAAATTGCTGCATCTCTTGAGGAGTTCTGCATGTTGTAGTCTGTCCTTCAGCAAAATCTTTGCGAGCCTTGTTAATTCGACGACGCATCGCCGGTGTTATTGTTTGTCTCTCTTGGGTAAACGCTTGGGAAGACGTCTCTTTTTTTCTAAACGTCCAGCCCATGGTTTGAATCATTTGCTCAAACCAACTTACCTGTTCAACCGGGATTTGAATCGTAAATGTTGACATAACTTTTATCCTTTCCTTCAATTTTGCTCGCAAAATTACAGCTTTTTTCTGATATACGCAAGTTATTGAGCAACTTTTTTACTTTTGTCGCTCATTTTTACGGTAATCCAATATGTCAAAGATCGTTTTTGCGCAGAGCGCGTAGTTTGCGTAGTTTACGTAGTTTACGTAGTTTGCGTAGTTTACGTAGTTTACGTAGTTTGCGTAGGTTACGTAGTTTGCGTAGCGTTAGCGCACTTCCACTCCTTGTAGGGTGTAGGTCTTGCCACCGCGGAGGATGTAGATCGTGTTGCCGATGAGGATCTTTTGAGCCTCCATGCATGGCGGCTGCACGTCTTCTATCCCCTGCGTCTTGTCGTACCGGGTATAGACGGCGCGATAGGTGGCGTTCTTCGTGACCGAGGTCAGCTTCGGGCTCCAGCCCTTGAACGTATAGCCGTACTGCCCTTCGTCGTCTTTGGTTGGCGTCTCGCCTTCATAGACCGGCACTATGCCGTAATCCAGCGTCTGGCGGTCCAGCTCCGTACCGTCCTCGTCGAGGAAGATGACCGTGTATTGGTTCAAGGTGCCTTCAAAGACCGCAGTGTAGGTCGTCGGACCGGTGACCTCCGTCAGCTCCGGAGACCAGCAGGAGAAGGTGTAGGTGTATTGCTTGTCCTTCGTCCTGGTAGGTGTCTCTCCCGTGTATTCGGGTATCTCGCCGTAAGGCGTTTCCGTCGTCAGGAGCGTCCGGCCGTTGTGGTTCTTGAAGGTCACGGTGTAGAGCTTCGGGACTGCCTTGAAGGTAGCCGTATAAGAGGCATTGCCTTCCGCCGGCACTACCTCCGGGCTCCAGCCGGAGAAGGTATAGTAGTAATGCTCCTCCGAGTATTTGGAAGGGATGAGGCTCGTGGCAGGCGTCTCGCCGTACTGCACCGTCACCTGATCCAGCACCGTCACGCCGTCTTCGTAATAGAAAGTGACGGTGTAGCTGTTGCGTACGCTGTCGTAGGTAGCGGTATAGGTGGCGTCGCCTGTTACCGATACTATCTCCTTGTCCCAGCCGGCAAACGTGTAGGTGTACTCCGCGGTGGTGGGGCGAGAAGGCTTCTCGCCGGTATAGACAGGTGACTCGCCATAGGCCACGGTGGTTTGGGCTAACGGCGAATTATCCGAATTGAGCCAATTTATCGTGTAGTTGTTCTTCGTTGCCGTGAAGGTTGCCTGGTAGGTAGCGTCGCCGGTAACAGCCTCTACTTGCGGAGTCCAGCCCGCGAAGGTATAGGTCCATTCGGGTGTGTTCTCCTTATTTATATCCGCGTGCGCGGGCGTGGCACCATATTCGAGCGTCTCACTCGCAATGAGACTGCCGTCCTCGTTGAGCCAGTTTATTGTATAGCTGTTCTTCGTAGCCGTAAAGGTAGCCTGATAGGTGGCGTCGCCTTCCACAAGCGCTATCGCAGGTGTCCAACCCGCGAAGGTATAGGTGTATTCGGGTGTGTTCTCCTTAACTATATCCGCGTGCGCGGGCGTAGCACCGTATGCAAGCGTCTCGCTCTCGATGACACTGCCGTCCTCGTTGAGCCACGTCACCGTATAGCGGTTCACAATACTGTCGTAAGTCGCGGTATAGGTAGCAGCCTCCGTTACCGTCTCTACCTCCGGCGTCCAGCCCGCGAAGGTATAGGTGTATTGCGCGGTGGTGGGGCGAGAAGGCTTCTCGCCGGTATAGACGGGTGACTCGCCATAGGCCACGGTGGTTTGGGCTAACGGCGAATTATCCGAATTAAGCCAATTTATCGTGTAGCTGTTCACAATACTGTCAAAGGTCGCGGTGTAAGTAGCAGCCTCCGTTACCGTCTCTACCTCCGGCGTCCAACCGGCAAACGTGTAGGTGTACTCCGCGGTGGTGGGGCGAGAAGGTTTCTCGCCGGTATAGACAGGTGCCTCGCCGTAGGCCACGGTGGTTTGGGCTAACGGCGAATTATCCGAATTGAGCCAGTTTATTGTATAGCTGTTCACTATACTGTCAAAGGTCGCGGTGTATTCCGCATTGCCGGTCACGATACCGATACCCGGTGTCCAGCCGGTAAAGGTATAGGTATATTGCGCGGTTTTCTCCTTAGTTATATCCGCGTGCGCGGGCGTAGCGCCGTATGCAAGGGTCTCTTGGCTGATTATGCTACCGTCTTCGTTCTTCCAAGTGACGGTATAGGTATTCTTGGAGTCCGTGAAGGTAGCGGTATAGGTGACATTACCGGTAGCCGGTGCTATCTTCGGCGTCCAGCCGGCGAACGTATAGGTGTGCTCCGCGTTGCTCTCGCGGACGGGTGTCGCGCCGGTATAGACAGGTGTCTCGCCTTTGTTCACCTCTTGCGTCTCCAGCAGCGTACCGTCGTAATTCACAAAACGGATCGTCAGCGCATCGCAGGAATACATGTAGTGTTTGTCAGTGTAGGATTGTACAACTCCGTTATTCCAACTACCCGTTATTTCTCGACGAAGTTTATTATCGCTACTATCATAAACCCTTTCATGCTTGTAATATAGCATCCAATTATTATTGATCCAATAATATTCAGCAGATGATATTTCTTGTCCTCTATTGTCAAACGCATAGGTATTCCATTGGTTATTCACCCAGACGTTATTTCGGAAATTGCTTATTTTCCGATCAATAATATTACCTTGACTGTCCAGAATGTATTCCGTTTTAGACCTCTTAACCCATGCGTTATTCTGCCAGTTATAAGAAATCGTACTCAGTAATTCTCCTTGTGGGGAGTAACTATAATCCGTCTTAGTAAGTCCTTTCCAATTCTTATTAGACCATGTATATTGTGCCTGCATGGTCATATAGCCATATGTATCATAAGAATACTCGTACCAATATACGCCCACCCAAGCGTTGTTCGAATAGTTGTAACGCCGATTAAAGATAGTATTATCCGCTGCGTCATATTTATAATCTATTTGATACGTCGGCACCCAATTACCATTCTTCCAACCCTTAAACTGCGCACTATAGAGCATTTTTCCCGTAGCCGAATATTTTGCTGTATCTTTCTGTATGCCTTTCCAGACTGAGTCGCTGCCGCATTTCCAGGAAGCCTTGAGCAGTTGACGACCTTCGGCATCGAAGATCTGATCCAGGCGGGTCATGGAGGAGACCGCCCAGCGGGTACCGTTCCAGGTGCCGTTATAGGTCAGGATATTCTCGCCGTCGGCGTTGTAGGTATTGCGGGTGACGGTGGCGTTGGTCCACTCGGTTGCTCCGGCAGGCCAGTTCCGGGTCAGGAGCTCGGTGAGCAGTCCGTTCTCGGTGGTCGTCTCCGTGCGTGTGCCCGTTCCCTGCCAAGCCGTACCGTTCCAGGTATAGTTCGCCTCGGAGACGACGGTGTTGCCGTTCTGATAGCCAGCCTCGTTCTTCGTTGAAGGCGTCCATGCGTTATCTGCCCAAGAATAGATAACGGTTGTAGTTTTCGTACCGCCGTCGAAGACATATTCTTCTTTTTTCAGTCCTGTCCACCCCGTTGTAGTCAGGAGCGCATAGTTCTCGACCAGTATCTGGTTGCCAGCCGCATCGAAGGCAGCAATCTCGCGCTGCATATCAACCCATTCCAGACCGTTCCAACCGTATTTCTCATGGCGGGTCTGCCTGCCGGAGGTGTAGGTCCAGTCCTCCTTGGTGGAATAAGCCCAGTCGTTGTTATACCATTGGTAGGTGAGCACCTGGGTCTTGACGCCGGAGGTGTAGGTATAAGCCTCTTTCTTGGTACCGGTCTTGACGCCGTCGGTCCAGCTGTAGTTCTCCACCGCGGTGATGTTCGCGCCGGCATAGGTGGTGTTCTCCTCGGTAGCGACCGTCCAGTCGTTCTCCGCCCATGCGTATGTCACCGTCTGGGTTTTCTTGCCGGAGGTATAGGCGTAGGTCTCTTTCTTCGTACCGGTCTTGGTGCCGTTGGCAAAACTGTAGTTCTCCACGCGGATGAGGCTCGTGCCGCTGTACTCGTTCTCCTCCTGGAGCGTCAGCGTCCATCCGTTGGCAGCCCACGCGGCTTTCGTATGGAGCGTCTGTTTGCCGGAGGCGTTGTAGGTCCATTCCTCTTTCGCCGAACCGACCCATGCGCCGTTCGACCAGGCGTAGGTGACGAAGGCGGTCTTCTTACCGGAGGTATAGGTGGTGAGCTCTTTCTTGGTGCCGGTCTTGACGCCGGAGGTCCATTTATAGTTCTCCACGCGGACGAGGTTCGCGCCATCGTACTCGTTCTCCTCCTGGAGCGTCAGCGCCCATCCGTTGGCAGCCCACGCGGCTTTCGTATGGAGCGTCTGCTTGCCGGAGGCGTTGTAGGTCCATTCCTCTTTCTCCGAACCGGCCCATGCGCCGTTCGCCCAGCGGTAGATCGTCGTCACGGACGGTTGGTTGGAGGAGGTGAAGGTGTACTCTTCTTTCTGAGCGCCCACCCAGTCGTTGTTGGCCCAGCCGTTGTACAACTCGTGGGCAGTCAGGACACCGGCGGTGTAGGACCAGGTCTCTTTCTTGGTGCCGGTCTTGGTGCCGGCGGTCCATGTATAGTTCTCCACGCGGACGAGGATGTCGCCGTCGTACTCGTTCTCCTCCTGCAAGGCGGGAGTCCAGTCGGCGGCAGCCCAGCCGTATTTCACGTAGAGGGTGGTGCGTCCGTCTCCGTCGAAGGTCCATTCCTCTTTCTGCGAGCCTACCCATCCGTTGTCCGCCCAGCCGCCGTAGGTAGCGTGCATAGTGAGCGTACCGGCGGTATAGCCCCACTCCTCTTTGGAGGTGCCGACCCATTTGCCGTTGGAGATCGTATAAACGGCGGTCATGGTCTGCGTGCCCTCTGCGTCGAACGCCCATTCGTTCTTCGTGCCGGCGGTCCATTTGCCGTTGGCATAAGCGGTATATTGCGCGTCGAGGGTCTGAAGTCCGTTCTCCCACGCTCTCACCCATCCTTTGACTGAGTCGAGCCGGTTGGTAGCGGTATTGCGTTTGAGTTCGAAATAAGCCGTCTGGTTACCTGCTCCGTCGTAGGCGTAGGTATAGCGTTGGTCCGCCACCCATGCTCCGTTGAGCCAGACGGAGGAGGTGTTGGAAGTCATGCGTCCTCCGGCATAGACGAACTCGGATTTCTCGGTCCCCACCCATGCCGCGGCGTTGGCGTCCCAGGCATAGACGGCGGTCATGGTCTGGGTCGAACCGGTGTAGCCGTACTCGTTCTTGCTCTTACCGGTCCGCGAGCCTTCAGCATTGCAGGTCCAGACGGTAGCAGCGGTTGTATGGCCGGCCTGGTCATAGTCATAGACCGTGACCTCGGTGAGGACAGAATCGATATTGAACGTCAAGACGGAATCCGCCAGACAGGCGGCAGCCGGCGCGTGCCTGGGCGCGCGTAAGGGAGCGGGTATCACGGGCTCTACATACCAATCGGGGGTATTCTCCTCCTGTACATACGCGAGCGAATCCTGCGCGTACGCGGGCATAGCAACGAACAAAACCGCCATGAGAATAGCGGTGAATAGAAAAAGTTTTGTGCCGTACCCTGTGTTCATTTTTGCGTAAAAGTAAGCTATATTTGCAAAAAATCGGTGCAAAGATACTACAAATAATCGAATTGTGCAAGTTTTCGGGCAAAAAAAATTACTTTTGTAACATAATATGCTCAAAAAAAGCAATCAGAGTGAAAAGTGAAAGGGAAAGTGAAAGGTGAAAGGGGAAAAGTGAAAGGTGAAAGATATAGAGGGTGTGCCAATTCGTTTTTGACACACCCTCATTTTAGTACAGAAAGAGCGGTTAGCGGACGAGGTCTTCGGGGAGGACGGGCATCGCGCCGTTTTGGGTGCAGACGAAGGCGGAGACAGCTACGGCTTTCTCGTGCGCCTGGCGGATGGATCTGCCCAGGAGGAGCTGTGCGACGAAGGTGGCGGTGAAACTGTCGCCTGCGCCTACCGTATCGGCTACCTGTACCTTCGGGGTAGCGAGGTACGACTCCTCGCCGGCGGTGAAGACATACGAGCCTATGGCGCCGCAGGTGAGGATCAGCATCTTGAGGTCATAGCGGCTGATGAGTTCGCGGCACACGCGGCGTGTCTTCTCCGGGTCCTCGGCGATGAGTGCGCCGGGGACGGTAGGTTCGCCCAGGAGCATGGTAGCCACCACGTCCAGCTCTTCGTCGTTGATCTTGAGCACATTGGCGCGGGAGAGGCTCTCGGCAATGACCTCGGCGGTGTACCACGACTGGCGGAGGTTGATATCAAAGACGCGGAGCGCGTCAGCGGGCGCAGCGTCGAGGAAAGCCTGAATGGTCTCCCGCGAGGTCTCGGAGCGTTGTGCGAGCGAGCCGAAACAGATAGCCTGCGCCTGGCGGGCAATCTCCAGCATGGAGTTAGTCAGGGGTATGTTATCCCACGCCACGCCAAGACATATCTCGTACTGCGGCACGCCTTTCTCATCCAGCGTCACCTTGACCGTACCGGTAGGCTGCTCGACCGTTGAGAGTTGAAAGTTGAAAGTTGGAAGGGCGTCCCGGATGGCGGTGAAGTTATCCACTATCTCGTCGCCCAGTTCGTCTTTTCCGATAGCGGAGACAGCACATCCGTTGAGTCCGAACTGCGATACATGGTAGGCGAAGTTAGCAGGTGCGCCGCCGAGTTTGCGGCCTTCCGGGAGGCAGTCAAAGAGCGCCTCTCCTATTCCGATAACATATTTCATGGAAATTAAAAATTAAAAATTACGAATTACGAATAAAAATTACGAATTACGAATTACGAATTACGAATTACGAATTATTTCTTTATCTTCAGGGTGAAGAAGGTGAGGTATGCGGCACCGAGGGCCATGACGAGGACGGCTCCGAGGGTACCCATTATATCCGAAGCAAAGCCCATGCAGAGGGGGAAGATCGTTCCGCCGAAAAGTCCCATGATCATCAGGCCGGATATCTCGTTCTTGTGCTCCGGGTCGTGGTTGAGCGCCTGGGCAAAACAGATAGAGAAGATATTGCTGTTTCCGAATCCGACGAGGGCGATACCGGTATAAAGCATCCATTGGGACGAACCGACCCCCATGAGGACCATCGCCGCCACGATCATACATACGGAGATAGCGAAGAACACCTTCTCGGGGATCATACGCAGGATAGCCGAGCCGGAGAGGCAGCCAATGGTACGGAAGATGAAATAGAGGGAGGTGGCAAAACCCGCTTCCGCCAGCCCCATACCGAGGCGCTCCATGAGGATCTTCGGCGCAGTGGTGTTCGTGCCTACGTCAATACCCACATGGCACATGATCCCCAGAAAACAGAGGAGGATAAAGGGGTTGCCCAGGAGCTTGAGACAGTCGATGAACGAAGAGCCTTTGGCTACCGGCTCCTCATGGATGGAAGTGAGCGCGAGCGCCACGATAGCGAGTATGCCGATGAGCCCATAGACGGGGAAGAGCACTTTCCATCCCAGTCCGGCAGAGGGGATGACCGCCGTAGCGCCCCACATAGCTATATACGGCGCAAGGAAAGAGGCGATGGCTTTCACGAACTGGCCGAAAGTGAGGGTGGACGAGAGGTTACCCGTGACGATATTCGACACGAGGGGGTTGAGAGAGGTCTGCATCAGCGCGTTGCCTATACCCAGGAGGGAGAAAGCGCAGAGCATCAGCGCATAACTCTCGCCGCAGAGGGGCAGGAACAGCGACAGCACCGTAACGAGGATCGAGAGAAGAACGGTTTTCTTACGGCCGATCTTATTCATCAGCATACCCGTAGGCACGGAGAAGATCAGGAACCAGAAGAAGACGAGCGAAGGCATGATATTCGCCTGGGAATCCGTCAGCCCGAGGTCTTGCTGGACATAGTTGGAGGCAATACCTACGAGGTCCACAAAACCCATGGTGAAGAAGCACAGCATCACCGAGAGCAATGCAAATTTGGAAGTCTTCATAAATATATAAATTAAAAATTACGAATTACGAATTACTAATTACGAATTAAAAATGAATATCGTATATCTTCGCGGTGCCGCCCTGCACGTCAATATGGTTGTAGGGCTCGGAGGGGAAGACGAGGTTGGTCATTGCCCATGCGCCTTCGCCGTCAAAGGCCTCGACGGAGCAGTGGTCGATGAAGAGGGTCACATGGTAAGCGTCCCGTTTGACAAACAGCGGTGCAATGGTGTTGGCGGCGAAGTCGTGGGAGAAAGAGCAGTCGCCGGACGCAGTACGGTCCATAGAGAAAGTCTGACGGTGCACGTCAAGGTTCATCACTACCTTCTCGCCTTTGTCGTTGGAGAGCGTAATGAGTGCGTCCTGCTTGCCGTCCAACTCCAGCTCCACCACCGCTATGTCGCCCAGACAGTCGGTCTCCTCGCCGCGGAGCGCCATGGTCTCGGGCGAAGGCATCACACGCACGCGATACCCGCCTGCGTCATCTCTATAGAGGGAGAGGTCGCGCGCCACGGTGTTCTGCGAGCGGAAAGCAACGGTTGGCAGCTGGTTGGCGTACTGCCAGTTGCTCATCCAGCCTATTGCCACGATACGGTTCTCAGGAGCGTACGCCCAGGTGACGGTAGCGTAATGGTCCTTGCCGTAGTCCAGCCATTTGGTCTCCTCCGGCGCGTCGATGCAGGTGAACGTCTTGCCGTCCCAGTCTCCTACGAAATACTGGGTAGCCGATCCGCCGAACGGTCCGCCGGGGTTAATATTGAGGAGGAGGACCCATTTCATTTGTTCATTTTCACATTTACCGTTTTCGCATTTGAGCCGAATCAGGTCGGGGCATTCCCATACGCCTTCATGGTTGCCGTAACCGGCACCGAAGGAAGAGAGGTAGGTCCAGTCTTTGAGGTTCGGCGAGCCGTAGAAACGCACCTCCTGCTGGCAAGCGAGTACCATGCCCCACCGGCCCGACTGCTCATCCCAAAACACTTTGGGGTCGCGGAAATCGGCTATGTCGCCCTTGAGCACGGGGTTGGCGTTGTACTTGGTGAAGGTGAGGCCTCCGTCGGCGCTGGAGGCGATAGACTGGTGCTGGCCGCATACCTCGGACTGGGTGTAGATAGCCACGAGTGCGTTCTCGCCGAAGCCGGCGGTGTTGTCACGGTCGATGACCGCCGAGCCGGAGAAAATCGTGCCGATGGAGTCCGGGGCGATGGCTATCGGGTGGTGGGTCCAGTGAACGAGATCCGTAGAGGAGGAATGCGCCCAGTGCATGGGACCCCAGGTCGTACCGAAGGGGTTGTGCTGGTAGAAGAGATGCCACGTGCCGGTGGTCTCGTCGTAATACATACCGTTCGGGTCGTTCATCCATCCCGAGAGGGGCGAGTGGTGATACACGGAGCGGAAAGGCTCATCAGTGGGGTGCATGGCGGGTGTCCTGTTGACACAACCGGTAGCCAGAACAAGCAGGCTCAAGAATGCAAAAGAGATACGTTTCATGATATTAATTTTGATTAGCGGGTGCAAAAGTAGTATTTTTTCCGCACATACGCAAATATTCATGTTGCAAAATATAACATTGGTGTTTCATTGCAACAAAAATGCTACATTTTGCAACCTCAACTATTTAGTTAGGTCAAGTTGAGTCGGACCACAACGGAAGCAAAACTGTTTAATAGACATAGAAGCAGCCATCACATCCTTCGGGACTAATAGGCATAAGGACTACATCGGTGAAGTTAAATTTCTTTTCCTCTGAGTCATCTTCCGTAAAACACTGAACTTTCAGATCCAAAGTTAAGCTTCTCAATTTGGTTTTTATTTCATCTGTTAACCGCAATTCTGCATATTCATTAGTCATATTCATCGTTGTTTGGTCAGCAATTTTGCCACCGCCCCCCCATGTGTCGAGTATATTGATAGAAATAGGGCGATTTGCTTCGTGGTAGAAACGGATAGAATAATATTTATCTAAATCAATCCCATCCAACGCTTCTTTATAGACTTCTAATGTTTTCCCGGCTCTTTCATCAATCCAGAAATAGCCAGTCCAGATGGTTTTTCCATTTTTCAGTTCACCGGGAACACCGTATTTTCCACGATATACTTCTATACGATTGATTTTCATATTTTGTCCATATAGCCGAAAATCTTCATTTTCAATAGCTTTGATTAAATCTTCTGTTACATATAGTTTTATTTGGACACCTCCACCTGAGGGAAGCGCATGTATAGCAGTTCCTGGATAAGGATGGGGACCTGGATTCCAGCCTCCTACATAGCATATTCTTGCATTTTCACCTCTATCATAAAGAAATAATTTAAGCGCATTGCCGGGTTGAAGTTCACCCACATCTTCTTTACTTAAAAATAGTCCTTTACTCGCATCTGCTGTAGCATCTGTAGCATCCGGAAAACTATACCCCGGATCTGCATATTCTCCTGTTGAAGGGTATATTTTCCTTATTAATACATCATCATCCGCATTTACAATGCAAATACCAGCCAACAGGAAAGCTGCCATTAATACATAAAATTTCGTTTTCATAATCATTTGTGTTTTTTATTGGTGAATATTAAAGTTTTTGTTCCTTGTATTATAGTTTTTGACCTGTAATGGTGTATTTATCATGGCCGCGGTAGATAACAATGTTGTTATTCTCGAGGCGTTTGTATTGCTGTAGTGGTGATTTATTGGTCACCTCCTGTATGGAGCTGGCACTGTTAGGATCATTAACCTGTTGGCGGATGTCGGTTATCTGGACAGAGCCATTATAACAACGGATTGTCCATGGCTTGCCGGAGAGGCCGTAGATGCGGTTGGTGTAACACACGTTATCGTTGATATACATCACCAGGACGGAACGGTCTATATAGATATCCACCTGATACACGTTGTTGGACGGTTGCGAGAAGAAATAACCGTCTATATACGGGATAAATCCCATCGCATCCGGTCCCTCTTGCACAAAATTAATCTTCGCCAGGCCGTTCTCTTCCGGATTGACGACAAGCGAATAGTAACGCCCCGACCAACTTTCCTCTCCGACGGAGATGCCGAACTTCGTTCGGTTGGAGGCGGCTGTGACGGTAAAAGAGAGGTGCGTCTTGTCGCTCAGAGACGGGAAAGACTGACTTTTTCCTGCCGACAGACTCACAGCGGCTACGGGGACAGCCCCATCGGCATTGAACCAGCGGCGTATCCCCTCTATCTCGCCCAATGAGAGCGAGCCGTCAGGATGCTGGATGAGGCGGTGCGCCACCAATGTCCCCGCCCAGTCGGGTTCACCGTTGTCATTATTGACGGCGGTGTTGTTATCCTCCCGCCGCGTGGGGCACCACCCCCACATATACCGGTTGGTACCGTCGGAAGCGGTCTTACCGGCATAGAAGCCGCGGGAATCCAGATAACCCTCGTGGTTATCCGGCCATACGGGGTTGTCATTCGCCGTACAAGCCGCCAAGCCGGCATACGTGCGCGACTTGAAATACTGCACACGGCGGATCTCTTTGTGCAGTTCGCTATAGACGAGATACCACCAGTCGCCCATCTTGAACACGTTGGGACACTCGTAGAAACGATCCCAGAGCGTAGTCATAAACACGCCTTTGTGGGTCCAGTTGAAGCAGTCGGAAGAAGTAAACTCCGCGAGCACATTCTTGCCGTCCTTGCCGGTAGCTACCAACATGTGGTAAATACCGTCTTCCGTGCGGAAGACCTCGGGGTCCCGGAAGTCATCACGGTAATAATACCACGTATCGGGCGCAAGACGCAGGTCTGTCTTCGTCCAGTGTGTACCATCGGTAGAGGTGGCACACATCACCGTCTGGCGGCACTCGTTCTCGGAAGGCTGGTATTTATTCCCGGTATAATAGAAATAGTACGTCCCGGCATGCGCTTTGATGACGGAACCGGTACCGATAGCGGCGTCCTGCGCCCACCTGTCGCCGGTAGGCAATACGACACCGCTCTCGCCATAATTGACAAAATCGCTGGTCTCAATCCTACACACGGGATGGTAAGTAGCCCAATCATTCGGCCGGTACTCCTGCAAGTAATAGACCCGAAAGGAACCGGCATCGGCATCGTAGAACGGCATCGGATCGCCGCACCAGCCTTCTTCGGGTTGGTAGTAATAGCCGTTCTGCGCCCATAGGCCGGCGTAGGTCAGGCAAAAAGTGAGCAGTATAATCAATCGTTTCATAAGGTTGTTTTTTTGTCAGTACAGGCGGTAATCAGCCGCCGGTACCATCGCGGGCATTACCCTCGTACATGTACCAAAACTACGTTTTAGTAGTAAGTACTCGGGTATGCGCCGCTCTCCCCACAAAAATCGTATTTCTTAGCAGAAGCACGATTTTTGCGGGGGCCCTAGTTATTATTAGAGCTGTGCACCGAGTGCGTTGTAGCGAACACCGTTCTTGATGATCACTACCTGGCCGTTCTCAATGGTCTTGACGGTCTTGGCCTCTACAGCGGTGTGCTCCAGAGCCTGGGTCTCACCCTTATCCATAACCAGCACGATGTCGGTTACGTTGAAAGGATTGCCTGCCTCTTTGTTGAACTGGATCATCCAGCGAGGGGCAGCGGAGAGACGTGTGCGGAGGGCGTCGGTCAGCGCCAGTTCCATGTATCCCTCGCCGACGGTCATGGCACTCTGGTCAGCAATCTTGCCATCGTCGCCCCATGCTTCCATCACGTTGATGACAAAATCCGAGCGGTTCGCCTCGCTGTAGATACGAAGGGCAGTCGCTTTGGAGAAGTCCACACCGGCATAGCCGTTGTAATAGAGTTCGAGGGTGCTCCATTCGTCAGCCCAGAAGAAACCTGTCCAGACAGTGAAGCCCTCTTTGAGCGCCTTGCCGTCAAGGAGCTCTACCTTGGTGCAGGTGAAGTTAGCGCCGATGAGTTCCAGGCCGTAAGCCTTGAGGCTGTCCACTGCCGGAGCGGTTAGGAACTGCTCAAAGGTATTGTCGTCTTTGATCCAAGCCGCCTCACGGCTTCCTGCCAGGTGGTCGAAGTTTTTGTTCATCACCTTGAACTCGATACCGTCGGAAGCACCGGTGTACGTAACGACGATTTTCTGGCCGGGTTGCGCGGAGGCAAAAGCCGTAGCAGCAATCTGAACACCGCCGTCATTCCACGACACGTGCTTCGTACCAGTCCACAGGTCGGTAGCGTTCACACTCATTACCAGCGCTGCGAAGAGCGCAACAAAAGAAATTTTTCTCATAATGATTTGATTTTAAAGGGTTAATATTGTTTGAGTTGGATATCCTTGACGGTAACCGTACCGTTATAGCTGTTGACCGACCAGCAGTTATGCTGGATGCCATAAATACGGTTGGTGTACGCCAGGGTCTCGTTGATATACATGACCAGCACGGAGTTGTCGGTATAGATATCTATATGATAGGTGTTATCGGCCGGGGTATGGAAGATATAACTGTCTATAGCCTCGATGAAGCCTTTGCCTTCCGGTCCTTCTTCCTCGAAATTGATTTTTCTGCGCTCAGCGCCTTCGGGGTTGACGACGAGGGTGTAATATTTCTCGCTGTCAGTACCGCGTACGAGGGAGATGCCGAACTTATCCTCCGCGCCTTCGGTGGTGACGGTCATGGAGAGGTGGTTATGGTATCCGAGGCGGTTGAAGAGCGCGTAGCTCTGCGGCGCGAGGGTATAACCTCCCTTCGCCTCCGTCACACCTGCTTCGCTCTGTGCCATGAGGGTGACCGTCTTCGGGGTAGCGTATTTGGCTTTGACACCCGGCACCTCTCCCGTCGTGAGTGTCCCGTCTTCGTGCTGGATGAGCCGGTGGGCTACGAGCGAGCCTGCCCACTGGGGCTCGGAGCCGGAGTTGGTCTTGGTGTTGTCGTTGCCTTCACGGGTGGGGCACCATCCCCAGATATAGCGGTTGGTGCCGTCGGTAGCGGTCTTGCCGGCATAGAAGCCGCGGCTGTCGAGGAAGCCCTCGTGGTCGTCAGGCCAGCGGCCTGCGTCGGCTGCGGTACAGGCTTTCAGTTCGTCGAGCGTACGGCCTTTGAAATACTGCACGCGGCGGATGGCATGGTGCATCTCGCTATAGACGAGGTACCACCAGTCGCCCATCTTGAACACGTCAGGGCACTCGTAGAAGCGGTCCCACATCATCGGCATGAAGACGCCCGCATGACTCCACTCCCTGAGATCCGCCGAGGTGAACTCCGCCAGCTGGCCTTTGCCGCCGGTCTTGGTGGAAACGAGCATGTGCCAGAGCCCGTCCTCGTCCGCGAAGATACAGGGGTCGCGGAAATCGGAGGTGCTGTAGGCATAGGTGATACCACGCAGGCGGAAGAGCGGGTCTTTGGTCCAGGTCTTGAAATCCGGAGAGGTGGCTCTCATGATGATCTGCGCGTCCTCGCCTGCCTTGGGCTGGTCACGGTTGGCGGTGTAGTAGATATAATAGAGCCGGTCGGCAGGGTTATAGACGACGCATCCGGTACCGAGGGCGGCATCCGCCTCGGCGCGTGCGCCGGTAGGCAGCACCTCGTTGAGGGAGGTGTAGTTAGCGCCGTCGGCGGTCT
The DNA here is from genome assembly GCA_902799185.1 of uncultured Bacteroidales bacterium. GTDB lineage: Bacteria > Bacteroidota > Bacteroidia > Bacteroidales > Paludibacteraceae > Colicola. Next base: position 66,481 of record CADBZO010000001.1, on the reverse strand, counting down.
CCAGACCCCAGAAGGGGTGGTAGGTGCCGGGCATGTTCGGACGGTACTCCAGCAGATAGAGCACCTTGAAGGTGCGGCTCTGCGGGTCGTAGAACGGCATGGGGTCGCCTACGAAACCCGAGTAAGGCTTGTAATAGGTGGTGCTGAGTTTCTCGTCCACGGAAGCGTACTGCTTGGTGGTAGCGTCCCAGTCTTTGGTCTCCACCGGCGCTTCGGACCGGCAGCCAAAGAAGGCGCAGAGGCAGCAAACGATATACAGAGGTACAGCGTACCAAGTACGATTTTTATGGATAGTTTTCATATTACTTTCCCGTTAAATAGTTAATAGCATTCTCGGTTATCTTGGCGATATTGGCGTGGTAGTAGCCGGTACCGGCTTCTCCGGCGACGGAATACCAGTCGTAGCATCCGGATCCGATACAGATGATACCTCCGTGTTCCGCAGTAGCGGGGTACTCCCAAGCGACCACGGCGTCGTTGCCTCCGGCTATGTCAACAGCCCCGGTCTTGGAGCGGAAGACGTCGCGTGTCTCGTATCCGCCCCAGTCAGCGCCTATATGGTACTGGGCGGTGGAGTTGGTGATACGGTAGCCGGCGTCGCAGGTATAGACGTGATCGAGCGCATCGGATTTCATGAGGAGGTTCTGCCACAGGGCGTGGCCGGTATGTCCGGCGATGGAGAAGTCCCACGGACCGCCTACTGTCTCGGCGTCCGCCTCGTTCTGGCCCCAGCAGTTGTTCGGCACGCAGTCCGCTTCGCCTATATACGCCGGCAGATAGGTGGCATAACGGGTGAGGAAGAACGCGCCGCCGTTCTGATAATAGGTCTTGAGGGCTTCGATGGCGGGGAGCGCCTCGGCTGCAGCCGCTTCGAACTGTCCCTTGCCGTCGATACCGCCGTCCTTATGGAGGTGCCACCAGATGAGTTTGCACTCGCTCAGGTCCACCGTACCGGCAGCGAGGTCGGCGAACGATACATACGCCGATTTCTCCACGTGGTTCAGCATCCACGAGCAAGCCGTCTGCTCCTCCATGTTAAGCTGCTGCATGGTAGCGGCGAGACCGACATAGATCATATGCGGCGGGGTCATCTCCGTCACCGTAGCGGTATAGGTATAAGACGCGGTGTTGTAGGTGACGGTGAAGTCCACGGGGTTGGTGAAGTCACAAGGCGTGCCCGAAGCCGGCGTGACGGTAGCCCCCTCGGTAGCGGTGACGGTCGGTACAAGCGAGGTGAGGTTCGTTCCCTCCGGCACCTGGACGGAGATGGTACGGTTGGTCTGGTTGATGACGCCTATATACTGGCCGTTGATTACAAAAGAGAGGATACGCGCCTCGTCGTGCTTGACGGAGAGGGTGTATTCGAGGAAGACGGAGCCGTTGGTGACGCGTATCATCTGCGGCACAGCCAGATTCAGATGGCTGCCCACGGCGACGTTCGCCGTAGCGCCCTCCGAGAGGGAGAGCGACGTGATGGACATATCCTGCTCGTCGTAGTTCTCCGGGATAGCAACCAGGGCGGTGCGTTTCGTACCGTCGATAACCGCCGGGTAGTGCTCATCCAGCGTGAGCGAGAGGAGTTTGCACTCGCCCTCCAAGTCGAAGGCGTTGTCTTTCTTGCTGCATGAAGAGAGGAGCAATGCACCCAGTACAAGGAGGCCTACCCCAACCCTCCCTATAAGGAGGGAGAAAAGATTATTGTGTTTTGCTTTCATAATAATTCCATTATAAAATGTCAAATCTCAAATCTCAAATGTCAAATCTCAAAAGGTATCACCATCCTCCGATGTTCTGGGTATAATGCCCGTTGGAAGCGGCAATCTGCTCAAAAGGAATAGGCAGATACTCGTTCTTGTCGGCGGTGAAGTGTGCCGCGGAGTAGATCGCGCAGTTATCCGCCTCCTCGGCGTAATAACGGTTGATGACTTTCTCCGCCTCTCCCCATCGTACGAGGTCGAAGAAACGCTCGGACTCGAGAGCGAGTTCCAGACGGCGCTCCATCTTCACGCGTGCCAGTGCGTCGGCGTTGTCGGGATAAGGCATCACGCGTATCTTGGCGCCGTATTTGACGTCATAGCCGTTGAGCATGCCGGTGGACTGTGCGGCACGGGTACGGAGCCGGTTGACGAGGGCGATCGCCTCGCCGTCATTACCCAGCAGCGCCTGCGCCTCGGCGCGCATCAGCAGCACGTCGGCATAACGGAGCACGATACGGTTCATGGGGTTGCCCCACCAGGCACCCTTGATGAGGTACTCGCCGTCGGGATCGACGTTGTGTTTGAGCGTCACGTTATAGCCGTACAGACCGTTGGAGCGGCTCCAGGTCTGGGTCTTCGCCATCATATAGTTCGGGTTGAACATATAGGGGAAGCCCGGGATACCGACTGTCAGCCACAGACGCGGGTCGGCGTTATCGGTAGCGGCGTTGAAATCCTTGTTGTTATAGGTGTCGATGAGCGGCAGACCGGCGTCGTCGGTATGGAAGGCGTTGACGAGGTTCTGGCTCGGCTTGTAGAAGTCGCAACCGCCGTCCGTCACACCCGGGATATTCGGTACAATCAGGCCGTACGACCAGTTGAGGTTTCCGTTCTTGGTACCGTCGTTCATGGAGTACTGCATCGCCCAGATACTCTCCACGCCGTTCTCGTACTGCGGCTCGGGACGGAAGTTATTATGGAAATCCGTCTCCAGTCCGTAGCCACCGGCGGTGTAGATGCCCGGCTCGGTGTACTCGATGACCTTGCGCAGGTCATCGGTGTCGATGGAGGTCACTTGGTGCGAAGCGGGGTTGTCCTGACGGTACGCCTTATAGAGATAGGTCTTTGCCATGAGGGCAGCCGCAGCGGCTTTGGTAGGACGGCCTTTGTCCTCCTGGGTCACCGGCAGCGATTTATACGCCTCCTGCAGGTCGGCGATGATCAGTCCCCAGCCGCCGTCGTTGGTATAAGCGGTGTTGGAGAGGTTGTTGTAATCCTCCTGGGACATGTTCGGCTGCACGGCAAAAGGAATATTCTTATAGAGCCGCTTGAGCAGGAAATGGCCGTAGGCACGGAGGAAATACATCTCGCCCAGACGCTGGGATTTCATCTTGTAGCTCTCGTCCATCCGGTTCAGACCGTCGATGGCGGCATTCACACGGCTCAGACAGTTATACAGACGCACCCACATGTCGTTGATATTCCAGTTGGTAGTCAGGATACCCTGGGAGATCTCCAGCTGGTGGAACACGTCGCCGTCGGAGGTTCCGTTACCGCCCTTGTAGGCGTCGTCGGAACGGACGTCGAAATTCCACATCGAGAAGGACGAGTTGATATCCTCCGCGGAGATAAACACCGCATAGGCGGAAATGACCAGGTTGTCGATATACTGCGGATCGGATACCTGCTCCTCGTTGAGCGTACCTTGCGGCACGTCGTGGTCGAGGAAGGAGTTGCAGGAGGCCATGAACAAGGTACAAAGGGACAAAGTACAAAGTACGATTTTATGCATGTTTCTCATAACTTTTTTCCTTTCAATTTTCAGTTTTCAATTTTCAATTCAGAACGTTACTTTGGTTCCCAGTGTTACCGTCAGCGGAATAGGATAGCCGAAGTTGGGGTTCTCGGGATCTACGCCGGTGAAGCTCTTGGAATGAATGGTGAACACGTTCTGCGCCGAGACGAAGAAACGCCAGTTCTGCATCTTCATCTTCTCGCAAGCCGACTTGGGCAGGTTATAGCCTAACTGGATATTACGCAGTTTGAGGAACGAGCCGTCCTCTACCCAGTAGGTGGAGACACGTTTCTCGTTGTTGTTGTCCGAGAGTGAGAGCGCCGGGATGTTGCTGTCCGGGTTGGTCGGGCTCCAGGCGTCCAAGAGACGCGTACCCTTGTTCAGGAAGCCGATATTCAGACCCGCCCATATATCCGTCTCTCTCTTGAGGTCGGTGATGACATCCACGGCTCCTACGCCCTGGAAGAAGAGGGTCAGGTCAAATCCTTTGTACTCGAAATAGAAGTTCGCGCCGAACATCACCGCCGGTACGGGGGAGTATATCCAGTCCTGGTCCGCCTCGGTGATGAGGCCGTCGCCGTTGAGGTCTTTGTAACGGATACGTCCTACGGCAGCGCCCTCCTGGGCGGCGTGGTTATCCACCTCTTCCTGGCTCTTGAAGATACCGTCGGCTACGTAGCCCACCTGCGAACCCATGGCGTGGCCCACTACGGATTTCACGCCGTTGCCGCCGAACGTACCCTTGGCGGCTATCGTCTCCGGCAGTTTGGTCACGGTGTTCTTGTAATGCGAGAGGTTGGCGGTGATGTCATACTTGAAGCCGCCCTTGGTCTGGTTGCGGTAGCCGAGCGTCAGCTCCACACCCATGTTGTCCATCGCGCCGGCGTTCACCCATTGCGCCGAACCCTCACCCATGGCGGCTATACCGTCCATGAGGACGAGGATGTCCTTGGTCTGTTTGTAGAACCAGTCGAACGAACCGTAGAACGTCTGGCGGAAGAAGGAGAAGTCCAAACCCGCATTGGTCTGGGTCGTCGTCTCCCATTTGATATCGTCGTTGCCTATCTGGTTGCGCTTGAAACCGGACTGGAGGGTGTGACCGCCGTTGGTACCCTCGATGTCGTACGAGGTACCGTAGCTCTGGCCGCCCGACTCGTTCACGCCGTAGTTAGACTCATAGATCGTATAACGGGCGGTAGGAGATATATCCTGGTTACCGGTCTGGCCCCACGAAGCACGGATCTTCAGATCGTCCAGCCATGAGGCGGTGTTACGCATGAACTTCTCCTGGCTGATACGCCAACCGGCGGATACGGAGGGGAAGGTGGCGAAACGGTTGTTCTTACCGAAACGGCTCGATCCGTCATGACGGAGCGTGAAGGAGACGAGGTAACGGTTGTCGTAGGTATAGTTGGCTTTGCCGAAGAACGAGATGAGCGAGAAACCGCCGCCGTTACCGTAGGCCTGGGCGGTACCTACACCCGCATCCGGCCACATGTAATTGGTGTTGAGCAGCAGGTATCCCTCTTTGTAACCGGAGAAATACTCGTCTATTTCGCGGTTCAACTCCGTACCGAGCAGGAAGTCCGCGCGGTGCTTGCCGATCTCCAGATTATAGGTAGCTACGGCGTTCCACATCCATTTGAGCCAGTGCTCCTGCTTCGCCTCCACGGCGTTCTTGTCGTTTGCCATGGTGCCTTCCGTAATCGGATAAGTGAAGATACGCTGTTTCTTCTGGGCATAGTCGATACCCGCAGTGGTGCGGATGTTCAGTCCCTTGACGGGGTTGATATTGATATACGCGTTACCGAACACACGCCAGTAGGTGTATCGGTTGTCCTTGTTACGCTCCAGACGCGCTACGGGGTTCTCGCGGTCGGGATAACCGCCTACAGGACCGGCAAACTCACCCTCCGTAGTGTAAATCGGCAGCGAGGGGTTGAACTGCAGCACGTTCTCCAGAAAGTTGCCGGGAGCGGCTACCTCGGAGGTGCGGCTCATGGTGAAGTTCTCACCGATGGTCACGTAGTCGCCGATGATCTTGTAGTCGCTGTTGATACGCGCCGAGAAACGGTCGAAATTGGAGGTCTTGATGACACCGTCGTTGCGGTAGTAACCCAAGGAGAAGAACGAGCTGCCCTTCTGGCCGCCATGCGAGACGGATACATTATAATTTTGTATTACGCCCGGGCGCGTGGTCTCGCTGTACCAGTCGGTGTTCGCCGCCGGTACCGTCCCTGCCTCGTCCAGGTATTTGTTCATCGTGATGTTGTTCAGCACGGGGAAGCCCTGTGCGTTATATCCCCAGTCGTAGCGGTAACCTAACGCATTGATGTTCGGGTTCATGCCGTCGTTGACATAGGCCTGCCACATGACTTGTCCGAACTGCTGTGCGTCCAGCACTTTCATCCGGTTGGTATAGGACTGTACGGCTACCGAAGCGTCCAGATCGACGCGGATCTTACCCTCCGCACCGCGTTTGGTGGTGATGATGATCACACCGTTGGCGGCACGGCTACCGTAGATAGAGGCGGAAGCGGCATCTTTGAGCACCTGGATGGACTCGATGTCGTTCGGGTTCAGCTCGTGCATGCCGGATTTGGTAGGCACGCCGTCGATGATATACAGCGGGTCGTTGTTGTTGAGCGTACCGATACCGCGGATACGTACCGTAGCGGCACCCGAAGGACTACCGTCGGCGGTGATGTTCATACCCGGCACCTTGCCCTGCAGCGCCTTCATGGGGTTGTTCTCCTGCTGCTTCTCCAAATCGGCAGCGGAGATAGCGGAGACGGCACCCGTCAAGTCGGCCTTGCGCTGGGTGGTATAACCGGTCACCACCAGTTCCTCCAGCACCTCGTTGTCCTCCGCGAGGGAGATCTTCAGGTTCGGACCGGCATAAAGCTGCTGGGTCTTGTAACCCACATACGAAACTACCACCATGGCGTCTTTCGCCACAGTGAGCGTGAACTGACCATCGAAATCGGTGACCGTTCCGTTGGTCGTACCTTCCTCTACCACCGAGGCGCCGATGATCGGCTCACCCGTAGCGGCGTCCGTGATGACACCCGTAGCCGTCACCTGCGCGTACGAAGAGACAACGCAGAAGACTGCCATGAGAAAGGTCAAGAATAGCGTTTTTTGATTCATGATATTTGTTATTTAGTTTAGAAAAAAAGCGAAGCAGCGAAACCTGCTGATTCAAATTCCGATGCAAAAGTACACGTTTTTTCGCACATGCGCAAATATTTATGTTGCAAAAAATGTTACATTTGTTGCATCACAACCCTTTGGGATATATTTTACAACAAGATGGGATATTTACTTCATCTCCCTGATCTGCTCGCTGGGCAGGTATCCAAAATAGTCTTTGTAGTATTTGGAGAAATATGCCGGTTTGTTGAAACAGAGTTCCAAGGATATCTGCCGGATGGTCATGTCGGTAGTCCGCAGCAGTTCGTCGGCGCGCAACAGCCGCCGCTCGCGGATATAGTCCATCGGTGCCAGTCCGGTGATTTTTTTGATCCGTCTAAAGAGCTGTGCGCGGCTCAGTTGGAGCATGGCTCCCAGTTCCTCCACGCCGAACTGCGGATCGGTCAGATGTGCGTCCGCTATCTCTTTCACGCGCTCCATAAACGCCTCGTCACGCCGGCTCATGCCGATAGCCTCCTCTACGTCCTCCAGCTGCGGCAGCAGGTCGTCCTTGATCTCCGTGTGTATCTTCTTGAGGTTCAACAGCAGCGCGCACAGGACTGTCAGGAACAGCACCCCCGCCAGCACCACGCCGGCAACGAGTATCCGGTTGTCCTGCTGCAACCGCTGCCAATGGGTATCCGCGTTCAGTTGCGAGATACGCAGTATCTCCACGTCGTGCATCTGCTGCTCGTACTGGGCTATGAGCGTAGCGGCTGCCGAGGCGTCCACCAGATAGGTCGGTATGACCGAATCCCGCACGAAAGGCTCGCCCGTGAGTATCTGCGCCGCTGTCTGGATCAGCAGATCGCCGCGGGAAGGATACGTCACCGTACCGTCAATCACCCCGTCACGGATAGCTTTCAGGCCGTCGTAGATACCGTCCACGCCCATGATGGGGATTTGAGATTTGACATTTGAGATTTGAGATTTGACATTTGAGATTTGAGATTTGACATTTGAGATTTGACATTTATAATTTTGCACCGCCCGTGCGGCCTCCACCGCCATGATATCGTTATGCGCCACGATGGCGTCTATCGGCGTACCGGTCTTCAGGAACTCACTCACCGCGGCATAGGCGTCCGTGGCGCCGGAGACGGAGTAGATCACCGGCATCGGCAGCGAAGAAGCCTCCAGCGTCTCCACCATCCCCTGATGGCGCAACGCCTCCGGCGTGGAACCCTCCATACCGCACACCTCCAAGAGTGCAAAAGGCCGCTCCTTCGTACTTCGTACACCGCTCCTTTGTACATCCACCCACTCCGCCATCTTCCGTCCCACCTGGTAGTTGTCGCCGCCGAGGAAAGCGGTGTAGCGGTCGCCGTGCACCCGTCTGTCGGCAACGATGACGGGGATGCCGGCGTCATAGGCACGCGCCACCGCCTCCGTCAGCCCGTCCGCCTCGTTGGGGCTGACAATCAGCAGATCCACGCGCTCGGCGATGAACGAGTCTATCTGGGCGCACTGCAACGCACTGCTCCCGTGCGCCACACGTGTGGCGAGCGTCATGTCGGGGTGCAGCAGCAGCTCCCGCTCCATCTCGCGGTTCATCTTCTGCCGCCAGGCGTCGTCCAGACACTGGCTCACGCCGATACGGTATTGCGGTTGCGGCGCGGAACAAGCCCATAATCCCCAGGCCAAAAGGACAAGAAACAAGTGTTGAGAGGTGTGTTTCATAGTATCATTATCATGTACGTAATCGAAAATCCGCTACAAAGGTAGTGCTTTTTTTTGAGATACGCAAATAAATATTTATTTATATGCAAAAAAGCAGTACCTTTGCCTTCGGTTTGAACTATTAAGGACGTGAGCATCACGGGACCATCTGCCGGGAACGGCTTAACCGCGACCGGGGAACGCCCCTTTCGGAAGAATTGGTGATTTCGTCTAAAACTTGATTTTTGTGGCAATTTTAGACGAAGTCGCCTGTATTATTTTGTCTAAAACTTGATTTTTTTAGCGATTTTAGACTAAAAACGGTAGTCCAATATGTTTGTGTGGAGGGCTAACAACATCCAAGAGCACCCCGCTATGCGAAGCGAGGTGCTCTTGGGAATATCATACATATTGAGTATTTGAAAGGGTCCTGTTCTTAGTCTCCGGTCGTGATGGCGTGGTCAGTCGTGGTGCCATCTGTGTTGATTACCGTCGGAGTGGTAACAGTCTCACTGCCGATACAGAGTGCTGCCATATGGCAAACAGATGTCGTTGTCATCTGCGGTACGATATAATTCTTTTTCTTTGCCGCAAGGGCACGATTAATTACATTTTTCATAAAGCCGTTTACTGTTTTCTTATTTAACAATCTGACCTTGTGCGTTATAGGTCTTGCCGTCCCGAAGGATGAACAACTGACCGTCCCGGAGCACCTTGCCTCCCTCGCCTTGGGAGAGAGCCGGAGTGAGGTTTCCTGTAGCAACATGCTCTACCGCAATCACACGGCGGCGCATACCCGGAGCCGGAGCTACCGGATTGATGCCATCCATATTGATGTATGCACGGTTGGTAACGATGGTAACTTCGCTGTCCACCTGGTAGAGCATATTGTGACTGAGAACATAATTGTTGGTTTCCTGCGGTACGGTCATGGTAGCGCCGAGGTTGCCGACAAGACCGTTCGCCGGTTGTACCGCACGGCTCTGTCCGGTCATGGTGACACGGATCTCGTCCGCGGAAGCCTGGAAGATATACGGTGTACCGGCCTCCATAGCGGCCACCTCTTCAATAGTGATACCTGTAGCACTCTTATCCGCAATGCGGTACATGGTAGCACCCTCGATAGCCGCGGACGCCATCGGCAGACAGATAGTACCGTAGTTGCCGTTGGTCACGGAGCGGGTATAGACATTCGTCACGTGGATAGTCTTGGTCACAAAGGTAGTGTTCTTTACATTCTTCGGGAGCTTGTATCCGTCACCCGAGCGCGTAGCGGTAATAGTGGCCTCGCCGGCAGCCTTGAGGAGCAGTTTTTTGAAGTTTTTGTCACCGGGATGCTCAGGATCGTCCACTATCTCAACCACCTCGGTATTGCTGCTGGTCCATTGCAGTTCGCTGTCCTTGTGCTCTACCTGAGCTATCTGCTCCGTGCAGACCATGCCGTCCTGCGGTTCCTGAATCCACGCGAACCCGGGAGCCTCGTCGATGTTGAGGTAATAAAGGATGTCACGCGTGAAGTTCTTCAGCAACTCCACCGGGTTAGCCCAATGGAAAGCCGCCAGACCCATAGCAATGATGGTACCCTGACCTTCGGTCTGCGGATAATACTCTACGAATCCAGCACACTCCAATTCGGGGCTTACTATATTATTATCATTATAGTGCCCCCACGCACCGAGGATGCGGCAGTTATGGTCGTCCTGATAGTGATACAGACGTTGAACATCATTTTTACCATAGTCGGCAAAGTTGAACCAGACGCAGTTATTATCGGTGTGGCGGCCTTCTGCCATAAGCCATGTATCTGTACCCATATTGGCATACACGGCATGGGTGCTGTGGTCAATCTCGGTGCCATCGAGATTCCATTTGTTAGCGATACGCCATGGGCCACGGTTGTCATAGCCGCCGTTCTGGTACTGCGGATATTCATTACGTCCGAGGTCACCGATAAGGCGGGTAGCCTGTTTGGAAACAAAGACATTACCACCGTTGTTGATGAAAGTGCGGAGGTTCTCGCGGAACGTATCACCGCCAAGGTCATTGTAGTACTCATGCGAGTCTTTGCCTACATGGTCATTGTGAATCCAGAGCACTTTGATAGCGGGATTCAATAAACCTAAATCAGACGGACGAACGAAACAACCGATGTTATTGGTAACATACTGCCAGTAGAACCAATTGGCTGCTTCAAAGTCAGGACGTAAACCTTCTTCATTGTCGTAATTTGCCATGACGTGCATTGAGTACGGAAGCACATAAGCGTACTTCACATTCTGGTCACCACCATTGACAGGGATAGTAGCATCAATTGTAATAGTAGGGGCGTTTTTCGGAGCATTCCATCCATCACCTCTTACTGTTGCATGGAATGTAGCATTTCCAAAATAGTTAAAATAGACATTACCGTCTCCTATTCCTATGTTGGCAATTTCAGGAGTTTCCGCCGAATAAGTGATAGGAAAGTGAACAGCATCGTTGGTTACAGCTACCAAGCCATATTGCGAGTTAATTACACCTGATTCAGGAACGGCGTTCTCCCATGCTAGCGTTGGCGTCGTTGATTTCAAGTAATCCAAGATACCTCTTGTCAAGTGTTCTACACAGAACCTGTCTGTGTTACTTGCTGCAAATGAATATGCAGCCAAGCCATTGGTGATAATGGTACCTTTCCAATCCCCTATTGGATAGAATTCCACTAAGCCCGCACACACATTACCATCATCATGTCCCCAACCACCGAGAATACCACAAGTATGATTATTTTGGAAATCATCATATGCTGTTAAATTATCATCTATGTCCCAAAGACAATTCCGATCTGTTCGCGGACCTCCTTTTAACATATGGTAACGATAATCTTGGTCATACAAATTATTGTCTCTCAGATACTTATAGATGGCATGCTCATGTTTGTCTCTTCCGCCATTGTCCATTCTACGGAAATGTGCCATTACCTTCCATTCGGCATCACAACAGAAACCGTTATGTTCTGCAAATCCGGGCTCGGGAGCACGTCCCATCAGATAAGCCAAACGAGCCGCAAAAGTGGAAAGATACAAGTTACCTCCAGCTTTTACATAATTGGCAAGAGCCGTACGAACTGCATCGGGGAATAGATTATCAAGGTCGTCTTTTGTCATCCATCTATCAACATTAACCCAGAGAACTTTTACTGAGCCGAACAAATCGCCTTCAGCAGCTAAACGTCCTTGAGTAAGGTCATCGTATGTGATGACTTTCTGCGCACCGCTGTTGTAACTGTCTTTGAACCATTCATACGCATTTCGCTCCGGACATTGGTACACATCTCCTTCACTCGTTTCCCATTGCAGTTGGTTTTCAGCAGGGTTCTTAGTCGTGTTGTCATACACATTGTTTACGTCCTCGCTGCGCCATCCGGCGGAATTGGGAAGCAGATAATAGACTTGCGCTGGCAACAGCATGGAACAGCATGCCAGTGCGAATAAACTGAAAATCTTTTTCTTAGCCGCAAAGGAACGACTAATCTTCAATAGAAAATTTTTCATTGTATCAAATATTTTGGTTATTATTGAAAATCACGGAATAATATACTATGTATATTATAGGGTACGGTAGGATACGTGTTGGGTCCGTATTACCCCTTACTTACCTCTTACTTACCTCTTACTTACCCCTTATTTTCTCTTTACTTACCCATTACTTTCCCTTTACTTACCCATTACTTTCCCTTCCCCTTACTTACCCTTTATTCTACTCCAGTGCGGAAGGTACTTTTCATGTCGCAAAGGTACTGCTTTATGCGCACGTACGCAAATAATTATGTTGCAAAATATGCCACAGATGTTGCAGTGCAACAAATGTAACATATTTTGCAACTATTTTACCACATCAGGGTACCGTCACCATGGCCTTCTGACCATTGATGATATACATACCCGGTGCCTTCGGTTGGGACACCTTGCGTCCCAACAGGTCATAGATACCGGCTTTCACGCCGTTGCTCTCCACCCTGTCTATCGCCGAAGGATTGGTTCGTGCAATCTTGATTTTCCGGTAGTCCGTCTCCGGCATGGCGCTGTATTCGGGGATGTCCGCCGTATTCACATACGCATAGCGTGGAGCGAGTACGACCGGGCTGTTTTCTTCTACCACAGAGAGGACGTCATCACTCAGCACGTAGTTCCCCGCCTCCACGGTATAGGTGTCCGCCTCGGACCAGCCGATAAAGCCTACAAGGCCGTTATAGCGCTTAGCTTCTTCCTTCATACCGCTGTAGCGGAGACGTATCTGCGAAGCGGTAGCATAGTAGATATAGGGCTTGCCCGGCTCCATATGGTTCGCCTTGGTCAGAATCACCGTATCGTCATTGACATCCAGCGAGTAAATCTCATACATTTCCGCTCCTTCGATCTTGTCACCGGCTACGGCATACTCAAAGCAGATAGTACCGTATCTGTTCGCCGTGACATCACGGGTATAGACCTTCTCCTCTACCGGTTTGTCTGCCAGATAGTCCAGACAGTTGGCAGTCAACGTAGCCAGGTTCTGACGCTCCACGCTGTTGTTGCTTGTACCCCACTGGTATGCGGCGGAGCCGATGGTGAGGATACGTCCCGCCCACTCTTCCGTAGCGTTGAACTCGATGATATCCGGCAGACAGTAATCGCCTATACCGCCGCGGCCGGCGAGAACGGTTGCATGCCAGTCGTTCTCGAAATCACGCAGACGCTGAATCAGGCAGTTGTCATAATGGGTATCCTCTTCCCCTGCACGGAAATAATCCGTCCATGAGCAGTAATCATAGGTCTTCTTGCATTCGGGACTGACGAAGAACATGCTCTTGGTATCCCAATAAGAGAGCATGTTGCTGAAGATACGGTGTGCGCTCATATCCAGATGATCGTCCGCTGCCACGCACTCGCTCAGGCCCATGACCGTCTGCATACTACGGAGCTGGCCGCGGTCCTCCGTCGTATAGTCAGCCGAGGAATTGAACGCCGGCGCATAGCCGATACGTCCCATCGTATAGGTCAGATAGGTAGCCTGCTTGGTCAGCAGCACGTTACCGCCTGCTTGGATATAGGCTTTCAGTTTGTCCTTGTAGGCAGGGAACAGACCGTCCTCGGGAGTGATACCTACCCGCTCGATATTGACCCATAAGGTACGGATACCTCTGTCCAGAAGGCCGGGCAGCTCGTCTATTGTGACAAAGCCTCCGTTCTTCTCTTCATTGACGTAGTTGTCGCGGAACCACACCGCTGCGTTGTACTCCGGCTGCTCTCCGCCGTACCAACCTGCCAGCGAAGGGATAGAAGACGGTAACAGGTAGGCTATATCGTAGTGCGTGTTGTCTGCTTCCTTTTCCGTATTTTCCAGATATTCAAGCGCGTTGCGGGTGATGGTTTGCATGTTGTCCCATCCGTATCCTCCGTTGTTGTTGATCCATGAATAGGCAGCCAGTCCTACGGCAATCACTTTGCCTTGACGCACTCCGGCGGCATTGAACTCGATGATACCGCCGTAATGGCAGCCCTCTCCGTTAGCCCAGCCTCCCAGTACCGTACAGCTGTTGCGAGTCTGGAAAGCCGTCAGGCCGGTAACGTCCTTCACGCTATCCATATCCATTGCACCGATACCGATACCGCAGTTATGGTCGGTGAGCATACCGCCGTTCGTCCAGATGAGTTCAGCGTAGTTGTCGTCTCTATGGGGCGCAGAAAGGAACATAGGATGCTCCGCATACGACCATACGACACCATCGGGAAACTCAAACCGGAAATCCACACCCCACGTAGCTGCTCCCTGATAAGGGCCGTCGTTATAGTCGGGCACGATGACCTGACCGTTTTTGTCGGTGGCGCCTACCAGATCTTTCTCCAGACGCGTGGCCTGCTTGCATAACAACAGGTTGCCGCCATTATTGACGAAAGTCTGCAACTCGCCGACATGACCGGCAAAGAGATTGTCAAAAGCGCTCGTACCGAAATCCACACGATCCACATAAATCCAGATAGTATGAATATCCGAGGGGATATTGGCAAGGTCGTTGAAAGAGATAAACTGTCCCGCCCCTGATTCGACAAACGTGGTGTTAAACCATCTCCATGCACGACGCTCGGGGCTCTGCTCGAACTGGCGGGGCACCCCGTCATCATTCGTCGTGTACTGTTCGAACGCCATCGACACCTCGTCGGTGTTGGCGGCCGGCACCAGGAATGCCACCTTGGCTTGCAGCATCATACCGATACCGAGAGCCAGCGATAATAACAAAAATTTCTTCATAATAGTACTATTGTTTTAAGGATATATATTATTTCCAAATCGTTTCCAGCGTGCGCACTTTCAAATCTTTTACGTCGCCGTCCACGGATATATTCCTATATATCGTGCGCGGATAAACGGTATTGGTGACACAGGTGCTTCCTTCGTCGGCAAAGAGTTCCACGCTGCTCTGGTCCACTACGATGTCCAGCGTCAGGTAAGGGTTATTACCCTCGATCGGTGCACTCATGGAAGGCACGGCAAAGAGGGTGCTGAAGTTGAACTCTCCCGTGTTACCTCCGCGGTCGCAATAGAGGATACGCCGGTCGGCATCCACGCGTATGACGTACCTGTTGCCGTATTTGTTATAGAGGGTGACAGACGCATCCTGGGTGAGCGAGAGGGTGATCTGCGCTTCCCACGCGTCCGCATAATCGCCGCCGATGTTCTCCATAGCGGTTGCCGCCTGCTGCCATGCTCCGGCGAGTACGTTTAACTCTTTCACGGGCTCCGAGCATAACACCCAGCGGTCTCCTATTCTGCGCAACGACAACTCACGAGGCAGGGTATAGGCGCCTTTCCATGCCTGGGGAGGACAGAGGGGCGCATAGTCCCAGTTATTCATCCAAGCCGTCATCACCTTGCGGCCGTCCGGCGCGTTGTCAAACGTAACGCCGGCATAGCAGTCCGCACCGTAATCCAGCCACCGGGGATAGTCCTCCTCGTCGGGGGTGAAGGTCACGCCGTCGAAAGAGCCGACAAAATACATGGTCGAGGAGCCGGTGATATAACCGTTGGGGTTGATGCTGACGACGGCTACCCATTTGTCCGCCTGGTCGAAATACATCAGGTCGCAGCACTCCCACTGGCTCATGTTGCACCGCTCTATGTTGACACGGAAGATACCGTCAAAGTCCCACTGCATGAGGTTGTAACTATGCCATATCTCCGCGCCGAGATCCCATCCTCTTGCCACCAGCATGGTCCATCGTCCGCGTTTGGCGTCATACACCACTTTCGGGTCACGGAAGTTCACCAGTCCGGTAGAAGGCACAATGGGGTTACGGTCGTATTTCCAGAACGTCTCTCCGCCGTCGGTGCTGACCGCCAGACAGATGACCTGTTTCTCACCCGAAGCGGTATAGTATGCCAGTACGGCACCGTTGCCGAAGCCCGCTTTGTTGTCGTGGTCCACCACGGAGCAACCGGAGTACATAGCTCCCATAGCGTCCGGATAGAGGACAGGGCTCTTCTCCTGCCAGTGCATGAGGTCGGTGGAAGAGGCGTGGCCCCAGCTCATGCCGCCGAAGTCACAGCCTATGCCGTTGGGGTTGAACTGGTAGTAGAGATGCCATACGCCGTCCTTGTAGAACAAGCCGTTGGGGTCGTTGCTCCAGTTATGATGGGGCGTATAATGCACCTGAGGACGGTATTGCTCCGTACGAGTGGAAGGTGAGACAGCCTCCTGACGGGCAGGTACCGTGTCCTCCTGTTGCTGTTGAGGGGTCAGCTCGGGTTCGTCCTTGGCCGTTCCTTTGCAGGCTGTCAGACCTACTACGGCACACAATACCATGAGATGGATGGTAGATAAGATCTTATTCATTTCCTTTTCGCATATAATTGACGGCATTGCGCGCCATGAGTAATATATTGTCCTGATAGCAGTTGTTGCGCGGGTGAGCGGAGAGGTCAGCCGAGGTCTCATAGACAGGCCTTCCCTCACCGTCGGTACCCGTCTGGCGGTAGTTCTTCATAGAGAACTCACATCCGCCGTTGCCGACACAGAGGGCTCTGCCGTGATAATCCGTATTGCCGCGTTTCAACTCATATACATTCAGTTGTGACACCCAGGAGATTTGCGAATCCCAGGTAGCCAGAGGGATGATACCATAATAATCCTTGAGCAGCGTATAGCATATCTCCGCCTGCCAGCTGCGACCGGTGATCTCCGAGGGGTAGTTGAAGAAGACGCAGTTATGATCCTCCGTCCACCCCGGACCTTTCACCATGAAGCCGCGGATGTTATTATCGGTATAGATAGGTATATCCTTGAAAAGCGGATGAGTGGAATGGTCTTTCTTGAACTTGCCACCGGGGAACAGCTGTACCGACATCAGCCAATGCCCGAGATCGAGATGTCCTGCGCCGCAGCCGCATGCCCAGTCATGTTTCGGGGAGGTATAGGTCTCCTCCGGCAATCGGCCCAGCGTCTCGATATACAGCACTGCATGGCCCCATAGGATTATATTGCCGCCGGCTTTGTACCACTCGGTGATCAGTGGAGCCGCCGCCATAGCCGGTTCAGGGATGGCGATGACATCCTCTATACGCCCCGTCTCCACATCCCTGAGCCAGAACAGCACACGGATGGAATCCAGCGTATGCGGTTTGACCTGCTCAAAGGGCAGGAAAACGGCCTTGGGGAAAGTCTCGTGCATCCATATCCATGCGCACGCCTCGTCATCGTCTCCTTCCGCAATCAGCTGTTCGGGAGTGGAATAGAGAGAAAGGAAGGCTATCTGCTCTTCCCGGGCGTCAGGCAGCAAAGTAGGGTTATTCCAGACGGAGTCCGTAGCCGTCCGGATGGATTCTTCCGGCCCGGTCTCCGATTTGCAGGCACTGAAGAAGGTACAAAGGGACAAAGTGCCCAGTAGCAGAATAATCAGTAACGGTTTTTTACTCATAATATCATTACGGATTTAGTGAAATGTTGTACTGCGTTTTCCAGGTTCACAAGCACGTATCCCTTGTGGGTGACGGTTATTGTTCCGTTGCCCTGTACCTGCTGTGCCTGCAAGAGGCGGCCCATGTTGTCATACACTCGGATGACGGAGGGATAAGCAGTTTCATAACATACCTGTTGCCCCTTGATGACAAACGGCTCCTCCGCCTGCGGGGCTTCGACACCCTGCGCCTTGGAATAATGGGTTATTTCTCCCAGACCATATGCCTGGAGGGAATGTATTTTCGCCTCGCCGCCCTCTACGTAGAACTCGCACCCGTTGGCGGAATAGTCGTATGGGAAGACGCGGATGGAGGTAGCGTAACGGTCATTGACAAAGATATCGAGGATCGAATGGTCGAAGAAGACGTCCAGTTTGCAGGTTCCGCCCTTGGGCAATCCTGAAGGGATGACACTGCTATAGAGCCCGTCGAAGACCCCTATGTCATTGGCGCGGCGGCCGATAGAGGTCATATCCACCACCAGTTTCTGCTCCTCGGGGTCAATATAGACCTTCATGCCTCCGTAGGAGTTCTTGAGGAGGGTGAAGCCCACTTGCGCCTCCCCTATCTCAAACGTGGTACACAACTCCACCGAACGGCCTTCCACAGGAGCCAGATCCATCACGGTGTCTTCGCGGATATCCAAGGAGGACTTCACTACACGCTCCGGTGTACGGAGGGCGAACAGTCCTTCAAAAGGAGATTGGCACAAGTTCCCCTCGCCGTCCAAGCGCCACTCACGGGGGAAGGAATAGAGGTGTGCGTATCCGGCAGTATAGTTCAGCGTCGTGCTGGCTTTGTCCGGCACGATACCCAGGACGATCGTCTTGCCGTTCCGTTGCAGAATGGTAGGAGAAAGGAGTCCGAAACCATCTTTCGCCATACCGGGCAGCTCGATGGTCTGCGGGCCCTGCCATGCGTAGAAATGCCCGCCGCCGTCAATACCGCCTATCCAATAGAGACAACGTACCCCATAGGAAGTGGACATAGGCGTGCAGGTGAACACCCAGCGGTTGTCGCCGAAAGGAGTGACGTTCGGCATTTCCCAGAAATTACCGGCATCCGCCAGAGGACCTTCGCTGAAGAAGATGTCTCCGTCGCTGCTCCAACGGTTGTCCCCCTCGTAGCGGTGAAGCGTAACTATACCCAGACCGTTGTTGCTGCATCCGGCAATGATATACGCTCTGCCGTTGGCTCGGAAGAAATAGGGGTCGCGGAAATCTTCGCGGAAAGGACAACAGATACCCGGCTGTGCCTGCTTGTGCCAGTATTTGAGCGCAGCATCTTTCGGAGAAGCGAACATCAGTTCGCAGTGACTGCCGTCGTCGGGGTTTTCGGCATTGAAACTCTCACGGTTGCCGATAGCGGAATAGAGTGCCCAGGGCTCGCCGTGGGTGATCTCATCGTCACGGACGATACACCCGGACCAGCATCCTTTGATATCATAGTCCTGATCCGGCATGAGCGCCACTACGTCCTCGTGCCAATGGCACAGGTCCGGCGACGAGATATGCCCCCAGTGCAGACGCGACATATACGGTCCGTTACCGTTCTTCTGGAAGAAGACATGGTACTTGCCGTCGCTGTACGCCATGCCGTGCGACTCATTGGTCCATCCTTGCGAGGGCATACCGTGATAACGGGGACGGCAGAGGTCCTCCGCATATGCCTCCATCGGCACATTGAAATCGACCTCGTGCTGCGGCGCGCTCACCGCTATGTCACTCATCGCCCAGATACCCGTGTCTATACGCACCTCATCAATGATACCGTTGAAATAATTGAGGTTGAACATGCCGTCCATCACCGTATCGTTGATGCTGCGGCCGATGAAGAGGTTCTTCTCTCCCACCGTAGCGTCGTACATACATCCCGTACCGGCTACCTCTACACCGTTGTCGTAGAAATGAATCTCCTGGTTATAACCGTCTATCGTAGCTACCAGATGGTGCCACTGATTCCACCATAACTTGGCGTCTCCTCCATCGCAGGTTACTTCCCATCCGCTGGAATAGCAGCGGAAACGGAAACGGCCCTGATTGCTCAACTGGAAGGCGAAACCGGTATGTTTCTTGTCGTCTATATTACCTAAAATATCCGTATATAACTGATGAGCCGGACTCATAGTGCCCGTCGTCATCATCGGATAAGTCTCTATGGCGCACCAGAAACTGATGGTCAGCGTGGATACCACGGAGTCTTTCATGTTCACGCCCAACGCATTGTTTTTGATCAGACCGTTGATCGGCATCTCCACATAAGAGGAGTAGCCGTCCGTGCGGAACCCGTTCCCCACCGCCGCAGGAATACTGATCGGTTTGCGGCACCCGTGCACCGGCACCCGCACACCGCTGGTCATCTCCTGTGTCATGCCGTCCTCTATCTCCAGCGGCAGATACACCTGCGATATAAGGTACAAAGGGACAAGGTACAATGTACAAAGTATAATGGCGAACTTTTTCATCTTATTTGCGCAAAGTTTCGATAATATTCTCTGTCAGTTTCTCTATCTGATACTGGTAGGCGTTGCCGTCCTGCTCCGCCCACTCATAGCATCCCAATCCCATAGCTACAATCCGGCCGCGGTAGTTACCCGATATGGCGAAATCCACCAGCCCTATATGGTTCAACTCCGTATTCTGGCCCCAGGTAGCCAAGGCCGTGGATTTGGTAGCCAGTTCCCAGCCTCTGATCTTGTCGGAGCCGGAAGTGAACTTGATATCCGAGAGGTTCCAGATACAGTTGTGGTCTTCACGCACACCGGCAGAAATCATCGGGAAAGAGGTATACTCGTAGTTATTGAAATAATCCAGTTTCATTCCCTCGAAGAAGGAATATCCGCGGCGGTCATAACTGGTCTCCGCACCGGCTCCCAACCAGGCGTTCATGGTCCATACATCCGGTCCCCAGCCGCCTTGGCCTGAAGAGAAATAATTCGGAGCCTGTGCTTCGGTGATACGGCCGATAGCTACCAATAACTGGGTAGCATGAACCGACAAGTACAGGTTGCCGCCTTCTTCCACATATCCCTTCAGATTAGCTACGAACGCCGGGTCACTGAAACCGCCGGTGAGGTTCTGCCATCCTACAGGCATTCCCTGACGGTCGATATGTACCCAGAGACATGCTATCTCGTCCAGGTTGATATTCCCCACCTCACCTATCGGAATGAAGCGTCCTCTGTTCTGACGGACATACGTACGGTCGAACCACTCGGCAGCCGCACGCTCGTCGTCATCGGGGAGCTCGGCTATCGACCCCACACTCATCACATAACCGGCATATACCGGCTGGTCATATCGGATATGCACGCGTACGGACACGCCTTCGGATACAATGGAGTCGTTATAACGGATCTTCACCGTATAGAGTACATCCTGGTTCGGAGTGACATGGCGCACGGTATAAGAGGTAATCAGGCTGTCCACATTCACGGGGTTCTCTCCGTTACGGGCTATCTGCACACCGCACATCGTGGGGTCGACGTCTATATCCCAAGTCAGATAAACCGTTCTGCCGTCGTTGGTATAACGCAGGTTGGTCACTTTTTTCTTATTGACGCTGGCGGACATCTCGGGCTCTATCGTGTTACACGACACCAGCCATCCCGCCAACAGCGCTATCAGTAGCAAGGAATAATGTTTCATAACTGCATCCTTTCAACTTTCAATTTCAACTTTCACTTTTCACTTTTCAATTACTTATACAGTCCGTCTGCCGTGCGCACCTCGTCGATAGGCGTAGGCATATATATATCCTGTTCCGAGAGGTTGGCGCCGCGCAGATACGAACGGAGTTCCGACTCCGTGCGGTAATACTCGTTCATCGTCTCAACCGCTATGCCCCACCGGCAGAGGTCGAACCACCGGTGTCCTTCCATGGCCAGCTCCAAACGGCGCTCCATACGCACCGCCTTGCGCGCATAGTCCTGCGTCCACCCGGCAGAAGGATATTCGCCTACCTTGTAGGTGCTGATCATCGGGTTGACATCCACCGGCAAATAATACGGATCAACAGAACGGGAAGCTTTTTCGCGTATCATGTTTATATACTGGCGGGCAACATCCAGATTCTTGTTCTGCTCTATCAGTGCCTCGGCGTACAACAGGATAATATCCGCGTAACGGAGAAAGATGAAGTTCAGGTTGCTGGCACCCCACGGGAAACCCTTCACCATCTGGTCGTTCTCCGGTTCTACGAGCCATTTCTTGCCGCTAAACTCACCATAGGTGTCATAGGCACGGCACCAACGGCGGGTATAGAGATGTCCGCGGAAAGGCAGACCGAGACGGGCCATCGTAAAATCCGCACGCGGGTCCATATTTCCGCGGTAGCCACCGTTCATGCGGTTGCCGTCCCCGGCAGGAGCCAGCGACTCGTCCAGATACGGCAGACCGTTGGCGTCCGTACGGAAACAGTCCGCCAGGTTCTGGGACGCAAGGAAGAAATCATCCCCCGTACCGTACAGGTTGCCTTCCGAATAGGTGGTGTTCAGCAAGTTGGACCAGTTGACCTGGCCGTAGTCACCGGTGACAACGCACTGTAAAGCGATGATGGACTCATAACGGTTGTCGTACTCTATCTTGGACATATCCAGATAATTCTGGTACAATTCGTACTTTCCGGAGTGGATGACTATATCGGCGTATTTCTCCACATTGGGCCAGTCGCTGAGTTGCGCGCTGATCTTCGCCATCAGCGCCGCAGCCGTATAGCGGTTGAAGCGCGCCGGGGTGAGTGACTCCTCATCCATCGTCTCATAGGCCTTCACCAGATCCGCCTGGAGCATGCGCATGATATCCGATTGGGTATAGACATCGTTCCGCACCGCACTCGGATCCTCGGTATAGAGGAAATAAGGCACGTGCTTGAAGATCCGCACCATGTCAAAATAGAACCATGACCGCAGAATCATCAACTCACCCATCATCTGCTCGCGGTGGGATATATTCTCTATCTCGTCGAGTGCCTTCATGGCCTTGTGCACACGGGTGATACCGTAGAAATCATTCTGCCATTTATTCTCCAGACTGACATTATCGCTGTTGATCACACCTATCTCCAGCTGGTGGATATTCATCTCCATCGTAATAGCACCGCCACCTTTGTAGGCATCGTCGGAACGGACGTCGAAGATCCAGTTGGTACTCGGGCCGGCAAAAGCCTCGTTGTTTCCGAAATAGTGGGCATTCAAGCCCGCATAAGCCGCAGCCAGCAGACCCTCCACAGACTGGTCATCCAGCTGGTCGGCGGTAAAAGCACCATACGGCGTCTGGTTCAGCAAGTTCTCGCAGGAAGTCAGGGAAAGGGACAAAATAAGGTACAAAAGGACAAAGTACCAAGTACAATTTTTATGTATTGCTTTCATAATTCTCTATTTTCCGGTTAAAAACTCATATTCATTCCCACAGTAAAGTTCCGTGATCTCGGATAGGGACCGTTATCCACCCGCGCTCCGTATCCGCCCAGCGGCAGCTCCGGATCCAGACCGGAGTACTTGGTAGCCGTGAAGACGTTCTCCACCTGCGCGTAGATATTCAAGCCCTGGCAATGCCACGGTTTGAGCCATTTGGAGGGAAGGTCATAACCTACTTTGAGATACTTCATCTTCAGGAAACTGCCGTTCTCCACATAGTAGGTGGACATACGTACCTCGTTGTTGACATCCGATGCGCTGATAGCAGGTATGGTTGCGTCCGTGTTGTCCGGCGACCATGCATCCAGAATATCCACGCTGCGGTTCGAGCTGCGGTCGCCGTAACTCATGAACTGCAACTGGCGTTTGGTAGAGTTGATGATATCGAAGCCCAACTCCGAATAGAAGAACATGGACAGGCTCAACCCTTTGTACTTGAAATCCAGATTGAGGCCCATGGTCACATTAGGATTCGGGTTACCGATGATACACTGGTCTTTCTCGTCTATGAGTCCGTTTCCGTCAATATCGCGGTAGCGGATACGTCCCAGTCCTTTACCGGTCTGCTCGGCATGGTTGGCCACATCCTCCATCGTGCAGAACAATCCGTCTGCCACGTAGCCGTAATAAACACCCATCGGCTGGCCTTCCATCAGACGGACATCGCCGCCTATGGAGTTTACGAAGTCATTGAGTTTGACTACCTTGTTCTCGTAGTGGCCGAGGTTGAAGTTTCCGGACCACGAGAAGCCATGATAATCCGGGCTGTTATAATTCATATTCAACTCAAAGCCCATATTGCGCATGTCGCCGGTGTTTGCCAGATAAGAGGCTCCCTCTCCTGCCGTAGAAAGTACCGGAGGAGCGGTAATCATGTCCTTTGTATCTTTGAGATACCAGTCGAAGTTGATCGTCAGGGCATTGTTGAACAGCCCCAAATCCAGACCCACATTGGTCTGTGTGGTGGTCTCCCAGCGCAAATCTCTGTTTCCCGTAGAAGCCAACGCGATACCCGCAATAGGCGTTTCATTGGTGCCGTTCAGATCATAGTAGGCGTTGCCTGCGTACATATACGTACTATAAGAAGCGTAGTTGTTGCTGATCGCGGCATTACCGTTCTGTCCCCAGCTCACACGGATCTTGGCGTCTGTCAGCCATTTGTTCTCAGGGAAGAACGGCTCTGCCGTGAACCGCCATGCAGCGGATACGGAAGGGAAGATGCCGGCGTTATTTTCTTTCGCCAGACGCGAAGTGGCATCGCGGCGGATAGTAGCGCTGACCAGATAGCGGTCGGCATAGTTGTAATCCGCCTTGGCAAAGATGGAGAACAGCGCCCATGTCTGCTTGGCGCCGCCGTTGGTAGCCGTCGTACGGTCACCGGCATCCAGGGTCATGAAATGGTCGGTCTCGAAGATATACGACTGACGCGAAGCACCTACCGACTGGTACTTGTACCCTATCGCCTCCGTACCGAACAAAGCACTGACATGATGTTTGTCCTTGAAGACGTTGTTATAACTGATGGTGTTGGTCCATGTCCATGTATCACCTGTACCGTAGTCACGTCCCACAGATGCCACATCCGAAGCATTCAGACGACGGTTGAGGTTGTCGTTGAGATACTGGATATGCTCGATACCGATATTGGATTTCAGATTCAATCCCTTCACCCACGGGTTCACCTCTATATAGGCATTACCGAAGATACGCCAGGAGTCGGAGTTGTTATCCTTGCCGTTTGCCAGTACATGCACCGGGTTGGCTATATCAGAGTTCGCCAGAATCAACGGACTGGTGTAGTTACCGTCCGCGTCCGTGACCGGGATAGCCGGGTGCTGGCGCATGGCAGTAAAGGGGATGCCTCCGTCCGAATTGGTTCCTACGCCGTTGCTCTTCCACTTGGCTACCATCAGGTTCTCTCCTACTTTCACCCATTTGCCAATATTGAAATGCG
This sequence comes from uncultured Bacteroidales bacterium, assembly GCA_902799185.1. Classification (GTDB taxonomy): domain Bacteria; phylum Bacteroidota; class Bacteroidia; order Bacteroidales; family Paludibacteraceae; genus Colicola. Next base: position 41,798 of record CADBZO010000001.1, on the reverse strand, counting down.
AGTTCAGACGCGCGGAGAAACGCTCGTAATAGGTTTCTTTGATAGCTCCCTGCTGGTTCATGTAGTTGCCGGAGAAAAGGACGCCGCCCGACTTGGTGTTCAGCGACACGTTGGCATTTACATTATGCGTCCAGGCCGTCCGATAGACCGCTTTCTGCCAGTCTGTATCGGCCGCACGCACTTTGCCTTCTTCGTCCAGATAGGGCAGCAGACTGACCGTTCCGTTATACTCGGAGTAGAAAGGATGAGAAGCAATCATGCCTGCGTTCTGATAGGCCTTCCAATAAGCTTCGCCCCATTGCGCGGCATTAAGCATCTTATAGGTACGGGCTATCGTCTGCGCTGTAGCGGAATAGCCTACGTTCACATTCAGCTTCTCGCCTTTGGCGCTTTTGGTAGTGATGATCACTACGCCGTTGGCAGCCCGGGAACCATAGATAGACGCAGAAGCTGCATCCTTCAGTACCTGGATAGATTCGATATCCGACGGACTCAGGGAGTTCAGGTTCTCCTGGGACGGCACTCCGTCTATAATATATAAAGGTTCGCACGAGTTCATCGTACCCATACCACGGATGCGGATAGCTGCACCGCCTCCTCCGGGCGCCGCATCCGTAGTAATCTGCACACCCGGCAGACGCCCCTGCAGCGATTGTACCATGTTCGCGTTACCCTCGTTAGCCACCTTGGACATGTCCATCACGGCCACCGCACCTGTCAAATCCGCTTTGCGTTGGGTGGTATAACCGGTCACCACCAGTTCCTCCAGCACCTCGTTATCCTCCGCAAGACGGATATTCATATCCGCCGCTGCAACCAGTGTCTGCGTCTTGTATCCCACATACGAAACGGACAACTTGGCACCCTGCGATACAGAGAACTGAAAGTGACCGTCAAAATCCGTAATGATACCGTTCGTTGTTCCTTCCTCTACCACAGAGGCACCGATGACCGGTTCACCGGTCGCCGCATCCACCACTACTCCCGAAGAAACTAATTGAGCATAGGAAAAAGCGGCACAAGCCACCATTAGATTTAACGTTAAAAAGACTCTTTTCAAATTCATGATTCGTAAAAACAGATTGAAATTTGCTGCAAAAGTACGCCCTTTTTCGCACATGCGCAAATATTTATGTTGCAAAAGATACCTTATTTGTTGCATTGCAACATATGTGGCATATTTTGCAACATTTTTAACACCTGCATACCATTAGAGTTGGCCGGCCTCGACGAGGGTGATGACGCGTTCGGTGATACGGTCTTTATCCGTAGCATCGTATTCATCCTTGAGGTCGTTTTTGAAAAGTTTGGCGATGAACTGCCAGAAGTTCGCCGCGGCTTTGCCTTTGTATTGCTTGATGAGTTCGTAGCTGGTGCGGTCGGTCTCGCGGTCCAGCAGTTTCATGAGCATCATGCCCTGCGAGGCGTACATATTCCGGAAATCCCGCTCGTATTTGCGGAAGAGCTGCCGTTCGTAGGAGCGCCACCATTTGCGGCGGGTTTTGTCGTCCGGCAAGCCGGCCAGTACGGAATCGGCGTGAGCCATGTCGGCGGTGATCATCTTAGCGTACGGCAGGCATTTCTTCACGTCCCTGACGGTGCGCCAGTAGAACCGCTCCTGACGTTTGTTTTTGAAGCGCAGCGGGGGATAGACATACACCTCTTTGAGCCAGGCGTAATAGAGGGTGTCGTTGTCCGCGGGGGCGGTATCAGAAAACCCCTCTCCGGCTCTCCCCTCAAGCGAAAGGGAGAGCAGAAGAAGGGTTATCCATACTATGCGCAGTAGTCGTGTCATAATAGGCTACTTGCAAAGAGCGTGCCAATCAATAGTTAAGGGCGAAGATGACGCGTCCGGCGGAGGGTTTGCCGGTAAGGATACACTTGCCGGGTTCGTTATGATGCCCCGGCAGGTCCGCCAGCGGGATGCAGCGGATAGTAGCCTTGGTCTCGTCCTTGATACGCTGCTCGGTCTCGGGCGTGCCGTCCCAATGGGCGAGGAGGAAGCCGCCTTTCTTGAGCTCCTCTTTGAACTCGTCGTAGGAGTTGACTTCGCGGGTGTTGGCGATACGGAAATCAAGTGCTTTTTGGAGCAGGTTCCGCTGGATTTCTTCCAACAGATTCTTTACGATTTCCACGATTCCATCGGAAGAAACGGTCTCTTTGGTCTGCGTGTCGCGGCGCGCAATCTCGATGGTGCCGTTCTCCAAGTCACGGGCTCCCATGGCGAGGCGTACGGGCACGCTCTCGAGTTCGTAATCGGCGAACTTGTAACCCGGCGTATATTTCTCCTCGGTATCGAGTTTGACGCGTATGCCGAGCGCCTTGAGGGAATCGGCTATGGGGTTGAGTTTGACGAGCAGCTTGTCCAGGTCCTCCTGCTTCTTGAAAATCGGCACGATGACCACCTGTATCGGCGCCAGATGGGGCGGCAGGACGAGTCCGTTATCGTCGGAGTGGGTCATGATAAGCGCACCCATCAGACGGGTAGAAACGCCCCAGGAGGTAGCCCATACGTATTCGTATTTATTCTCCTTATTGAGGAACTGGACATCGAAGGACTTGGCGAAGTTCTGGCCCAGGAAATGGGACGTACCCGCCTGCAGGGCCTTGCCGTCCTGCACCCTCGCCTCGATACAATCGGTATTGAGGGCTCCGGCGAAACGCTCGTTGGGCGACTTGACGCCTTTGACCACCGGGATAGCCATCACATTCTCCGCAAAATCGGCATAGACATCGAGCATCTGGCGCGCGTAGTCCTCCGCCTCCTCCTTGGTAGCATGGGCGGTATGGCCTTCCTGCCAGAGGAACTCGGCGGTACGGAGGAAGAGGCGCGTACGCATCTCCCAGCGCATGACGTTGCACCACTGGTTGCAGAGGATAGGCAGGTCGCGGTAAGACGAGATCCAGTTCTTATACGTGGACCAGATAATCGTCTCGGAAGTAGGACGGATGATGAGCTCCTCCTCCAGCTTCGCCTGTGGGTCAACGACTACACCCTTGCCGTTGGGGTCGTTCATGAGGCGGTGGTGGGTCACCACGGCGCACTCTTTGGCAAAGCCCTCCACGTGCTCCGCCTCGCGGCTGAGGAAGGATTTAGGGATGAGGAGCGGGAAATAGGCGTTTTTGACGCCTTTCTCTTTGAAGCGGCGGTCAAGCTCCGCCTGAATAGTCTCCCAGATGGCATAGCCGTAGGGCTTGATCACCATACAACCGCGCACAGCGGACTGCTCGGCGAGATCCGCCTTGACCACCAGCTCGTTGTACCATTTGGAGTAGTCCTCGCTACGAGGGGTCAGTTTTTGAAAATTAGCCATTTATATTTACGATTTGACGATTTACGATTTGAAAATGCGGCTACAAAATTACTGCTTTTTTGCGACATACGCAAGGATTTGATGAAAATTCGGTTAAAAAATATCAAATTATATGGCAGAAAGGGGAATTATGATTTATTTCTCAGACACTCTCTTTCCCGTCACATCATACATCTCACCATCCGGACGGAGGAGATAGATATGGTCGTTGATAAGCACCTTCCGCACCTTTGTACATTGTACATTGTCCCCTTGTACTTCCTCCACGCCTTCTGCGGCATTGAGTTGTATCACATACGGTTCCCACGGGGTGCCGAGGTGGTTGTCGGAGACGAAAGTGAGGGTCTTGTCTATGACTATCTCTTCACCGTTGATGACGGTACGGAGCTCCATCGGCTGGCCTGCACCGTCGCCGGCGATGACGAGGTAATAGAGGCTGTCGGTATGCGCACGGACGGCACCGCGGCACTCACCGCCGACATATGCCGCTATCTCGCAGGTATCCACCACCGCCTCGCCGTCCATGAGACGGATGGTCATGGTCATGTTGGAGGGGTAAGCGGAATACGCTTGAGCGGCAAGCCGCTTGTTTGGAGTGGTTTGAGCACTGCGTGTTAGGCTGAGTTCAGACCACGCCGGAGCCGCCAGGAAGCCATGGGGCTGGTAGAGGTCAGCCGGATAGACGAAGGACTTGGCTGTGCTGTCCGTACTGAAATAGAGGTATCCGTGTCCGGGCTCCAGTGCGAGGAGCGTGCCTTCCCATCCGTAAGTGCCATAGATAGACACCGCTGTCTGCGACTTGATCATGTCTCCTTTCTTCGGCTGCGCTCCTGCGAGTGCGACGCCTGCGCTTTTGGTAGTGAGCGGGGTGTACGGCAGCCAGTTCCAACCGAGCCGGAGGGAGACAGGTATCTCCTCTGCGGCAGGCTGACGGCCCGATACGGAGAGCAGCGGATCAAGCACCGCGTCCGTCGTCTTGGGGGTGCGCTGGATACGCAGTTTGTACATGTTGTTCACCGCGAGCTTGAGCGGACCGTTGAAGATCGAGCCGGAACTCTGGCTGAAGGTATTCTCATCCTTGACGAGCACGTTCCATCCCTTGTATTGCGGCGTGAAGACGAGGTCGCAGTACTCGGACGGCGGCTCTACGCCGAAGGTGATCCAGTTCCAGTTCTCGTGTACCGGGATGAGTTGCTCCACCCTGTCGGACTTGGTCCAGATAGCCGGCGTGTCGAAGTTACCGATCATGGTATCCTGACGGAAAATCACCTCATTTACCATTTGGTCATTTACCATTTGGTCATTGGGCAGCTGGATATTGGCATCCGTGTAGGCAATCCCTCTGGTGGCGTCCCAGATGCGGAAGGTGAGGGGCTGGTTCCGGTCGGCGTCGGGGGTGTCGGAGCCATAGATAATCAAGGTCTCGTACGCTGCCCCGCGTATCTTCTGCGGTGTAGCCACACCGCGGCACTCGCTGCCGATGAAAGCCGCCACCATGCTCTCGGGGTTCTCCATGAGGATGCCGCTGAGGTAAACCTGTCCGATGATGGTCATGGAGTGGTCGTACTTAGTCGGGTCAACGGTCCATTCCGGCGTGTTGCCCGATACCTTCATCACGATGCGGAGCGGTTCCAGAATTTCATTGTTGCCTTTCAGTCCGATCGTTACGTCGTAGTTGTTTACCGGCACAAGGGGATTGACCGCAAAGCGGAGGGTCTTGGTCTTTAGAGGTGAAACCTCAAAGACATTTACCATTTGGGCATTTACCATTTGGTCATTTTCCACCAGACTCAGCCACTCGGGCATATTTTCCACGGTGTAGTACTCGATTTGCCCGCCCTTGTTCTCAATCGTCACATCGAAGGTATAGTCCTCGCCGTATTTCTTGAAGATATTGACGGAATCTTTGCCCCATTTGAGCGTGTTCTGCTGTACATATGCCGTCCATTTGATGGGGTTGGACATGTTACCGTGCAGGTCGTGAACCTCCGACATGGTGATGTTGAGCGTCGTGCCCTCTATGTCGCGTAGCGATACTTCCGTCTCGGCCAGGTTGATAACCACCTTGCGCTCGGAGGCGACGGGCTGCGCGGTGATGCGCGTCTCGGTGGGTGCGTTCTTGAGCGGCGGTGTGTTCTTGACTGCCATCGCTTCGACAGCCATCATGTCACCCGCATTGCCGGTATTGGACTGAGGTGCCATGTTCTGCATGGTCTCCCCTTTGGTCTTAATCCCGTTGATGGTAGAGTCTTTCTCGAAAGGATAATACGCTATCAATCCGCGCGAATAGACATCGGATGTGTCAATCGTGTTGTACATGTTGCTTAACAGCCGCTCCTCGGAGAGGGTAGCTTTCCAAATACGTATCTCGTCCACACAGACAAGCCTATTGCCTTTGGCAATTGTGAGAGAAGCCCCTTTCAGTACCGGTACATCCGCTTCGGCAATGACTGCCGTGCGTTTGCCATCGAGGTAGAAGGATGCTGCCTGACCGCGTACGACGTTCAACGCCATATGGTGCCAGTTCACATTCATATCCGTGAAATCGGCATGTGTGGCTACAGTACGCGACTTGGTACCATGGTCGAGAACGAGGTTATGCAGCGAGTCGTAATGCAGGCATAGTCCTTCTGTCTCAAAGACGGTGTCGTGGCCAGTGCCTGCCTGCGAGTACCAAAGCTCAATGGCATAACTGTCGTTCATGTCCGTGTTGATGCGTGAGATGTCGAATTGTGCGCCTACGGTAGAATCTATGCGCAAGGCATAATTGGTGTTGAAGATTTCCCATGAATTAATCACCTCAAAATCATGTGTATGACGTGTATCTGCCGCGACGGTTCCGTGACCTTCGTTCATGCGCCAGTAGTTAGTCAGGCCATAAGTATAGGTGTCTTTGGAGTCGTATTTTTCTCCTGCTGCCAGTAGGACGTCCCGATAGACGTTGTAGAGCGCGAGGTCATGTATATTGGCATTGACAGGACCGAGGTAGAGATAGTTATCCACCGTGTAGTTGGCGCGCAGAACCGCCGTCTCAGAGACATACTCGTCGCTGAAGAGACGAATGGTCGTTTCGTCGTACTGCGCGAGCATACTGAAACTCATGGTGGAAGCCTTGTAGTTGAGGGCGATGAATGTCCATTGGTCCGTCGGCAAAGTCGCCTCGCTGGTGAACTCTGCACCGGCAATGCGGACTACGGCATGCCCATCCTCATCGACGGAGAGCGCGAAATGGCCTTCGCCGGCTCCCTGATGGAGAATAGTACCTTGTTCGTGGTAGTTGAGCCAGAACTCCAAGGAGAAATCCCCATTGAGGAAGACGGGATTGATTGTTTTGGGCTCTGTTCCAAAAGGAGAGATGCGATAGGACACCTCATGGTCTATCTGTCTGCCGTTCAGTTTGGCAGTGACGATGATGTTCTTGTCGCCCACATAACCCGGCACGATATCCTCGTTGAACTCAACCGCCAGTTGGTCTCCTACACCTAATATACCGTTCGCGGGTGCAGGCGTGTAGAGCGGACGGGGTTTGGTCATGTCCTTGATGACCTGCGTCACCTCGCTGTACACATGTACCTCCTCTGTACCATACGGCGTGGTAGTGAAGGCGCGGAACTCATAGTCTCCTTCCTTGTAACTGATATTGTTAGACATGTCTAACGTCAATCGCAAATCGCCCGTCGGCGGGAGTGTATTGTAACTCTTGTCTGTCGAATCGGCTTTGTTGGTCACCCAGGTATGGAGCGTCGTCCATTGGGTGCTACCCGCAAAGCGGTACTGGATTCCTACGTTCTTGAGGTTCTTGAATGTCCGGTCAAAGCCGGAGACTTTCAGTTGCAACTGTCCGTTACCGGTTGTCGGGTCAGTGTTTACGATGGGGTTCGTCACTGTCAGAGACACAGGAGAAGACGACGGCACGAAATGGGCATTGAGCGTCACGTGGTCGTAGATCACTTTCGGTTGGTATTGCGACAAGAAGTAAATCTCTATTCCTTCATGGTCGAGGATAGACTGGTCGGTCTGCGAAACCGTGATGGTCTTCTTGACGGTGGTACCTTGTTCCGTCCAGATAGTACGGCCGTTGATGGGCACACCGTCCATCAGGATTTGCAAGCCTGTGGTGTCCGTGTTCTCAGCGACCGATACGTCATACCCGAATGGGAAAGCCTGATGCACTCTGGACATATTGGAGCAGTAGAGGGTAGCCGTCGCGCTCTGACCGGCAGGGATGTCTGTCAAGGTAACGGACTTGGCGGGAGCCTCGTTACCCTTGCTGATCTGTATAAACGGTTGCTCCATCTGCTCCGAGGCGTTGCTCAGCGGCAACGGTTTGCCCTCCGGCTTGTAATAGTGGGTGGAGTCGGCGGCCTCGTAGGGGTTATACGTCTGACCGGCGAAGAGCGAGAAGATATTACTCTCGTTGCCGGATTTCGAATCGTACATGTTGACAGAGAGGTCTGCATCCCGGTTTCCGTCGGCGAGGACATATTCCCATTCGGTATAACTGGCAGTATCATTGCCCGAACCGCTGACCGTTCCTCCGCCTACTGAAGTCTGTAAACTGGTTCGAACTCCCAAAGAAGTGACCGATTTGATTTCCCAGCTGTCTTTCCATCCCAATACGGCCTGAATGGAATAGTCCGTCTGGGTCTGGTTCTGCGTCGTAGTATCGTTGCGGAAAGTGAAAGTGCGACTTGAACCGCCGTCGATGGAGTAGTTTTTGAAATTGCCTTTCCGGATAGCTTCTATCTTCTGCTGCTCGTTGTATGACATCCATTTTTCCCACGCTTTAATCTGGTTGTTGCACATCACTACGCTATCCCATTCCGCAATATCCTTCTTGGTGCTTTGCTGTATCTTTCTGAGCGTGGCGGTGTCCGGCTTGAAGGCGTAGTAGCCGCTGTCGCCGTAGTGCTCATCCGTGGGTTGAAGCCATGTGAGGTACTTGGTGTGACCGGTGTTGTTGACGTAGCCCTCCGCCTCCTGCCGGGTTGGTACGTAGGTCAGGAACTGCTTGCGCTGGTCTTTCCATTTGGGTATCATAACCGTCTCTAACTCGTATTGGGAGTAGGCAAAGGTCGTACTGACCTTCTCCCCCATGGCTAAAGCGTCCTCCAGAACAATGGTGTACTTGTCGGCAGAGCTGTCCTTCTTGACATGTAACTTGCGGCAGGTACCGACGAGGATGTTGGTGGCTGTGCCGATGAACACATCGCCTCTGGCGCCTACATAAGGATCTTTGTCGCCGGTGGAATAGGACTCCACCGTAGTGGTCTGGAAGATAGTATCTTGTTTGTGGGTGTATTTCCAATTCGCCTTGATGCCGGATGTCAGATCCGTTATTACATTACTCGAATTGATAATAGCAATGCCAAAGCCATTAGCCGTCACTACATCCACACCGCCGAGCCAGTCAACAATCAGCGAATGTTCTCCGGAGCGCTGGTAGGTGTAGTATTTGGAGACGGTCTTGACAGTACCTTTTTTCAGAGTTGTCTTGGAGTGCGCACCATACGGGTCACGCAGAATGAACATCACCTTGTCCGGACCCTGGGTGACAAAGTTATTACCGGTAGTGAGCGTCCCTAAAACGATAGCATCCATGCGGAACGACTCGTAGGTGCGGTCGTCCCGTTTGAGGGTGATATTGAACTGGCGGGTAAACGGACTCACGATGTTCGGGGCGCCTACTGTCCACCGTAAGGTGGCGTGACCGTCCTTGTCCAGCACTACTTTGTCGTGGATCTTTTTATAGATATCGCCCACGGAGTATTGGGTGCTGTCCTCCGGCACCTTGTAAATAACGGCCTGTCTGGAACTCATCTCATTGCCGATAGTCAGTTCCTGTCCGCTCAGGTGTACGGTATCCGTAACACCTATAGTACCGTCGTAATTGGTATAGGACTCATAGCCGTGAAGCTCATACTCCGTGCTGTCCAGCATCTGATAAACAGGATAGCCGAACAGGTACTGCACGCTGCCCTGCTCGCCTATGGTATAGAGGTGGCGGAGCGTATCGGTCTCTTCTTCGTCAATAGACACGATGACGGAATCCCGGCCAAAAGCACCCTTGGGGCAACCTTTCTCGGTGACATCCACCTGCGGTGTAGCGTAATGAGTGAAGACTTTCTTGGTGTTATAGGTATAACGGTTATACACCGTATCGCCCTGTTCGGTTACCCGACAGATGGAGTCGGTTAACTTCGTCAAAGGGTTCGTCAAATCAATCTCCGGCAGCGAGGTGAACTCTATATTATCACGGTTGTTCACAATCTCCACGCTCTTCATCACATACTTGAGCGGAGGTAACTTGGCGGAGAACTCACCCGTGGCGCTATCCGTAGTAATGTAGATATACTTGGTGTTTGCCGCCTCGCCGGAGCCGGTCCATGCGTGGCTGCGGATAGAGGCGGTGTCGCTCTCGAAGGTACGGTCGGTACCGGCGGGGGTGATATGATCCTCGGCCGAACAGTTGAACGAGAAGGAAGCATTGTTGAGCCGGAGCGTCAGTTTCGCCACACCGATATTGTTCTTCGACGCACCGAAGCCCACGGCAAGCGTGTCGTTGTACTTGGCACCGGCTACACGGCCGACGAAGTTCACTAACGTGGAGTCCGTAAAGTCGTACTGTACCCGATCGGCAAAGTTATACGTCCCTTCGACCGGGAACCGTCCGCTATCCACCAGACAGTGACCGTTCAACTTGGCTTCCACATAGTGCTCGCCGATAGGCACGCTGATGCTGTAGTAACCCTCCGCATCCGTCTGCTGCACCTTGCCGTTGGACGAGACAGCCAGACCATCCACATACAATGGAATACCTTCGACAGGGATGTTCGTGCCGGCGTAGTAGATATGTCCCGTCATCTGGAACGAACTCTCGTCCTCAAAGTCAACATTGTTCGCCGTGAGGCTCGTCGGACTGATGAACAGCGAACGCGTGTTGGGATTGAACTTATGAATACCTTTCTCCGGCACCACGGTGTAAGACGAACCGCTACCCTTGAACGGAATACCGCGGATGAGGTACTCGCCTTTGTCGTTGGTCACACCGTAACGCGCGAGTTGCGCCTCGGCAGGCACAATCGGCGAAGAGACGATATTATTGCCCATCGTAGCGTGCCGTCCGTTGGGCTGGTCGCTGGCGTAGGAAGCATCGAAGGCGTATTTCTGCAATCCCTCGTCAAGCGGCCAATAGAGCACAAGTCCCTTCTCCCGACCATTCAGCACGCGATCGAAATAACTTGCTTTTTCCGCCTCCGTGAGCACATGATCCCACACACGCACTTCGGCGAAGTTACCCTTGAAAGCCCGGGAGGCAGTAATGCCCTGCGCACCGCCCAGAGAGAAAGGCACAGAGAGTTCCTGCGGGACAAAAGTGATGGTTCTCACCTCGCCACTGTCCACTTGCACATTCAGTTGGTTGCCCGTCTTACTGATTGTCAGCAAGGAGTACTGACCCGCAGGAATGGTGGCACCTATAGGTGTGATGGTATAGCTATAATCGGTAGGGGTGTATGTCCCTACCCACGAGCCATCGCCGGTAAAGGTGTATGATTTTTGTTGCAGGATGTCATTACCTCCGTTTTGGTAGTTTGTACCATCCCAATAGACAGTTCCTCCGATAGTAATCGGTCCGCAGGATGAAGCATGTGATTCACCAAAGAGACATTTTTCCTCCATATTGGCTGTCACGGAGCTAACGGAATTCGCAATGGTGACTTCACCACCGCTAACACCGAGTCCCGGTCCGATGGCTGTTCCCAAAATCCCATAGCTTTCTGCATAGACTTTTCCTCCTGTAATGGTAATGTTTCCTCCGTTACATGGGTATTCACTCCCAGCACCGAGTCCTCCACCGATGCCGGAATAACTACCGATAGCGTTGATTGTACCGCCCTCTATGACGACATTGCCATAACTAAGCGGCATGGTCTTTGGGCTGTATATAATACCGCCTCCGATACCACTTCCTGCACCGTTTTCGGTTTTGCTACATTTGGCCTCCAACGAACCGGTACCCTGAATAGTAAGTGTCTTGCCATACGGGATGTGTATTCCCGGGTAGTAATTATAGAAACCTTGTACGTAGTTTTCACCTTCCAAGATGAGGGTTGCATCTCCCAGACAGCTGAGGCCTGCCCAGCTGTATTGCATTTCGTCCGTCCCTTCGATAGTGACATCTTTGAGTACAACAGTAGCACCGTCCGCAATAGAAATCTTGTAGTTATCATAGAGATACCCTGTCAGTATTTCTCCGTCATGTGCCGTGTAGTCACCCGTAAGGTCGGAGAGGTCTATCGTCTTATTGTACTTCCGTAGTTCCAGTGCGTAACCACCTGCTTCAGACTTACCCAAGGTAATCTGCTCTTTCATCCCCGGTATATTCGCCAACACCGCCCCTTCGCTCAGCCCTGCGTCGGGACGGACGAAGAACTGCACCGTATAGTCCTTGCCGCTACCGAAGACCTTATCCAACTCTGCTGAATCGGCCTTCCATGCAATACCTTCGGAAGTGCCGTTAATATACTGCGACGAACTCTTAACCGTGTTGTCGTCGCCTGTGTCTGACGCCCGGAGCCACAGACGTACGTCCGGCACCGCGGTACCCGTTCCGTACTTGACCAGACCCGACACCGTGCCGCGGGACTGGCAGAAACCCACGGCATAAAGCGTGTTGCGGGGAACACCGCCTTCGAAGACCTGAATACTGTACTCGTAGTAATAACCCGGCTTGACGGTATTGTCCTCGTACGTGTAGTTGGCATCCGTACCGTTGGTGGTGTTGATGGACATGAACGCATCGTTGCTGTTGACGTAACGGCGTGAGATGACATACGTGCTGTTACTCGTACCCACCTGCGATGCTGTCCAAGAGAGCGTCACGCTCCCTTCGTGCGTGCCCTTGGTAGCGGTAAAAGTCTTGATAGTGGTGTTTTCTAACGCACCCGCCGAGACGGCGTCGCTCTCGAATCGGTAACCGCCCGCTAACTCCAACCGTACTTTATACCAATACCGCACAATAGAGTTGGGCAGGTTACTGTCCTCAAACGCTAATGTCGCACCGGCACCCGGATTGGCATCGCCGCTCACCGAAGGAAGCTCCGCCCAGGAGGTGTTATCGGTACTGCGTAACACCTTGAAACTGACGGTTGCATCGCTCACCGGCACACGACTGTATTGCCACGTGAAACGCACATGGTCCTTCACAGTAGAGTCTTGACGCAAATTATAGATAGTCACGCTGGGCGCCGTACTCACGACCGCCGAAGTGGTGCAGCCGAGCTTGGCGAGCAACGCTTCACTCGGACTGTTCAGACTGCTCTCGCTGACACCCTTACCGATAAAGTCGGTGGGCACATTAGCCACCATATATTGATAATACGTGCCTATTGTGGCATCGTCATCGGTGAAACTCTGCGCACCGCCGTTAGTTGCGCTTAGCGAACCGCGTTTGCTCCACGAACTGCCGGACTTCGCTTTGCCGTTGGCGTCCGTCTCGATGCGATAGATATAAGGCGTGACTTTCCAATAATTACTGCCCGCAGGGGTCGTCCAGGTCATGACCGTCTGGTGGGCGAACTGACGGTATTCGGTCGTGATTGTGCCGGGGACAGGAATAAGTTTAAAAGCATTCTCCTTGGTTACCGTATTGGTCTGAACATTAAACCAGTTATCGGGGTCCTTCACTCCGTGAGTGACGGACACCTTATAGTCTATACGAGCGGGATTGCCTACATTCTCAGGAAACGAGCACTCCTCTGTCTTCTCCTGTGCGGAGGCCTCGTAAGACTTGTCAACCGTCATAGTACTACCATCCTGTTTGTAGAAGGTATAAGTTACATTATACGTCGCTTTACGCATACGAACTGAACTGACCTTGCTGTCTATGTCGTTCGGCAGTTTGGGCACGGTGAACGTCAGTTTGTCCACAGCGGTGAGCTCCACCTTGTATGACTTCCAGTCGTAATCGGTCAGCCCGAGGTTCGTGCTGGTGCCTATGCTGTACTTCAACACGCGGTCGTACCAGTCATCGTCAGAGTGCTTGAAATGGAAATAGACCTTCCAGTTACCGCCTGCCATCTCCGATGAGTAATATAAGTCGATACACGCGGTCATATAGTGCTTGTCGCTGCCCCATTTCTTGAGCGAGAACGTCTGTTCGGAACTCGTCAGTTCAGGCGTACCGTACGCACCGTTGGTGAACCATGCCTTGGCGTTCGACATCAGCAACTTGGCTTTCACGTCCGCGTTGTTACTCTCGTCGTCACCCTCATTGATGTACTTGAGCGTCAGCAGGTCGATACTCTTCGATCCGTTGGTGGCGATGAGCGTTCCCTCCTGACAGAACGTGTTTTTCCCGTCCAGGTCGGCAAGGAACACCTCCAAATAAAGATGGTCGGTGTAATGCGTTGCCGAATACTTGTCCTCGTTCAGCACCCAGTCACTCGCCTTTACGGCGTTCGTTCCCGCTACGAGCAACAGTAGCATAGCAGCCACCCGCATGGTGTGAGTAATCAATCTTCCGACTGTCGATTTAGTATTCATACGTATTATCGCTTTTATTTAATTCTCTAGTATAATGGTTGCAGGCACAAACTCGCCTTCGTTGAGGGTGGCGGTAGCCTCGCCGGTGTAGGTCTCCCCTCCGCTGGTGACAGTGAAGGAATACGTCGCTCCCATGTCCGGGAACAGCGCTACATACACCTCCTTCGGGGTGCCTGTAGGGCTGACGGTGAGCGGAATGCCGCCGTTGTTGGATGCTTTCCTCTCCGGATCTACAGAGACTTTCCATGTCGGTTCGTTATGTGCGATGGACACCGTGCCCTGCTGCGGATAAGTGCCGTCATAGGCACCACCAACAATGCTGATTTCAAGCGAGCTTATCGGGAGCGGCTTGTCATTTTCATCCACGAACGAGAACTTGCAGACCGTAAGCAGGCTCTTCATCTCAGCCAATTCCGCATTGGCGGTCGTCTCCGTGACGGACACCACGCTGGCGATACCGTATATATGGTGAAAATCCTTCGCCAAAGTTGCTAACGTTCCGTTCTGTCCGGCTAAGGAGATGGTGTACTCCGCAGTCAGAGGGTCATCGTGGAAGGTGAAGTCCGCCGGATTAAGCGCCGGGTATATAAGCGCTAACTGGTTGGTTTCATCGCACCAAACCCGTTCGCCCGTAAACGACGCGATACGCTCCGCCTTGTCCGCATACAGCGTGCCGGAGAGGTCGTAGAAACTATCCGTTTCCTTGTCGTAGTATTTGTTGCTATAACTCAGGTTGCGGTAGAACACCTCGTCGCCTGCGTTCCATAGGGCATCGAGCACTTTCCCGTTCTCTGTGATAGTCGCCTGCGGGAGACGCTGAATCCCCCTCTCTTGAGGAGAGGGCTGGGGTGAGGTTTGCACTATCAGCGTGCGGGGTTTGAGTTCCGCCTGCTGCTTGGGTTGGTCAGGGTTGTTGTTGGTGCTGCACGCCGTACCCAAGAACAGCAGCGACGAGCAGACAATGCCTGCCAGCCATGCAAAAGTCTGTGTGAAGCCGCTGCCGGTGTTCTGTTTATAACCGGAGATTTGCGCTTCGATACCTCCTCCGCTGGCGCAGAGGATCTGCTGCGGAGCGGTTGCCACGGTCTTTGTACGTGGCTGAGTGTAGATTTTCCTCATTATTTTTATCAATCAAAAATTTTTTCCTTCGTTTTCTGCACACTTTTCCGGGGCGTTTCAGTAACCTTCTTTGCGCGTATCAATAATCTGTGGCAAAGATACCGGAATGTTCTGACAATGCATGAAAAAGCATGCAAAGATACAAAAAATTAAGGGAATATGCAAAAATTTGCAAAGAAAAATCTGTTTTTTTAGGATTTTTTTATTTCATGACTAGTAGTGTTGCGATAACTTTCTCGCGCTCACTATCCTCGTATATGCGTCAAAACTCCGTTTTAACGGTAAATACTCGGATGTGCTCGCTCTCCCCACAAATTAAAATTTGCGGGGACCCCAAAGGAGCTTTCTCCGCAACTCTACGAGTAAAAGCCTTCAAAAGCTATAAACATTAAAAACATTGCCAATTCAAATCGAAAAATTACCTCCGGTCAAACTCCGACTTAACTCCGGGACTCGTCCGATATGAGTCCGATAAGCGTTTTGTAAATCATTAAAAACAAACGAGTTATCTCCAAACAAAAAGTAAAAATCGAAAACTGTATGACAGCGCATAAAAAAAATGTAAAATAGCAAAAAATCCCCCTCGTAGCGATTTTTCTTGCGTATCTCAAAAAAAAGCAGTATCTTTGCAGTCGCTTTGGAAGAATGCGGCAAACACTCCTTCAGCCCGCACGCAAAAAGCTACAGATACGCACATTCTAAACACTACAGATATGAGTAAAGCATTATTAATGATTTTGGATGGCTGGGGCATCGGTGACAAGAGCAAGTCCGATGTCATCAGCGTGACGCCGACGCCGCACTGGGATGCGCTGTTGGCGAAGTATCCCCACTCGCAGCTGCAAGCCAGCGGAGAGAACGTAGGGCTGCCCGACGGACAGATGGGTAACAGCGAGGTAGGACACCTTAACATCGGTGCCGGACGCGTGGTATATCAAGACCTGGTGAAGATCAACCGCTCCATCCGGGACAACTCCATCATGCAGAACCCCGAGATTATCGCGGCATACAAAGCGGCACAGGAAGCGGGCAAGAAACTGCACCTGATGGGTCTGTGCTCGACGGGCGGCGTACACAGCTCGCTCGACCACCTGTTCAAACTGGTGGAGATAGCCAAGGAATACGGCGTAGCGGACAAGACGTTCGTCCACTGTTTCATGGACGGCCGTGACACCGACCCGCGGAGCGGCAAGGGGTTCGTCAGGGACCTGCAGAAAGTATGCGAGGCCAACGGCGCACATATCGCTTCTATCATCGGCCGTTTCTACGCGATGGACCGTGACAAACGGTGGGAGCGCATCAAAGTGGCATATGACCAGTTGGTCATGGGTAACGGGTTACAGGTTACCGACGGCGATATGGTTGCTGCCGTACAGGGATGCTACGACCGCCATACGGAGGAGCACAAGGATACGGATGAGTTCATGGAGCCGCTGGTGAACGCCACCTGCGACGGACGTATCGCCGAAGGCGACGTAGTGATCTTCTTCAACTACCGCAACGACCGTGCCAAAGAGATCACCATCGTCCTCACCCAGCAGGACATGCCGGAGCAGGGCATGCACACCATCAACGGACTGCATTACTGCTGCATGACACCGTACGACAGTTCGTTCCGGGGTCTGCACGTGCTCTTCCCGAAAGAGAACGTATCGAACACCCTGGGCGAGGTGGTAAGCAAACTCGGCATGAAACAGCTGCGTATCGCCGAGACGGAGAAGTTCGCCCACGTGACTTTCTTCTTCAATGGCGGCCGCGAAGCGGAGTACCCGGGCGAGGAGCGTATCCTGATCCCTTCGCCGAAAGTGCCGACCTACGACCTCAAGCCGGAGATGAGTGCACCGGAGGTGACCGAAGCACTGGTAGCCGCTATCAAGACGCAGAAATTCGACTATATCACCCTCAACTTCGCCAACGGCGACATGATCGGTCATACGGGTGTCTATGCCGCCATCGAGAAGGCCGTGAAATGTATCGACGAGTGCTCGCACAAAGTGATAGAAGCGGCGCTGGAGAACGGCTATGAGATCATCGTCATTGCCGACCACGGCAACTGCGACAACGCCCTCAACCCCGACGGCACGCCGAATACGGCGCACTCGCTCAACCCCGTGCCGTTCGTCTATATCAGCAAGGACCACGTGAACGCGAAGGTGGAGAACGGTATCCTCGCCGACGTAGCTCCGTCGCTGTGCCATATCATGGGCATCAAGCAGCCGGAAGAGATGACGGGAAGATGCCTAATCAAAGATTAACCTTCTCCCCCTCTGAGAGGGGGCGGGGGAGATTTGAGATTTGACATTTGACATTACTACTGTTGCGATATTTTAAGTTATGTGTGATGTAAAGCATTATTATTATATGTTACTTATAAATCCCAATTTTTCGATTTGAATTGGCAATGTTTTTATGTGCCCACTTGGCGTGCTTTTGAAGGCTTTTACTCGTAGAGTTGCGGAGTTTGGTGGTAAAAACTATCCGAAAGCTTGCTTGCGGGGAGTTTTTAGCAGCAAAGTACGCGAGA
>CADBZO010000001.1:0-24270 GCA_902799185.1 uncultured Bacteroidales bacterium | reverse complement strand
GGAGTTTTTAGCAGCAAAGTACGCGAGAGCGAAGCTCAAAAGCATTCAAAAGGGTTTATCTCTGTTTATGTTCTTAAAATTATCGCAACACTACTAATTTGACATTTGAAATTTGAAATTTGACATTTACAAAAAAAGCGGCTCTTGCGAGTCGCTTCTTTTTTGTAGGGATTTGTACCTTACCTGTTGCTGATTACTCAGCAACCTCAGCAGCTACCTCCTCTACTACCTCAACGGCAGCAGTGTCAGCAACAGCCTCTTCCTCTACTACAACAGTAGTGTCTGCACTGCATGCAGCAGAATCCTGCTCGCAGCATTTTTTCTCGCAGCACTTGTTGCCGCAGCTCATTGCAGCAAATGCAACAGCTACGATAAGAAGCATCTTTTTCATTGTTCTGTTCTTAATTTTGGGGTTAATAAAGCTTTATTTCATTCAATTCTTCGCCTTTTTGCGAAAAAACGGTGCAAAAGTACTGCTTTTTTTGGATATATGCAAAAAAAATTGTAATTTTGCACACTAAAAATTACATTTTATGGCAAAAAAGGCATTTATAGACAAAACAGACCTGCGTTTTGTAGGTTGGAATATCGTAGCGGCCGTGCTCTCAGGGCTATTGATTCTGGCCGGATTGATATGGTGGTTACGCGGTTATACGCAGCACGGAGTAGAGGTAGAGGTAGAGGATGTACGCGGATTGGTGGTTGCGGAAGCGGAACCTATCCTGTCCACCGGCGGGCTGAGACTGATCGTCGTTGACTCCACCTATTCGGACAAAGTGCCGTTTGGCACGATTGTTGAACAGGACCCAAAGCCGGCCTCTCATGCCAAACACGGACGCGCAGTCTATGTGACCATCAACGCCACGGGCAAACGGCAGATCATCATGCCGAACCTGCAGGACCTGAGTTACAGGCAGGCGGAGACGACACTTCGCGGATTAGGCATCGAGGTAGATTCGGTCTATGAATACGAGCCGTCGGCATACCGCGACCTGGTGCTGGACGTGCGGATGGACACGGTGAGCATCCAGCCGGGCGACAAGATCGCCGTAGGCAGCAAGGTGCGGCTGGTAGTCGGTTTCGGACGCGGTACGGAGTATGTAGAGACGCCGAACGTAGTAGGACTCACCTTCCGCGACGCACGTAGCCTGCTGCTGCATAACCGCCTGACGATAGGTGCGGTACAGTACGACGAAGAGGAAAGTCCCGCCGAAGACGAGGAGAACAAAGAGCAGTATATATACCGCCAGGAACCCGATGCGGGCACCAAAATCTTAGAAGGAGAGACCGTCTCGCTATGGCTCTCGACGGACATCGAGAAAGTTGTTTCGGGCGGCAACAGCCAGGAAGAAGAGTGGTTTTGAGATTTGACATTTGATATTTGATATTTGAGAATTGAGAATTGAGGATTTAAATATGGAGAGCGACGAGCTGTGGGAGCGTTGGCGGTGCGAGGTGGACAAGGGTCAAGGCAAGGAACGCGTTGACAAATACCTGGCAGAGCATATGACGAACACAAGCCGTAACCGCATCCAAACGGCTGCGGATGCAGGGAACGTGTGGGTAAACGGCAGTCCGGTAGCGTCCAACTACCGCGTCAAACCGGGCGACGTGATCCAAGTGCTGCTGGACCATGAGCCCCACGATTTCACCATCACGCCGGAAAACATACCGCTGGATATCGTCTATGAGGACGAGGACCTGATGGTGGTCAACAAACCCGCCGGTCTGGTGGTTCACCCCGGCCACGGCAACTACGAGCACACGCTGCTCCACGCCCTGGCATGGCATTTTGAAGAGGAATTAAAAATTAAAAATGAAAAATTAAAAATTGATATCAACGATCCCTCTATCGGGCTGGTACACCGGATTGACAAAGACACCTCGGGGCTGCTGCTGATCGCCAAGACACCGGAGGCGAAGACGCATTTGGCAAAACAATTCTTCGACCACACCACAGAAAGGACATACAATGCGTTGGTTTGGGGTACCTTCCAAGAGGATAGTGGCACCATTGAAGGCGCATTGGCACGCGACAACCGCGACCGGACCATCTACCGCGTATGGGATCTGGAGGAGTGCCCGCAAGCCAAAGAGGCGGTGACCCACTGGCGGGTACTGGAGCGGTTTCCGTACGTGACACTGGTGGAATGCAGGTTAGAGACCGGCCGCACCCACCAGATACGCGTGCATATGAAGCATATCGGTCATCCGCTCTTCAGCGACGAGAAATACGGCGGGTGCGAGATACTCAAAGGGCTCCGTACCCAGAAATACAGACAGTATATAGAGAACTGCTTCGCCCTCTGTCCCCGGCAAGCGCTGCACGCGCGAACCTTGGGATTCACCCACCCGCGCACGGGAGAACGTATGTTCTTCGACAGCGAATGGCCGGAAGACATGACGAACCTGATTAACAAATGGAGAAACTATGAAATAATCGTTCCTACGTAGTATGGATAAGAACCAAATACTCTGGGTTGACGACGAGATAGACTTGTTGCGACCGTATATTATTTACCTCAAAGACAAAGGTTACGAAGTCCTCACCGCCAGCAACGGCGAGGACGCCTTGGACACGCTCCGGCATCATCCGGCGGAGATCAGTATTGTCTTTCTGGACGAGAACATGCCCGGTATGACCGGGTTGGAGACGCTCCAGGACATCAAACGGATTCATCCGGAGGTGCCGGTAGTGATGATTACCAAGAGCGAGGAGGAGCATCTTATGGAGCAGGCAATCGGGGAGAAGATAGCCGATTATCTCATCAAACCCGTCAACCCGAACCAGATTCTGCTTTGCCTCAAGCGTCATATCCACCGGCAGGAGATCGTCACCGAAAAGGCGCAGCAGAACTACCGCCAGGAATGGGGCGACATCTCCTATATGATCGACACCGCCACTACCATCGGAGAATGGCAAGCCATCGAACGTACGCTCAGCCGGTGGGATCTGGAGCTGGAGAACTCTCCCATGCGCTCCCTCATCGAGGACCAGCGCACCCAAGCCGACACAGCCTTCGGCAAATGGGTCGCGAAGAACTACGAGTCGATCGTAGAAAGCAGAAAGACCGCTTCGCCCAAAGACGAAAGCATCATCATGTCACCGGACGTGATGAAACATGCGGTGTTCCCGCTGCTGGACCAAGGGGAGAAAGTGCTGCTGTGCGTAATTGATAACTTCCGGTACGACCAGTGGAAGACCATCCAGCCTCTTCTCAGCGATTTCTACACCGTCCGCACGGAGGAGCAGTACACCTCTATCCTGCCTACCGCTACCCAGTACGCCCGTAACGCCATTTTCTCAGGCCTGATGCCGCTCCAGATTCAGGAGATGTACCCCGAATACTGGGTAGAAGAAGGCGACGAAGAGAGCAAGAACCAGCATGAGCGCGAACTGGTACAGACCCTGCTGGACCGTTACCGCCGGCGGGAGACGTTCAACTACTGGAAAGTCAACGAGAGTGATTTCTGCGAGCGTGTCATCCACCAGCTCAAGGGCGTGCAGACACCGCTCAATATCGTGGTGCTGAACTTCATCGACATGCTCTCCCACTCGCGTACCGAGAGTAAGATGATGCGGGAGCTGGCCAATGACGAAGCGGCGTACAGGAGCCTGACACTCAGCTGGTTCCGCCATTCGCCTACCTACGAACTGCTACGCCGGGCGGCAGAGTTAGGCTTCACGCTGGTGCTGACCACTGACCACGGCACCACGCGCGTGAAGAACGCCGTACAGATCATCGCCGACAAGAACACCAACACCAACATCCGCTATAAGGTAGGCAAGGCGCTGAACTGCAGCAGCAAGAACGTCTTCACCATCGAGCAGCCGAAACGCGTAGGCCTGCCCTGCCCGAACGTGAGCAGCAGTTATGCTTTCTGCACGGGAAGCGATTTCTTCGCCTACCCCAACCAGTTCAACTACTACGCCCAGTATTACCGCAACACCTTCCAGCACGGAGGTATCTCGCTGGAGGAGATGATCATCCCGCTGGTGACGCTGGTGCCGAAAGGTCGCTAAAGCAACGTTAATTGGTTAAATGGTTAAATTGTTGTGTTGCACTGTTTGCTCATAGCCATCACCGTACTGACGTGGAACACCGCGCGGATGGATTATACCCATAAGCCCGGTGAGAACGAGGTGCTCCGCTTTCTGACAACCCGGAAGGCGGACATAATCTGTCTGCAGGAGGTGGATGTCTATAAGAACGCCAAGTACCTGACCTTGCAGGACGTTAAGGAGACTTTGGGCAAAATCTACCCGTATTCGTATCTGGATTTCTCGGTCTATAACAGCCGCCACCAGTACGGTACGATGGTATGGTCCAAATATCCGCTGATTCACAAACAGAGTATCCGTTACGAGAGTGCGGGCAACCTCTCCAACCGATGCGACGTAGTAGTGGGGAAAGACACTTTCCGGCTGATTAACAACCATCTGGAGTCGTATAAACTGCAAAAGGAAGATCTATCCGACATGAACAAAATAGAGGCGAAATGGAAACGTGCTATCCCGCTCCGAAACCGCCAGGCGCAAGCTGTACGGGATGAGATTGAGGCCAGCCCGTACCCCGTGATCGTGGTGGGCGATTTCAACTCCGTGCCGCTCAGTTACGCCTACTGGCATATCAGCCGCGGACTGCACGATGCCTGGAGCGAGTTGCACCCGTGGGAGTGGGGCGGCACCTACGAATACCACGGTTTCGGACTCAGAATAGACTATATCCTCTGCTCCGACCCGCTCACACCGGTGAGCTGCACCGTAAAAGAAACCACCGGCTCTGATCACAAGCCGGTGGTAGCTACACTCTCTTTCCCTACACACTAAACGCTCAACTCTACACTCTCTTATGATAGTGGTATCCACCGAAACGGCCTCCGTCCTCGGTGTCTTTCGATTTGCCGAATCCTTCAAAAGGATTGCGCCAGTTGGTCTTCTTCCAATACAGAATCAGCAGCCATCCGAAGAGCAAGCCGCCCAGGTGGGCGAAATGGGCTACGTGGTCGGCCGTCAGACCGGTCACCGACCCCAGTCCGGCAAAGAGTTCCACGAGCGCATATATAATAACGAACACGCGCGCACGTATAGGAACAGGGATGAAGAGGATAAACATCGGTACGTCGGGGTAGAGCCACCCGAAGGCGAACAAGATACCGAATACGGCACCGGAAGCACCGATGGTATTGAGGAAATAGGCGTACTGGCTGAGCGCGGCGGCGCCATAAGACCCACTCATGTTACCGAGCATCAACGCCCAGACACCCTCCTGCACCAAGGCAGCACCCAGACCGCAGACAAGGTAGTAGATCAAGAAACGCCGCTCGCCCCATTCGTTCTCTATCATCGGAGCGAACATCCACACGGCGAACATGTTGAAAAAGAGATGGCTGAAATTCGCATGAAGGAACATATACGTAACGGGCTGCCACCAATGGAAAGACTCCGCGGCGCAGTAATGCAGACCGCCAATATTGTTCAGATAGACACCATACCGCTCCATCACGGAAGCGAGCAGATAAATCATCAAATTGGCTACCAGCAGGTAGCGCGTGACCGTAGGTAAATTTCTCATAACAGTATCCGGGCATTGCAAGCCTATTTCGACGACAAAGGTACTACTTTTTTATGATATAATCACACTATAAATACCATAAAATGCCCAAAAATGTGTTTTTTTTGTAAAAAATAGTATTTTTTTGCTGAAAATATTTGTTAATTCAATAAATTTTTGTAACTTTGCGCTCGCATTCCGAATAGGAAACCCAATAAATCCAATTATTAATAACTCAAAAACTCAAAGTTATGAACAAATCCGAACTTATTAAGGCAGCAGCAGCAAAGGCTGAGGTATCAGCAGCAGTAGCAACCAAGGTTCTCGACGCAGCTCTTGAGGCCGCCGTTGAGGCAGTGAAGAAAGGCGAGAACGTACAACTCGTAGGTTACGCAACCGTTAGCGTAGTAGAGAAAGCAGCTCGTACCGCTAAGAACCCGCGTACCGGTGCTGTTGTCAACGTTCCGGCAAAGAAGGCTGTTAAGATTAAACCGGGTGCAAAATTTGCGCTCTAATTCAGCAATTTAGCAAAGCAAACGAGTTGCTCGAGAGAAGGGGCAACTCGTTTTGCGTCTGTTTTCACAAAGGTATTAGTACGATGTTGAATATAATATTATGCGGTGCTCCGGGTAGCGGAAAAGGCACACAGTCGGCATTCATTGCGCAAAAATACGGTTTGCTACACCTCTCTACCGGAGATGTGCTCCGCGCAGAGATTGCCAAAGGATCGGAATTAGGCAAGCAGATCGATGCGTTGATTTCCAATGGCAATCTGGTACCGGACGACATGATGTTCGGCGTGATAGAGAACTATATATCCTCCCTGCCGGCGGATTGCAAGGGAACGATCTTTGACGGTTATCCCCGTACCGAGGCACAAGCGGAGGCACTGACCGGACTGCTCCAGAAATATAACATGGAGGCCATTATGATAGACCTGCTGGTAGATGAGCAACTGCTTATCCAGCGTTTGATAGAACGCGGTAAAGTCAGCGGACGCAAGGACGACAACCTCAATACGATCCGTCACCGCATCGCTGTTTACCACAATCAGACGGAGCCTATTGCGCATTATTACCTCCACCAGGGGAACTACTATGCCGTCAACGGCAACCACCAGATGGCGGATGTGTTCCTCCAGATCATGCGTATCATTGACCGCTACCAGGGACAATAAATCATCTATCATAAACGGTTTTTTATGGCTGCCAATTTCATCGATTATGTCAAGATCTACTGCCGCTCGGGAAAGGGCGGCGCAGGTTGTATGCACCTTCACCGTGCCAAGTATCTGCCCAAAGGCGGCCCTGACGGCGGCGACGGCGGCAAAGGCGGATCGGTGATTCTGCGCGGCAACCGGAACTTATGGACGCTCCTGCACCTGAAGTACCAGAAACATATCATGGCTACGGATGGCGGCAAAGGCGGCCAGAGCCGTTCGTTCGGCAAGGACGGCGAGGACAAGATCATCGAGGTACCGTGCGGCACCGTAGTCTATGACGGCGAGACGGGTGAGTTCATCTGTGAGGTGAAGGAGCATGACGAGCGCGTGGTGCTCCTCAAAGGAGGACGCGGAGGTTTAGGCAACTGGCATTTCCGTACGGCTACCAACCAGGCTCCCCGCTACGCCCAGCCCGGTGAACCGGCCCAGGAACGCACGGTCATCATGCAGCTCAAGGTCCTGGCGGATGTAGGATTGGTAGGCTTCCCCAATGCCGGCAAGTCCACCCTCCTCAGCGTCGTCTCCGCTGCCAAACCCGAGATAGCCGATTATCCGTTTACCACCCTCACGCCGCAACTCGGCATCGTCTCCTACCGCGACGGCCGGTCGTTCTGCATGGCCGACATACCCGGTATCATCGAGGGGGCGAGCGAAGGCAAAGGACTCGGACTGCGGTTTCTTAGGCATATAGAGCGCAACGCGGTACTGCTCTTCATGGTACCGGCTACCAGTCCGGACATAGAGGCGGAGTACAATATTCTCCTGCATGAACTGGAGCAATACAACCCCGAGCTGCTCACCAAAGCGCGCATCCTGGCTGTCACCAAATGTGACCTGCCGCGGATAGATGAAGAAGGCAACGAACTGCCCTCTCTCCACTCCCAGCTCTCCACTCTCCGCTCCAAACTGGGTATCGAGGTACTGCCTATCTCCTCGGTAGCCGGAGAAGGTATAGAGGCTCTCAAAGACGCCCTCTGGACGGAACTGAACAAAGAGCAGAACCAGGTCATTGAGATCTCCCACGCCCCGATAGACGTCACCGTCATCGAACGGGACGAGCCGGAGGCGCAGGACGACGAAGACGAGGAGCACACGATCTATCTGAACGAAGTGGAGGAAGAGT
Source organism: uncultured Bacteroidales bacterium (assembly GCA_902799185.1). Lineage (GTDB taxonomy): Bacteria > Bacteroidota > Bacteroidia > Bacteroidales > Paludibacteraceae > Colicola. The sequence goes on along the minus strand of CADBZO010000001.1, from coordinate 16,370 downwards.
GGGATCTCGACAAATACAAAGGCATAGGATGGGATGAGTAATCTATACGACAGACTCATAGAGTGGCGGGAGCGCTATATCAGCGAGAAGAATCTGGTGATTATTCTCTCTTTTTTCGTAGGTACTCTCTCCGCTCTGGCTGCCGCTCTCCTGAAATCGTTCATCCATCTCATCCAGCGTTTCGTACAGGAGCAACTGATTGCCGATGCACATACCTGGTGGTATCTCATCACGCCGGTGATCGGTATCACGCTGGCGGCGCTGTTTGTCAAATACATCGTACGGGACGATATCTCGCACGGTATTACGAAAATCCTCTACGCCATCTCCCAGCGCAAGTCTATCATCAAGGCGCATAACATGTGGAGCTCCATTGTCGGTTCGGGTCTGACCATCGGTTTCGGCGGATCGGTCGGAGCGGAGGCGCCTATCGTGCTCACCGGTGCCGCCATCGGTTCGAATCTGGCCAAAGCCTTCCGGCTGGACCAGAAGACGATGATGCTGATGATTGGTTGCGGCGCTGCGGGTGCCGTAGGCGGTATCTTCAAAGCCCCGATAGCCGGCCTGGTCTTCACGCTGGAGGTGCTGATGATGGACCTGACAATGACGTCGGTGGCACCGCTCCTTATCTCCTCCGTCACAGCCACAGCCATCTCGTATATCCTCACGGGCGTAGAGCCCATGTTCCCGCTGGACAGCACGGAGCCCTTCCTCGTCACCCGTATCCCCTGGTATCTCGTGCTGGGTGCCGTATGCGGCATCGTCAGCCTCTATTTCACCCGCGGGATGAACGGCCTGGAGCGGTGGATGAAACATAACATCCGCAGCATAGGAGCCAAGATTGCCGCAGGCGGACTGACGCTGAGCATCCTGATATACCTCTTCCCGCCGCTTTACGGCGAAGGCTACGACACGATCCGCCAGCTCATCAACGGGGACAGCATCAGCGCCCTCTTCAACAGCCCGCTGGAGAATTATATCATCCCTACCCGTTTCTACGCCCGGCTCTCTACGGTAAACACCCAACTTATCATCCTGGCCTACTTCGTGGCGATCGTTCTTTTCAAGATCGTCGCTTCGGTTGCGACGAACGGCGGCGGAGGCGTAGGAGGTATCTTCGCACCCTCGCTTTTCATGGGAGCTATCACCGGTTTCGTCACTGCCAGGATCATGAACATGTGCGGACTGATGGTCCCGGAGACCAGTTTTGCGCTGGTGGGAATGGCGGGACTGATGTCCGGCGTGATGCATGCCCCTCTCACGGGTATATTCCTCATTGCAGAGCTCACAGGAGGATACCACCTCTTCATGCCGCTGATGCTCGTCAGCGTGATCTCCTATCTGACCATCATGCTCTTCGAGCCTCACTCGCTGTACGCCATGCGGCTGGCGCAGAAAGGCGAACTCCTCACGCATAACAAGGACCGGAATGTACTCACTCTGCTCAAGATGGACAACGTGCTGGAGACGGATCTGAAAGTCATCTCGCCGGAGATGAACCTGGGCGAGTTGGTCAAAGTCATCAGCGAGAGCAGGCGTAACATCTTCCCCGTCATTGACGACGACGGAAAGCTCCGCGGCGTACTGCTGCTGGACGAGGTACGGAACATCATGTTCCAACCCCGCCTGTACAAGCGTTTCACAGTGGAGCAACTGATGACTTCGCCACCGGCTATCCTGCAGTTTGACATGCCGATGGACAAGGTCATGGAGACGTTTGAAGACACCGGAGCATGGAACCTGCCGGTAGTCGATCAGGACCGCCGGTACTTGGGATTTGTATCTAAATCGAAAATCTTCAACTCATACCGGAATGTCCTGGTGCATTTCAGTGATGAGTGATTGGCAGTATTGAAGAAGAGAGGTAGCTTCCGCTGCCTTTTTTTTGTATTCCTCCATGCCGATGGCTTGAGCCTGCTCCAGCTCGGTAATAATCGCCTCGGCTTTTTTTATACTCTCGTCGTAATCCATCATTGTCCCTTGTACTTTGTACTTTGTCCCTTGTACCTTGTACTTTGTCCCTTTGTACTTTTACTTGCCTTTCCCATGGATAATCACACCTATTGTAAAGAACATTATTTTCATATCCAGCAGCAGGCTCATGTTCTCTACGTACACCACGTCGCAATTCAACCGCTCTACCATCTTCTCCATCGTGTCGGTATACCCCACGCGGATGGGGCCCCAGGAGGTCAGTCCCGGACGGACTTTGTACAGCAGGCAGTAATAGGGCGCTTCCTTCATGATCTGCTCGATGAAGAACTGCCGCTCGGGACGCGGTCCCACGATGGACATGTCGCCGCGGAGAATATTCCATAACTGCGGCAGTTCGTCCAGCCGGTATTTTCGCAGCCAGCGCCCCAGAGGGGTGATACGCGGGTCGTTGTCCGCTGTCAGGTGCGGTACGCCGTCCGCCTCCGCGTGATCCACCATCGTGCGGAACTTGTATATCCGGAACGGTATCCCGTAGAGCCCGATACGCTGCTGGGTGTAGAACACAGGCCCGCGGGAGGTGAGTCTCACCAGTATAGCTATCACCGCCAGCAGCGGCGAGAGAATGACCAGACCTGCCGCAGAAGCCGCTGCGTCGAAAGCGCGCTTGATACACAGCTCCATGTCGTTCATGCTGTGGTCGGTGATATGTATGAGCGACGGACGGTCCAGATGGCCGATCCTCGCAGCTCCGGTGAGCATATCGTACACGCGCGGAACCATACTTATCTCGCACGAGAGCGGATACAGACACGCGATGAGTTCGTATAACTCCCGGTCGGTATATCCGTTCGGCAGGTCGATGATCACCTCGTCCTGCTCCCCTGCTTTCAGCCGCGCCGCATCCGCCATCGAGTGAACGACTTTCGTACGCATCACTCCCCGGTGACGGGAGAGCAAGGTGATGGCCAGACGGGGGATATAACTGAGGGTGAACTGCAAACCGAAGAGCACTCCCAGGCTGACCAGGAAATGGTTATAGGACTCCACATGGTCATCAATGATGATGATGAAGAAGAACACCATGGCGATGATGAGCGCCGAGGCGAATGTCCTCATAAACTCCTGCCACAAAGGTTTCTGGAAGGGTTTCAGGTAATAACCCGACAGATAATATACGACCAGACAAACCAAGGGATAGGCGACCAGCGGCGTCCAGAAACTGAAAGCCGGGATAAGCACGTCCTCCAATACCTCCACACGACCTTCATATACCATCCACCGGAAGCCTAAAAAGACGATCCACACCAGTTCGCTACTGATGAGATCCGCTGTCAGGTACAATAATTGCTGTTTGCGCCGTAAGGTCATTGCATTTGCCATTTGGCCGTTTACTGCCTAATGATAATAAAACTGTTATCTGTATTCACTTTGATAATGGAAGAAGGTTCGCGGGGTGTCTCGTCGTCCCGCCGGAAACGGCAGACGTAGTCCACGCCGTCCAGTATCTCCGCCTCTATCTCATGGAAGAAACGCGCCGTAGGATGACCGCTGATGTTCGCCGAGGTCGAGACGATCGGGTGTCTCAACTGTGCACAGAGCGCCTTGCTGAACGGCTCCGAGGAGATACGGATCCCTATCGAGCCATCCTCCGCTACCAGGTTCCCGGCCAGATGCCGCGCGTTCGGATAGATGATGGTGAGGGGCTTTTCCTCCTGACCATCATCGAACTCCCGCTCCTCGGGGGAGGGGTGGGGAGAGGTTGTCGTCAACAGCATCTCAGCCGCCTCCGGCACATCCACATAATAGTCCAGTTTGGCCGCCGAATCGAGCAGCACCAGCATGGACTTGCTGTCTTCGCGCCGTTTGAGGGCGTAAATCCGTTTGACAGCCTCCGCATTCGTAGCGTCACAGCCTATCCCCCACACCGTATCCGTAGGGTAAGCGATGATGCCCCCCTCACGCAACACACGCAGCGCTTCCTGCAAATCTTCCTTGTCGTATCGGTTATTTTCCATAAAAAACGGCACAAAGGTACTATAAAATATTGAATTTGACAAACAAAATGAACAAATTGAAGATTTTTTCTTAAAAAAATTATTACTTATTTGCATAATTGCAAATTTTGTTGTAATTTTGTACCCAGTTTAATAGCGCAAGACGGTTCGCAAGGTCCGCAACCTGCGTTTTTAATGGATTACACTACTAAAAAACAAATAAACATTATGAAAGAGTTAGATCTTACCAAGTATGGTATTCAGGGCGCAACCGTTATCGCCCACAACCCTTCCTACGAGTATCTGTTCGCAGAGGAGACCAAGCCTGAGTTGACCGGTTATGACAAAGGTCAGTTGACCGAGCTCGGTGCCGTAAACGTAATGACCGGTATCTACACCGGCCGTTCGCCTAAAGACAAATACATCGTGGATGACGCTCAGAGCCACAACAACGTATGGTGGACCACTGAGGGCTACAAGAACGACAACCACCCGATGTCCGAGGACGTTTGGGCTAAGGTGAAAGAGCTGGCTATCAAGGAGCTTTCCAACAAGAACCTCTATGTAGTAGATGCTTTCTGCGGTGCTAACAAAGAGACCCGTCTGGCTGTCCGTTTCATCGTAGAGGTAGCATGGCAGGCACACTTCGTAAAGAACATGTTCATCCAGCCGACCGAAGAGGAGTTGGAGAACTTCGAGCCGAACTTCGTGATCTACAACGCTTCGAAAGCGAAAGTGGAGAACTACAAAGAGCTCGGTCTGAACAGCGAGACCTGCGTGGCATTCAACACCACCAGCCGTGAGCAGGTGATCATCAACACCTGGTACGGCGGCGAGATGAAGAAAGGTATGTTCTCGATGCAGAACTACTACCTCCCGCTCCGCGGCATCGCTTCTATGCACTGCTCGGCTAACACCGATATGGAGGGCAAGAACACCGCTATCTTCTTCGGTCTGTCGGGAACGGGTAAGACCACTTTGAGTACCGACCCGAAACGTCTGTTGATCGGTGACGACGAGCACGGATGGGACGACGAGGGCGTATTCAACCTCGAAGGCGGATGCTATGCCAAGGTCATCAACCTTGACAAAGAGTCCGAGCCGGACATCTACAATGCTATCAAGCGCAACGCGCTTCTGGAGAACGTAACCGTGGACGAGAACGGCAAGATTGATTTCGCTGACAAGAGCGTGACCGAGAACACCCGCGTAAGCTATCCTATCAACCATATCGAGAAGATCGTCCGTCCTATCTCTGCAGGTCCTGCAGCCAAGAACGTGATCTTCCTCTCTGCGGACGCTTTCGGCGTACTGCCTCCTGTATCTATCCTGACTCCGGAGCAGACCAAGTACTACTTCCTCTCCGGTTTCACCGCCAAGCTGGCAGGCACCGAGCGCGGTATCACCGAGCCGACTCCTACCTTCTCCGCTTGCTTCGGTCAGGCGTTCCTGGAGCTCCATCCGACCAAATACGCAGAGGAGTTGGTTAAGAAAATGGAGAAATCCGGCGCGAAGGCATACCTCGTTAACACCGGCTGGAACGGTACCGGCAAACGTATCTCCATCCGCGACACCCGTGGTATCATCGACGCTATCCTCGGCGGCGACATCCTCACCGCTCCGACGAAGAAGATTCCGTTCTTCAACTTCGAGGTACCGACCGCACTGCCGGGCGTAGATCCCGCTATCCTCGATCCGCGTGACACCTACAAAGACGCTGCTGAGTGGGAAGTAAAGGCAAAAGACCTCGCAGCCCGCTTCATCAAGAACTTTGACAAGTACACGACCAACGAGGCAGGCAAGGCACTCGTTGCTGCCGGTCCGCAGTTATAAGAACTCTAATAGCCAACAGCTAAGAGCAAATAACAAAAAACAAGCACTCCTGGGTGCTTGTTTTTTGTTATTTCGCCTGCAAATTGTGCATATATGCAAGTTTTTTTTGTATAAACCTTGCACATGTCATTTATTTTTTGTACCTTTGCGGCGGATTTGAAAATTCGTAGTGCCTATGAAACATATTTAGGATGGTCATTTCTTATGCCAAGACCTGCAAAGGCTTTAGAGCAGGGCTAAATATGTTTTATTACTATGAACTTCAAATATTATTTTCCCGCACTGGCACTAACCGGTGTCTTTTTATTCTCCTCGTGTGAACCTTCTGGTTCCAATACTCCTTCTACTCGTCACATCAGCCGTCCGGATAGCGTGTATATCATGGCAGCGCAAGATACGGTAGGAACACCGTTTTCTATTGATTACTATCAATACGACGCGAACGGTAATATGTTGTGCCGTCTGACATACAATGTCAAAATACAGCAATATACCGAAAAAGAGGAAAGGACTTACGACGCTCGTAATAATCTATTGGAAATGCGGCATTATTCGTTTGACGCCATCTTAAATGAATGGGATTGCTGGCGAACAGACAAGCAAACATATGATAGCAACGGCAAACTGGCTACACATGAAACGGAACATAAAGACGGTAACGCAAGAAAAAAAGCTCTCTATTCTTGGCTCGATAATACCCACGCAACAACGGATGTGTACTCGTATCATTATATGGGAGATACGACAGAGTGGAAGTTGGTGGATAAAGCCGAATATACCTATAACGCCGATGGCGATATCACGTACGAGAAATATATCTTTTCCTATTATACCAGCGAATCTGCCAGCAATAATCCAACAGAGTATTTCTTTGAATACGATCGGTACGGAAATTGTTCTTCCCATAAATATGTTTCTTCCGGTAAAATGTGGCAGTACGATACGTACACACATTCCTATGATTCGAACGGTAACATCCTTGTCAAACGTAACTATTCCAACACTTCCGGCGAACCGGTTTTGCAGAGCAAAGAGGTCTATTTTTATTAACAACTTATATTTTTATAAACATCCTATTTAGACTTTACATGCGCGTAGCATCAGCTTCGCGCATTTTTTACCATTTTTGTATCAAAAAATTTGGAGATGTCATTTATTTTTTGTAAATTTGCACTCGATTTCAGTAAAAAAGTATATGAAAGACCACGGTTCATTACGACCTTTCATTGATGCAATCGTTAATGATAAGTTAAGGATACGTTGATGATTTGTTAAAGATTCAAATAGTTAAGTAATAAGAATCAGGCACCCGGAAGGATGCCTGATTTTTGTTTGGCTACTGCGGAACGGTGGGCTGCTTACTCTTCTATGTAATCGCCGGACTCTTTGTCTGCCTCTTCTTTCTCGCTCTTGAAGATACTGATGCGGGTCATCACCATCATCTGCAGCGGGATAGCCGGCACCAGACACATCAGACTCGGATAAAGCGTTGCGAAATGCTGGTCGGAGATCGCCACGGCGTAATAGATAATCAGCAGGTAATAGACACCGCACGCAGCTATCGTCATATCGCATAACAGGATACGCCATTTGTTGCTGAAAAAACAGAGCAACGCGAGGATTGCGCAATAAATCATCGCTTTGTTGCAATAGTACAACCCTTTGACGGATGTCGTTGCGGTGACATAACGGGCGCCGGTAGCCATCTCCGTTTGGTAGGCTACGAACTCCTTGTTGTCCATCGAATAACTTCGTACATAGATGATACCCTTATCCTCCTGAAAACGAAACACCGGCCGCGTCATCAGAAACGCGGAAGCGGCGATTGCCACAACCATGTAAATCCAACGGAGGTACATGGCCGGAATACCTTTTTTTTGCTTTTCTTGTGCCATAATCCGACTGCAAAGGTACTACATTTTTTCCAAATAAGCAAATTTTTTGTATTTTTCTTGCATATATCAAAATTTTTTTGTACCTTTGCGCACTTTTTGTGTGTCGTGCGCATGTGTATGCACCGCGTACGCAGGAGAAGAATTATCATTCATAACAAATAAAAACTAAAAACATTATGCAAAACAAAGGACTTGTTAGAATCCTGGCGGCATGCCTTGCGTTGGTATGCGCCTTCTACCTGTCATTCTCGTTGGTGACGAGTCATTATGACAAGAAAGCCAAAGAGTATGCGGCAGGTGATGCAGTGAAAGAGTACCAGTATCTGGATTCCATTGCTGCGAAGAAAGTATGGTTTGGTTACACCCTCAAAGAGTGCCGCGAGAAAGAGATCAACCTCGGTCTGGACCTCAAGGGAGGTATGAACGTCACCATGGAGGTTTCCGTTCCGGACATCCTCGACGCCCTCAGCGGTCACAACGAGACGCCGAACTACAAAGAGGCGATGGCTCGTGCCCGCCAGAAACAGAAATCCAGCGGTGCGGATTTCGTAACCCTCTTCGTGGAGTCGTACAACGAAGTGGACCCGAACGGCCAGCTGGCTTCTATCTTCTCCACCTTCGAGCTCAAGGACAAAATAACCCTGAACTCCACCAACGCCGAGGTAGAGAAAGTCATCCGCGAGGAAGTGGACGGAGCTATCAACAACTCGTTCAACGTGCTCCGTACCCGTATCGACCGTTTCGGTGTCGTACAGCCGAATATCCAGAAGCTCTCCCAGCCGGGCCGTATCCTCATCGAGCTCCCGGGTATCAAAGAGCCGGAGCGTGTACGTAAACTCCTCCAGGGTTCGGCTAACCTGGAGTTCTGGGAGACCTACGAGGCTTCCGAGCTCCTGCCGATGCTGGCTCAGATCAACCGCGAGTTCGCAGCCACCCAGGTGAAAGAGGCAGAAGAGGCTCCGAAAGCAGAGGAAGCAAAAGCTGCCGAGGCTCCGAAAGCAGAGGGTGACGAACTCGCCGCATTGGTGGACAGCCTGGGCACAGACAGTGCATCTATGGCAGCCGACCAGGCAGCACAGCTCGCGGAGTATAAAAAGTCGAACCCGCTCTTCGCTATCCTCAACCCGTCGGTGAACCAGGCGGGACAGGCTTACCGCGGACCGGTGATCGGTACAGTACACTACACCGATACCGCCAAGGTAAACGCTATGCTCAACTCCCAGATTGCCAAGGCCGTTCTGCCGCGTGACGCACGTTTCTACTGGACGGTGAAAGCTATCGACGAGGCTAACGCCTACTACCAGCTCGTAGCGCTCAAAGCGCAACGTGACGGACGCGCATCCCTCGAGGGTGACGTCATCACCGACGCACGCGCAGATTTCTCGCAGATCAGCGCATACGCCAACGTATCCATGTCCATGAACGCAGAGGGCGCCAAGACATGGCAGCGTCTGACCAAAGACAATATCGGCAAATCGGTAGCTATCGTACTCGACGGATACGTATATTCGTTCCCGACCGTTCAGAGCGAGATCGCCGGCGGTAACAGCCAGATCACCGGTAACTTCACCGTAGAAGAGGCAAAAGACCTTGCCAACACCCTGAAGTCCGGTAAGATGCCGGCGCCCGCACGCATCATCGAGGAGAGCGTGGTAGGTCCGTCGCTGGGTCGTGAGGCTATCCAGTCCGGTCTCTGGTCGTTCGTACTGGGCTTCTGCCTCATCCTCATCTACATGATCTTCTACTACGGCTGGATCCCGGGTCTCATCGCCGATGCAGCATTGCTGTGCAACGTCTTCCTGCTGGTAGGTATCCTCGCTTCCTTCTCTGCCGTGCTGACCCTGCCGGGTATCGCCGGTATCGTCCTGACGATGGGTTGTGCAGTCGATGGTAACGTGCTCATCTACGAGCGTATCCGTGAGGAGCTCCGCGGCGGCAAGGGTATGCGTAAGGCTATCGAGGATGGTTTCAAGGGTGCTATCTCCGCCATCGTGGATGCCAACGTCACCTCTTTCCTCACCGGTGCCATCCTCGCTATCTTCGGTACCGGTCCTATCAAGGGCTTCGCTGTGACCTATATGATCGGTATCGTTTCTTCGTTCCTCACGGCCGTGTTCATCACCCGTCTGTTGCTCGAGGACTATGCCGCCAAGGATAATGCAAAAGAACTGAGCTTCACCACCAAACTGATGAAGAACTTCCTCCAGAACGTACACTTCGATTTCGTAGAGGCACGCAAATGGGCTTACTGCGTATCCGGCGGTCTGGTGATCTTCGCTATCCTCGGTCTCGAGCCGCATATCTTCGGTAAACTGAACCTCGGTATCGACTTCTCCGGCGGACGTAACTATGTCGTTCGTTTCGACCGGAACGTCAACACCCAGGATGTACGCGAGAGCCTGGAGAACATCTTCAAGGCTACCTTGGAGGAAGGCGAGACCTTCGGTCTGAACGTCATCACCTTCGGTAACGATGCCAACCAGGTACGTATCTCCACCAACTATCGCATCCACGAGGACAACGCCGAGGCGGACGAGTATATCGAGGGTCTGCTCTACGAGGGCTGCAAGCAGTTCCTGGGCGAGGACATCACCTTCGAGGACTTCCACTCCACCGAGTCGAACGCCAACGTAGGTATCATGTCCAGCCAGAAGGTAGGTCCGGCTATCGCCGATGATATCACCACCAGCGCGGTATGGGCTGTCCTCGCCGCACTCGTAGTGATCTTCCTCTACATCCTCGTCCGTTTCCGCAACTTCGCTTACTCGGTAGGTGCATTGGTAGCTTTGGCACACGATACCGTAATCATCCTCGGCCTCTATGCCATCCTGTGGAAGATCATGCCGTTCTCCATGGAGATTGACCAGGCTTTCATCGCGGCTATCCTGACCGTCATCGGTTACTCTATCAACGATACCGTGGTTATCTTCGACCGCGTACGTGAGTACAACAGCCTCTATCCCAAACGCGAGCGCAAACAGAATATCAACGACGCGTTGAACAACACGCTCAGCCGTACCTTCTCGACCTCTATGTCCACGTTCGTAGTCCTTCTGGCTATCTTCATCTTCGGTGGTGAGACCATTCAGGGCTTCGTCTTCGCCCTCCTCATGGGTGTGATCGTAGGTACATGGTCGTCTCTGTTCATCGCTTCGCCGATCGCTTATGATATCCAGCTGGCACAAGCTAAACGCGCAGAGAAGAAAGAGGAGAAGAAATGAACAATGATTTCTTGAAATACGCCGTTTCGCAGGGTCTGAACTCCATGCATGTAGAGAATATCATGTCTCGCAGCATGGAGTCCACCCGCGCGAGCAGCGGGTATATCTCCCCTACTATTCTGGAGGAGCGCCAGCTCAATGTCACCCAGATGGACGTCTTCAGCCGTCTGATGATGGACCGTGTCATCTTCCTCGGTACCGAGGTGAACGACTATACGGCGAATGTCATCCAGGCGCAGCTGCTCTATCTGGACTCCGTGGATAGCGAGCGCGACATCAATCTCTATCTCAACACGCCGGGCGGTTCCGTCTATGCCGGACTGGGTATCTACGATACCATGCAGTTCGTCAAGGCGAAAGTCTCCACGATCTGCACCGGCCTGGCTGCCTCCATGGGAGCTGTCCTGCTGGTGGCAGGCGAGAGCGGTATGCGCGCCGCACTGCCTCACAGCCGCGTGATGATACACCAGCCCCTCGGAGGTATCCAGGGACAGGCTTCGGATATCGAGATCACGGCGAAAGAGATTCTCAAACTCAAAGACGAACTGTACCAGATCATCTCCGACAAGTCCGGCAAGTCCATGGACCAAATCCGCCAGGATGCCGACCGTGACCACTGGATGACTGCCGCAGAGGCACTCGAATACGGAATGATCGACAAGGTTTATACGCATAAAGACTAATGGCGAAGAATAAGGATAAAGGGCTCTGCCTCTTCTGCAATGAGCAAAAACCGTCCTCACAGTTGTTCTCGAGCACCTATTTTGACGGAGTATGGATATGCCATAACTGCATAGAGGCGGGACACTCCCTTCTTGAGGAACAAAAGAGAAAACAGATGGAGGCGGCAGCTGCTGCCGACTCGTTGAACAAAGACGAGTTGCCTACCCCGCAACAGATGAAGGATTTCCTCGACCAGTATGTCATCGGTCAGGACGACGCCAAACGCAACCTCTCCGTAGCGGTATATAACCATTATAAGCGTCTTTTGCAAGAGGACAGCTCCGATGAGGTGGAGATAGAGAAGAGCAACATCCTGCTGGTCGGCTCAACCGGCACCGGCAAGACGCTCCTTGCACGCACGATAGCCAAGATGCTGAAAGTGCCTTTCGCTATCGGAGACGCCACCTCCCTCACTCAGGCGGGATACGTGGGCGAGGATGTGGAAACACTCCTCACACGCCTGCTGCAAGCTTCCGACTATAATGTAAAGAAAGCCGAGAGAGGTATCGTCTTCATCGACGAGATAGACAAGATAGCCCGCAAATCTGAAAACATGTCCATCACCCGCGATGTGAGCGGCGAGGGCGTGCAACAGAGTCTGCTCAAGATGCTGGAGGGTTCGGTCGTGAACGTACCGCCGCAAGGCGGACGCAAGCACCCCGATCAGGAGTGTATTCAGATGGATACCAGGAATATCCTCTTCATCTGCGGAGGGGCTTTTGACGGTATCGAGCGCAAGATCTCCCAGCGCATGAACACCCAGGTGGTCGGTTTTGCCGCGCAGCAGCAGGCTGCACACGTGGACAAGAACAACCTCCTGCAATATATCGCTCCCCAGGATCTCAAGTCCTTTGGTCTGATCCCGGAGATCATCGGCCGTCTGCCGGTGCTGACCTACCTCCGCCCGCTGGATAAACAGGCGCTGCGGAATATCCTCACGGAGCCCAAGAACGCCCTTACCAAGCAGTATAAGAAACTCATGGCAATGGACGGCGTGGCCCTCTCCTTCGACGACGACGCACTCGACTATATCGTGGACAAAGCGCTGGAGTACAAACTCGGAGCACGCGGACTGCGCGGACTCATGGAGAGCGTGATGGGGGACCTGATGTTCGAGATGCCGAACCATAAGAACTTAGGCACCACCCAGTCCTTCACCGTCACCAAGACCTATGCACAGGAGAAACTGGAACAAACGGATCTCTATAGATTAAAAAACGCGGTTTGACACCGCGTTTTTTTTATACTCATTCATTCATTAACTCATCACCCCTTAATCCGTAAAGGACGGCAGCGAGAAACCGCTATAGACTATCTCCAGCTTCATGCCGTTCTGCGCGGACCGTATCTGCGTCGCAGAAAGCGTCTGCTGCTGACGGACAGCCGAATAGACCGACTCGGCCGTGCTCGTCGTGCTCGTGTTGACACTCACCGGCACCAACAGCATCTTCATCTCCTCCACATACGTCTCGTTACGCAGCTGGCTCGTCAGGAAATCCGACAGGTCGTAGCGGTAATAGAAAATCGCATCGCCGTTGGCGTCCGTGCCTTGGATCAGCGGACTGAGCAGCGCGCAACTGTCGTTCGGCAACTCCCGGTTGGCGAAGAACCGCTCCATGCTCTCCTCCTTGATAAGCAGCATATAGTTCGCCGGCTGCAGCCATTCCTCGCGGGTCTTGTCCGCCTCCGAACCCGTATAACGGTTCGTCACGTCGATACGTACCTCCGCCTTGTTGACATACGGCTGCTTGGTCTGGATCCATAAGCCCTCGTATATCTCACCCATGTGTACCATGATCGAATCGGTGATACGGGCCATTGGGAAGGTCATACGCGTATATACGCCCGCGGGCGCGATTATATAATTATAGGTGTCAGAGTCCTGCTGCAGCGTCTCCACCAGCTCTTGCTTGCCCGGGTACTCCAGGTGGTTCACCGTCCGCACCTCCGAGTTGGCGTAGAACGCTTTCATGTCATATACCGTGGTATCGGACGTGGGGTCGCCTTCGCGTTTGAGGTAGTTGAAATGGTAAAACACGCCTAAGGCTATATCCGACACGTTCAGCATCGTGGACGAACCGAACGAACTCTCAATCAGCAGTCCCTTGAACTGCTCGCTGAACTCCTCCTGCGTGCCGAAAGACTGAATAGCCCAGAACGTATTCATGAAATCATCGTTCACCCGCATCCTCAGCATCGGAATATACGTCCCGTCCTCGCGTTGCACCGAGTCCAGTTTCTCGGACGCTACGACGATACGCTGGTTGGCAAGGATCGTCTTTTCCTTGGAGCAGTAATCACTGATATGCAAGTCGGTAGGATAAGTGCCGGTATAGCTGAATGTCTGTTTGTCCATCATATAGGCGTCTATCGCCATCGGCGCGTGTGCATCGCCAACCCAGCTGCCGTAGTACATAAACAGGCATATCGAGTCTACCACGGCGTTCTCGGGGTATGAATACCCCTCCGGACACGCCAGCTGTGTCAGGATAGAAGCGCGCAGCAGACCGTACTTGGTCTCTATCTCGCCTAACAGGAACGAGTCCGCCTGGGAGATGATCGCGTCGCAACTGTCTATCGCGGAGTGCAACGGGAAGGTATCTACCAGCACTACTACCTCGTCATCTTCGTCCAACACGGCTTTTCCCGCGCTGGCCACATCATCCTTACACCCCCTCCAGCAGCATGCCAGAAGCAGTAACACCAACACATACGATATTTTCTTACTCATTCGGCTCTAATAATGACTGATAGAACTCCCACTGCCGGCGGCACATGTCATTCAACTCGCCTTCCTCGTACGGCAGGATCGGTTTATTCTTCGTCTCCGCGTAGTTGTACAGACGCTGGTTCACCTTCGGAGCGGCAAAGACGATAGCGTCCGAGAAATCGATAGCCAGCCTCATCAGTTCCTCGTACCCCACCGGGAAACCGGCTATGGAGCGCACATCCGTACTGCTGATGCCGGATATACGCAGCTTCTCGGAAAACTTGGTAGGGAAGGCTTTCTGATATTCGTTGTCGTCGATCATCAGGGCTATCTTCGAATTGGCGAAGAACGGCTCGTCGCCGTATGCTTTCTTCAGATACAGCGGCGCCAGCGCACTCATCCATCCCGAACAAACGATCATGTCCGGCGTCCAGCGGAGTTTCTTCACGGTCTCTATCACGCCGCGGGCATAGAAAATCACGCGCTCGTCATTGTCCGCATACTCCTCCCCCTTCTCGTTACAAACGCCCTTGCGGCGATGGAACAGGTCATCGTTGTCAATGAAATAGATCTGGATACGCGCAGATTGGATAGACGCTACCTTGATCAGCAGCGGATGGTCTGATTCTTCAATAATCAGGTTCATTCCCGATAGACGGATGACTTCATGTAATTGATTGCGGCGCTCGTTGATCTCGCCGAACTTTGGCATAAACGTCCGAGTCTCGTAACCGTGAGACTGGAAATACTCCGGTAACTGGCGGTTGAGCAACCGGATAGGTGTCTCTTCGGCCAGATAAGGGGTAATCTCCTGGGAGATAAATAGGATACGTTTCGGCTCTTTCATAAGTGTGTGTATATTTTTCCCACTGCAAAATTACAAAAAAATTTTGACATATGCAAAAAAAATAGTAACTTTGCACGTTTTTTTGAGAAAAGTACACATTTTAACATATCCTATATGCAGATTTTAACCACTAAGAAAGACTTGCAGCAAGCCGTTGAGCGCTGCAAGGAAGAAGGAAAAACCATCGGTCTGGTGCCTACCATGGGCGCCTTGCATCAGGGTCACGCGTCGCTCGTACGCCGCGCGGTGGAGGACAATGACATATGCGTCGTCTCCGTCTTTGTCAATCCTACCCAGTTCAACAACAAAGAGGACCTGGCCAAATACCCCCGCAACATAGAGCGGGACGCGGCACTGCTCTCCTCTATCGGCGCGCATTACGTATTCGCCCCTACGCCCGAGGAGATGTACTCCGCCGAGGAGATGAACACCACCTTCGCCTTTGATTTCGCAGGGCTGGACAAAGTCATGGAGGGTAAGATGCGTCCCGGCCATTTCAACGGAGTGGTGCAGGTCGTCAGCCGCCTCTTCTACCTCGTACAGCCCGACAAGGCGTACTTCGGAGAGAAGGATTTCCAGCAGCTGGCTATCATCCACCATATGGTGGAGCGCAGTTCGATGGCAGGCACCTTCGGCGATCTGCAGATTATCGACTGTCCGATCGTCCGGGAGGACTCGGGTCTCGCCCTCTCCAGCCGCAACGAGCGTCTTTCCGCAGCAGAGAAAGAGACAGCTCTGGGTATCTCCAAAACGCTTTTTTCTTCGTTGGAATGGGCGAAAGAAGCCGGTGCAACGGTCGCTTCCGTACAACAACGCGTCATGGACACCATCAACGCCATCGAGGGGCTGGAAGTGGAGTATTACGAGATAGTGGACCGGACGACACTCCTTCCTACCGATACCTTTGACCACGCCATCGGCTGTGTCACCGTCTATTGCGGTCCCGTACGGCTGATTGACAATATCAAGTATAGTTGAGAATTACTACTGTTGCAATATTTTAAGTTTTGTGAGATGTAAAGCATTATTATATAGTTACTTATAAGTCTATTCATTTTTTTTGATTTGATCAGCAGTGCAAATTTTTGAATAATTGTTGGTAATTTTTGACTAATAAAAATGTTTTTTATGTTTATTGCTTTTGAAGGCTTTTACTCGCAGAGTTGCGGAGTTTGATGGTAAAAACTATCCGAAAGCTTGCTTGCGGGGAGT